>JAMCWM010000033.1 GCA_023481175.1 Nitrospirota bacterium
GCTGTCGATGTCGAGCGCCTTCCGGACCGGCTCGGGAAGAAATCCCCGGAGAAGATCCCGGACGAGCGCGATCTGGCCAAAGCTCGACTTGAAAAACCTGTCGTGGGGGTCGGAGAGCATGCCGTCCATTCTGCTGGGAGGTCGGAAGCCGAAAAACCGAACGCCGCATACTACAGAAAAGGGCGGAACTTGTCATCCCCCAACACGGGGGAACTCCCCGACACCTTCTCCATCCTCCGGACAGCCCGGTTTCGGTTGTTCGCCGACTCCGTGCAGGCGTTCGTGACCCGGTGGCCGAAAAAGGGGAGAATCGTTCCTTCCCGGTTTCGAAAGGCCGTCAGGAGGGATCCGAAGATGGTCCGGTTCCGGGGCGAGCCCTTCTTCACCGCTCTTTGAGACTTCGGGTCGGCGCGAGAGGTGAGGGAAGGGGCCCGAAGAGGACCGGCCGGACCGGATCGAAGGCCCGGGTGCCGGATCTCTTCGGAAGAAGGCGTTGATCGGGGTCGCTGTGCGGGCCTTTTTTTCCGGCTGGTCATTCTCCCGCGATCCGCAGCCCCTCGACCAGGAGGGAGGGGGTGTTGACGGAGGAGCGGATCTCGAGATCCGAGCCGACCTCCACGATCCCCCGGTACAGATCGTCGAGGGTGCCCGCGATGGTGATTTCCGAGACGGGATGGAGGATCGTCCCGTTTTTGATCCAGTATCCGAAGGCCCCCCTGGAATAGTCTCCCGTCACCGTGTTGACTCCGAAACCGATCAGCTCGGTGACGAGGAGCCCTTCGGACAGGCCGGAAACCAGTTCGTCCAGGGATCGGGGGCCCGGAGCCACGACCAGGTTCGTGACGCCGACTCCCGGCCCGTCGCCAAGGGAGCGGACGGCGTTTCCCGTGGAGTGCCGCCGCATCTTCCGGGCCGAATAGGTGTCGAAGAGGTAGGTAGTCAGGATTCCCCGGTCGACGAGTGTTTTTTTGCGGGTGGGGAGGCCTTCCCCGTCGAAGGGCCGGCTTCCCAGGCCTCCGGGAATGAAGGGGTCTTCCCGGAGGGTCACCTTCTCCGACATGACGGCGGTCCCCTCCCGGTCCTTCAGGTAGGTGGCATTCCGGTAGAGGGCCGAGCCGGAGATGGCCCCCGCGAAGTGGCCGATCAGGCTCCGGGCGGTCTCCGGGTCGAAGAGGACGGGATAGGAGCCGGTCGGAACCCGACGCGCATGGAGCCGGGAGACGGTCCTCCGGGCGGCCTTCGTTCCCACGGCGCCCGGATCCTTCGTCACCTCCCAGAGGGGGCCTGCCACATACCAGTAGTCCCGTTCCATCGAATCCCCTTCGGTCGCGATCACCGAACAGGAAAGGGAGTAGGAACTTTTCCGGTATCCTCCCAGAAACCCCAGGGTGTTGCCGAAGACGATCCGGGCCTGGGAGCGGGCACAGTCGGCCCCCTCTGAGTTGGTGATCCGGGGGTCGTGGGACAGGGCCGCCTCCTCCGCGATCCGGGCCCGGTCGAAGAGCTCCTCCCGCGTCGGAACCTCCGTCTCCGGAGGAAAGAGGATCTCCGGATCTGCGGCGGGGGGAGACAGTTCCTCCGGAAGGCCGGCGTAGGGGTCGGCGGCGGTATGGCGGGCCATGGCCACCGCCCGGGCCACCAACTCGTCGATGTGCTGCCGGGAGAGATCCCGGGTCGAAATCGAGGACTGGGCCTGGCCTACGAAGACCCGGATCCCCAGACCCTGGCTCTGGGAGGCCTGGATCTTTTCCAGGGCTCCCTTGCGGACGGTGACGTTTTCCTCGTCGGTCCAGACATAGAGGGCGTCGGCCGAGGTGGCTCCCGCGCGTTTCGCCGCCTCCAGAATATGGGCCACCGCCTCCTGGCCGCTGTCGAAATCCCTGATCGCTGTGCTCACTGGCTCTCCTTCTTCGGTCATGTTCGGTCAGTGGGTTCCGCCGACGGTGATCCCGTCCACCCGGAGGGTGGGGAGACCCACCCCCACGGGGACGGACTGGCCGTCCTTTCCGCAGGTTCCCACGCCAGTGTCGAGGGCCATGTCGCTGCCCACCATCCGGACCTTGGTCAGGACGTCCGGACCGTTGCCGATCAGGGTCGCCCCCTTGACCGGATAGAGGATCTTCCCGTTCTCGACGTAGTAGGCCTCGGACATCGAAAAGACGAACTTGCCGGAGGTGATGTCCACCTGGCCGCCGCCGAAGTTCACCGCATAGATCCCCCGCTCGAGGGAGGAGAGGATCTCTCCCGGATCGGACTCCCCGGCCAGCATGACGGTGTTGGTCATCCGGGGCATGACGGGATGGGCATAGGATTCCCGGCGCCCGTTCCCTGTCGACCGTGTCCCCATGAGCCGGGCGTTCTGGCGGTCCTGGAGGTATCCCCGGAGGATGCCGTTTTCGATGAGGACGGTCCGCTGGGTCGGCGTTCCCTCGTCGTCGACATTGAGGGATCCCCTCCGGCCGGGGATCGTGCCGTCGTCGATGATGGTGCAGAGGGGAGAGGCCACCCGTTCTCCGAGGCGCCCGGAGAAGGCCGAGGTTCCCTTCCGGTTGAAGTCCCCCTCGAGGCCGTGGCCGATCGCCTCGTGCAGGAGAATCCCCGGCCAGCCGGGGCCCAGGACCACATCCATCGTTCCCGAGGGGCAGGGGCGGGCGGAGAGGTTCACCAGGGCCTGCCGGGCGGCCTCCCGGGCCGCATGGGACAGCCGCTCCGGAGTGACCAGGCCGGCATAGTCCGTCCGTCCCCCCCATCCGAAGGTTCCGGTCTGCCGGTTTCCTCCCTCCTGGGCGATGACCGAGAGGTTGATCCGGGTCAGGGGAATCCGGTCGGCGACGATGGTTCCGTCTTTACGGACGACCTGGATGGTCTTGATCTCCGAGGCCAGCGAGGCCATGACCTGGACGATTTTGCTGTTTTCGGCCCGGGCCAGGCGGTCCAGGGTCTCGAGGACGGCGATCTTCTCCGGGACGGGCCGGTCGAGGGTGAGATCCGTTGCGGGATAGAGATCGGCCGCCGGCCGTCCGGGGCGGGAGACCGAGACCGGGGCGGGATTTCCTTCCCGGTCCGCGATTCTTCGCGCCGACTCCACCGCCCGTGTCAGAGCCTTCGGGTCGAATTCCTCGGTGAAGGCGAATCCGGTCCGCTCTCCCGAGACGATCCGGGCCCCGACCCCCTGGCTCACGTCCTGGCCGGCCTTCTTCACGATGCCGTCCTCGAGGCTGTAATGCTCCCGGACGGTGTACTCGAAGTAGAGATCGGCGTCGTCCACCGCCGGGGAGAGAACGGCCGATCCCAGCACCCCCTCGAGAAGGCGGGGAGAGGTTCCGAACTGGTGTTCGAAGAACAGGGCGATATCATGGGGGGGTGTCGTCACGTCGGAATCCTCCGGATATTTGGTAAAGCCAAGGGGCGATTGAAGGGCCAGAGGCCCCCAGGACAAAAAGATAGGGGTACCCCGGGATTGTACAGGGCCAGCCATTGCCTTCATTATACAGGGGAGACCGGGCCGGAATCCATGAAAAATCCGGAAAGGGACATCAAGTGGCGGGACAGGGAAAGGAAACGGAAAGGGAGAAGGCCGTGAGGGGGAGCCAGGGAGAGGAGAGGGTGAGAAGGCTCATGGAGACGGGGGTCTCCGAAGGGATCTTTCCGGGAGGGGTCGCCCTCTGGGGAGACCGGGAAAGGATCATTGGGGAGGTAGCGGCGGGACACCTCCGGACGGTTCCCCCTCCCCTCGGTCCGGCCACCACCCCGGAGGCCCTGTACGATCTCGCCTCCCTCACGAAGCCTCTGGTGACGGGAGCCCTGATTCTCCGGACGGTGGCCCGGGGCCGTCTCGATCTTTCCATGACGGCCGCCGATGTTCTCCCCGAAATGTCGGGAACCTTCGCGGGAGGGGCGACCCTCCGGGAACTCCTCTGCCATTCGGCCGGCCTGTGCGCCTGGGCCCCCCTCTACGAGAGGGTGGCCTTCTCGCTCTCTCCCGAAGAGCGCAAGCGGGAGATGCTCCGGCAGATCGTGGCCCTTCCTCCCGCCGGACCCCGGGGGGCAAAATCCCTCTACAGCGATTTCGGATTCATGATCCTGGGATGGATCCTCGAACGGGTGTGGGGGGAACCGCTGGAGAGGCTTTACCGGGAGAGGATCGCCGGTCCCCTGGGGGTCGTGGGGGCCGATTTCCTGACGCCGGACTCGCCGCTTTCGGAGGCGGTCCGCTCCGGGCGGGTTCCGGTGGCCTCGACCGAAATGGATCCCTTGTCGGGGCGCCCCTTCACCGGGGTGGTTCATGACGAGCACGCCCGGCTTCTGGGGGGGGTCTCGGGCCACGCGGGGCTCTTCGGGTCGGCCCGGGCCGTCTGGGCGCTTGCCCGCCCCTGGCTGGGGGGAGGGTTTTTCCCCGATCCCTGGCTCGATCTCTTCCGGAGCCGTCAGCCGGGTCTCGAATGGGCCCTCGGATGGGATACCCCCACCCCCGGTTCTTCCAGCGGTCGTTTCATGACGCCGGAGGCCTCGATCGGCCATCTGGGATATGCGGGGACCTCCGTCTGGATCGACTGGCAAAAGGAGCGGATCGTGGTTCTTCTCACCAACCGGGTCCACCCCGTCCGCACCGACAACCGGATCCGGGAATTCCGGCCCCGTCTCCACGATGCGATCCTCGGACCGTTCGGGGAGCCGGGGCCGGGAACCCTTCAGGACGGAAAAGAGGCTTTCCCTTCGTAGACGGCCCGGCCGCGTTCGAAGAGGCGTTCCGTTCCGGATCTGTCGGGAAGGGCGAGGAGGGTCCGGTCGAGTGTCTTCCGGGATACCGGGAGAAAGAGGGCGCCAAGCCAGGTTCCCTTCGTGAGAACGGGGCGTTCGAGAAGGCGCCGGCGGGGATCCCGGCCCTTTTTGAGGATGGTGACCCCCCCCTTCCAGACGAGGGAGAGCTCGCGTCCTACCCGGCCTCCGACGGCGGCGGGGAGGGGGATCCCCGTGGAAAACAGGCCGGCGGTGTAGGCGAAGAGCCGGTCCTTGAGCCTCTGCTCGCAGGAGAGGAATTCCTCGGTATTCAGGGGGTCGGCCAGGGCCGTTTCGGGGATGCCGGCGATCCGGAGCTCCTCCTGGGGGACGTAGACCCGGCCCTTTTGCCAGTCCACGGCGATGTCCTGCCAGAAATTCGCCAGCTGGAGCGCCGTGCAGATGGCGTCGGAGCGGGCGAAGAGGGATTCGGAGCGGATCCCGTGGATCCAGAGGAGAAGGCGGCCGACGGGATTGGCGGAAAGGACCGAATATTCGAGGAGATCCTCGAAGGTCTCGTGGCGGACGATCCTCCGGTCTCGTTCGAAGGCCATGATCAGGTGGTCGAGCCATTCCACCGGCACCTCGTACCGGGCGATGACGTCGGAGAGGGCCCGGAATACCTGGTGGTCGACAGGACCTTCGGCCGCCCGGTAGAGGAGGGCTCTCCATCCTCCCAGAAGTTCGAGGGCCCGACGGGTGTCCGGCTCCTCGTCGGCGAAATCGTCTGCGGCCCGGGCGAAGGCGTAAATGGCCGCGATGGCAGGCCGGGTGGAGGCGGGAAGAAGCCTCGACGCCACGGGAAAGTTCTCGTAGTGGCTTTCGACGGCCCGGGCGCAATGCCGATAGGAGCTTTCGAGATCGATCATCGTTCCCCCAGGGCTTTGAGGATCAGCTCGGCGGCCCGGTAGCCCGACCGGATCGCTCCTTCCATGGTGGCCGGAAGTCCCGTGTCGGTCGTGTCTCCGGCGATCCACAGGTTCGGGAGGGAGGTCCGCGCCTCCGGGCGAAGGGTGCTCTGCCCCGGTCCGAGGACGGGGGTCGCAAAACGGTCGCGGACGGCCCGGACGCTCTTTACGGAGGCGGGGGTTGTCGGATCGATCTTCTTGATATGCGCGAGGCAGAGGGCTCCGAGTTCGGAGTCCGGGAGGGCGAGCAGGTCGTCGGCCCCCGAGACGGTCGCGCTTGCGACCCGCGTGGGATAGAAATCGTCTTCGACCTGGACGGACCAGTCGAACCAGGGGCGGATTTCGGGGGTCAGCCGCTGATCCATCGCCTCTCTGTTGAAAATCCAGTGCACCGCCGACTGGTGGAAGCCCGTGATGAGGGGCAGGCGGACAGGCTCCGAGAAGAGAAGGTTGACGGAGAGAATCGGAGAGGCGTAGGAGAGACGGCTCATCTGGTCAACGAGGGGGGTCTGGTGGAGAGAGAGCGGGACGATCTTCTCGAAGGCCCAGGGGGGCAAGGCCGAGAGAAGATGGTCGGATCGGCCGAGAGGAAGCGCCTCCTGGGCGGTGGTGACTCCCGTCACCCGTCCCTGCGACTCGGAGAATCCCACGATGCGGGTCTTGGTCCGCACCGTCACCCCGCGTTTTTTGAAGAGCGACATGGCCGGAAGGGCAAAAAGCTCCGAGAGAGGGACGGCATTGTAGCCGGGACGGGAGTGGCGACCTCCCCGAAGGAGCGACTCCTTGAGGATCCGCACGAGGATGGCGGCGCTGACCCGTCGGGAGGGAAGATTGGTGGCGGAGAGGATGACCAGTTCCCAGAACCGTTCGATGACCTCTTCCCTTTGTCCCGCCCTCAGAAGGAATTCGTAGGCGGAGAGGTGATCGACGTCATTGTCGTTTTTCGGGACGGCGCGGGACAGGGCCAGGAAGGCCAGCCGGGAGAGGAAGGGAAGGCCTTCGTACTGGAGAAGGCCGCCAGCCAGGGCGACGGGATTGTCGCTCCCCGGGATGTCCAGAGGGTGAAGTCCCCGTTCCCGGTCCCAGAGAGGGAGATAGAGACGGTCGTAGAAAACCAGCCCCGACCGGGTCCCGAGGGCCTCGAGAAGGGTCAGTGTTCCGGTATAGCAGGACAGGAAAAGATGCTGGCCGGTGTCGATCTCGCGACCGATGTCGGGATCGTAGTAGGAGCCGACGCGCCCACCAAGGTGGGGGCGGCCTTCGAGGAGAAGAATGTCGAAGGATCGGGAGGGGGTCCGGGAGAGGCGCTCGCAGGCCGCGATTCCGGCAAGACCCCCGCCCATCACGATGACCTGGGGACGACCGCTCACGATCCGGCTTTCCGGATCCTTGATCGGTCCATCCGCGTCTCCCGCCAGAAGGTGAAAAGGGCCCGGGCCTTTTCCACCGGTCCGAGTCCGATCCGCTTTCTGTAGACGTCGAACCCTGACCGTCGGATCTTCCGGTGAAGGGCGTGGTAGACCGTCTCCATCGCGCGTGCGGCGATCATGGTCCGGCGGTCTTCCGGTCCCGAAAGGAGTGAGGCGGCCGCCCGGTAGTCTTCTTCGGAGCGGTTCCAGATCTCTTCGAGAAGGGAGGCCATTCCGGCATGGATCCGTCCCGCAAGGACGTCTTCGTCCGTCACCCCGAAATGGCGCATCCGGTCGGCCGGAAGATAGATGCGGTTCCGTTCCGCGTCCTGGCGGAGGTCCCGAAGGATGTTCGTGAGCTGGAACGCCTCCCCCAGGCGGTCGGCATAGGGGGCGAGCCGGTCGAGATCTCCCCCGAAAATCGGGACGCAGATGCGGCCGACCGCCCCGGCCGCCCGGTAGCAGTAACGTTCGAGGGCGGGGATGTCGGGGATCCTGACCACCGAGAGATCCTCCTGCATTCCCCGGACGATGTCTCCGTAAAGAGAGGGAGGAATCCCCCGCCGGCGGGAAATCTCGACGATCCGAAGAAAAAAAGGCTCGGCCTCCCACCCTTTGGGGGGTGTGAAGTCGTGGTCGAAGGCGAAGGCCCAGGCCTCGAGGTGGGCCGAGACATCGATGTCGGCCCGGGGCTCGTCGGCCAAATCGTCGACGAGGCGGCAGAACACATAGAAATCGAAAAGATCCCGCTGTCCCTCGGCATCGAGGAGGGAGAAGGAGCGGTAGAAGGAGCTCCCCCGGACTCCGGCGCGGGCCCGTTCAAGACCGGTCCGATCGAAGGTCAGGGAAGGGAAGTTGGTCACAGGAAAGAGACTCCGGCGGCTGGGGGTAAGGGTTTCGGGAACGGAACATGGGCGGTCGCGAAAAGACCGCCGGCAAATCATACCGCGTTGAGGAACAGAGGGCAATCGGAGGGGCGGGGAGGCCGGGTCCCCGCCAGGGTCAACGGGATTTTCTGGGGTCGGCGGGCCGGGGCTGGCTGTCCACATAGGCGGCCACGTCCCAGGCCTCCTGGTCGGAAAGGGTGTCGCCCTTCGAGAGAGGCATGTTCATCTTCACGAATCCGGCGAGTTTCCCGACTTTGGCGAGTCCCGCGCCCATGTTGTAGGATCGGGGACCCCAGACCGGAGGAAAGGCGACGTCGTGGCCGGAGGTGGTTCCCAGGCCGTCCGCCCCGTGGCAGAGGGCGCACCGGGCGGCATAGACCGTCTTTCCCCTCCCGGGATCCGGTTTTCTGGCGGGCGGAGACATGCGATACATTCCCTGTCCCGCGAGCTTGACCCCCACGGGGGCGCCGCGGGACATCCAGAAGCTGTAGGCCACCAGGGAGCGGATGGTCTCGCTGTCCAAAGGCGGTGCGGTTCCGTTCATCGAGAACCGGAAACATCCCTGGATCCGTTCCCCGAGCCGGCTCACCTTGTTGTTCTTGGTCCGGAATCTGGGGTAGCTCACGTAGGCGCCCCAGAGGGGGGCGGCATAGGGTTTTCTGCCCCGGTCCAGGTGGCAGCTTTCGCAGGTCAGGTCGTTTCCGACGTACTTTTTGGCATACGTTCCCGTCTGGGTGAAGACAAGCTCCCCTTTTCGGACAAGGTCTCCGAAGGGCCCGGAGGGAATCTCGCTGTCGGAGGGCGGCTGGAAGGTGGCCTGCTCCCCGGCCTGGGCGGGGAAGGGGATTCCCCAAAGGAGCAGGCTCGCCTGGGCCAGGGAGAGGAAGAGGAGTCGTTTGTTCATGAGGGTCTCCTTACGTGGCTATTTTCCGCGGCCGGCGACCGCGGGAGGAGTGAGGCTCGCAAAGTATTCGGCAACGGCCTTTCTTTCCTTCTGGGTCAGGCGCCGGGCGATCCCGCGCATCAGTCCCTGGGGGTCGTCCTTGCGCTTGAGGAAGGCAAAGGAGACCAGCTGGCGGAGGAGGTAGCCCTTGTTCTGGCCCTTGATGTACGGAAAATGGGGGGGGACGCCCCGCCCGTCAGGTCCGTGGCAGAGGACGCAGGCCGGAACATTCTTTTTCCAGAGTCCCTTCCGGGCGATGCGCTTTCCGAGAGCGACCAGAGCCGGGTCGGGAGGGGAGACGTCAGGAATTTTTGGCGTCCTGACGCTCGCGTAATACCGAGCCACCGCCCGGATGTCGTTACGGGAGAGGTTGTTGACCACTCCTGCCATCACGGGGGCATATCGGGTCCCTTTCTGGACCCCCAGGATTTCGTGCTCGATGTAGACGGGGGTCTGGCCCGCGATGCGAGGGCTCCCGATGGATGGCATTCCTCCTCCGTGCAGGCGATGGCACTCCATGCAGGCGACGCTTCCGGGGGATCGGTTGCCTTCCTCGGCAATCCTCTTCCCCCGTTTCAGAAGGTCATCGGCATGGACCGTCGCCGACGAAAGAAAAAACAACGACAGACATAAAGATGAAACGATCCTGCGGACAACTGTCATCCTCAACCTCCCTTGGATTGTTCGATTTCATTTTAGTCTCTCCGGAAAAAAGGTCCAATGAGGAAATCTTTCCGTCCCCATAAGTCGGAGACGGAACCGGTCCCGGAGACCCCGGCAAGGAAAGACGAAAGACATAAGGAGAGTCCTTGACGATCCGGGTCACTGCCCTTAAAATGGAGCTTCCAGACAGTTTCGTTTTTCATGACGTCAGGCATGGAAAATCGCCATGCCTCGAGGCGAAGACCAACGGGGAGGGATTCACCTTCTCCCGAATAACAGAATAAAGGGGTGAGTACGTGTCCAACTATCGCGTGAAGCCAGGTCCCGAAGCCTTCCTGCCGCCGGCGGCAGCCATGATGGGAATCGTTCTTCCCGAACCCGGAGAGGGCCATATCGAAGGTAAGATCGTTCCCCAGGACGAGGCGATCGAGGCGAGTGCGCGTGTGCTGGCACAGGCCAAGGTTCCGACATTCTTCCCCGGCCCCCTGGTTCTCTGGAAGTGGAACGAGAAGTCCGCGCTCATGGCGGCGGCCATCAAGAAAGCCGCCCTCGAAGGAGGCGTCCGGATCATTCCCATGTCGGATTACCGGCCGAAATATCCGAAGATCGATCCCGAGACGGAAATCAATCCGAACCACCCGAACCTGACCATCTGGCACAACAAGATCGACGCCTGCCTCTTCGTGGGAGTCCATTGCCATCAGGCGAACCTTGCGCTCAAGATCATCCGCGGAGGAACCGACTGCTACACCCTGGCCTACTGCTCCATGTCAGGGCACGAGGACGCCAACCTGTCCGTTCGCGACACCTCGCCCGAAACTTTCATGAAGCTGGCGGAATCTCTGAAGAAGATGAAGTCGAATTCCCGGGGATTCTGATTGCCGGTCTCAGGGAGGAGGCGGATGATCCGCCGCCTCCCCTCCGGCTTTTGACGATGGTTCCTCCTTCGTCAATTTCGGCTCCAATCCTTGACTGATCACCCCAGACAACCCCTTTTGACCCTGCCTTCGCGGAAAGCGGAAACGACTGGGAAGGCGCAGCCCACGTTCTGGATTCCCGGTCGCTCCGGTTCCAGGGAAAGGAGGGAGCCAATTTGCAGAACGAACTCGCCATCCTTCTTCCGGGACTCCCCATCCTGGGCGGAACCGTCCTTTTCGCGGGCGAATGGCTCTCCAAAGGACGCTCGCCCCGGCGGGCCTTTCTCTCTCTCGTCCCGACCGCCCTTGCCTTCCTCCTGGGGCTCTGGTTCCTCGCGAGGATCGTTTCGCTGGGTCCGGTCGTCTTCGCGCTTCCGATTTCGCTTCCCGGACTTTCCGGGCCTCCCCTCTGGGGCCTCGATCGCCTCTCCGTGATCATGGTCCTCCTGATCACGGGGGTCAGCACGGTCGTCCAGACCTACTCCTTGCGCTATCTCCTGGGCGAGCCGAACTACGGCCGGTTCTTCGCCCTGATCGGAATCGAGACCGGGGTGCTGCTCCTTTTGGTGACCAGCCGCAATCTCCTTCTTCTCTTTCTGTTCTGGCAGCTCATGAGTCTCGGCCTCTCCCTCCTGATGTCCCACAACAGGTTCCGGACCCGATCGGTCATGGCCGCCCACAAGACCTTTCTCATCCACCGGGTCGGGGATGCCTTTTTCCTGGTGGCCCTCCTCCTGGGAGAACGGCTCTTCCACACGCTGGACATCGGGAAGATGGCCGCCATCCTGAGGGACTCTCCGGATCTCGTCCCCCAGGGATCGCTGCTTGCCATGACCCTCTGTCTCTTTGTCGGATGTATGGCCAAGTCGGCCCAGTTTCCCCTCCATGTCTGGCTTCCCGACACCATGGAAACCCCCACGCCCGTTTCGGCTCTCATGCATGCCGGAATCGTCAATGTGGGGGGATATCTGATGAACCGGACCTCCCTCCTGTTTTCCCATTCTCCCATGACCATGCATGTCGTCTTCCTGGTGGGCTTCGCCACGGCCCTTTTCGGGTCCTCGACCATGCTGACTCAGAGCGATGTGAAGCGGAAACTGGGGTTCTCGACGATGGGTCAGATGGGGTACATGACGATGGAATGCGGCCTGGGCGCCTTTTCCCTGGCCATCTTTCACCTGATCGCCCACGGAATTTTCAAGGCAACGCTCTTCCTCGAGTCGGGGATGGGGATCCATATCGCCCGCCAGGAGCCCGAACTTCCCAAAAGGACCGCCACCGAGCCCCGGACCCCCGAGGCCTTCCGCCTCTCCCGGGTTCTCCCGGTGGCCTTCGTGACGCTCGTTCTTCCCCTGGTCATCCTTCTGGGGGCCCACCAGCTGGCGGGAATCCATCTCTCCCGGGAGGAGGGAACGGTCGTCTTTCTCTTTTTCAGCTGGGTGACCGTCTCCCAGGTGGCGATCAGCCTGACCCGGGCCCGTCTCTTCGATTCCTTTGCCGCCGCCATTCCCTGGACCGCCTTTCTGGTCTTCTTCGTCTTCGTCTATATCAAGGCGGCCCACCTCTTCAATCTCTTTCTCTATCCGGATCCCGACACCCGGGCCCTTTTCTTCGCCTCCGGAGGGGTCGGATGGGTCCTCTTCACCCCCATCGTGCTTCTCATCACCGTCCTGATCATCGGCGGATGGGGGGTGGCCCTTCTCCGGGGGCTCCGTGGGGAGATCGTCCTCCCCTCCTGGGTTCTCTCCCGTCAGGAGGCGCTTTACCTTTTTTTCCTGAACCGCGGAACCCTCGAGTTCTTTGTCTACCATCGCCTGATCGAACCCATCGACCGGTGGCTTGGCCGGATGAGGGGGCTTTTCCCGGGCGGGGGGTCCGCCCGATGACGGGGTCCCTGCCGCTTCCGGTCTTTGCCCTTCTCTTTGTGCCCCTTCTGTTTCCTGCCATCCGCGCATTCGCCGCAAAACGGGGAGGGTCCTCCTTCTGGCCCCTTCTGCCGGTCTTTCTTTTTTTCACACTCCTTCTTCTCGGGTGGATCTTCCATTCGTCCTGCGGCCTCTGCCGGTCCCTGCCCCGGGAGGGCCTCCTTCTCTCCCTGGCCCTGACCGCGGCCTTCCTGTCCTTCCTTCCTGTCTTTCCCGAAGAGGAACGCCGCTCTCCCGCTCCTTTTCTCCTGCCGGCTCTTCTTTCTCTTTGCACCGGGGTCTTTCTCCAGAAGAATCCGGAGGAAATTCTGGCCGGGGGAGGTCTTCTGGTTTTGGGACTCCTTTTATCGGTCTTCTTTCTCGGGGGGGCCTACCCCGGAGGGTACCTTCGCTTCTTTCCCGTCCGTCTGGGAGGAGCGGCCCTTCTCCTGGGGCTCCTGTCGCTGCCGGCTCTCCGGCCGTCCCCGGCCGAGTTCCTTTTTTGCGTAACGGGAGCGATTCTCCTGGTTCTGCCTGCTCCCCTGCCCCGCCGGACGGAGACCGTTCTTCATCCCGGATTCCTGAGGGCGGACACGGCCCTGTTCGTCTGCCTGCCTCCCCTTCTGGCCTTCCATCTCCTTCGGGCCATTCCTGAGGGCACGATTCCGTCTTCCCCCGGCCTTCAAAGCTTCAGCCTCCTGGTGGCCCTTTCCGGCCTTCTGTACGCGAAGATCTCCCTGTTCGTGGAAGAGCTGGCCGAAGGACTGACCGTTGCCGGAACGGGATTTCTCCTTGCGGGATTTTTGACCTTTCGTCCGGAGGGACGGGAAGGAGCCCTTTTTCTGGCGGTTCTTCTTCCCCTCTCAACGACTCTTTCCGGCCTCTCTCTTTCCTTTCTCTCCCGACGCTTCCGGACCCGGACATTCCAGGGGCTTTCGGGATCCGGGACGGCCGTCGAACCGCTTCGCCTGGCGTTCCTCTTCGGAGCCTTTCAGGGGATGAGTCTCCCCCTCGTGGGAGGATTCCTGGGAGAGTGGACCCTGCTCCGGGCCCTCTCCGAGAGCTCTCTTCTGTTGGCCATCCTCTCGGTTGCGGGAATCTTCATTGCCTTTGTCCTGGTCCTCGGCCGGACCCGGGAGCTCTTTTCCGGAGAGCCGCTCCAGAGGCTGTCGTCCGCGGACCAGACTCTGGCCCTGGAGATCCTCCCGTCGGAAGGATGGTCTCTCTGGACGGGATCGGTGTTCCTGATGGCGATCGACCTTCTGGGAACCTTCGGCCTTTTGGGGGGGCGCTAAACCGATGGGGGGAGCCTCTTGTCGTCAATGGGATCTGACGGGCGTGACGGACGGACAGCGGATCGGACTCAGATCCCATGTCGAACTGGCGGGCGAGTCCCTGTCCTTCGTCTACCGGATGACAAACTTCATCCATCACAATCCCCTTCACGAACTGGAGGAGCTTCCCTTTTTCGAGGCGGTACGCAAGGCCGCCCAGCTTTTCGGGAGCCGGGAGGTCTTCCCGGTTCAGGATTGGAGGGACCTCCTCGGGCGGGGAAGACTCCGGATCGCCGATCTTGAATCGGTCCTCCTCGACAAAAATCCTGGACTCGGGAAGAAAGTCTCCCTCTGTTCCGGAGGGGAGACCCGAAGACTTCTGGATTTTGTCCTGTCTCATTTTCTTCATGAATGGGACCCTCCCGCGCCTTCCGATCCGGTGATCATGGAGGGTCGCCCCGCCTTTTTCCGGCTCCGGAAAGACCTCGAACCCGAAATCCGTCGGCTCCACGAACTCCGGATGGCCGGAGAAAGGGGAGGCGATCCCGAGGCCGCCTACCTGAAAAGACTCTGGGATGCCTGCCGGCAGACTGTGCGGGCCAAGCTTCCCGGAACCTCCTGGTCGGACCCGTCCATGGAGTTTGTTCCCCGCCCCGGTCCCACCCTCACCCTTCTGGAATGGGTCGATGACTTCGAAGGAGGGGCGTGGACGCCCCGGATCGACCACCTTCTCATCAAATGGCTTTCAGCCTTTCTTGACGAGGGTGTGTCGGCCTGGAACCTTCCCCACAGGGAACGGGGGTTCTATCGGTCCTGGCGATCCATGGCCGTCCACGACCGGGAAATCCTTTACTGGGGTCTTTCGGAGGCCTTCGCCGATCTCCCCCTCCTCCCGGACAATCCGGAGGATACCCTGATCGGCGCCATCAATGCGATGGAGATCCCGCGGGAGGGGCTTACCGACTACCTCGAACGCCATGTGGTGGCGCTCCCTGGATGGCTGGGCTATGTGAAGTGGCGCTCCGGGAGGAATGACGACCCCTGGGCCCAGGCCCATCCGGTGGATCTAGTCATGGTGGTCGCGGTCAGGCTTTTTCTCGAACAGGCCGTCGTCGACCATGTGTGCCGGAAGAAACTCGGGATTCCGGGGACGCTTTCCGCCGTCCGGGAGTGGATCGAACACCACAGGGAGGAGGGGGCGACCCGGCATTTCCTGTTGAGGCAGGGGACGCCGCCCGCCTGGCAGGCTCTGCTGGGTCGCTTCGGAAACCGCCTCCCTCCCCCCGGGGATCCCCTCTGGCAGGAGCTCTCCCGGCTCAGGACCGAGTGGGCCGAATCCCTCAGGGCCGAAGGAGGAGAGCGGAGCCGGGCGGGACGCCTTTTCCACGTGGCCCAGTGTATGGGACTCTCTCCCGAGGAGGTCGGAGGCCTCGATCCCGACTCCTTTAGTCTCCTTGAAAACCACCTCGACTCTTTCGACAGAAGCCGGCGTCAGGAGGTCTGGCAGCAGGCGCTCGAATTCCATCTCGAAAGGGAACTTCTTGAAAAGGTCGACTCCTGGCGTGTCGCGGATACGCCTCCCTCATCCCCGGAAGGAGTCCGTCCGACGGCCCAGGTTCTTTTCTGTATCGATGTCCGCTCGGAACGGCTCCGGCGCCATGTCGAATCGATGGGGGGGTATGCCACCTACGGGATGGCCGGTTTCTTCGGGATCCCCTTCCGCTTCCAGCCCTTCCAGAAGACCTTCGGCCAGGTCCAGGCCCCGGTTCTTTTAAATCCCCGCCACCGGGTCCGGGAGCTTCCGCGGGCCTATGAAATCGAACGGGCGGACCGCCACTTTCTCCGGCAGCAGAAGGTCCGCTCCCTCATCCATCTCTTCCATGAACTCAAGGACCATGTCATCACCCCCTATGTCCTGGTCGAGGCCCTCGGATGGTTCTACCTCTTTCCCTTTGTGGGCCGGAGCTTCTTCCCCTCCTGGGTCCGGAAGGCGACCGACACGCTCCGGGAACTGTTCTTTCCTGAGATTGCCACGGCCCTGACGGTCGCGAAGGTGACGGAACCCGAAGCCCTGGCCATGATCGAGGCGGAACAGCATGCCCGGATCAGAAAAGCCTGTCTCGACCTTCTGGGTCCGCACACCCGGTCCCTGTCCGCCGAGACGGTGGAGGAAATCCGCCAGAAGGCCCTGGATGAAGGCCGCTCCCTGGAAAGGCTGGGAGTCCGGGCCCGGGAGGAGCTGGGAGTCAATCTGGCCCAGGAAGCCGATCTTCTGAGAAAATTGCGGTCCCTCTACATGGTCAATACCCGGCGGACCCGTGTTCTCCTCGAGACGATCATGACCATGGGTTTTTCGACGGAGGAGCAGGCCTTTTATATCGAGAACAGCCTCCGGATGATCGGTCTGACCAGGAATTTCTCGAGGCTTGTCCTGATATGCGGCCACGGCTCCGAATCCCTGAACAACCCTTACGAATCGGCCCTCGACTGCGGGGCCTGCGGGGGAAACCGGGGAATTCCCAATGCCCGGGTCTTTGTCGAGATGGCCAACAGTCCGGCCGTCCGGGATCTCCTCCGAAAACGGGGGATCGACATCCCGTACGACACCCATTTTCTGGCCGGAGAACACAACACGGTCACGGACCGGGTGGTCTTTTTCGACCTCGAATCGGTCCCGCTCACGCATCGCCGGGATCTCAAGCGGTTGTGGCGAGATCTCGAAGAGGCAGGAAGGCAGGCCGGGTCCGAACGCCTGCGTGAACTCCCCCGGATTTCCCGGGAGACCGAGCCGGCCAGCCCGGCTCGACATCTCTTCCAGAGGTCCTGCGACGTGAGCGAGGTGCGCCCGGAGTGGGGACTCTCCGGAAATTCCTGGTTTATTGTGGGGACCCGGTCGCTGGCCAATGTCTCCTTCGATTTTGGCGGTCGGGCTTTCCTTCACTCCTACGATCCGGTTCTCGATCCGTCCGGGAGGGATCTCGAGGCGATCCTGACCGGTCCGCTGGTGGTCGGCCAGTGGATCAACGCCGAACACTTTTTCTCGGCCCTCGACGATGTCCGGTTCGGGGGGGGGAACAAGATTTACCATAATGTGACAGGCCTCTTCGGGGTCATGTGGGGCAATGAAAGCGATCTTCTCCCCGGACTTCCCCATCAGACCATCCGTGACGGGGTGCGGCTCTTCCACGAGCCCGTGCGCCTTGCCGTCCTGGTCGAGGCCCCGCGCGAGATCCTGAAACGCATCATCGACAACAATCCTGTCCTCCGTAAACTTCTCAAGAACGAGTGGGTGAGGCTCCTGGCCGCAGATCCCGCAGAGCGAAAGTTCTTCCGCTACGGCTATCCGGGACTCTGGCGGGAAGTCGAACCCATCGAAGAAAGGATTTCCTGATGGAAAAAGCCCGGCTTTATCCGATGAAAAAAGTGGACATCATTGTCAGCGGGGAGCGGCTTCCCTTTGTCCGGGACCTCCTGGCCCGGGTCCGGGTGACCGGGTACACTATCGTCCCCAATGTTTCGGGGATGGGGCACAGCGGCTTCTACGAGGGGAATCTGATCTTCAACGAAACCAGCAGCCTTGTTCTTTTGATGACCGTTGTCCGGGAGGAACAGGTCGAACTGATCCTGGAGGGGCTGACGCCTCTTTTCGAGCGCTACTCCGGCATCATGTACGTCTCCGACGTGGGGGTGAGCCGGCAGGATCACTTCGTCCACAGGGCGACGGACTCGGACCCCTCCTGACGTCTTGACGTCGAGGGGATTTCGGGCATTCCACGGAATTGACCTAAAAAAAGAAACCGTGGTAAGATCCCAAGACCGATTCCCGTCATTTTGCATTTTGAGACCAAGCATCACAGAGAGGAGTTTTCGTGACGACCTATAAAGTTCTGCCTGGACCGGAAGGTATTCTGCCCCCCGCCGCCATTTCCATGGGCGTTCCTCCCCCCGAGCCGGGATGGGCCCTGATCGAGGGAACCCCCGCTTCCGAGGAGGAAGCCATCGAAACCGCTGCCCGGAAGCTTGCGACCGCGAAGGTCCCGACGTTCTTTCCTGGTCCCCTCGTTCTCTGGCAGTGGTCGGAGAAGACCCGGAAGGTCGCCGACGCTGTCCTTCGGTGTGCCGAGTCCAACAATATCCGGATCATTCCGATGGCCGACTACCGGCCCAAGTATCCGAAGATCGAGCCGGAACATGAAATCAATCCGAACCATCCGAACCTGACGATCTGGCACAACAAAATTGATGCCTGTCTCTTCGTGGGGGTCCACTGCCATTATGCGAATCTTTCCCTCAAGATCATCCGGGGAGGAACCTCCTGCTACACGATGGCGTTCTGCTCCTATGCGGGACACGAGGATGCAAACCTGACAATTCGCGACAACAGCGCGGAAAAGTTCGACAAGCTCTCGGCGGCGATCAAGAAGCTGAAGACTGACAGCCGCGCCCGCTAGATCGGGAAAAATTTCCGTAAGACCCTGGAAAGGGGCTTCGGTCATGATTTTGGAAAGGCAGGGGAAACCCTGCCTTTTTTTTGTTCGCCCAGCATGAGTGCGATCATGGAGGTGGAATTCCTCCTGTTAGATGACCACTGTGAAGGATGCGAAATGCCACTATAGTCAAGGTGACCAAACGTGGGAGGACGCGCGGAGCGAAACCGCAAGTCCATGGACAAAAACCGGTAAATGGCGCCGCCGACCAAGACGCGCAGGCATAAAATCACAAAGTCTTTGAATCCGAAGGAGAGGAGGAGGTCGAGGATCTCGGGGGACTCGACGGATCCGGCGACGTTTTTGATGCCGTCCTTGCGGGCCAGGGTGACGATGGGCCGGTCGAGGGAGCCGGGGGTGGCGAGGGAACGGATGAAGTCTCCCTCGACCTTGAGGAAGTCGACGGAGCGTTCAGGTAAGGGAGAGTTCATACGGCTCCGAAGTATGTTACGATACAGGAACCTTGGGAAAAGGACCGAATCTTTTGAAACGGGAGGACGGGTGGAACTCGCCAAGACGAACTGGCCGACGGTCGAGCGTTATCTCGAAGGATCGACCCTTCTGCTGATTCCTGTGGGCTCCGTCGAGCAGCACGGACCCAACGGCCTCATCGGGACCGACCACCTCGTGGCGGAGGCTCTGGCCAGGCGCGTGGGGGAGACGGACGGAATTCTCGTTGCTCCGACATTGGCCTACGGCATGTCACATCACCATCTGGCCTTTCCCGGAAGCACATCCCTCTCCCCCCGGACGCTCATCCTTGTGGTGAACGACATTCTTTCAAATTTTTACCGGAACGGGTTCCGGCGCTTTTTCTTCGTCAACGGACACGGAGGAAACGATTCCTCCCTCAAGGCCGCCTTTTCCGAATTTCTCCTGGACCATCCGGAGGGACGGACGGCCCTGGCCAACTGGTGGCTTCTCCCGGAGGTCGCGGAAAAGGAAAAGGAATTTTTCGGGGGAGTAAACGGATATCATGCCACCTGCGGGGAGGTTTCGGTGACGTGGCATCTTTTTCCCGACCGGCAGACACCCATTGCGCCGGGTCAGGCGCCGGATCCCCACCACGAATGGCCGCTGGGGCCGGACCGCTTTCGCTCCCTCTATCCGGACGGACGGATGGGGTCGGACCCGGCTCTTTCGACCGCCGAAAAAGGGTCCGTTCTCTTCGAGATCGCCCTCCGCGTCATCCGGGAGAGGGTCCGGGAGTTCGGATCGGCCCGCTGAGAGAGGAGGAGACGTCCGGTGATCCTTGTCATAGCGAACCAGAAGGGGGGATGCGGCAAGACCACAACCGCCGTCAACCTGGCCGGGGCCTTTGCAAAGCGGGGAATGGACGTGCTTCTGGTCGACGCCGACCCCCAGGGATCGGCCATGAAATGGCGGGGTCTGGCCTCGGGGACATTTCCCGTGGGAGTCATCGCTCTCCCGATGCCGGTTCTGGACCAGGAAATCCCGAAAATGGCCAAAAAATATGATCTCGTGGTCGTCGACACGCCGCCTGGAATGGAAACGATCACGAGGTCGGCGCTGGTCGTGGCCGACCTTGCCATCATTCCTCTTCAGCCAAGTCCGCTCGACCTGTGGTCCGGGACCGACATCGTCGGTCTGATCCGGAGGGCCCAGCAGCTGAATCCCGGACTTGTGACCCGCCTGTTGCTGAACCGGAAGATCCAGGGAACGCGACTTTCCCGGGAATCTGTGGACGCCCTCAAGGAATTTCCCTTTCCCCTCTTCAAAACGGCGATCCACCAGAGGATTGCCCTGGCCGAGGCGGTGACCGCCGGAAAGACCATCACGGATTTCTATCCGGACGGTCCGTCCTCCTCGGAATTCCGGGCCCTGGTCGAGGAGATCGTCTTTGTCGGCATGGGAGAGTCCCCGTGAAACAGCCGCGGCCCTCGCTTCGGGAAATCGTCCGTCCGCCCCAGATCTCGGATTTCATCGAAAAAGGGGTTGTCCCTCCCGGGACCGCGGCAGGGCCCGGTGATTCCGACGTCGAACTCCGGATTCCCGTTCCGGGTGAGCTCTACGAAGCCTTTCTGGTGAAAATCTCCGAGAAGGGGATTTCTCTTCCTGAGGCCGTCCGTGAGATGCTCCTGGATTATCTCATGAAAGAGATCTGAGGGTGGGCCGGGTTCTGCATCCCACCCGCCCTCTCCGTTCCGGAGATGCGATTCTTGTGGTCCGGACCGGCCTAGTCGCCCCTTTCCCCGAGTGGGACGCGGTCCGCCTCCGTCTCGAATCGGTCGGACTCTCTCCTGTCCTGTGCGATGATCCCGATCAGGCCTTTTTCCCCTATGCCGCCTCGGATAAGGAGAGAATGCGACGCTTTCTGTCCGTGGTGACGGGGGGCCAGGGAACGGGGATCCTGTCCTATCGCGGTGGGTCGGGGGCGATCCGGCTCCTGGGAGGGTGGGAGGATCCGGAAAAGGATTTTTCAGGAAAGGTTCCCCTGGTCTGCGGATTTTCCGACATGACCTATCTCCATGCCGCCCTGGCCCGCAAACTTTTACTGGCCACCTTCTGGGGCCCGAATGCCCGGGAGCTTTTTCATCCGGAGAGCTTTGACCTCTGGTGGAAGATGGTCTCGGGGACGATCCGGAAGGGGGACGCCCTGGCTCTTGGGACCGCCCGGACCCTTCGCCCCGGCCGCGCGTCCGGACGCCTTCTGGGCGGGAATCTCGAATCCCTGGCCCATCTTTGCGGGACGCCCTTTCTTCCGGATTTCACCGGTGCGATCCTTCTGATCGAGGATGTGGACGAACCGCTGTACGCGATCGACCGCGCCCTTCGGACCTTGTCTCTCTCGGGGGGCCTGGACCGGCTGGCCGGAGTCGTGGTCGGCCCCTTCTCGGGCTGGACGCCTCGGGGCGATGACCCCGCGCCTTCGGTGGCCGACCTGGTCCTCTCCCTCTTCGGAAGGATTCCGGTCATGGAGGCCGCTCTTCCGGGCCACAGTGTGCCGATGGCCACCTGGCCCCTGAATGTCCTGGTCGACATGCGGTGTCCGGAAGAGGACGCCCCTACACTCGTCCTACTCGAATCCCCGTTCGAAAACCCCGCCTGAATTCCCGGAGATCAGGGGACCTCGTCACTCGGCTTTTCAGAGGATCCGAAGCCGTTGCCCATGAGGGAGAGAATGGTTCCGGGAGGAAGGATCAGGGACTTTTGCCGGTCATAGGGGAAGGCGCGGCGGTTCCGGAATGTCAGGTTCATGAGGTCGATCGACCCCAGAAGGTCGCCGATCGCCAGAAGTCCATTCCTGTAGGAGAGCTGGACCGGCTCGATGCCGACGTCGCCGGCCGGGGTCGGCGACGTCGGAGCGACAGGCTGGCGTCGGGAATTGCCGGCCACGGAGAGGATCTCTCCGGGAAGAAGACGAACCTTCCTGAAGGTTCCGTGTTTCATTATGGGGAGAAGGATCGGGTGGTCCGAGACATTGATGGCCAGGACGCGGCCCGCTTCCAGCGTTGTCTCGATGTCTCCGGTGTAAAGGATTCCCTGGGGATCGTAGGCCAGGGAGCGCGGGCGGAGCATGGCCTTGAGCCCCGGAAGAGGGGTTCCCTGGACGAGGTGGTTGCCCCCGCCGGCGATCCGGATGGCCATCCCGGGGTCGAGAACGCGCGGCTGTCCCTCGATGTCGCTTCCCGGAAGAGGAAGCGGGGTGGGCGAGAGGTTGATCTCGAAGATCTCCCCGCCCTGATCGGCGGTGAACAGGCGGTCGCCGCTGGCCACGATGGTGATGGGGTTCATGGTCGCGGCCAGGGCCGGGCCGGGGTCGGATCCCGGTCTCGGGTCTGATTCGTCGCCCCGGCTGGCCGCCAGGAAAATCTGTCCCGGCCGGACAACCACCTGCCGGAGAGACTGGCCTTCCCTGACGGGAATGGAGCGGGGAAGGGGCGTGTTGTTCAGGTAGAGGATGTGTCCGGTTTCGCCGGCGATGAAGAGCCCGTCATGGTTGGCGGAAAGGGCGATGGGACTTATCCGGGCCCTGAGACCGTCGATGGGGCGTGTCCCCAGGGGAATTGTTCCTCCCCCGGCGATGGCGGAGAGGTATCCGGGCTCGATGGGAAGGGTGGTGGCCATTCCCAGGAGCTTGCCCATGGTCGGGGATCTCTTCAGCAGCTTGGAGATGTGGGCTCCGGCATTGATCCGGACCCGGGAGTCCGGAATGAGGATCAGGTCCTGGACCTGGGAGGTGAGATTCAGGGCGTCGATGCGACCGCTTCCGTCGGCAAGGTAGACGATGTTTCCGGATTCGGCGACCGACAGGGGGGCGATGCCGACAGAAAGGGCCGGATGGGGAACGGAAGCTGGCACAGGGGCCGTATGGGTATTGCCCGCGACGACCACGGCCTGTCCTGACTCGACAGGGAGGATCCGGATTCCGTTGTCGGACACCTGGGGAACCGTTTCACGGAGACCGCTGGCGTTCATGAAAATCAGGTTGTGTCGGGTGTCGGAGACAAGAATGTTGTTGTTCCTGAAAAGAAGGGAGACGGTTTCGATTTCCAGCTGGGAGGCGAACTGGGGGCTGGTGCTCGGGTAGTAACGGTGGCTCCGGGACTCCGCATGAAGAGGCGAGGGGCCCGAGAGCAGGAGGAGGCTCGAGAGCAGGACTGAAATACCGACATGTCGTGAAGAAAAAGGTCTGGACATCTCCCTTGGCTCCGTCGGGTGAGGGGTTGTCTGGGCATCGGCATCACTTGCCTCCTGATGATACAATAAATCGGATGGTCCTGTCTTTTGGGTTTTTAACGGGAGCCTGTCACGGGAGGGATTGTGGGGAAGAAGGTGGTCATCATTGTGCTGGGAGGCGCTCTTCTGATCTCCCTCGTCGTCACGATGGTCCGGATCTCCGGACCCGCCTCCGGCTCTCTGGGACAAAAGGGGATCCTGAAACGGGAATCGGCCCTCCGGGAAAAAGCCGGATCGATCCTGAAGGAGGCCAATCTCCGCTTTCCGGCGGAAGGGGGGCCTGTTCTCGGCTCCTTCTCCCTGCGATTTGAAGGCGAGGTTCTGCGCGTGGGTGTCGGACCGGGATGGGACCGCCTTCCCCGGGACAGACGGGCCGCCCTGTTGGACTTCGTCTGGGCGGGATACGTTCCCTTCTGGCAGGAGGAGATGAAGAGCCGCCGCGAACCTGCCATCGTTTTTCGGGAAGGGACGCGGCGGGTGGCCCTTCATACTTCCCTCGACCGCTGGGCGCGTTAAGGCTTGCCCAATGGAACGGAAAATGGGTACGATAATCAGATGTTTCAGGCTTCGGGAAAATTCTGAAGGGGGCCCTTTTGGGGTGGATCCAGTCAAGCGGTGACAGGATAAGGACCACGCTCCGGACGCAGTTCATTACCGGTTTGCTCATCGTGCTGCCGGTGGCCCTGTCCGCCTATATTCTCTACCGGATTTTCGTCTTTCTCGACTCCCTTCTGGACCCCCTGGTGGCCCTCCTGACGGGACGGTCCATTCCCGGCCTCGGGGTGGCCGTGCTCCTGTTCCTGATCTTCGCGGTCGGCGTCGTCGCCACCAATGTGATCGGCCGCAAGCTCCTCGAATTGGTCGAGGGACTTCTCACCCACATCCCCATCTTCACGAAGCTCTATACGGCAATCAAGACCATTCTCGATGCCTTCTCGCCTTCGGGGGGCAAGGGGTTCAAGAAGGTTGTCCTGGCGGAGTATCCCCGCGAAGGGGCCTACACGATGGGGTTCCTGACCGCCTGGGTGACCTTGGACGGAGATCCCGTCCGATACGCCTCCGTCTTTTTTCCGAGCAACAATCTTTACATCGGCGTCCAGGCCTTCATTCCTGAAGCGATGGTCGTCGAAACCCAGCTTCCCGTCGAGGAAGGGATCCGCATGATTCTCTCCGGGGGGCTCGGAATGCCGTCGCGCCTTCCCGTCACACGGATGCCCCAGGAGGTCTTTCATGATCATTGACGGAGCCATCCTGGCCGCGGGATTCGGAACGCGGATGGCCTCTCCGCTCCCCAAGGTCGAATCGGTGGTCCTGGGAGAGACCCTGCTCTCCTACCCCTGGCGAGCCCTTCTTTCTCTCGGCTCCCGTCTCGACACCATTCATGTCGTCGTCCGGCCGGAGGGTTTTCTGGGCGATCCCGGCCTTTCGGACCCTAACGGGCGAAAGCCGGCCTTTGTCGTCCAGCCTGTGATGGACGGAACCTGGGGGGCGGTCGAGGCCGTCGCCCAGAGCAAGCCGTTTCGATCCGGAAAGGCGACCCATCTTCTGGTGGTCAACGGGGACGGCCCTCTTCTCGACGAATCGCTTCTGGAACGTTTTGCCTCCCTGGGAGAAGCCCTTCCAGAGGCTCTTTGTCTCGCCACTGCGGAGCTTGCCGACCCCCGGGGATACGGTCGGATCCTCCGGAATGCCGAAGGATCGGTCATCGATATCCGGGAGGAAAGCCGGGCCTCCGAGGAGGAAAAACGGATTCACGAGGTGAACGCGGGGATCTATCTGATCCCCAGGGAGATCCTCCTGTCCGCCCTCTCCCGGATCCCGCCCGATCCGGTGAAGAAGGAGCGTTTTTTGACGACCCTCGTCTCCTGGGTGGTGAGCCACGGAGGAGCCGTCCACACCTTTCCCATGACTCCGGAGTGCATGCTGGGCGTCAATACCCAGGAGGAGCTTGCCACGGTGACCGCTCTCCTGAGGGAACGCATCAACCGGCGGCACATGGAGCGGGGGGTCACCCTCTGGGATCCCGCGCGGACGGATATCGGCCCCCGGGTGGAGATCGGGGCCGGAACCGTGGTCATGCCCCAGACCGTTCTCGAGGGAGCGACCCGGATCGGAGCCTCCTGCCGGATCGGGATGGGAGTCCACCTGACCGATACCGTGGCAGGGACAAAGGTGACGGTGAGGGACTTTGTCGTGGCAACGGAGGCCCGCCTCCGGGACGGATCGGTGATCGGTCCCTTTGCCCACCTGCGCCCCGGAACCGATCTGGGGGAGGAGTCCCATATCGGAAACTTTGTCGAGACAAAGAAGACGGTCGTGGGACCGAAGTCCAAGGTGAACCACCTCTCCTATCTCGGGGATGCCGAGGTCGGAAGCCATACCAACATCGGGGCGGGGACGATCACCTGCAACTATGACGGATACGAGAAGCATCGGACCCGGATCGGCTCCGGAGTCTTTGTCGGAAGCGACACCCAGATCGTGGCCCCTGTCCGGATCGGCGACCGGTCGGTCATTGCCGCCGGGTCGACCGTGACTTCCGATGTTCCCGACGATGCCCTGATGCTCTCCCGGGCCTCCCAGGAGATCCGGCCGGAAGGGGGAGCCCGCTACCACCGTCGGAGGGGGGAACGATCCGCGAACAAAAACGGGCCGGGAGCCCCGAAGAAAAAAGGACAGGAATAATGTGCGGAATCATCGGCTACGCTGGCTCGCGAGAACCGGTCGGCATCGTTCTGGAAGCCCTTTCGCGACTGGAGTACCGGGGGTACGACTCCTCGGGAGTGGCCTATTTCGGGTCGGATGGAAAGGTGTCCGTCGCCCGGGCCTCCGGCAAGCTCTCCCGCCTCTCCGAAGCTCTTCAGGGAACGACGGGGATCCCGGACGTCGCGATCGGCCACATCCGGTGGGCAACCCACGGGGCCCCGACCGAAGAAAACGCCCATCCCCACCGGTCCGGCCCGATCGTCCTGGTGCACAACGGCATCATCGAGAACGAGCGGGCTCTCAGAAGGGAGCTGGTCGGGCAAGGGTACGTGTTTTCCTCCGAGACGGATACCGAGGTTCTGGCCCACCTTATTCTTCGGGCCTACCGGGAAGAGGGTGATCTTTCGCAGGCGGTCCGGAAGGGGCTGGCATCCGTCGAAGGGAGCTATGCCCTGGCTGTTCTGTGCGAGGAGGCTCCCGGCCAGCTGGTGGCCGTCCGGAAAGGGGCTCCCCTGATTCTTGGGGAGGCTTCGGGAGAATATTTCGTGGCCTCCGACGTGCCGGCCTTTCTCAAATGGACTCGACGGGTCATGCCGCTTCCTCCGGAGGTGGTCGCGACCCTTTCCCCGGAAGGCTTGTCGTTGTGCCGTCTTTCCGATGGCCAACCCGTCCCGGCCGTCTTCGAGGAGGTGCCCTGGGATCCGGTCCAGGCGGAGAAGGGCCATTACCGGCACTTCATGGAAAAAGAGATCTTCGAGGGTCCCCGGGCGATCATGGACACCCTCGAGGGGCGCCTCGGAGAAGAGAACTCCCGGGTTTTTCTTCCCGAGCTTGTCCGGCTGGGCCCCAATCCGACGGAAATCGTCTTCGTCGCCTGCGGAACGTCCTACCATGCCGCCCTTCTGGGCCGGCTGATGATCGAGGCGCTCTCTCCCGTTCCGGTCCGGGTCGAGATCGCCTCCGAGTTCCGCTATCGCCCCCTGCGATTCCGGAAGGGAGCCTGGGTCGTCGGGATCAGCCAGTCAGGGGAAACCGCCGATACCCTGGGCGCCCTTGAGGTGGCCCGGAGGGAAGGGTATCTGACCGTCGGCGTCACAAATGTCGGGGGGTCCTCCATTACCCGTGAAACGGAGGCGGTCCTTCTGACCCGGGCCGGTCCGGAGATCGGGGTCGCCTCCACCAAGGCCTTCATCGCCCAGGTGACCCTCGTCTGGCTGCTCGCCCTTTATCTCGGCCGGAGGGAGTCTTCCGAAGTTCGGGACTCTCTGGGGCTGCTCGTCCGTTCCCCGGCCCGTCTGGAAGGATTCCTGGGGGCGATCGTTCCGGCCGAGATCGACCGGATGTCCCGCCAGATCCTGGAGGCCCGTTTTGTCATTTTTATCGGCCGGGGAGTCGACTATCCCCTGGCGATCGAGGGGGCTCTCAAGATGAAGGAGATCACTTACCGTCCGGCCGACGGATATCCCGGAGGGGAACTCAAGCACGGTCCCATCGCCCTGGTGGAGCCGGGGGTCCTGGTGGTCGCGCCACTGGTGGATTCCCGTCTCCGCCCCAAGGAAACCTCCAATATCCGCGAGATCGAGGCCCGCGGCGGGACCGTCCTCACCATCGGTCCGGCCGGGAGCGGCCCGGAGGATCTCGTCCCCTCCTTCCTCCTTCCCGAGACCTCCGGATGGGACGGAGTCTTTTTTGCTTCGGCGGTGCTTCAGCTTCTGGCCTACCGGGCCGCCTTCCTGGCGGGAAACGATGTGGACCAGCCCCGAAACCTGGCCAAGTCCGTAACCGTCGAATAAAATCTGAGGAGTTTTTTGCCATGGCCCATGACTGGACAATAGAAACAGAACCCCTTGTTCCGGGGAAGGTCGAGGTCGTGATTCCGTCCTTCTCTCCGGATGGCACAAAGATCGCCTTTGTCCGCCTGACGGATCCGGACACCATTCACGAAACCCGCGACCTGGGGTGCCTGACCGTTCTCGACGCCAAGAGCCGCGAGGTCATTCATGACGTGGGGAAGAACCTGGTCGCGGTCAACTACCGGGAGCGGGGGCGGGGAGCGAACGAACTGGTCTATGTCTGGTCCCCTGACAGCCGCTACGTCACCTTTCACCAGGACCGGCCCAACTGGGAACATCACGGGGCCCGCTGGTCCCTTCAACGCCTCGACACCCTGACGGGGTCCGTGGATCCCTTTCCTTTCGACTCCGATGCGATCCGTCCCCAGTCCCTTCTTCCCTCACCCTCGGGAAGGCTTCTGGCCATCCATACCCGTCAGCGATGGAAGCCCTACACCCGGAAGATTCTCTGGAAAACCACCCATCACATGGTCCTGGGTGATCAGCTTCTGGTCTGCGGTCCCCTGGGGGAGAATCCCGTCAACGCGATCGACTGGCCGACCGAGCGCTACGGACAGGAAGAGGCCCTGGGAGACTTCCACTGGTCTCCGACGGAGGACAGGCTCGCCTATATTGTCCGTTTCAAGGAGGGACGGTTCCGTGAGGAGTGCCTTCTCTTCCTCTGGGAGCCCGGATCTGCCTCCCGGCAGATCTTCCGCACCTCCGAGCACCTCGACCACTTTTCCTTCTCCCCCGACGGGCGCTCGCTCTGGTTTCATACCCGCGACAGGCGTGTCGAAAATCCCCAGAAGCGGAACACCCTTCACCGGCTCGACCTCGAGAGCGGAGAAGACCATGTCCTTCTCGAGCACCGGGAGTTCTTCTATCCCCTTCTCGCGGGAGCCGGGAAAGAGGTGCTGATGGAGATGCAGCTTGAAGCGGGAGGGCGGGGAATTGCCCTGTACAATACGGAAACCCAAACGACCGTTCCGGTGGTCAAGACGGGATACAGCCTTTACCCCCTCTGGTCCCCCACGGGTGAGGCCTTTCTGTATCTCCGGACAAAGCCCGACTCCAAACCCTTCTGGACCTGGCCGACCGAGCCCTTCCTCCAGCGGGTGTCGGGGGGGGCGCCGAACCGGGTGCTTCCCGTCGACGCCACGGCGAAGCTCGTGAACTGCCGTCCGGCCTTCTCCCCATCGGGTCGGGAAATCCTCTTTGTTGCCAAGGACGAGGAGGAGGAGTCATCGGACCGCTTTGCCGGCCTCTGGCTCTCCCGCATCCTCGAATCCGGGGGAGCCGCGTCCTCTTGAGCCACTCCGAGTCCCCCGAGGTTCCCCTCAACCCCGAACAGGCGGCGGCGGTCTTTCATGAGGGGGGTCCCCTTCTCGTTCTGGCTCCCGCGGGGTCCGGGAAGACCCGGGTCGTGATCGAACGCCTCCTCTCCCTGATCTCGCGTTCGGGAGAAGGGGGGGAGCGTTTCTTTGTCGCCACCTTTACGCGCAAGGCGGCCGGCGAGCTCGTCGAGAGGATCTCCCGGAAGATCCCGGGAACACGTTTGCCCTGGGTGGGAACCTTCCACTCCCTTTCGGCCCGGCTTTTGCGAAGGTTCTCCAAAGAGGCCGGCCTCTCCCCGGACTTTACGATCTTCGACTCCGGAGACCAGAAGGCTCTGGTCCGGGAGATCATGAAGCGTCACCGGATCACCGACGAGGACCTGAACCCCCAGGATGCCCTTCGACAGATCGGACGCTGGAAAAACGCCAGGCAGAGGCCGGGCCCCGATCTCTCCCGGCGCCTTTTCGGGACGAACCGGTGGTTCGCCACCTGCTACGAGGAGTACGAAAAGGGGCTCGAGGCAAGTCGCGCCCTGGACTACGACGACCTCCTCCTCCGGCTCGTCGCCCTTCTGGGCGGAAGTCCCGAAGTCGCCGGAGCCCTTCGGGAGCAGTTCCACCACATTCTCGTGGACGAATACCAGGACACCAACCCCCTTCAGGAAGAGCTGATCCGTCTTCTCTCCCGGAACAGGACTAACGTGACGGTCGTGGGAGACGACGACCAGAGCATCTACCAGTTCCGTGGGGCGGACATCGCCCACATCCGCTCCTTCGGAGAGCACTACCCAGGGGCCCGCCGTGTCCTTCTCTCCCGGAACTACCGCTCCACGCCCACGATCGTTTCGGCCGCCTCCGCGGTCATCGCCCGAAACGGAAAACGTTACGAAAAAGAAGTTCAGGCCGTCCGGGGAACGGGGGTTCCCGTCTTCATGAAGGAGCTTTCATCGGAGGAGGAGGAGGCGGAATACGTCTGCCACAGGGTTCGGGAGTGGACAAAAACGGGCGGACGATACGGCGATTCGGCCGTCCTTTTCCGCACCCATGCCCAGGCCATTCCGCTTGAAAAGGCCTTTTCGCTTGCGGGAATCCCCTTTTACCGCAAGGGGGGCGGAGGATTTTTCGAGGGACGGGAGGTCAAGGATCTCCTGGCCTATCTTCGGGTCATGGCCAACCCTTTCGACCGCGTGAGTCTCTCCCGGATATTGAATGTGCCCGCGCGGGGGCTGGGGGAGAAGGCCCAGGAAACCCTGAGAAGGCTGGGAGAGGATCTGCCCGGAGCTTCGGCCCCGGAGATTCTTGAACGCCTGGCTCTCGAACAGCGGCGGGGGGGGACCCTCCCGGATCTTGCCGCGCTCCTTTCGGAGGGCATCTCCCGGGCGCACGGCCTGGAGCTTCCCCGGACCCTTCTCGAAGAGGTCCTCCTCCGGACCGATTACCGGGGATGGGTGGTCCAGGCAAGCCATGATCCGGAAGAGCGGGAGAGAAGGCTTGAGGCCGTTTCGGAGCTTCTCCGCATGACGGGAGAATTCTCGCCGGCTCCGGGAGAGGACCGGACGCCCCTGTCGGCCTTTCTCGAAGATATCGCCCTGGCCCAGCAGGAACCGGGGATGGCCGACGACGGGGGCCGCGTCGCCCTGATGACGATCCACCAGTCCAAGGGGCTGGAGTTCGACCAGGTCTTTGTCGTCGGTCTCGAGGACCAGATTCTTCCCATCCGGGGAAAATCGCCCACCGATGTCGAGGAGGAACGGCGCCTTTTTTATGTGGCCATGACACGGGCCCGGCTCCGCCTCCATATCTCCTGGTGCCAGACCCGGCGAATGTATGGACGAACCCACTCCCATCCGCCCTCGCCCTTTCTTCGGGACATTCCGCGCGATCTTGTGGAAGGCGACCTTCCCTCCGCGGTGAGGTCTGACCGGGAGACGGCCCGGGCGGCCAGTCGGCCCTGGGAGATCCGTCGCTCCGGCACCGCGCCGTCCGGCGCTTCGGGGTTCCGGCCAAAAGCCTCCGAGAGGACCCAGGCCCCTCCAAGGGTCCCTGTCCGGGAAGAATCCGCCAGGAGGGAGCCCGAGAGAGTCCGGGCGCGCCGTCCCGAGTGGATCGGGCGGAAGGTCCGCCATCCCCGCTTCGGAGAGGGGGAGGTCCTGGACGCCTTTTCCCCCGATCCCGATCTTGAAGTGGTCATCCGATTTTCCGACGGTGCCTCCCGGACCCTGCTTGCCAGGGTGGCCAACCTGACGATTCTCGAAGGGTAGGGACGGCAGACGGCATCGCCAGGGGTTTTTCGGAGACCGGAAAATATTGCTATAATTGGGGAGTCTCCCCGAAAAGGGGTCCCGAAAGCCCGTTCAAATTCCGAAAGGACGTGTATTGTGAATCTTTCCAGAACCGATGTCCTCCATGTCGCCCGGCTTTCCGCCCTGGCGCTGTCGGAGGCCGAGGTGGCGAGGATGACCGGCGAACTGTCGGCCATCATAAATTATGTCGAAGGGCTGTCCGCGGTCGATTTGTCAGGAGAGTCGCGAGAGGGAGACCTTCTTCTGCCGACGGCCTTGGCCCCGGACAGTCCGGTGCCCTCTCTCTCGACCGAGGGGGCCCTGGCCGGCGCTCCGGACCGCTCAGGAGCCTTTTTTAAGGTTCCGCGAATTCTTGAAGAAGGTCGGTGACACATGCTGAGATCCTTTTTGCGCTCAAAGATCCACCGGGCCACCGTGACCCAGTCCGAACTCGAATACGAGGGAAGCCTGACGCTCGATACCGACCTCATGGAGGCGGCCGGGATCCTTCCCTTTGAAGAAGTGGTCATCAGCAACCTCAATAACGGGGAACGCTTCTCCACCTATGTCATCGAGGGGAAAAAAGGCTCCGGAACCCTCTGTTTGAACGGGCCGACCGCCCGGAAAGGGGCCGTCGGAGACCGGGTCATCATCTTCTCCTACGGGATGCTCTCCCCGGAAGAGGTTCCCCGCCACCGCCCGGTCATCGTGATGGTGGACGGGAAAAATGCGATCAAAAGCCGGAAAACGGCGGGTTCGGACAACGGGGAGGGCCGGTGAAGAATCCTTTTTTCTCCTCCCTTGCGGACTTTGCCCAAGGCCGGGATGAAAGGCGTTTCACGATTGAGGAGGTGACCCGGTACTTTCTCTCCTGCACGGAGGCGCTCAACCCGTCCATGAACGTCTGTCTGTCGATCAATTCCAACGCCGTCAATCGGGCCCGCCAGCTTGACGCGAGGCTTGCCAGAAACGGGGCCGAATCCCCTTTCTACGGGTATCCCGTCATGCTCAAGGACAATCTCGAGATGGAGGGGGTCCCGACAACCTGTGCCTCGAAGATCCTGTCCGGATACGTGTCCCGGCGGACCTCGACCGCGGTGTCGAGGCTTCTCTCTCGCGGGGTCGTCGTCCTGGGGAAGACCAATCTCGACGAATTCGCCATGGGCTCCTCGACCGAGAATTCCGCCTTTGGTCCGACGAGAAATCCCTGGAATCCCGCCCGTGTCCCGGGCGGGTCTTCGGGAGGATCGGCGGCGGCTGTGGCCGCGGGACTCGCCCCTCTCTCGCTGGGTTCGGACACCGGCGGCTCGATCCGGCAGCCTGCCGCCTTTTGCGGAGTTCTCGGGGTGAAGCCGACCTACGGGAGAATCTCCCGCGCGGGACTCGTGGCCTTTTCCTCATCTCTCGACCAGATCGGTCCCTTTGCAGGGACGGCTTCCGATGCTCTCGAGGCGCTGGTCGCGATGTCCGGGAAAGACCCGCTGGACATGACCACGGCAGACCGGGATCCCTCTGAAATGCACGCCGACTTCCGTGTGACGGAGGTGGACGGACTTCGGGTCGGGATTCCGGAGGAGCTGTTCGGAGAGGGGCTGGATCCCTCCATACGCGACCGTCTCCGGGAGCTCAGGGATTCGCTTTCCGGGTCGGGATCGCGGGAGGTGCCGATCACGCTCCCCCATTCCCGGTACGGGATCAATGTCTATTACCTTCTGGCAACGTCCGAAGCCTCCTCGAACCTTTCCCGCTTCGACGGGGTCCGGTACGGATTCCGGGCGAAAAATCCCGCGGATCTTCGCGCGATGTACGAGGAGACACGGGACCAGGGGTTCGGAGATGAGGTCAAACGGAGGATTCTCCTGGGGACCTTTGCCCTGTCGGCCGGCTATCAGGAGGCCTTCTACCGCAAGGCCCGGAAGGTGCAGTCCCTCATCAGGCGGGACTTTCTCCAGGCCTTTGAAGGCTGCGACCTGATCCTGACGCCCACGTCGCCCACCCCTCCCTTCGCCTTCGGGGAGAAAACGGGAGATCCCCTGTCGATGTATCTCTCCGATGTCTATACGATTACGGCGAATCTTGCAGGACTTCCGGCCCTTTCCGTTCCCGTGGGGGTCGACTTCCAGGGACTGCCCGTGGGGGCGCACCTGATCGGGCCTCCCTGGTCCGAAGGGCGCCTCCTGAAGGTGGCGGACCGGATCGCGGAATTTTATCCCATGCCCCTTCCGGAGGTCCACGCGGGTCACCTTCCCGGTCACCGGGACGGAGGTCTCCGATGAGCGGCGCGTCCGGACCTCTTTTCAGAGGGTGGGAAGTCGTGGTGGGACTTGAGGTGCACACCCAGCTCCTGACTAAGACAAAGCTCTTCTGTCGTTGCGAAAACCGTTTCGGGGCCCCCCCCAACACGCTGGTCTGTCCTGTCTGTCTCGGCCATCCCGGGACTCTCCCGGTCCTCAACGGGGAGGCGGTGCGTCTTGGCGTCCGGGCCGGACTTGCCGCCGGATGCCGGGTCTCCCCCGTCAGCACCTTCGAGCGAAAACACTATTTCTACCCGGACCTTCCGAAGGGATACCAGATCTCCCAGTACGCCCAGCCCCTTTTGACCGGGGGGGGCCTTCGCATCCGGACGGAGACGGGAGAGCGGACGATCCGGATCCACCGCATGCACCTCGAGGAGGATGCCGGGAAAAACCTTCACGCGGGCCTTCCCGACAGGAGCCATGTGGACCTGAACCGCGCCGGCGTTCCGCTTCTCGAGATCGTCTCGGAGCCGGACATCCGGAGTCCGGATGAGGCGGTCGACTATCTCAAACGCCTTCGCCAGCTTCTCCGGGCCACGAAAGTCTCGGACGGCAACATGGAGGAAGGCTCCTTCCGTTGCGACGTCAACCTGTCGATCCGCCGGGCGGGAGCAAAAGACTTCGGGACTCGGGTTGAAATCAAGAACGTCAACTCGTTCCGCTTTGTTCACAAGGCCATGGTCTACGAGATCGAACGCCAGATCGAGGCCGTGGAGTCGGGGGAGAAAATCCTTCAGGAGACCCGTCTGTTCGACCCCGTTTCAGGCCGGACGAAGTCCATGCGAAGCAAGGAGGAGGCCCTCGACTACCGGTACTTCCCGGAGCCGGATCTTCCCCTTCTTGTTCTGGAACCCTCCCTTGTCGAGGAGGAACGGGGCGCCCTTCCCGAACTCCCCGAACAGCGGATGGAGCGTTTTTGTGAGGAAATCGGTCTTGCACGGGCCGATGCGGAAATTCTTGTGGCCGAAGAGGCGATCGCCCTCTATTTCGAAGAGGGCCTTCAGCGTTTCAGGACCACCATCCCGGAGAAGGAGGGGCTCAGAAAAGCCCGGGAGAGATGGACTTCCTTCGTCGTCTCCGAGGTTCTCCGGGAGTTCAACCGCCGGGGAGAGGAGGTGCTTTCCGGACCCACCGCCGTGACGCAAACGGTGGACCTTATCGAACGGGTCCTCGCCGGCTCCTTGTCTTTTTCCCAGGCCAAGGAGGTTTACAGCCGGGCCGTGGAGGAAAGGAAGACTCCGGTCCTTTTGGTCGAGGAGCTTGGTCTCTCCCAGGTTTCCGGTGAAGGGGAGCTTTTGGCGCTGGTCGAGGCCGTCCTTTCCGAGAATCCGTCCGAAGTGGCAGCCTACCGGGGAGGAAAGGACCGGCTATTCGGATTTTTTGTGGGAGCGGTGATGAAAAAATCCCGAGGGAAGGCCAATCCGGAGAAGGTGAACGACCTTCTTCGGGACAAGCTGAAAGGGTAGTTCCATGCGTCTGTTTCTTGCTTCGCTCGCCATGTCGGCCATCCTTCCGCTTGCGCCCGCCCAGGCCGCCGAAGATCCCTTCTCCTATCTGCCGATGGTCCCGATGGAAAAGATCTATGAGGGGCTTGGGGGCAAAATCCGGGTCGACGAGACTGTCCGACCCCTCCCGAGAAGGCCTCCCGCGCTGCAGACCGTCGAGGTGGTCCGGAAAATCGGCTATCTGAACTTCCCCCCGAAGACCATCGTCTCCACCTTTTCCTTCGACCCCGCGACAGGAAACTATGCCAAAGAAACCAGCACATCGGCCTTTTCGAAGGCGGTCTTCCATTACCACCCTCCTCTCGTTCGCGCCCATCTTCCCTTCCGGAAGGGAGGCCACTGGGAAGGAGAAGACGGCCAGAACACTATTCACGACCGGGTGTGGGGGAAGGTGCGGATCACGCTGCCGGCCGGAACATTCGTCTGCTGGGTGGTCCGGCGAAGGTTGACCTACGACCTCATCAGCCGCCGGTCGACCCAGATCCTCTATGAGTATTATGCCAAGGGGGTGGGATTTGTGGGGGAAGGAGGCTGGTCGGCTACCGGGAAGTGGCACTGGTCAAAACGCCTTCTTTCCTTCAAAATGGGAACCGACCAATCCGGAGGAGTCGGCCGGTAGTCTTTTAAAACCCTAGCCGGAGAACCCCCATGGCCAGGAAAACCCGGTCGGAGGCCGTTTTGTGGATCGCTCTCGCGATATTCCTGGGGGGGACGCTTGCCTCTCTGGGAGGGAGAGCCCTGGAGGAGCGACCGGGTTTCTGTCAGTCTTGCCATGAAATGGATTTTTTTGGAAAGACCTGGCAGGAATCAGGGGCGGCGAAACATCATGGGCGATGCATCGATTGTCATTCGGGTCCGGGGATTATCGGGGCGGTCTCGGCCCAGATGACGGGGATCGTCGAGCTCGGGATCCATTTTCTGGGTCACCCCCGGCCGGCCCTTTCCTACGGACCGGGAATCGTTCCGAACGAAAACTGCCTCAAATGCCATGTTCACGGCTATCTAAGGGCCGCGCACAGGGATTTTGACGCCCGCTCCCATGAATGCGCCTACTGCCACAACCATTTTCAAGACCGGAATTTTTCCGGCGAGATTCCGCTCTCGATGGAGCGATACCAAGAACGATTCGCAAAGGGAGACGTCAATGAGTGAGATCGACCGTATTCATGGCCGGGAGGTACTCGATTCCCGCGGAAATCCCACTGTCGAAGTGGAGGTGACCCTTGCTTCGGGGGCCACCGGACAGGCGATTGTTCCTTCGGGGGCCTCGACCGGCGCCAAGGAAGCCCTCGAACTGAGGGACCATGATCCGGAACGCTTCGGGGGAAAGGGCGTCCGCAAGGCCATCGACACTGTCGGAGGACTCATCCGGGACACGCTCGAGGGACTTCCGGCCGAAGACCAGGTCCTGATCGACGAAACCCTGATCTCTCTCGACGGGAGCGAAAACAAGTCGGTCCTGGGGGCCAATGCCATGCTGGGGGTTTCCATGGCCGTGGCAAGGGCCGCCGCCGCCGAGCGGGACCTCGAGCTCTACCGCTGGCTGGGCGGGGCCCTGGTCCGAACCCTCCCCACGCCTTTCATGAATGTGATCAACGGAGGAGCCCACGCGGACAACAACCTCGATTTTCAGGAATTCATGATCGTCCCCCATGGAGCGGACAGCTTTTCGGAGGCGCTCCGGATGGGGGCCGAGGTTTTTTCCGCCCTGAAAGGGGTCCTGAAATCCCGGGGACTCACCACGCTCGTCGGTGACGAGGGGGGGTTCGCTCCTTCCCTGTCCTCCCACGACGAGGCCTTCGACCTTCTTTTGATGGCCATCGAAAAAGCCGGCTACCGTCCGGGGACCGAAGTCTCCCTCGCCCTCGATGCGGCCTCCTCCGAATTCTACCGGGAGGGCGCCTATCATCTGGAAGGAGGGAAAAAAAGAGTGAGTTCGGGAGAGCTTGTCGACTATTACGAGGAGCTTGTTTCGAAATATCCGGTCGTTTCCATCGAAGACGGCCTGGCGGAAGATGACTGGGACGGCTGGATTGCCATGACGTCCCGCATCGGATCCCGGGTCCAACTCGTGGGAGACGATCTTTTCGTGACCAATCCCGCCATCCTGGCCGAGGGGATCAGAAACGGTGCCGGAACGGCTGTCCTGGTCAAGCTGAACCAGATCGGGACCGTGACCGAGACGATCGAGACAACCCGCATGGCTTTGTTCCACCGAATGGGCGCCATGATCTCCCACCGGTCCGGGGAGAGCGAGGACACCTTTATTGCCGATCTGGCCGTGGCCACCGGGGCTGGCCAGATCAAGACGGGATCGCTCGCCCGGGGGGAGCGGACCGCCAAATACAATCGGCTCCTCCGGATCGAGGAGGCTCTGGGAGACACGTCCCGCTATGCCGGCCTTTCCATGGTCCGGCAGGGATAGGCCAGGCCGATGGGAGCCCCCGTCAAAAAGGATCCCCGGGGGAAGGGAAGGGGCCAGCTGTGGTTCTACTGGATCGTCGGCGCCGGCCTCTGGATCTGGACCGGGGCGGCCCTCCTCTCGGGAACGACCGGGGTGGGGCCGCTCATCTCCTATTTTTTCAAGGAAAGGGAGGCGGCCCAGGCGCTGGTCCGGATCAATGGTCGCGTCCAGGTCCTCGAATCCCGGGCGACCTCTCTTCGTTCGGATCCCTTTGCCATGGAGCGTCAGGCCCGTGAACGCGAGCACCGCCTCCGTCCGGGAGAAATTCTTGTCCTGCCCCGGGGCGAATCCCGCTAATGTCGTTGATTTTTCGGATGAAAGTGGGTTAGGATCATCACTTGTTGTGTTCATTCCAAAGGAGAGTCGCGAAGGAGTGTCGCGCGACAGGAAACGGACAGGTGTTAGAAGAACCTTCCGGCCATGCCGGAGGTTTTTCTGGGAGAAAACGAGCGAATGTCGAGTGTCATCAAGAAACGTCGCAAAAAGATCAGGAAACACAAGTACAAGAAACTTCGGAGACAGTCCCGTCACAAGAAGAAGTAGTTCGGGACGGAGACGGCAGGAAGGGGATCGGTCGTGAACGAACGGAGACTGGTCATAGGAGGAACGTTTTTCCTGTTCCTTGTATCGTCGGCAATCGTGACCTATGAACAGGTCCAGATCGGAAACCTGAAGGGGGAACTTCGCCACATGAAGATCCTCATGAAGGCCGGCGTGCGTTCAGTCCCATCTCCTTCCGCCTCCTCTCCATCGGGGCCCGCGAAGAATCCGTCCGGCGTTGCGAGCTTCGAGTCCGATACCACCAACACCGCCATGGGGATCAAGGACTTTTCCACACTCCTTCCCCCTTTGGTCTCTCAGGGACGCCTGCTTCATCTGACCCATCGCTCCCAGGTCCGGTTTGTCGCCTATCATCTCGTGGTCTTCGAACTTCAGGATGAAAAGGGGCACACACTCCCCGTTCTCTTCAATGTCGAGGATCCGGAAACCTCCGTCTCCTGGCGTTATCTTTATTCTTTTTCCCCGAGATGACATCCTCTTTTCCCTCTTCAGGGGCCTCTTCCTGTCCCTCATTTTTCGCATGAGGCGGGTATTTGGTTGATCCCGCCTGTCAATCGGTCCTGATCCGATGGAGGAAGGCCTCTCCAAATGGATACCCACGGTCAAGACTCAGAAAGTTTCCACCCTTCCCGCCCCTTCCAAATCTCTCTCTCCTCTCAATCTTCCTTGGTCGCACTGATTATGGAAAAGTTCCAAAAACGCCAATGGCAAGCCGGATGGGCGAATCCCGCTTCGGTTAACCAGGATTTCAATCTTTCGACCGATACGGGATGATCTTTTTCCTTGTGTTTTTTATACCAGAAGGAATCATCCTCCCCGTTGTCCCGCATGAACGTCCGCCAAAGGTTGCAATGCCATTCGCTTATAAAGAGATCTTCATCCAACACAATATCCTGAGAAAGAAAGATCCCTCCCGGGTTCAAGGCCAGGAAAAAATCCTGAAAGGCCGTTTTCCGCTCACTGTCCGTAAGATGATGCAGTGTCATTCCGGCCAGGATCGCATCATATCCGACCCCGAACAATTCCTTATTCCGGTAGTCTCCCTGAAAAATCCGAAATCGGGATCCAAAACGGGAAAGGCGAAATTTGGCGGAATCCAGCATTTCCTGTGTCAGATCGAATGCCAGGACTTCCGACTGCGGGTAGCGCTCAAGAACAAGTTCCGAAAGAGTGCCTGGACCGGAACCCAAATCCAGAATTCTTAATTTTTTCGTTCGATCAAAGGGAAGAAGATCGATCAGGAGCCTTTGCGCGACCTCATAATCCGGGATGATTCTTGTCATCAAGCTTCTGTAGTTATCGACCTGTTTTCTGAAATGGTCCTGGACTTGTCCTGTTTTCATGGGCTCTCCTCCATACGGGATCCTGACGCATCGCCCGAGGCCCCCATCAGAGATTCGGCATACTGCTGAAAGCGGATGATCCGGGAGTCACATATCCAGTACGCATGGGCAACCGCCGACTGCATGGACTTCCCGGTGTGTCGACTCCACGATACGCTCCAAGTACGACAAGCGCTTCGGCAGCATCGAGCCAAAGGGAAACTTTCGCATCCCAAGAGTCCCATACAACCCGAAAGTGTCCGCTGGAAAAGGGGGCCCACAGGAAGTCGACCCCCCGGGGAGAGTGTCAGAATGCTTTCGGTTCGGGTTGTCCTTTGATCCCGATTTTGTCCAGGGTCTTTTTGGGGCCGACGATCACAGTGACGAAGGATTTGCCGCGCAGCAGCGACTGTCCGGCGGCCAGGGCCGTTGCGGGGGTCACCTGCCGGACTTGGTCCGGGTAGTCGGTAAAATAGGTCAGACCAAGCCGGTCGCTCCAGACAACCAGAAGAAGGGAGGCAAGCTTGGGGGTGGTGTTCATCAGGAAGGGAAAGCCTCCCACAAGTTCATTCTTGACCTCCTCGACCTTTTCGGAAGAGGGAGGACTCTTTGTCGATGCGTCAAGAAGGGAATCCATTTCGGTGAGGACCTTGCCCGTGTTGGGGGCGTGAGTCTGGAAATTGACGAGAAAGGGCCCCGGATAGCGCTCGGCGTCAAGTCCGGTGTGAATGTAATAGACGAGACCCATCTTTTGACGGATCACATGGGTTAAGGTTGACGTGTTGGAGGCTCCCAGAATCATGTTGAAGACGAGGGCGTTGTAGAAGGAAGGATCCTTGCGGGCAATGCCCGTGGTACCGTAGAAGACGGTCGATTGCCGGAGTTCCGGCTTGTCGATGAGATAGACTCCTGCCCGGGGAAAAAGGGATGAAGGGCGGTTCGCGGGTGGAGCCGCAGAGGTTGCCGGCTTCCACTGCCCGAAATAACGCCTGGCCAGAGTGAAGCCTTCTGTCGGGGTCAGGTCGCCGGCCAGAACCAGGACGGCGCGGTCAGGCCGATAGCGGGCGGCGACGAAATCGACGAGATCCTGGCGGGTGATTCCGCTGACAGAGTCGGCGGTGCCGGTGGCGGGATGGCCGTAGGGGCCATGGCCGAAGAGAAGGCGGTAAAAAAGGTTGGTGCCCCGGGGACCCGGGTGGCTCTCCGCATCGATCAGGGAGGCCATGAAATTCGCCTTCTTCTGGGAAAACTCTGCCTCAGGAAAGGTCGGAGAGGAGATCATCTCAGAGGCGAGTGACAGGAGGACCGGGGTTTCGGTGGAGAGGCTGTCTCCGGAGACGGTGGTCATGTCCCGTCCGGCGGACGCCTCGAGGGATCCCCCGGAACCGTCGATCGTCCGGAATATGGCGAGTGCGTCGCGGTTCTTCGTCCCGCGTTCAAGAAGGCTTGCGGCAAGAGACGCCGTCCCGCCTTTCCCCTGCGGGTCTTCCGCGGAGCCTGCGCGAAGACCGATGCGAAAGGAGACAAGGGGGAGATCGGGGCGCGGAATGACGTAGACTTCAAGGCCATTCGCGAGGGTCGTCGCGGAGATTTTCGTGTGCATCGCCGGGACAGGATAGCGGGCGAGGGCCGGAGTTCCGGCGGACTCGTGTTTCTGGCCCGAATCGGGCCCCGCAGAGGGGGCGTGGGCGCAGGATGCAAGAAGAAGCAGGGAGGGCAGCAGAATGCGGACGGTCATCGGATAGAGCTTTTGGGCCATGTAAGTCTCCTGTCATGAGAGAAGCGCCCCAAGGGCGCTTCCCCGGTCTGTCACCTAACGGACGATTCTGCCCGGGCGTGAAAAGGAAGGACGGCGAACGGGACCGGTCGGAAAAAGGAAGCCGACCGTTTCGTTGGAGGTCCGCAGATATTTTCTGGCCACTCGACGGACATCGCCGGCTGTGACGGCCTGGATGTTCCGGACATAGTCGGTGAGATAGGACATGGGAATCCGGTCGGCGGACATCATGCCGATCATCATGCCCATGCCGAAGGCCGACTCCTGATTCATGACAAACTGGGTGAGGATCTGTTTCTTGGCCGAATCAAGGAGATCTCCCGGGACCAGGCGGGTTCTGACCTTTCGAATGATCGCGTCGAGCCGTTTCCTGAGCAGGGGAGGCGAGGTTTTGGGAAGCCCCTGGGCATAGAAATAGAAAAGTCCGGGATCCGCCGTCATCGGATCGTAGGACCCTTCGGCGTCCACCGCGACTGGATGGCGATAGATCATGTCCTGGTAAAGAAGAGAGGTCCGTCCTCCGGAGAGAACCTGGGCCAGGACGACAAGCGCCATGGCATCGCGGCTCCGGAAGTTGGGGGTGTGAAAGGCCATCATGGTGATGGGAAGCATGGCCGGTTTCCTGACGACGGTCATCCGGAGACGATGCTGGGGAGGTTCGGCCGGGATCCGGTCTTTGGCGAGATGTCCCCTGGGAATGCCGCCAAAGTATTTCTTGACCTTGGAAACGAGAGTCGCTTCGTCGATCGGGCCCACGACCACGATCGTGGCGTTGTTCGGCATGTAATGGGCCCGGTAGTAGTTTCGGATATCCTTTCGTGTGGTGCGCTGGATATCCTTTTCCCAGCCAATGACGGGGTTGTGGTAGGGATGGACGGCATAGGCCGTGGAATAGACCTTTTCCACAAGCTTCTGTGTCGGATCGTCATAATCGTTCCGGCGTTCTTCAAGGACGATGTTTCTTTCGCGTTCAACCTGATCGGGAGAAAGAAGAAGATGGGTCATCCGGTCGGACTCGATGGCCAGGGGAAGGTCGATCTTGTCCGGAGCCACATTTTCGAAATAGGCGGTGAAGTCATAGTCTGTAAAGGCGTTGAGCTGGCCCCCCACCCCGTTGATCAGAGTATCGAGTTTTCCGTGGGGGAACTTTTGGGTTCCGGTGAACATCATGTGTTCGTTGAAATGGGAGATTCCGGTCCGTCCCCGATGTTCGTTCCGGGAGCCCACCCGGTACCAGATCTGGAAGGTCAGGGTCGGGCTGTAGGGATCATTGACCGTGACAAGGGTCAGGCCGTTCTTGAAGTGGTGGATATGGGGCGCTAGAGCCAGTTTCAGGGAGGCGGAGGCCTCTTTCTGTGGCGAGGGGGCCGTAGCGGCCAAAGAAGGAGAACCCAGAAAAGTCAGAAAGAGAAGTCCCAGGAAGCTGTGTTTGATAAACGAAGTTCGGGGAAAGCGAAAATCCATGGGCAGGCTCCCTTGCGTTAGGTGAGGATCGGTGGTCCGAGCGTCCGGGGGATGAGGGGAGAGGGGACGGGGTGCTCCCTCCCCCTTCTCACTGTTTCTTCAGGACGGGAACCTGGCGCTTCTCCTCCAGATCGAGGAGCCGGACCCAGGTGGTGACATCGGTCCGGGACGGATCGAGACTCTGGAGCACGGACTGGAACCAGGCCTTTTTCTCCGGAGTGTCGGGAGCGGCCGATTCGTAGGCCTTGTTAAAGGATTCGATGGCATCGGGAGAAAGAGTTTTTGGAAATCGCTTCCAGAGTTCGGCATAAACGGTTTCATCGGAAGAGTGAGTCTGGACGAGGCGGGCGAAATCTTCTGCCGAAATCCCTATATGGGTAAGAAACATCTGATCGAGCGGACAGTTGTAGTTGTATTCCCCCAGAGTTCCGGCATTGTGGGCCCGGGCCTTGTCGATGATTCTCTTGAGATGGTCGATTCCATGGAGACGGTCGACCGGGCTTCTTGGAAAGTGCTTTCTGAGATCCATGCAAACCTCCTCGGATTTTGGGTGACCGGAGCCGATGACCGGTGGGCGACAGAAGGGGGAACCTGTCTTTTGTCGAGGATAACACAGGAGGAGGGTGCGGAAAAGACTGCCGGGGCGTGAAAGGGCGGGGGGCCGGAGGGGAAAGGGAGACCGGGGAGGCCCGTTCGAGTCGGGTCCCTCTCTCCGGCCGTAAATTGCCCTTTTGGAAAATTCGGTCTATTCTTTAACCTGGACCGGATGGGAGGAGGAAAATGCCGCCGATTGGGCAGGCCCGCCAACTCTCACCTGACCTGACGCCCAAGCCTTTGCTTGAGTTGCGGGAGCCTCAGCACGCTAATCAAAAGGAGTTGTGCCTTGACCCTTCTGGTATTGGTTCTTCTGTCAACCATCGTGATCGCGCTGGGAGGTGTCTCGATCTCCCTCGGGCTTGGAATCCGCCATCCGGTCAGGGGGGCCGTGGCCCTGACCATAGGGGGACTGGTCGTTCTGGCCGGCATGACTCTCATGTACAAGTCCTTTCAGCACAAGACTCTCGCCAGCAGAGCCGACAACGTCATCGTCAATGCGGAGCATTACTTCAACTATCGCAACCGGCACCTAGTGCGGCAATCGGCCAACATCCGGATAAAGAGTTCCAGGGGGCCAGTCAAACCAGGCCAGAAGCCGGTTGTCAAGGGACCCTAGACCCCGTTTTCTCTGGTTCTTTTCCAGGGCGACCATTTCCTGAGCTTCCCGTTCCGACTGGAGGTGGAAATGTCTGGCCCAGCTGATGACGCGAACGACATAGCGTTCAACCGTATGGGCTCCCTGGCTGTTCACGTATCCTCCGTGACGCCAGCGGGGTCTGCCGGCATTGTAGGCGGCCACGGCATCGGCCCCGTAAGGATGTTTCTGCAGGAGCCAGGCGAGGTACCGCACCCCGAGGGTGAGATTCACGACAGGGTCGTAGAGTTTGGTGATGGGCCCCTGAAGTCCCATCCATCGGGCGGTCCGGGTTGTAATCTGCATCAGTCCCAGCGAGACATCATGGATGCGTTCCTCGATACGCCTCTTGCTCGGATCGAAGCGCGACTCCTGGGCGACGATCCCGGCCACGAGGACGGGATTGATGTGATGTCTGCACGAAATTTGGGTAATGATATGCGAATAGGGAACGGTTGGAGAGAGAAGATGAGCACTCAGACACCAAGCCACGGATTGATGAATCATCCAGTTCAATGCGCAACCTCCTGATGAGGGTCGCTGATCCGTTCCCACGCCGAGCTGATCCTTTCCCCCTGAATCCGGGGAAAATATCACGTCCGGACCTCCATCGTGCCGGTGATCCGACCGGATTCCGGCGCTCCCTGCGGGGTGCATGGCCCCACGGAAGTGTGTGTCAAATCTGATTCGATGGCAGGAACGATTGACAGTCCAAGTATAGATCCAGACTTGTCTGGGGTCAAGAAAAATATTACATGGTGCTAATATGTTGATATAAAAAGAAATGTTTGTTTCCGTACTGTGATCGCCGTCACAATATTGGAAGAGGCTGTTTGTTGTGTATTTGTTTGCGATAACTTAAATGATACATACTCCTGAACGCTGGCTCTCGAAGGCGGGTTTGGGCTCCCGTCGGGAGGTTCAAGAATGGATCTCCGCCGGACGCCTCACTCTGAAAGGGCGTCCCGTCGCCCTGGACCGTCCCGTCCCGTCTCCCGGATCAACCCCGGAAAGCCTTATCCTGCCGCCTTTCTTTCTCGACGGCAAACCTCTGCGTCCTCCTCCGCCCCTGCTCCTGGCCATGAACAAGCCCCGGGGGGTCCTGGTAACCCGCAACGATCCCCGGGGCCGTTCCGTGATCGGGGGGATCGTCTCTGCCAGTCCCTGGGGATCCCCCCGATATGGATCGATCCGTCCCCTCGGCCGCCTTGACCAGGCTTCGGCAGGGCTGATTCTGCTGACAAACTTTCCCGAACTCTTCGGCGATTTTCTCGATCCCTCCGCCCGCGTAAAAAGGACATACCGGGTTCAGGTGTCACCGCCGCTCCGGGAGAGGGAGCAGGCGGCTTTCTTTTCGGGGAGGGGGGGAGAGGCTCCGGGATACGGGAAAATTGAGGTCTTCCCGGAGCGGCGATCCCTCCGGTCGGAATGGATCCATGTCTGCCTTACGGAGGGAAAGAACCGGGAAATCCGCAACTTCCTTTGCTGGTACGGCTACCAGGTTCTTCATCTTATCCGCCTGTCCTTTGGCCCCTTTGAACTGGGCAAGATCGCCCCCGGAGAGATCGTCGATTTTTCCGGGCGCGCGGGAGAGGCCGGAGTCCGGTGGGTCAACTGGACCCGGGCCGAATGACGGGACGGGGCGTCTTGACAGTCCAAAAATCAGCGATATATTTTGAATTGAAAGGAACCACAGACTATGAAACATCCAGGACAATCACTGTTGCCGGGTTTCCGCCCGGCCTCGAAAAAGGAGAAGGCTATGGCCAGCTTGCTACGTTGGGATCCAGTCAAGGAGTTCGATGATCTCGCACGTCGATTTGCCCCTTTTGTTCTTCGAAATCCGGAATCGCGGATCGAAGAGAAGCAGGCGCGCAAATCGGTCGAATGGGCTCCGAGTGTCGACATCTCCGAGGAGGAGGGGGCCTATATCGTCAAGGCTGAACTTCCCGAGGTCCAAAAGGAAGCCGTCAAGGTCGTGGTCGAGAGCGGCGTCTTGACCATCTCCGGAGAAAGAAGTCGGAGTACCGAAAAAACGGGTGTCAGGTATCACAGGGTCGAAAGGGAGTATGGGGCTTTTCTGCGCTCCTTCACGCTGCCCGAGGATGCCGACCCCAAGAAGATCTCCGCCAACATGAAAGACGGGGTTCTGACAGTCCGGATCGAAAAGCTGGCGGAGGCGAAACCCCTTGCCGTCGAAGTCAATGTCGAATGACGACGGAGGGGAGTAAACGTTCGATCCGGGCGTGAGCCCGTGCATGGTCCCTTTTTGAAGGGACCGGAAATCCGTCAGGCAGAGGGGGACTTCAAGTCCCCCTTTTTTTTTGGTACTCGCATATTTTTGTGCCATAATCACCCGGGAAAGCAGGCAGGTTCCCGATCGCGAGGCCGGAATTTAAAAGAGGTGGTTCTTGTTCGATTCAGAGGAAGGCGCAGAAACATTTTCTCCCGGATTTGCCCTGTTCGATTCAGGAATGGGCGGCCTGTCCGTCCTTCGGCACTTTCTCGACCATTTTCCCCATGAAGACTTCCTCTATCTCGGGGATATGGCCCGTTTTCCCTATGGAGCCAAGTCCCGGGAGACCATCCGGAGGTTTGCTCTCGAGGATGCCGCCTCCCTGATGGCTTTTCGTCCGAGGACCCTCGTGGCCGCCTGTTTTACCGTGTCCAGCCAGGCGCTCGACGATCTCGTCGAATTCTGCGCTCCTGTCCGTGTTGTCGGCATGGTGGAGGCGGGGGCCCTGGCAGCCCTTTCCAGAACGAGAACGGGCCGGATCGGAGTTCTCGGGACAGAAGGGACCATACAAAGTGGTGCCTACCCGGCCATTTTGCAACGCCTGTCGGGCGGAGGCCTGGAGGTGGTCGGAGTCGCCTGTCCCCTCTTTGCTCCTATGGTGGAGGAAGGATGGATCGACGGCGACATTCCGGAGCGGATTGTGAGGGAATACCTTTCCCTTTTTCTGGACGGTCGGATTTCCGGAGTCGATACCGTCATCCTGGGATGTACGCATTATCCTCCTCTTCTCCCTCTCCTGACCCGGATCTTTCCCGACATCGCCTTCATCGATCCGGGGCTCGAGCTGGCCAGGTCGGAAATTTCGGCCGACAACGGGACGCAGAGAACAGGTCAGGGGCAGGTCTCCTATCTGGTGACCGATGGCCGGGAGCGGTTCCAGCGTGTCGGCCAACACCTTTTGGGAAGGAGTATCGAACACGTCCGGGAAATCACCATTCATTCCGGCGATTTTTCCTTAGCTGATAAAACAGGGAGGTTCCAGTGAGGGTTGACGGAAGAAATCACGACCAGCTGAGGTCGCTTGTCATCGAACCCTCGCCCAATCGCTATGCCGAGGGATCGGCACTCGTCAAGATGGGCTTCACCCATGTTCTGACCACAGTCAGCATGGAAGAAAAGGTCCCTCCGTTTCTCAAGGACCAGGGGCGGGGATGGGTCACAGCCGAATACGGCATGCTTCCCCGGTCGACCCATGAGCGCTCTCCGAGAGAGGCGGCCCGCGGCAAGCAGAGCGGCCGGACCCAGGAAATCCAGCGGCTGGTCGGCCGGAGCCTTCGTTCGGTTGTGAATTTCGAAGAGATGGGCGTCCGGACGGCGACAGTCGACTGCGACGTGATCCAGGCCGACGGGGGGACGCGTTGCGCGTCGATCGGAGGGGCCTTCGTAGCGTTGGCTCTTGCCTTTTCCAATCTTAAAAAGGCGGGGGTCATCGGGGGGATTCCTTTAAAAGACTATCTGGCGGCCGTGTCAGTGGGAATCGTGGAAGGGGAACCCTGTCTCGATCTCTGCTATACGGAAGACTCGACGGCCGATGTGGACATGAATGTGGTCATGACTGGGCGGGGCGAGCTTGTGGAGGTGCAGGGAACGGCAGAGCACCGGTCCTTTTCTCGTAAGGACATGGATCGCCTGCTGGACCTGGCATGGAAGGGGATCTCGGAAATTGTCGACCTCCAGAAGCGGCTCGTCTCACTCGGATGAGGCCCAACGGAAGAGAGTTCGGGAGTTCGAGTCTCTCCTGGGTCGGGATGATCTCAGGATAACCTGCGAGGAAATGGGAGCGCTCCTTTCCGGTCGGCCCGGAAAGACGATCTCTGAACCGGCTTGTCTGCTCCTCGATGTCCGGGAGGAATGGGAATACCGGTTTGTCCGGTTTCCCGCGGCTGTCCATATTCCTATGTCCCGTCTTCCCGAGAATCTCCACAGAATTCCCAAAGACCGTCTCGTGATTGTCTATTGTCATACCGGCATCCGCTCGCTCCTGGCCTGTTATCTTCTTGTCCAGAACGGATTCCAGTCCGTCAGGAACCTGGAGGGGGGAATCGACGAATTTGCCAGGGCGGTGGAACCCGCTCTCCCGCGCTACTGTCTGGAGGAAGGGCGCCGTCCTCCCGAGTCGGTTCTGGCTGAAAATGCCCGGGGGGTGGAGAAAAAGGAGCATAATCCATGGGGAGAGGGAGTTTCAGATTCCATTTCTCTCTAGGAGACGGGAAGGGACTTGTTCTCGTTCGGAAAGTCCGTTATGATTTGACGAGATGCTAGACATTTTCCTCCGCATGTCCATGCCGCAACCGATCTTCTCCGCGAAAGGCCCGGCGGATACCCGACGAGAACCAAAAGAGGACTTTTGAAATGCCCCGTCCCGATCTCAGGAAACTCCTGGAGGGGAGGTCGGACGATCCTGTCCTGACCACTCTGGAAATGTCATGATCACGCTTTCCGGGATTTCCAAGCACTATCCCACTAAAACCCTCTTTTCCGACCTTTCTCTGCGAATCTCGCTTCGGGAACGGATGGCCCTCGTCGGTCCGAACGGCGCGGGAAAATCCTCCCTTATGCGGATCCTGGCCGGCGTCCTTGAGCCCGATGATGGTGTCGTCAGCATGCCTCCCGGCTACCGGGTCGGCTATCTTCCCCAGGAAGTTGTCATCGAGGGGGATATGACCGCCGTCGGATGCGTCATGAGCGGGGACGCCGAGCTCTTGCGCCTGGAAGAAGAAATGCGCCTTCTCGAGAAGAAGCTTGAGGCGGGAGAAACCCGGGTTCTGGATCGCTACGGCGAGGTTCAGTCGCGATTCGGCCTTCTCGGCGGATTCGAGCAGGAAACGACGGCCAGAAAGGTTCTGGCGGGGCTCGGTTTTGACCAGGCGCGAATGAATGCCCGGGTCTCCGATCTTTCCGGGGGATGGCGGATGCGTGTGGCCCTGGCCCGGACCCTTGTCACGAATCCGGATCTCCTCCTTCTCGACGAACCGACCAATCATCTCGACATTCCGTCGATCGAGTGGCTGGAATCCTTTCTTCTTGATTTTCCGGGGGCGGTTCTCCTGATCTCCCATGACCGCTCTTTCATGAACGGGGTCGTGGGAGGGGTCATCGAACTGTCGGGAGGGAAGGCGACCGTTTTCACCGGGAACTATGATGCCTACCTGGCCGAGAAGGAGCGGCGAGCCCTGGCCCTCGACGCGGCCATCGCGCGTCAGGAAGAGGAAATCGCCAAGACACAGGAGTTCATTGACCGGTTTCGCTCGAAGGCGACCAAGGCGACCCAGGTCCAGAGCCGCATCAAGGCCCTGGAGAAGATCGAGCGTCTGGAAAAGGACGCCACAGAGAAGACCGTCCGTTTCACCTTCCCGGCTCCCGTTCGCTCCGGAGAGATCGTCGCCACCTTTTCCGAAATCGAAAAGTCCTATGACGGCCGGATGATCGTGCATCCCTTCGACTGGGTCCTCCGTCGGGGCATGAAAGTGGCCCTGATCGGTCCGAACGGCGCCGGAAAGTCGACGCTTCTCAAGATCATGGCCGGAACAGTGGAACCCGATGCCGGAACCTACCGGACGGGAACGGGCGTCACCACGGCCTATTACTCCCAGCACCAGCTCGAGATTCTCGATCCCTCGCATACCGTCCTGGCCAGCATGGAATCCGTGGCTCCGGATTCCGAGACCCAGACCCGGATCCGGGGACTCCTCGGGGCCTTCCTCTTCCGCCACGAAGAGGTTTTCAAGAAGGTCGGTGTCCTGTCGGGCGGAGAAAAGAGCCGGCTGGCCCTGGCCAGACTTCTTCTGGCCCCGGCCAATCTCCTGCTTCTCGACGAACCGACCAACCATCTCGATCTTCCGTCGCGGGAGGCCCTTGTCAGCGCCCTGGAGGCCTACCGGGGGACGCTGGTCTTCATCACCCATGACCGTTATGTCATCGAAAAGATTGCCACCGACATCATCGAGGTTCTCCCCGGCTCCATCCGGCTTTTCATGAATCACCGCTTTGAGACCTATCGCGCCAAACGGGATGGCGTCCTTGGGACAGTGGCTCCTGTTTTGCCGGGGTCGGGGAAACCGCCTTCCTCCGCGTCCGGGGACGCCGCCGGCGAGGAGGGGGAGGATACGGGAATGATCGAGAAGCGACTTTCCTGGGTCGAAAAAGAAGTTCTGGAGCTTGAGGACGAGGTGGAGCGTCTGTCGAAGGCGGCCTCCGGATCCGGGGCGGATGCGAGACGGGCTTCTTCGAAGCTCACCGTCGCCAGAAAAAAACTGTCGGACAGGACCGCCGAGTGGGAACGTCTCGGGAGTCTTCTCGAACGATCCGTCCAGCGCCCTTCCTGATCCCGGGCATCGATGGGATCGGGAAGGGCAGGGAGATGATGACGAAATGAGTTCTGCCAATACCGATCCTGCCATAAAATCCAGTGTCGTCCCCGTGACGATTTTTTACCACCGGAACTGCTCCGACGGTTTCGGGGCGGCCTGGGCCGCCTGGAAACGTTTTTCCGGAAAGCTCCCCCTTTCGTTCGTTCCTTACAACTACGGAGATCCGCTCCCGGAGATTCCCTCGGACCACGATGTCTTCATCCTTGATCTCTCCTTCGATCCGGACTATCTTGCCCGTCTCCGGAAAATGGCCCGCCATCTCGTCCTTCTCGACCATCACAAGAGTGCGATGGAAAAAATCCAGCCGCTCTATCCCGGAGATCCCGATATCGTCTTCGACATGAATCGGTCGGGCGCCATGATTGCGTGGGAGCGATTCTTTCCGGGAGAGCCCGTTCCAAATCTGATCCGTTATGTCGAGGACAGGGATCTTTGGCGATGGAGCCTTCCCCTTTCGCTTGAGGTCACGACGGCCATGGCCTCCTATGCCTTCGATTTCGACGTGTGGGAGAGTCTCTTCCGGACCCTCGGATACGGGACTCTCTCCGAAGACAATCCCCTTGTGACCGAAGGACGATCCATCCTCCGCTACCAGTCCATGCTTATCAAGACAGCCATCCGGGAAACGGGGGTGTGGGGGCGCTTTTCCTCCGGGGAACGGGCATTTTTTGTCAACTCTCCCCTGCTGACCTCCGAGATTGGGGGAGCCATGAAATCGGAGATCCCCTTTGTCGTGATCTGGTCGGTCAGGAAGGATGGCCGAATTTCTTACAGCCTTCGGGCGACGGAGGGAGGGCCCGATCTTTCGAAAATCGCCTCCCGCTATGGAGGGGGAGGACATGCCAAGGCCGCAGGGTTCCTCGCGGATTCTCCCGTCCATGAGGTCGAGGGCGCCGATGGACGTCTTCGTCCGGTGATTTTCGGCCGTTCCGCCTCCGGGGGGACGCAGGATGGCTGAGAGCTCCCGTCTCGTCCTCCATCTCGGGACCGGGAACCCCCACAAGGCGGAGGAGTTCATGAGAATGGCGCCCCCGGGTGTCTCCGTTCTTGCGGCCTTTTTTCCGGACTATCCGGCACCTGGAGTTCTAGAGTCGGGGAAGACCTTTTTCGCCAATGCCTTTTTCAAGGCAGAGACCTTTGCCCGGGCCTTGCGGGAGAGAACGGCCGGGATGGTTTTTGCGGACGACTCGGGGCTTGTCGTCCCGGCGTTGTCGGGAGAGCCCGGAGTCCGGTCGGCCCGGTATGCCGGAGAGGAGGCGTCCGATACCCAAAACCGGGAACTCCTTCTCAAAAACATGAAGGGCCTCTCCGGGGCAGACCGCCGAGCCCACTTCGTTTGCGTCCTGGTGGCCATAGACATCGCCACCGGCTCCCTCCGGGCCGCCTCCTCCGGAATGGTCTCGGGCCGCATTGCCAACGGCCTCATGGGTGAGGGCGGATTTGGCTACGACCCCCTGTTTGTTCCCGAAGGCTACCGGGCAAGCTTCGGGATCATGGCCCCCGAGGAAAAGAACAGAATCTCCCACCGTTTCCGTGCCTTCCGGCAGTTGTGCCAAGCCCTGGAGTCTCCGTGAACGCCGTTCGTCCCGGCGCCCTTCTTTGGGTCAGTCTCCCGGGGCCGGACCTGACTCAAAAAGACCGGGCCTTCCTGGAGAGGGTTGATCCGGCCGGTGTCGTGATCTTTCGGGAAAATGTCGTCTCCCCCGACCAGGTGCGAAGACTCAATGATGCGATCCGGGCGGCCTGTCCTTCCGGCCAGGTCCTGATTGCCGTCGACCAGGAAGGGGGGCGTGTGGCCCGCCTTCGGGAGGGGGTCCCGCTGCTCCCTCCCATGCGTACCCTGGGGGACGAGGGGGACCCCGGCCGGATCAGGTCCGCCGGCCGGGATCTTGGCCGGGCCCTTCGGCGCTTGGGCTTCGATGTCGACTTTGCCCCTGTGCTCGACGTGGACTCCAATCCGTCCAATCCGATCATCGGAGACCGGTCCTTCTCTTCCGATCCCCTCAAGGTGGGACCTTTGGCCATGGCCTTTGCCGAAGGTCTCATGGAGGAAGGGATTCTCCCCTGCGGAAAGCATTTCCCGGGCCATGGAGACACGGACCTTGACTCACATCTCGATCTTCCCTTCGTCCATACGGACCGGGAGACCCTTGAAGAAAGGGAGCTGGTCCCCTTCCGTTATGCCATCAGCCGGGGGATCCCTCTTTTGATGACCGCCCATGTCGTCTATCCGGCCTGGGATGAAAACGTCCCGGCGACCCTGTCGCGGAGGATCGTGACCGGTCTTCTCCGGGAGAAGCTCGGATACTCCGGCCTGATTCTCTCCGACGATCTTCTCATGAAAGCCGTTGCGAGAAGGGGCGTGGTAACGGCCGCCCTTCAGGCGCTTTTGGCCGGATGCGACGGTCTTCTCGTGCTCCGGGACGGGGAGGCGGCCAGGGAGGTCTTTGAGGCTCTTTCCGAAGGCTTGAAGGAAGGGGCTGACCCCGTGCTCCGGGCCCTTGAACGCGTCGGACGATGGGTTCGACCCGTTTCTCCGGGGAGCCTCGGCCGATGATCCCCCGCCGAACCTCTGCCGGCTTCACTCATGGGTGGATCGTGGATGCCTTCAGGAAACGCGGCCTTCCGGCCCCGACACTTCGCCAGATCGAAGGCTGGACCGTCCGCTCTTTGACCGATGCCGCCCTCCTCGAGACCGTCTACAGCCAGCTCAAGAGAGCGTCCGTCGAGCGGGCTCTTTCCCTATTGGGCCTTGATCCCGGGCGCTTGCCGGAGGAACAGCATCAGGCCCTCGTCGGCCAGGTTGCGGGAGGATGTGTCGACCTTCCGGAGGGGGAGATGATCGAACGCCTCAAGATGGCCCTCTCCGACCTCCTCTTTGCCGAGGTCGGGGGGGAGTTCGATCCGGTCGTCCGGTTGACTCTCCTGACAAGGGACCCCTGGCGTCTTTATGCCCTGGCGCTTTCGGATCTTCCGCCGGAAAAACTCGACTCCCCCTCGAACATGGACCGTCAGATCGCCCTGGGGGTGGAACGGATGATGGAGGCGCATGGAAGGCCTCTTCCCCGAAAGGATCTTCTGAAGGACTTCAGGGAGGCCCGAGCCTTTTTGCGGGAGGAAAGGGCGAGAGTCCGGCAGGAAGCAGAAAAGGAAAGGAGAAAGGAACAACATTTCCATGCCTGGGTCCGCTCACTCTGGAGCGACCGGGACGTACGCCGGGAGTTGGGGTTGCGACCCTCCGAATTCGAGGAGTGGGTGGAGGGAGGAAGAATCCCGGTCGTCCTCCGCATCGAATCGTTCCGGAACGGGCGGATCCGGGAACGACGATTGTTCGATCCGGACACCGTCATGAAAATCTCCCCCGCGACCATCGAACGATGGCGGAGGAGCCGGAGCCCCAAGGTGGGGGGAATCAGGCGGACAACCCATCGCGGTCGATCCGGAACAGGGAAGGATCGAGGTCCGGAGCCTTCGCCCGGATCGGACTGATCAGCGGCGGCCGGTGCGGTATTTTAGACAGGCGTCAAGAAAGGTATCCCTGAGGATCCGGCTGAAGTCGTCTCCCTCAGGCATCCGTTCAGGATGCCACTGGACACCCGCGAAAAAGGGATGGTCCGGATCCCGGAATCCTTCCACGAGATTGTCCCCCGAAACGGCTTCGATCTCGAGTCTCTCCCCAAGCCGTTTGACCCCCTGATGATGAAAGCTGTTCACCAGGACCTGATTCTCCCTTATTTTCCCTTCCCTTTCCGCAAGTCTCCCCCAAAGTGGGCCAAGAGTCACCGGATGTTTCGATTCCTGGTGGGCAAGACCGCCGGGCCGTTCCGTGAGAAGATCCTGAACAAGGGTTCCTCCCCGTAAGACATTCATGGTCTGGAATCCGCCGCAGATCCCGAAGAGGGGCATTCCCTCCCGCTCCGAGAGGCGGAGAAGGGACAATTCGAAATTCACCCGCTCCTCCGGCATCCAGAGACCCGGAAGCCAGGTTTTTTCTTCTCCATAGAAGTGCGGGGGAATATCGGGGCCGGAACCGGACAGGACAATGCCGTCCAGAAAGGTCCAATCGTCAGTAAAATCCGAAGAGAGGAAGGGAAGGAGGACGACGCGTACGCCTTCCTCCCGAAAATAGGACACATACGAGGATTTCAGAAAATATCGGGGATCGCGACCGGGTTCCGCCGGGGCGTAATCGGTCGTGATCCCGATGAGGAGGGGATCCATCGCGAATGCGAGGCCTAGGCGTCCTGGTTCGACGCCGGGCGCGGATTCTGGCGGAATGACCGCGGTCCCGCGGAGCCAAACGGTCTCCGGGATCCAGTCGACGGTCGGTCTTTTTTCCAGTCCGGCCGCCCTTCGGCCGTAGAGTCGGAACGGTGTCCTGACCGGAGGCCAGGGCGCGAGTCTCCGGGCCGGTCGCTGGTCCGGAACGGCCGGTCGGACCTTTGTCCCGGGCGGGATCCCTGGCTCCGGAACGGCCGGTTGGCCGAAGAGGAGGGGGGAGGGGAGAGGGGAGAGAGGGGGACCGAGGCGCCGAGCAACCGCTCGATGTCCCGAAGGAGAGGCCTGTCGGCCGGATGGCAGAAGGAAATGGCCCGGCCCGAACGTCCCGCCCTCCCGGTTCTTCCGATCCGGTGGACATAATCTTCGGGGGACTGGGGAAGGTCGTAGTTGACCACACAGGTCACGGTGTCGATGTCGAGCCCCCGGGCGGCGACATCCGTGGCTACAAGGATCCGGGTCTGGCCGGCCCGGAAGCGGGAGAGAACACGGTTTCTCTGGGACTGGCTCTTGTCCCCGTGAAGGGAATCGCTGGGGAAGCCTTCGTTTGCCAGGGCCTCCGATAGGTCCTCCGCTCCACGCTTCGTCCGGGTGAAGATCAGTGTCTGCCCTTCGGTGGTCTGGGGTTCGGTGAGGATGGTTTTGAGAAGCCCCCATTTCTGGGATCCGTGGCCGATGGAGACGATCTCCTGGTCGATGGAGACGGGAGGGGCCCCCGATGACTCGAGGCGGATGAGAACAGGATCTTTCTGGTAGGTTTTTGTCAGGTTCTGGATGCGGGCCGGCAAGGTGGCGGTGAAGAGAAGGGTTTGCCGGTCGGCGGGAAGGGCTTTCAGAATGGTTTCGACATCGGGAAGAAAGCCCATGTCAAGCATGCGGTCGGCCTCGTCGAGGACGATGGTGTGAACATGGGAGAGGGAGATCGTGCCCCGCTGCATATGGTCGATCAGGCGGCCGGGGGTGGCGATGGCCAGATCCCACGGGCGTCTCAGATTGTCCATCTGGCGGCGCATGTCCGTTCCTCCGACCAGAAGAACCGTCCGGCTCCGGAGGTACTTGCCGTATTCCCGGGCCGAGCGTTCGATCTGTCCAGCCAGTTCGCGGGTGGGGGAAAGGACGAGAATCTGGTGGCGAACCCAGGTTCCCTGGGCACGCTTGTTCCTGTGCAGGGAGGGAAGGAGGAATCCGCCCGTTTTCCCGGAGCCTGTCTGGGCCACCCCCAGGACGTCCCGTCCTTCGATGATCGGGGGGATGGTCTGTCTCTGGATCGGGGTGGGGGAGTCGTGTTTGAGGTCGGAAAGTGCGCGCAGAAGGTCCGGGTTGAGGCCAAGGGACTCAAATGACATTGTTGCTCCTAGCAGATAAGCCTAACATGATTGGTGGCGGCGGGAATCGACACGGGGAAAGAGAAGGTCCGCGTTAGACCCTTTGGCACCGCGGCGCGTCCGTTCCGCAAGAAGTTGCGGGGGTCGGAAATCGGACGCCGAAGGAACCTGTTTGTTTCAACAGAGTGCCGGGAGGGTGTCAGAGACTTGATCAAGCGGTCGGACGAGAGTCCATCTGGCAGGGTCAATTCCTTGGGTTCCGGCGAATTCGGCGCATACTTGCGACGCGATACACAGTCCATGATGCCCGACGTATATCGACTGTTGATTATCGGCCTCCCTGTCAGAAGAGTCAAGAGGAGGCCGGTATTTTCATGTCTTTCCGGTAAAAATTCCTTCATTTGCAAAGGGATGGCGCTGGAGAAAGAGAAGCCGGAACAAAGGGAAAGGGCGGAAGGTCCGGAAGCTCCGACCGGCCAGGGTCAGGAAAGGGGGGCCGATCGGCCCCCCCATGGTTATTTGAGTGTCGACAGTCGGGACTGCTGGGCTTTCGTGAGAACCTTCGCCGCGCTCAAATGACCTGCCAGATGGTCGGCCGTAGCCTGGGCCATGAGCGAGGCGATCGCGTGCAGGTCCTTGTGAATTCTGGAGGGAGAGGGGTGGGCGGTGCCGGCCATCTTCAGGTAGGCCGCGCGCATGGATTCTATCTTCTTCATCTGCGCGAGGGAGCGATCGAGCATCCGCCGGCGGATCACCTTCAGGCGTTTCACCTGTTTGTCGGTCAGTGAAAGATCCTTGGCATGGGAGAGGATGAAGGTGACTCCGGGATGGTTCTTGAAGACTTGGGGAAGAAGGAAGTCCGCCCCGGCCTTCTTTCGGAACTCGTCAAATTTTTTGGCCGTTTTGGCGCTGGTCAGGGGAGGGAGGTTGTCGGCCCGGGAGGGGGCGGGAGAGGAGAGAAAAAGAACCGCGGCCATCAGGGACAAGGCGAGAGAGGTTTTCTTGATCATGCAAGCTCCTTTTTGAATGGGGGGTATGGCCTATAAAAAAGCCAGAACTCTACGGCTCTGGCCTTCCTTAGGCAGGGAGTTTGAAGGGAAAAAGGACTCTTACTTTGTTGCCAGGATCCAGTCCGCCACTTCCTTGGCCTGATCCATGGACATTCCGGGATGGGGCGGCATCATTACGCCTCCCGTGACATTGTCCCAATGGCCGTTCCCGCCAGAAATGATCTTTTTTGCCAGCATCTCCTCGGCGCCCTTCTGTCCGCGGTACCGGTCGGCCACCATTTTGAAGGAAGGACCGACCATCTTCTGGTCCACGGAATGGCAGGCAAAACAGCCCTGTTCGTTGATCAAGGACTTCACATCGGCGGCTCCGGCGGGAGAGGAAAGAGCGAGAAGAGTCACCACGGCAAGCGATATCTTGAGGGTTTTCATAAGAAACTCCTTCCAGAAAAGGTTCCGGAATGACGTCAAATGGCCAAGACCGGCAGGAGACGCCCCTCCTTCCAATCCTGGTTCAATTATAGCCCTTCCGAATGAAAAGGCAATTCCGGATCCGTATTTGGAGGAGCCTTTCAGGGGGAGCCCCCCGCCGGTCCGAGGTTCAGTTTCGGGGAGAACCCTGAAGTTCCCGGAGAGCCTCCTTGGCCGGGACGACCCGCTGGTTCGCAGCCTTTCTGAACCACTGGAGGGCCTGGACGTGATCCTTGGGAACGCCCCGGCCGTTTCTGTAAAGCACGCCGAGAATGTACTGGGCTTGGGGATGGCCCGTTTCCGCCGCCATCGTCAGCCAGAGGGCCGCTTCCGAGGGATCCTGGGGAATGCCCTGTCCCTCGAGGGCCATCATTCCAAGGCTGTACTGGGCTTCGGCATCATCCTGCTCTGCGGCCTTCCGGAGCCAGAGGGCGGCTTCCTGGGGATTGTGTCCGGTTCCTCGTCCGCTTCGAAGCATTATTCCAAGCCGGCACTGGGCCTCGGCAAGCCCTTGCTCTCCGGCCCGGCGGATCCAGGTGATTCCTTCCGCCTCGTTTCGGGGAACGCCCCGTCCCTCAAGATAGAGCATGCCCAGGCGAAGCTGGGCTTCGGAGGAGCCGGAGATCGCGGCCCTCTCGCTCCAACGGAATCCTTCTTCCGTCTCCCCTTCCCCGGAACGGCCGTCTGAAAGAAGAGCTCCCAGATGGGCCTGGGCCTCGACAAGACCCTTCTCGGCGGCCATCCGGATCAGAGGGATGGCCGACCTCGGGTCGGGGTCGACGGGGCCTCCGGTCTCGAGAAGCCTTCCAAGTCGGAAGGCTGCGCCGGGATGCCCCCCCTCCACAGCTGCCCGAAGCCAGCGGATTCCCGATGCCGGATCGGAGGTCGGTCCGCCTCCGTCGAGAAGAAGGAGTCCAAGGCGATACCGGGCCTCGAGGTGATCCTGTTCGGCGGCCATTCTGAGCCATGAAAGGGCGTTTTCTTCTCCCGGCGCGAGGGAGGGATCGGCCTGGTAGAGCATTCCCAGCCTGAACCGGGCCTCCGGAAATCCGTTTTCCGCCGCCCTCCGCATCCATTCGTGACCGAGGGCGAGATCGGAGACGACTCCCTTTCCCTCAAGGTAGATCTGGCCCAGAAGAAACTGGGCCTCCGGAATTCCTGACTCGGCGGCGCGCGAAAGCCAGACTAGCCCCTGATCCCGGGTCTCCGGTTCGTCGAGAAGGAGGCGGGCTATGAGGAACTGGGCCAGGGGGTGGCCGTCTTCCGCAGCTTTCCGGAGCCAGTCCCGGCCTTCCTGTCGCTCCTCAGGATCGTCCCGCTCCACAAGTCTTCGCCCCGCCTCGAACTGGGCCTCGAGATATCCTTCCTGTGCGGCCCTGCGGACCCACTGCATGGCCTCCTCGTCCCATTCGCCGGGTCGGCCGGACCAACGGACCATGGCGGCCCGGTACTGTGCCTCGGTCAGCCCGGCTTCCGCCGCCTTTTCGATCCAGAAAATTCCTTCGTTCCGTGATGAGACGGTTTCCTTGTCCTGAAGAAGGATTTTTCCAAGCTCCAGTTGGGCCAGCGCAAGTCCGGCCTCGGCCGCGCTCCGGAGCCACTCGAGAATCTGGGGTCGCTCCGCCTGGATTTCTCCTCTCAGCGCCAGCGTCGAGAGGGCCTCCAGTGCTTCAGGGAGAGTCCCTTCGGCGGATTTTATGATCCAGGCCAGTCCATTTTCACGGTCACCGTCTTCAAGAAGAAGTCGTCCCAGGGCCAGTTCGGCGCGGGGATCACCTCTGCGGGCCGCGATCCCGAACCATTCCTTCGCCTCTTCCCGGCGGTGGCTTTCGAGCTCCCAAGTGGCAAGGAGGTATTGCGCTTCAGGAAGATCTTTTCTCGCGGCGCGTTCGAGGGTGGTCCGGGCCATCTCCGGGTCGCGAGGTAGCCCCCCCCGCCCCTCCCGGTGGAAAAAGGCGAGCGCCAGATGGGCCTCCGGGAGATCCTTCCGGGCGGCCTGGTCCAGCCAGCGCAGCGCCTCCTCGTCATCGGGCGGATGGCCTTCCCGCCCTTTGATCGAAATGAGGGCCATCTGGAGCATGGCCTGGGGGACACCCCCCAAGGCTGCCTTCCGGTACCAGAAGGCCAGCTCCTCCTCGATTCCCGGAGGATTGTCGGGGTTTTTTTCAAGGAGCCTTGCGAGACGGAACTGGGCCAGGGGGAGATCGGCCAGGGCCGCTTTCCGGAGAAGGATGACGGCGGCCTGGGGGTCGGGCTCCCGGGTCTTTCGTCCTTCCTCGAGACGGATTCCCCATTCCAGCCAGGCCTCCGGGAGATCTTTTTCCGCGGCCCGGCGGATCCACGCTTCGGAGGCTTCCTCGTCCTTCTCTAGCCCGCCCCGCCCCTTTTCGAGAAAGAGTCCGAATCGCAGCATGGCCCCGGGGAGCTCCTGGCCGGCCGCAATCCGGTAGAGTTCGGCGGCCCGGACTTCGTCCGGCGGGCCTGCGAGGCCTTCCTCCTCGAAGCGTCCGAGCTGGAAGGCGGCTTCCGGATGTCCCTGGGCCGCCGCGGCCGAAAAGAGCCGACAGGCCGCCTCGGGATCGGAGGGGAGGTCCCGGCCCTCCAGGTAGAGAAGTCCCAGCCGGTACTGGGCCTCGCGATCTCCGGCTTCCGCCGCCCGGGAAAACCATTTGACGGCCTCGGACATGTTCCGGGGGACATGGAGACCTTCCTGGTAGATCTCTCCCAAAGTGGCAAGAGTTTCTGTCAGGCCCTGCTCCCCTGCCCGTTCGAGCCACGGGATCGCTTTCGCGGGCTCGCTGTGTCCGGTGAGAAGACCCTTCTGGTAAAAAAGTCCCAACTGGTATTCCGCTTCGGCCAGTCCCTGCGAGGCAGCCTTTGTAAACCAGGTGAAGGCGAGGGAACTGTTCTGGGGAATCCCCCGCCCTTCAAGGTGGAGGGTGCCTATGACATATTGGGCTTCGGAGTCTCCGGAGAGAGCCGCCTTGCGGAGCCATTCGATGGCCTGTTCTTCCTGCCGGGGAATCCCCTTCCCTTCGAGAAGAAGGGCCCCCAGGAGCGCCTGGGCGCGGCTGTGATTCTTTTCGGCCGCCTCCTGGAACCAGAGGGCGGCCTGGGGGATGTTTTGAGGAACGAGGCGCCCTTCATAGTACAAAAGACCGATATTGAACTGGGCGGCGGGATCTTCCGATTCCGCCGCCCGCATCAGCCAGTCTCGCCCCTCCTCGGGATTCGAGAAGGGCGCTCCCTCTTGCATGAGAAGAAGGCCCAGGTGGGACTGGGCGCGGCTGTCTCCCTTTTCCGCCGCCTTCCGGAACCAGAGGAGCGCTCTTTCGGGGTCCCTGGGGAGGCTTCGTCCATGGAGGAAGGCCAGTCCCAGGTTGAACTGGGCGGCGATATCTCCCGCATGGGCGGCTTCCTCGATCCACTCGACGGGATCGATGTCCTCGTCCGGGAGGATCCGGGCCTCCAGATAGAGAGTCCCATAAAGACTCTTGGCCTCGATCATTCCCTGTCGGGCGGCCTGCTTGATGTAGGCGGATCCTCTCGAAAGAGACTGGGGTATTCTCCGTCCTTCGAAAAGCATGAGCCCGAGGTTGAACTGGGCGGCTGCCAGGCCCTGTTCGGCCGCCCGCTCGAACCAGAGGGCGGCCTGGGAGAGGTCCTGGGGAACCCCTTTCCCCTTGAGATGGAGGAGCCCCAGGTTGAACTGAGCACGGGCGTTCCCCTGCAGGGCGGCCTTCCTTATCAGCTGGGCGGCGGGAACGGGGTCGAGCCCTCTCAGTGTGGGGGGCGCTCCGGATTCATAAGCTTTCAGATTGAAAAGAAGGCCGATTTTTTGCCACATGCCAGGGTCACCGTCCGGAAATGAGGATAAAATCCCGCTGCCACAGAAAGCCCAAGGTCCCCGTCCGAACCTGGGATCGACGACCGGGAAGCCACAGGGCCCCGCTCCCGATTTGGAGAGGAGCGATCTTTTTCTCGCAAGAAATTTGCCAGTTGCATTTTTCGTCGCCGTGGAGAAGGGAGCCAGGGAGTGCGGGGGACGATTTTTCTTTCAGGCATTTTCTGCGTCTCGAACGATTTCCGGTGATAATCGGGGAAAAGGTAGGAGATCATGGTTTTTTTATAAAAAATGGACGTTTCAGGAAAAGTTTTGCCATGACAAGATCCGGAAGATTCTGATCAGTCTTTTTTGAAAGGGTCTCGATGCGATGGGGCCGGATTAAACCCTGGGCGAAAGAAAAGGTTTATGAAGCGGAGGGATTCCTGCTTTTGTGTCAGTCTTTTTGACATTTCGCGGGAGTTGGTCAAAAAGATTGACAGACCGGTGAGGACTTCCATGGGGGAAGTTCTGTTTGTTTCGCGAATTTTCTTGCAATCCAGCGGGCGACCTCACCCATGGAGATCGCCCCCGGTGACTCGGAAAAGACTTCGAGAAGGCTTGCCCCGATGGTTACTCGTATCCCCGGATCTGCGAGTCACCGATGCCCAGAGTCTGTGTTGCCCGCCACCCGCCATAGCGACCGATCAGAAAGACAGAAAGGGAGATCAGTGCGACCAGCGTCCATCGCCGGTCGGGAAAGACGGCCCGGAGGACAAGCGCGATCAGGAATATCGATCCCCCCAGCCAGATCCGGGTGGGCCAGTCATGCGCCGGGATCGTCATCAGAAAGAGGAGCGGGAGAATGCCGGTCAGGAGAAGGGCGACATGGACAGGAAACAGAACTCCCGGACTTTTTCGTGCCAAGGTGTCGCCTTCGTTCATGGAGGGGGCAGGGGCTGCGCCATGCGTGTCCACCGATTTTCCTCCAGGCCTGCCCCCATGAATGCGTTGCGAACAAGCGGCGCCGTCGGGAGTCCCGGTGCGAATCGGGAACCGGCGTCAAGAAGTCAAACGACCTCCCTCTCCGGTCCATACGCCCGACGGATTGTGATGCTGCTCGAAATAATAGGCAATATGATCTAGCAATTTTCATGCTGCAGGACGGGTGAATGGAACTTGTCCTGTATCCCGGATTTTTGTGAAAAGTGAAATTCGGACCTGTAAAAATGGCTGACACAGGATTTCCTTCCTGTCAGAAGGTTTGACAGGAGGGGGCAAGTCTATCGCCAGGAGTGAGGTTCAGGCGTCAGGTGAAGGCGCCCTTTCTCATCGAAGGGGAATCGCCTTTCTTGAAAGCCTGTTCCGAAGAGGGCCAAGATCTGGTCATGGTAGGCGGGTGGGACTCCGAAAAGTCCCTTGTGACATGTCGCTTTCAGGGAGGACAAGGCGGATTCGAGGCGTCTTTCCGTCCTGTGTGCCCGGAGGATGGGAAGGGTGGGGGCCGAAAATCGCGGAGGACCCGTCCCTGCCGTCTATCCGGAGAGGGTGTTCGCATACAGGGGCGGACGAGAATGGTGGTCGAGGTAGCGGAGCATTCGCGACATTTGGGAGAGGAGTCTGTCCCGAAAGGGGCTCCGGGACGGGAGAAGTCCCGCCCAAAGGTAGACGCGGATGGCATCGTAACTCCCCAGGGGCCTGTGACGGGATCGGGACGGACCCGTCCCTCCTTCGTGATCGCAACCCAGTCCGGGACGAATCCGTGGGGGGCAAAGGCGCCCATAGGGGATAAGGGCTTGTTAGGTTATCTCCACAACGACCCTTATGTTAAAAGCATAAAAAGGGGTAGACAAGCCCCATTTTTCCCTGTACGATTCTTCCTGTTGATTTGGAATGACCCATCGACAGGAGGAGCGGGTGAACACGAGCCAAGCGGCGGACGAGGTCCGGATCTTCATCGGAACCCTGAAAGACCTGGGA
>JAMCWM010000037.1 GCA_023481175.1 Nitrospirota bacterium
TGGTGCGCCTGGCAGGAATCGAACCTGCGACCTGCGGATTCGAAGTCCGACGCTCTATCCTACTGAGCTACAGGCGCCTTTTGGGAAGGATTGATGCTTATCTTATCAGGAACTCCTTCCCTTTTCCATGGCTTCAGGGCGCAATCATGCCGTTGTCCAGGTAAGAGCGGGAGTAGAGAAAGACCGTCGTCGGGTCCGGCAAAACCACCGACTCCTTTTTCCCCTTGTAGGTGACCCTCGAAAGAAAATCCCGGATGACATGGATCCGGGCGTGGTCCTTGTTGTCGGCCCGGACAACGATCCAGGGGGCCATGGCCGAATGGGTCCGGGCGAACATCTGGTTTCTCGCGTTGCTGTAATCCTCCCAGTGCTTCTGGGCCGCCATGTCGATGGGGCTGATCTTCCATTGCTTGAGAGGATCCTCCTGGCGGCTCAGAAGCCGTTTTTTCTGTTCGTCCCGGTCGATGTCGAGATAGTATTTGTAGAGACGGATTCCCGACCGGACGATCATCTGTTCAAACGACGGAACGGTTTCCATGAATTCCTCGTACTGCTCGGATGAGCAGAATCCCATCACCCGCTCCACTCCCGCCCTGTTGTACCAGCTCCGGTTCATGAAGACCATCTCCTGGGCTGCCGGGAGATGGGCCACATAGCGCTGGAAATACCACTGGGACTGCTCCCGGTCGGAGGGCTTCCCCAAGGCCACGACGCGGGTCTCACGGGGGGAGAGGTGCTCGGTGAAGTGCTTGATCGTCCCGTCCTTTCCGGCGGCGTCCCGTCCCTCGAAGATGATGAGGACCTTCTCGTTTTCCTTGATCAGATGTTTCTGGAATTTGACGAGTTCGATCTGGGCTTCCCGGAGGTCCTGGTGGTATTGGACCGATTCCGGGGTTGGCTCGGAGGGGAGGTTGATTTTCGGAGATTTCGGGGTTTTGGAATTTTTGGCGCTCATGGGACCTCCTCGGGTTGACGACCTCTTTTTTCACGTTATCAAAATCTGACGAAGGAAACACCCATTTTTCCGGATCCTGTCTCGGTTTTGAGATGAATTCTTGAAGAAACTGTCTTTTTCTCCCGGCAGAATGGCTCCGAAGGCGTGCAAAGGAGGTCCCCATCGACGCCACGGAACCCCTTCCTGAAGGTCGTTGCAAGGTCCTGATACTGGGCGCAAATGTCGGAAGCGGCCACATGCGTGCGGCCCACGCGGTTGCAAAGGCCCTTTCCGGGATCACCCCGTCGCCTGAGGTAAGAGTCGAGGATCTCCTGGAGAGGGGCAGCCCTCTCTTCTGTTTTCTCTATCGCACCACCTACCTTTTCCTCGCCCGTCGCTTTCCCCGTCTTCTCGATCGACTCTATGGATGGAGCGATCCCATGCCACGGTGGCTGGCCCTCCTTCTTCCCCGAATCGACCGGCTGGCATTCCGCACGTTTTTGAGGGAGCTCGCCGAAGACCCTCCCGACCTGATCCTCTCCACGCATTTCCTTCCCCTTGAAATTCTGTCGTCTGATCGCCCCAAAGGACTCCTTCGGACGCCTCTCTGGGGCGTCGTCACCGATCTTCACCCCCATGGGATCTGGCTTTGGCCAGGTGTCTCGCATTATGTCGTCTCCGATGAGGCGGCCGAGAGGACGGTCCGGCAGAAAAGAACGGGGCAGACCCTTTCTGTGTCGACGGCGGGGATTCCGGTGGACCCTGAATTTTCTGTTCCTCCGGTCCGGGGCGATCTCCGGGAAAAGATGGGACTTCCTGAGCGGAATACGGTTCTTCTTCTCTCGGGGGGAGAGGGGCTCGACGATCTTGTCTCTCTCCTCGATTCCTTTGCCGGATTCCCCGGGGAGTTGACCCTCATCGCGATTGCCGGAAAAAACCGGCGGCTCCTCAGGGCGTGTGAGCGGTGGGCCGGCCGCCATCAAAGCCGATGGCTTGCCGTCAGGGTTCACGGGTTTGTGAAAAACATGCCGCAGATGATGGGGGTGGCCGACGTGGTGGTCACCAAGCCGGGGGGCATGACCCTTTTCGAGGCGCTGGCTCTTGGACGGCCCCTGGTCCTTCTTCCGGCCAGGGGAGGACAGGAGGCGATCAACCGGCGCTGGGCGGTCGACACCGGGGCGGCGGTTCCCAGTGATCAGCCCCGGAGGACGGGATCCCTCGTCCGCGCTCTCTTCGAAGATCCCGACCGCCTGAGGGAAATGGCTCTTGCCGCCTGTCGGGCCGGCCGTCCGGAGGCCTCCATCCTCATTGCCAGGGAGGTTGTGGGTTCCCTTTGCTATGACGTCAATTCTGAAGGAGGATTTCATGCCGACAACCCATTACCGGTCGGTCTTCATCTCTGACGTGCACCTCGGAACCCGGGACTGCCGGGTCGATCTTCTTCTGGATTTTTTGCGGGAGACCGAGTGCGAGACCCTCTATCTCGTGGGGGACATCCTGGACTTCTGGCAGCTGAAACGCTCCTGGTTCTGGCCCGAGGCCCACAGCACCGTCATCCAGAAGATCCTCCGGAAGTCCCGCCACGGAACCAAGGTGATCTATCTCGAGGGGAATCATGACCCCGTCCGTTCCTTTCTCGACAAAATCCTCGAGCGGGGGTCGATCCATTTCGGGGATCTCGAGATCGCCCGGGAATGGATCCACAGGGGCGTCGACGGCCGCCGCTATCTCGTCGTCCATGGGGACGCCTTCGACCTGTGCCTCCAGACGCTTCCGATGCTGACCCGATTCGGAGACTGGGGCTATTCCCTTCTCCTCCGGATCAACCTCCTTCTCTGTGCGTTCAACAGGTTCCTTGGCCGGACAAGCCAATGGTCCCTTTCGCGGGCGGTCAAGAACCGGGTCAAGAAGGTGACCCGGTTCATCGGGGAGTACGAAGGGATCCTGGCCGCCTCGGCCCGGGCGCGGGGGATGGACGGGGTCGTCTGCGGCCATATCCACTTTCCCGCCATGCTGGAGAAGAATGGAATCCGTTACCTGAACACAGGAGACTGGGTGGAGCATGGATCGGCTCTGGTCGAACATGATTCGGGTCGTTTCGAGGTCATCTTCTGGGGGGACAGGGGGGACGAATCCGGTGGAAGGGCTGGATTTCCGTCCGCCATGGCTTTGCAAGGGGCGGGTCTTGGACGGGAGGAGGATTCGGTCTTGAACCCTTCTTGAAGGATTTGCCATCTCGCCGCGGTGTCGTGTCCATGCTATCATCGGTGGCGAACTCCTGTGGCTGGGGAAGACTCTCGAGAAGGAGCTCCTGTGCGCGTGCTTTCCGTGAATCCCGGTTCCTCCTCCCTGAAGACGACGCTCCTTGACGGGGAGGACATTCTCGCCGATCACGAGATCCCTCTCGAGGATTCGGTGACGGGAATGCGGAAGGCCCTGGCAGCTCTCTCCCTGTGGCGTCATAAGTCTCCTCCCCAGGCGATCGGGGTTCGTGTGGTCCATGGGGGACGCGCCTTCGAGGACAGCGTGAGGGTCGACCCAGAAGTCCTCTCCGTTCTCGAGAAGCTCATACCCCTGGCCCCTCTTCATCTTCCCATCGCCATTCGCGTTCTCTCGGCACTGACAGGGATGGGCCACTCCCTTCCGGTGGTCGCCGTTTTCGACACCCAGTTCCACCGGACCCTGCCCGAGACCGCAAGACGCTACGCCCTTCCGGAGGAATGGGAAAAAGACGAGGGAATCGAGAAATACGGGTTTCACGGCCTGTCCTACGACGACGTTGTCCATCGTCTTCCGACCCTCCTGGGAGCCACCCTTCCGGAGCGTCTCGTGGCTGTCCATTGGGGAAATGGAGCCTCGGCCTGCGCCCTCTTGCGCGGACAATCGGTCGAGACCTCCATGGGGCTCACTCCGCTGGACGGCCTGGTCATGGGGACCCGGCCCGGGTCGATCGACCCGGGCATCTTTCCCACTCTGCTTCGGAAAGGATATACGCCCGAAGCCCTGGAGGAAGCCCTGAATCACCGGTCGGGGCTTTTCGCCCTTTCGGGGGGAGTCTCCGATTTCAGGGAGATCGAGGAACGACTCGAGCGCAAGGATCCCCGCGCCGTTCTGGCCTTCGAAAAGGCCGTCCTTTCGGTCGCCATGGCTGTCGGAGCCTATTCGGCCATTTTGGGCGGACTCGAGGCGCTGGTTCTGACGGGAGGCATCGGGGAGCACTCCTGGCGGGCACGGGAGGCCGTCATGAAACGGCTCGCCTTTCTGGGTGTCAGGGACGACCCCGAAGCCAATCGTTCCGGAACGGGGGACCGGAGGGTTTCGGGAGAGGACTCCCGGGTTGCCGTATGGGCTCTGCATGCCCGGGAAGACCGGACCATCGCGCGGGAAACCCAACGGATCGTGGGGTACATGGCAAAAGAAAATCAAAAGGCGGGAGGTGTCAATGCTTGAGCGATACAGGACTAGGGATTTGCCGCAGGGGCTCGAACCTCTGGTGGAAATGGCGCTCGATCTCCGATGGACCTGGAACCACCGGGCCGACGAACTCTGGAACCAGCTCGATCCGGTCCTCTGGAAGCTGATCCGGAATCCCTGGCTGATCCTGCAGACCGTCTCGGTCGCCCACCTGAATGCCCTGGCCCAGAACGGAGAATTCCTGGCGCGAATCGCCGAGGTTCACAATCTCTGGAGCCAGGAGGACCATGCTCCTACCTGGTTCTCCCAGCATCACGGCCGATCGCCCCTCAAGACGGTGGCCTATTTCAGCATGGAGTTCGGACTCTCCGAGTCGCTTCCCATCTATGCGGGAGGTCTTGGAATCCTGGCGGGCGACCATCTTAAAAGCGCCGAGGATCTTGGCATTCCCCTGGTGGGAGTGGGGCTTCTGTTCCAAAAGGGATACTTCCGGCAGGTGGTCAACGCCCAGGGGGAGCAGATCGAAAGCTATCCCTACAACGACCCCGATTCGCTTCCGATCAGCCCGTTGCGCGGGTCGACGGGCCAATGGCTCCGGATTCCGATTCCCCTTCCGGGACGGACCCTGATCCTGAGGGTCTGGCAGGTCCGCCTGGGAATGACGACCCTCTACCTCCTCGACTCGAACGACCCGGTCAACACCCCGATGGACCGGGGCATCACCGGCGAGCTCTATGAAGGGGGCCGCGAGATGCGTCTGGTCCAGGAGATGGTCCTGGGAATAGGGGGTTACCGGATCCTTCATGCCCTGGGAATCGACGTGAACGTACTCCACATCAATGAAGGCCATCCCGCCTTCGCGATTCTGGAGAGGGCCCACGCCTGGATGGTCCGGGAGAAGATTTCCGATTTCCGCCATGCCCTTCACGTGACGCGGGCCGGAAATGTTTTCACGACCCACACTCCCGTCCCCGCCGGCTTCGACGCCTTCGATCCGGCGCTCTTCCACCAGTACTTCTCCCTCTACCAGAAGGAATGGAACCTGAGCGACAAGGATCTTCTGGGGCTGGGACGCATCAATCCCGAAGACGACAAGGAGCCTTTCAACATGGCGCGACTGGCCATCGGGGGAAGCGGCTTCATCAACGGGGTGAGCCGCATTCACGGAGAGGTCAGCCGGAAAATCTTCTCGCCCCTCTTTGAGCGATGGCCTGTGGAGGAGGTGCCGGTCACCCACATCACCAACGGGATCCATACCCTCTCCTGGGACTCCTTGATATCGGACGCCTTCTGGACGGAAAAAGTGCCCAAGAGGCGGATGCACAGGGACGGATCGCCCGAGCCGGCCCAGGAAATCAAGGCCGCCTCCGACGAGTCCCTCTGGGACCTCCGGATGAAGAACCGGATCGCGATGCTCGAAGGGGTCCAGCGCCACCTGGTCAGGCAGCGCTCGGTCCGGGGGGAGAACGCCCCGTTCCCATTCCTGGATCCGAATGCCCTCTATATTGGTCTGGCCCGCCGATTCACCTCCTACAAGCGCCCGAACCTTCTTCTTTTCGACCACGAACGCCTCCTGGGTCTCCTGTCACACCCGGACCGTCCTGTCCGTATTCTCGTTGCCGGCAAAGCCCATCCCCAGGATATGGCCGGAAAGGGATTCATCCAGGAGTGGGTGCATTTCGCCTCCGACCCCCGGACTCACGGAATGGTCTTCTTCCTGAGCGACTACGACATGAACGTGGCCCAGACCCTGGTCGGGGGAATCGATCTCTGGGTCAATTGTCCGCGGCGGCCATGGGAGGCCTCCGGGACCAGCGGCATGAAGGTGCTCGTCAACGGGGGGCTGAACTGTTCGATCAGGGACGGATGGTGGGCCGAGGCCTACCGCCCCGAGGTCGGGTGGGCCATCGGCGATGACACCTCCTTTGAGGATCCGTCGCGGGATCGCCGGGATGCGGAGGACCTCTACCGGATCCTCGAACAGGAGGTGATCCCCGACTTTTACGACCGGGATGAGAGCGGGATCCCGACGCGATGGATCAGCCGGGTCCGGGAGAGCATGGCGACGCTGACTCCGGTCTTCAGCACGGACCGGATGGTCCGGGAGTATCTCGAGCGGGCCTATCTGCCGGCCGCCGAAGCCTATGAATCGCGCCAGTCGAATGGGGGAGCCCAGGCCCGGTCGATCGATGCCTGGAAGGAGCATCTGGAAAGGAACTGGGAAGGGATCCGTTTCGGAACGGAGACGGTCCAGGAATCTCCGGAGGGGCACCGGATCGAATGCGCCGTCTGGCTTGGGGAGATTGCTCCCGAGGATGTGAGGATCGAGATTTACGCGGCTCCTGTGGCGAATGGCGCTCCATTCCGGAAAACGATGGACCGGGAGAAAGCCCTTGCCGGAGCCCGCAACGGCTATGTCTTTGGGGTCACCGTGCCTGCCGACCGTCCTGTCGGGGACTACACCCTCCGGGTCGTTCCCTACCACGAAGGGGTCAAGGTTCCGCTGGAATATGGGCGGATACTCTGGCAGCGCTAGGAGGATCGAGCCTTCAGGATGGCGGTGCGTTCATCTGTTTTCGGAAAGACCGGTCCTGACCCGCTCCTTGAGGCGGCAAAAGCTGCAGACCGGCGTCCAGGAGATCTCTCCGCACTGTTCGCACCGCCCGTCAGGGGAGAGACTGGACGGTCCTTCCCTTGGTTCCTGTTCGGCGCTCCCGGGGTAGAAGCGGTCGATCCTGTCCAGGAATCCGAAGAGAAAGGCATGCTTCGTGCCGGGTGATTCGGACTCGACTTCGTTCAGGAGCTTCTTGTAAAGAAGCTGCTTGGCATCGGCGGAATGAGGACACTCCTGCAGGACGTAAGGGATTTTTCGGAGAAAGGCGTAGGAGGCCATTTCCTTTTCGGTCAGACGAACCAGGGGCTTCACCTTTTTCGACAGGCCTTCGAGGGAGGGCAAATCGGGCCTGTTTTTCGCCAGATACTCGTCGTGCCAGTGAAGCAGGTTCCCGAACAGTCGGGAGGCTTCGTCGTCGAGGTTGTGGCCCGTGGCCAGGACCGTCGCTCCCGTCCGGAGCGCCGTCCTGTTGAAGAAATATCGTTTGGACAGGCCGCACCCCGAGCACGCGGGGCGTCTTGTGGCCCGGGCGATGTCGGACACGGATCCCTCGACCTCATCCCGGAGGGATTCGATCGTGAGCGGAAGTCCGTGGCGGGAGGCAAAGGATTCCACATGGGTCCGGCTTTCCCGTGAATAGTCCCCGATCCCGAGATCGAGATGGAATCCTGTCGTCCTGTATCCCAGTCTCATCAGGATCTCCCACAGGGCCAGCGAGTCCTTGCCCCCGGAGACGGCCACGAGGACATGGTCGCCGGGGTCGATCATGGAGCGCTCTTCGATGGCCTTTCCGACCTGGGAGAGGACGAAGCGGTCGAAGCAGTCCGGGCAGAAGGCGCTGTTGTGGCTGGGGAGCTTGATGACGGCCTTCCGGGTGCAGGCCCGGCACTTCACGAGAGGGACCCTCCGGAAATGACCGGCCTGATCTCGACCGGCTTTCCGGGATCAATGGCGTCGTCGTCGCACAGGAGGGAGTCCTCCTGGATGACCAGGACGGTCTCGGGACTCAGGGCGAGTGCTCCCAAGAGAGCCTGGACAGTTTTGACGGGCTTCAGGTGAAGCGTCTCTCCGCTCTGATGGTTGAGGACGGTGAGGGTCCTGTCGGGGTGGGGGATGGAGAGATGAATTTTCTGGTCCATGTCGATCCTTGCCGAATGAAAATAATAGGGATGAGGGGTCTCTTCATCCTATCACGCGGATCCGGGGCCGAACAATCAGGAGGCGGAGGGGGATGGCGCGGAGGAGCTGTCTGCAAGGAACTGTCCCTGCAGCAACTGCTGGAGCACGAATGCCCGACCCCGCTCGCGGAGAGGAGGAGGGAGGCGCGAGGCGATCTCCTCGGCCCTGATCCAGAGAGATTCGATGGGGACGGAAGAGAGGGGAACTTTCCGTCTGTCGGAGAGAGGGGGAGAAAAAGGGCGGACCGTCCGGAAGACGAGGGAGATCCCGGCAAGATCAGGACAGGCATTCTGAAGCTTGGTCCGGATTTCCGGAAGGAGGTAGGTCAGCTCCCGTTTCCAGAGCGGAGAGGAACAGGCGACAACAAGCTCCTTGTCGAGGAGGGCGGAAGGGTAAGACACCCGGGCGATCGGATCTCCAAAGATCTTCCCCCACTCCCGGTTGAGGGCGATGAGTCTCGCCTCTCGTTCCCAGCCCAGGGAAGTGGCAACCTTGCGTGCAACCGACTCCATAGAGTCGAAGGTCGAACGATAATCGGGAAGGTCCATGGATATTGCCTTATGGATAACAAGGAAGGATTTGCGACTTTTTTGACTCCTGTGGCATAATAGCTCGCGATTCCCGTTTGTTGCAAGAGGTCCAGTGGTTCGGAAGGGCCTATCGTCGGTTCCTGTGGACCGCTGAGAGCGGGGACTTCGGCAGGCCGGAGAAAGTTTGACCCAAGGGAGGACGGACAGTTATGGCGGCTGATGAGGCGAAAAACCAGGAAGAGGCTGGGATCCCCTGGACAGACGATGCCCAGGCACTGCTGAAAAAGGTTCCGTTCTTTATCCGCAAGAACGTGGAAAAGGAAGCGGAGGATTACGCCCGCTCTCATGGCATGGCCCGAGTCGAAGCCAGTGTCATCGTCAGGATCAAGGCCTCGAAATCCAGCGAGGGTGCGGAGTCATCGCCCTCCATGGATCCCCCGTCCCCCACGCCTCCTGCCGTCCCTGAAACCGCACCTTCCCCGCCCTCCCGGGAGACAGTGACCGTTGAATCCACCCGCACGGCGGAGTCCACTCCCCCGAAGAGTTCTCCTTCCTCCTCCCTAAGGGAATTCGCGAGCTTCGTCATCCTTCGGATCGATCCGGAATGGCGGAAAGTTCATCCGGCCGAGGTCGGGCACGGCAAAAAGGAGTTCGCCGACGTCGTCCGGACCTTCGAGTCCCAGATCGCGAGCAGCTCCTACAGTCTGGTGGGCCTTTCGGGGCTGGGAGACGTGCTTCTCTGGAGGGTCGGAACCAATATCGGTCTTCTGCAGGAAATGACCGGCAAGCTGCTCTCAACCTACCTGGGCCGTTACCTGACCGTCGAGAAGTCCTATCTCGGCTTTCTGGGAGAATCGGGAGCACGGAGCCCGTTCCTTCCCCGCAACTCGAGGTTCATTCATGTCAGACCTCTCGTGCGCTCCAAGGACTGGCCTCAGCTTCCGGACTTTGTACGGGAAGGATCGGAGCGCGAGCGCCGGAAGGTGGCAGAGGGATTTTCCGGTGTCCGGATGACGATGGCGTCCAGTTACGGTCTGGACGAGTCGGATCTTCTCATGATCATGGAGTCGGATTCAGCAGAAACCATCGTTGACCTGAATCAGGCCCTCCAGACCACCGAGGAGAATCGGTACCTGCATATGACCTGCCGAGGCCTGACCGGCATATCGCGGCCTCTAGGAGATGTCCTCGACATGCTGGGCGGTGTGTAGACCCTGAGCCCGGGGTCGAAGGGGAGGGGGCATGGAACGGACCTTGCTTCTCAATGCGACCTATGAACCGCTCAAGATCGTTCCCTGGCAAAAAGCGGTTCACCTTTTGTTTCAGGGAAAGGTCGAAGTCGTGGAAACCTACGGGCGCGACATCCGTTCAGCCCGCATGTCCATGAAAGTCCCCGCCGTTGTCCGCCTCTACCGAATGGTCCTGTTTCATCACACCCGCCGTCTGGTCAAGTTTTCCCGGGAGACCATTTTCGCCCGGGACCGCAATTGTTGCCAGTATTGCGGAAAAGCCTTTCCGCCCGAAGACCTGACCTTCGACCACATCGTTCCCGTGGCCCAGGGCGGGATGAAAACCTGGGAAAACATCGTCACAGCCTGTCGCTCCTGCAACCACAAAAAATCCGGAAAGACCCCCGAGCAGGCGGGCATGATTCTTCTGGCCCGCGTTCAGCGCCCTCACTGGTCTCCCGCCATCATGGTCATGATGACAATGGCCGGCAATCCCCCCAAGGTCTGGGAAAACTACCTCTTTTTCCGCTGAAGCCTTCCCGCCAGCTTTTCCATCAGAAGCCGACTTTCGGTCACTCCCGTCATCGCTGTGAGAATGCCGTAGAACAGGGCTCCCGATCCGATCAGTCCCAGAAGGGCCACAAGCAGGAACCCCGATCCGGAGGGGAGGATGTGCGCGAGTCCGAGCCATAGAAGACGCACGAAAACGAGGAGAAGAAGAGAGTGGAGGAGGACCATGGGGGCATTCCCGAAGATCTCCCAGGGGCGCCGTCCAAGCAAGTGTTTCAGTCGGATGAAAAGGTAGGCCTGGTTCACCAGGGATCCGGCCGAAATTCCGAACGCCAGGGCAAAGACCCCCATTCTCGGGGCGAGAAGACCGCTTATGGCGAGATTGGTGAAGAGTCCGGCGAGGGCGGCCATGACCGGCGTTTTCATGTCTCCGGTCGCGTAGAAGGCCCGGACGATGATGCGGACACCCGAGAAGGACCACAGCCCGACGGCGTACCCGATGAGGGCGACCGCCGTCTGTTCGGCGCTCGTTTCGTTGAAGCGCCCGTGCTGAAAAAGAAGCCGGATGAGAGGTTCTCTTAGCGCCACGAGCCCGGCCGATGCGGGGAGCATGAGAAAGAGCGAGGCGCGATATCCGTGGGCCAGGGTCTCTGCGAGTTTTTCCTGAGGACCCCCTCCATCCCGGGCATGGAGGGAGAAAAGGGGAAGAAGGACGGTGGCCACCGCCGCCCCGATGAGTCCCAGGGGAAACTGGACGAGCCGCATGGCGTAATAGAGGGCGGCGATCGTTCCCGTCGCGAGATAGGAGCCGAAGAGGGTGGCGATCAGCAGATTCCCCTGGGTGACCCAGAGTCCGCCGATGGCGGGGACGATCCGGGACATGACCCCCCTGACCTCCGGATCCCTCCAGTTCGAGGAGGAGAGGAGTCCGACCACCCGGAGGCGATTCTTCCCGAGAAGCAGCCACTGGATCCCCCACTGGGACAGTCCTCCGGCAAGGACGCCCACGGCCAGGCGAAGAATGGGGGGGCCAGGAAAAAGAGAGTCTGGAAAAAGGGCCGCGACGATGAGGGCCAGGGAAAAGGCGACGGGGCTCGCGGCCGGAATGAAGAAGCGCTTCTGGGCATTGAAGACACCCATGAGCAGGGCCGACAGGGAGATAAAGTAGAGAAAGGGGAACATGATCCGGATCATTTTGGCCCCCAGGGCCTTGCGGGCCGGATCGATGCTCCATCCGGGGGCCAGGAGGGAGAGGATCTCCGGGGCGAAGAGCATGCCGCCGACGATGACCGGAAGGAGGATCAGGGAGAGAAGGAGAAGAACGCCCGTGTAGAGTCTTTCGGCGGCGTCCCGTCCCTCCCGGTCGAGGGTTCGGGTCAGGGTTGGAATGAAGGCCGAGGAAAGGGCCCCTTCCGCAAAAAGTTCCCGAAGCATGTTCGGAATCCGGTAGGCCACATAAAAGAGGTCGGCCATCGCTCCGGTGCCGAAGCGTTCGGCAATCAGCATGTCCCGGAGAAATCCGAAGAGGCGGGAGAGAAGGATGGCGACCGACACGCGGGCTCCCTGGCGCCCGATTGTCCGGATGGTCTCGTGGCGGTCCGGAGAAGGGGGAGGCTGAGGGGAGGGTGCCTGCGGGGGAGGTGATGGGGCGGCCGAGGTCACAGGAGAAAGCGGCCCTTCGGAGGCTTGGAACAGGATGGAGTGAAGCGGGACATGGCGGACTCCGGGGCTCAGGTCAATCTTGTTTGAGTCTTGGATTTTCAGGAAATCCTACCATCGGGACCTCCGGATCACAAGGTGGGGCAGGGACTCTCCGGAGTTGAGGTTATGATTCCCTCCATTCGTGGAGAGGCCCGCTGGAAAGATTGACGAAAGGGAAGGAATCCTTTAATATCTCAAATTCGAGTTCTTTTTGATGTATTGAGGGCCGCGAGAGAGGTGACTTTTTCCGCCCCGTGTCTTTTGAACCATTTTCATGGACGTCCACAAGGAGGATCGTTGGCGAACCACGAGTCAACCAAGAAAGATATCCGGAGAAATGCCCGTCGTCGCGAGCGGAACCGCCAGGCGATCATGACGATGCGAACCCTTGCCCGCAAGGTTGAAGAGGCCGTGACCGCTGGCAAGTCGGACGAAGCCAGGGAAGCCCTGATGCGGGTCGTCCCCTTCATCGACCATGCCGTCAACCGGGGTATCCTGCATCGGAACACCGCCTCCCGGAAGATCTCTCGTCTCACCCTCAAGGTGAACGGCGTCTCCGCGTCCCAAGGGTAACGCTTTCTGGATGATGGTCCGGTTCCGGCTTTGCGGCCACAACCGGACCGTCACGAGAAAAGATCGACCCGCTTCAGTATCTTTTCAAGACCTTGCGTGTCGATTCTCTTCTTCCTTCTTCCTTTCCCCGATGCTCCTGTCCCAAGGTGTACAAGGTGGCGGCAAGTCGGTCCATGACGAGACCCGGGGAGACTCCGGATTTCAACAGAAGGTCCGCCTCCCAGAGAGCATCCGACCCCTTTCTCATGGACTCACGAGACATCTTTGCGGCAATTCGGACGATTCCCCCCGCAACAAAGGAGGGAACTCCACCCAGAGCGGCCACCATCTTCTCAGCTTCTCCCGAACCTCTTTGCTCCTCCAGGACGCTCCTGGCAATCCGGTAGAGTTTCCATTGCCGGTGAAGGAGGGAGAGGAGGCCGAAGGGGGACTGACCCCCATCAAGAAATCGTTCCCACTCCCTGAAAAATTTTCTGTCTCCGCTTTCCAGACCCCGAAGAAGCTCAAAGACCGTTTTGTAGTGGGTGACGACTCCCTGCTTTTCGAGAAGTTCTTCTGTGACCCTTTGCGGCTCGCCGTTCGCCGAGAGATCGGCAAACAGACGGTCGACGGGGCCAAGGGCCCCTTCGAAGGTGGTCATCAGGGGATCCATGGCGCCTTTGTCCAGGACGAGTCCGTGCTTTTCTGCCAGGAACCGGATCCAGGCTTCCCGGTCGGCAGGTTTTGTGGGTGGGGAAAGGCTGAATGCCGGAATGGTCTTTGACCAGGCCGACAGACTTTTTTCGGGGGCCTCGAGTATGACGGTCGTAACCGTTTTACGATTTTTTTCAAGAATCCCGGAGGGGTCGATTTCGGAGGATTGGTCCGCGCGGGTGACCCAGAGAACGCGTTTTTTGGCGAAGAGGGGCTGTTCCCGGATTTTGGCCAAAAGGCGATGCTGGGGCATCTCGTCTCCCGTGTATCCGTCGATGGCGGCGGCCCCCTCCTCAGGAGGAATCCCGAGAAGGGAAAGAAGGTGGCGGCGCACCCAGAGGGAGAGAAGGGGATCTCCGGAGGCGACTCCGATCACCGGTCCCGGGAGAGCGTCGAGGCGGAGAAAATCGAGAGCCGTACGGATCAGGGCATGCCTCCTGGCGATGCAGGGACGGCCGATCCGTTGGGGAGCGGTGTTCCTGGCGTGGCGGGAACGCCAATCTGGTTCTGGAGTGTCATGGGATTGAATGTTTGGCTTCCGATCGAGTGGGCCATGAAGTTCAGAAGGCGGACCGAGGCATTCATGGCGGCCGTGTTCATGGCGTACTGCTGGGTCGTATTCAGAAGAGAAAGGTTCAGGCTCATGTACATGGGGGCGGTGCCGATGATCGAGCCTCCATGCCAGAGCTCCTTCCCATTGTAGCCCGTCGCATGGGCGTCAAGAATGATCTCGAGCTGGTATTCCTGGATGCCGTTGATGCTCGAGAGAGCCAGCGGGATTTCTCCGACGGCGACGACTCTCCCCCAGAGGACGATGTCGGCCCGCTTGGGATCGTTGACCAGGATGACCCCCGAGGTCCGGAGAAGGGTGTCCTTGATGGATTGGGTGACGGTCGTTTCGATCAGCGGAAAGATGGTCATGTTGTGGAAGGTCTTGACGGCAATGCGTATGGTCTTTCCAAAGCTCAGATTATGGGCGGCCGGAGTCTGCGCGAGATTGTTGAGGTTGAAGAAGTGGTATCCACACCCGGACAGGCCGAGAAGACACATCAGGAGGATCGCGCTTGTCCCCAGTTTCAGAGGCCGGAGCCGCCTTTTGTTTCGTCCATTCATTGGGTGGGCCGGACCACGAAGTTCAGGATCTTGCCCGGCACAAAGATCGTCTTCAGAACCGTCTGGCCCGAGAGGGCCCGGACGAGACGTTCGTCTTCCCTGGCCCCAAGAGCGACGGTCGTTTCCGATGCGTCCGGCGGAAAGCTCAGCGTCGCCCTGAGCTTTCCGTTGACCTGAATGACGAAGGGGACCTGTGTTCGGACCAGGGCGCGCTCGTCGGGAACGGGCCACGCGTGATGGGCGATCCTTTCGACTCCGAGACGCCGTCCGAGATGATCCGCGAGATGGGGCGCGAAGGGGGAGAGGAGGAGGAGCATGGTCCGATAGCCTGACACGAGGGCCCATTGCCGGGATTCGGCGTCTTCCCGAAGGGCGTTTCCCTGGAAATGGCTGAGGGTGTTCAGGAGCTCCATGAGGCTGGCGATGGCCGTGTTCATCTGGGCGTTGTTTTCGAGATCGGCGGTCACCTTCCGGATGGTCTCGTGAATCTTGTTCCGGACATCGCAGGCTTCCGGAGCGAGCGCCTCCAGCCATGCGGCCGTCTCCGTCCTGGCCGCTCCCGGAAATTCCTCGACGAGCGCCTCGATCCGGCTATGAAGCCGGCCGAGGAATCGGTAGGCCCCTTCGACCGCCTTGTCGTCCCAGGAGAGATCCTTGTCGGGCGGAGCCGAAAAAAGGGTGAAGAGCCGGACGGTATCGGCCCCGTATTCCGAGATGAGAAGATCGGGGTCGACCACGTTCCCCTTCGACTTTGACATCTTCGATCCGTCCTTCAGGACCATTCCCTGGGTCAGGAGGGTCCGGAAGGGCTCCTTGACCGGAGAGAGACCCAGGTCGAAGAGAACCCGGGTGAAGAAACGTGCATAGAGAAGGTGGAGGATCGCATGTTCGACCCCTCCGATGTACTGGTCGACCGGAAGCCAATAGGAGAGGGCCTCGGAGGAGAACGGGCGATCCGGAGGGCAATCCTCGATGCCGGCAAAGCGGAGAAAATACCACGAAGAGTCGATGAAGGTGTCCATGGTGTCGGTTTCCCGGCGACCAGTCCCTCCGCAGGACGGGCAGGGAACGCTTCGGAAGGAGGGGTGGTCGGCAAGGGGAGAGCCGCCCTTTCCGGTGAAGTGGATGTCCCGGGGAAGGAGGACCGGGAGATCGGCCTCGGGGACCGGGACGATCCCGCAGGAGGGGCAGTGGATCACGGGAATCGGCGTTCCCCAGTAGCGCTGGCGCGAAATGCCCCAGTCCCGGAGCCGGTATGTTTTTTTCGGTCGGCCGAGGGCCGATTTTTCGAGGTGGGCGGTGATCGTGGCCCGGGCGTCGTCCCCCGACAGGCCGGAAAAGGGGCCCGAGTCCAGCAGGACGCCGTCTTCGGTGACGGCCTTGTCCAATGACGGACTCGGCTCCTGTCCGGGCGGCAAAATCACCTGGCGGACCGGCAGACCATATTTTTGGGCGAATTCGAAGTCTCGCTGGTCATGGGCGGGAACTCCCATGACGACACCGGTCCCGTAGGATGCGACGACGAAGTTTCCGATCCAGAGGGGAACGCGCTCGCTTGTCAGGGGATGGCGAAGGAAAACTCCTGAAAAGACCCCTTCTTTTTCAGGCTCTTCACGGCTCTGATGGGTTCGGGCCCGGAGGGTTTTCTCGATGAAGGCTCTCGCGGCGGCCTTCTCCGGGGATCGTTCGAGGAGGGCTTCCAGGCGGGGATGTTCGGGGGCGATGGTCACGAAGGTGACCCCGAAGAGGGTGTCGGGTCTTGTGGTGAAGACCGTCAGGGGTTCTGTCGGCAATACCGGTTCGCCGGTCCCCTCGATACCAAAGTCGATCAGGGCCCCGGTCGAGGGGGCGATCCAGTTGGCCTGCATCGTCCTGACCCGTTCCGGCCATCCGTCCAGGGTCTCGAGGGACTGCGCGAGATCCTCGGCATAGTCGGTGATCCGGAGAAACCATTGGTCCATCGTCCGGAGGGTGACGACGCTCCCGCAGCGCCAGCAGAGACCGTCTTCGACCTGTTCGTTGGCGAGGACGGTCGCGCAGGAGTCGCACCAGTTGAGGAGGGCCTCCTTGCGATAGGCCAGACCTTTTTCGAGGAGTTTCAGAAAGAACCACTGGTTCCAGCGATAGTAGTTCGGTTGGCAGGTGGCCACTTCCCGGTCCCAGTCGTAGGAAAGGCCGAGTTTCTGGAGCTGCTCCTTCATATGGGAGATGTTGCTTTCGGTCCAGTCGGCGGGATGAATGCCCCGGACGATGGCGGCATTTTCAGCGGGAAGACCGAAGGCGTCCCAGCCCATGGGGTGAAGGACGTTGAACCCCCGCATCCTCTTGTAGCGGGCAATCGCATCGCCAATCGAATAGTTCCTGACATGGCCCATGTGGATGCGGCCGGAGGGGTAGGGGAACATCTCGAGGCAGTAATATTTTGGAAGTTCCGGAGAGCGGTTGACGTGGAAGGCGTTTTCCGCTTTCCAGCTCTTTTGGACGGTCTGTTCGATTTCCGAAAAGGGGTAGAGAGGCTCGCTCACCGGGACTCCTTGAAAAGTGAAACAACCCAAGTTTTTCAACCATTTTAACACAGGAGAGAAGACGATGGGTATTGGATGAAGCGGGGCATGGATCAGCAGAAGGGGAAAGTGGGGGCTTGGGGGCTTTCCAAACTGATCTGTCTTCAGTAGAATGTTCAGGTCGTTTTCATCCCTCCCGGTTATTGCGCCCGTAGCTCAGCCCGGATAGAGCAACAGACTACGAATCTGAAGGTCGCAGGTTCAACTCCTGCCGGGCGCACCA
>JAMCWM010000021.1:0-43999 GCA_023481175.1 Nitrospirota bacterium
TCAGGACGTGGACCGGCCGGATGTGCCCGAAGTTCAGGTACGGAGTGCCCGAGAGAACGTCGGGGTAAGACAGTTTGAGCGACGTGACGAACCCGAGGGTCGTCCCCATCGCCAGCCAGAAGACGGAGGAGATGATCGCCGTCTTCGCAGCCGTTCCGTTCGGGATTTCTTTTACGGAAGCCATAAATCCTCTCTCCTTTTTTGAAATGCTACGGCCCGGTAATGCGGTTTCCGAACCCCCCATGGAACAAACGCCCCGCCGGGATTGCACGGGTTTCCCGACCGTTGGGTGGGCAGGAGGGGGCGGTACTCAGGAGTCATATGGGGGTATGGCTTCCCTGGGGATTCCGCCTGTCCCTCCCGCCCAGACCGCGGGTCAAGAGGTGATCATGTTCAGCTGATATGAATCGGCTTCTCCTATGCAGTATCCGTACCAATGGCTTGGATGCTCATCCTGAAAAGGGTTCACAGGGAGAAATCTCAAATTTTAAGGTTATATGTTTCATAACTGAATCCAGGTCGTAGCAATTTGTTTCCAATCAAATCGCAAATAATGTATATTATGTAAACCAACAAAAAAGAAGAGTGCCCTATTCGGGAATCTCCTCCAGGAAGTCGACGAGGCCGCTTACCGGAACGGCGAGACATTCCTGAGAGAGACGCAGTCTTTCTCCTCCGTAGGTCACAAGGACCATCTGTCGCGTTGCGGGGAAGATCGTCCTGAAAAGGCGGGGAAGAGGAAAAGGCTGAAGCGCCTGAACGCTCATCTTGGCATCGAGGGCGACGACCGCTCCGGAAGCCGTGATGATCAGAAAGTCAATCTCTTCCCCTTCCCTGGTCCGCCAGAAGTGAACCGTCCAGTCCCTTCCCCTGTTTCGAATGTATTTGACGATTTCTGCGAAAACGAGCGATTCGAAGAGGGGCCCCGCCTGGGGGCTCATGAGAAGAGGCATTTTTTCCCGCCAACCCTGCAGCCTCACCGCCAGTCCGGAATCGAGAAAGTAGATCTTGGGCGTCTTCGTAAGACGCGTCGTCAGGTTGGTGAAGTATGGGGTCAGCCTATGAACAAAGTCCGATCGCTCCAGCAGTCCGACCCATTCCTTGACCGTCACCGAGCGAATCCCGCAGTCGCCGGCAAATCCTGAATATTCCAGGAGTGTTCCCGTTCTGGATGCGAGGAGGGCCAGAAAGCGGGAGAAGGACTCCTGTTTCAGGATGCCGGCCGAGAGAACGATATCCTTTTCGACGCAGGAGCGGAGGTAGTCGTTGAGAAAGGTGACGGGAGAGAGCGAAGGATCCGTGTAGAGTTCAGGCCATCCTCCCCTGAACAAAATCTCGTCGATCGGAATATCCGGAAAGGCCCTTTTGATTTCATGGACGCTCAAGGAGTTGAGGTAAAACCAGGACGCGCGTCCGGCGAGACTTTCCTTGACATTTTTGTCCAGAAGGAGCTGATTCGACCCGGTCAGCCGGAAAGAGGGGGAGATCGAAGTCCCCGTTGCAATCCGTTCCCGTTTCATCCGATCGACAATTTTCTTGATTTCCGGGAAAAGATTGGGAGCGTACTGGATTTCATCGATCAGGACCGGAGGGGCGAACTGTTCGAGGAATAGACCCGGATCCCGGTTTGCCAGGGTGCGCAGCTGAAGATCGTCCAGAGACACCTCCCTGAAGGAAGGGCCGGAAAGACGTGAAAAAAGGGTGCTTTTTCCGCACTGACGCGGTCCGGTCAGGATCTGGACGGTCGCCTGACTTTTCTGGATGAACGAAGACAAGTCGCGCTCGATGTACATATGACAAAAATAAGCTGAAAGCTTATTTTTGTCAAAAAAAGGGGAAGAGTCTCCCGATCAATCCGGACGACCCTCGGATTGGGTTCCCCCAAAAACTGTGCTACGATTTTCACGCAAGGCTGCCATTCATCCCTCTGAAGGAGAAACCTATGAGGCTCTCCCATCTTGTTCCCTTGTCCGTGATGTTTTTTGCATCCATAGCGGAGGCCCAACCTCTCGTCCCCCTGCCCCCTTCTCCCCCCGTTCCTCTTTCGAATCTTGAAACCCCGGCCAAGGTCGCTTTGGGAAAGAAGCTGTTCTTCGATCCGAAGTTGTCCGTGAATGGCTCCATCAGCTGCGCCTTCTGTCATATGCCCAAGGCCGGCTGGGCCGATCCCCGTCCTGTTTCCATCGGCGTCGGAGGCAAACGTGGAGGTCGCAACGCGCCTCCGGTCCTGAACGCGGCCTATCAGAGCCTCCAGTTCTGGGACGGTCGGGCCGGAAGCCTCGAGGAGCAGGCCATCGGGCCCCTGACCAATCCCGTTGAGATGGAGAACCCCTCCAACCAGAGCGTGGTGGATCGTCTCCGGAAAATTCCATCCTATCGTCGCTCCTTTCGGGAAGTCTTCGGGGGATCGGTCTCCATCGACCGCATCGCGGAGGCGATCTCCGCCTACGAACGGACCCTGGTCACGCCAAACACACCCTATGACCGTTTTCTGATGGGAGAGGCCAAGGCCCTTTCTGCCTCCCAAAAAAGAGGGTTCATGCTCTTCAAGGGGAAAGCCCGCTGCGTTCTCTGCCATTCGGGGGCTCTTCTCTCCGACCAGGCCTACCACAATCTCGGCGTTCCGCAGACGGGAACTCTGCCGGTTGATGTCGGCCGGTATGCGGTGACCCACGACCCCCTGGACAAAGGAAAATTCCGGACGCCTCAGCTGCGGAACGTGGCCCTGACGGCCCCCTACATGCATGACGGGACCTTCCGGACGCTCGCACAGGTGGTTGACTTCTACGACCGGGGCGGTGGAAAATCCCGCTTTGCCACGAAGGATCCCCTCCTGGTTCCTCTTCATCTGAAAGCGTCCGAGAAAAAGGATTTGGTGGCCTTTCTGAGGGCTTTGTCCGGAGAGACCAGGAAAGAGATGAACCAGCCCTGAAACAACTCTTGCGATAACGACGCGCCGAGGTTTGCCATCGATATTCTTCTACGAATAAGTCCGGTCAGGCTTTTCCAATATTTCCGGGACCTGGGGCAGATTGTTCTGACCAGCCTTTACGATCTCATTCGCCTTGTCCTGACCCGAAGGCTGATCCTCCACAGCTTTCTTCAGCCCATCGTGGCTGCAGGGACTTCGGCCCTCCCGATCATCACTGTCGTTGCGCTCCTCGTAGGGGCCGGGATTGTCGCCGAAACGGGGATCGAGCTTCCCCGACTCGGCATCCAGAACCTCATGGGACCCATCGTCCTGCATGTTATCTTTGGAATTGTGGGACCCTTCGCGACGGCGCTCATCGTCATCGCCCGCTCGACATCCGGGCTGGCGGTCGAGATCGGGACCATGCGCGTCAACGGTGAGCTCGACACGATCGAGATGCTTGGGGTCAATCTGTCCAATTTCCTGGTGACCCCCCGTCTCGTGGGCATTGTCGTCTCCAATGTTGCCTTGACCTTCTACTTCGGGCTGATTGCGATGGGAGGCGGGTTCGCCATGGCCCTGATGGGCCTCTCGATGCCGATCGCCACTCTCGTCCGGATGATCGAGACCAGCATCAAGCTCTCCGACCTCGTTCTTCCCGTTCTCGAAGGCCTGGCCTACGGGACGATCATCGCCTCGGTCAGCGTCTATCACGGCCTGCGGGTTAAAAACTCACCCGTCGAGGTTCCCCGGGAGACGACCCTGGCTCTCGTCAGTTCCTTGTCCCTGTGTGTGGTGATGCTCAGCATCTATCTCATCTTTTCCGCGCTGGCCTGACCAGCGAGAGGAGCGGGTTTTTTTGGAAACATTGCTTGATTTCCAGGATGCCAGGATCGGCTACGAGGCGGAGAGACCTCTCTTTTCCGCCCTCAATCTTCGCGTCTCCCGTGGGGAGCACGTCCTCATTTCGGGATCCTGCGGGATCGGAAAATCGGCCATCGTGAAGACGATCCTCGGTCTCCTCTCTCTCTGGGAAGGGGAATACACCGCCTTCGGGCGAGACATGACTGGACCCTCTGCCCCCCTGCTCTCGTATGTCCGGAAAAAGATTGGCGTTTTGCCGGACAGGGGGGTGCTTCTTCACCATCTGACGGTCTTCCAGAATATCGCCCTTCCCCTCCGCTATGGGCATTTCGAGTCCCTGGAGCGGGTGACGGCGCTTCTTGATCCCTTTCTGGAGGAGTTTCGCCTCGGGAATATCCTCGATCTCTATCCGTCTTCCCTGAATCTCGACCAGATCAAGAAGGTCGGGTTCGTCCGCTCTCTGATCAACAACCCGGATCTCCTGATTCTCGACGACCCCTTCGAGGGTCTCGACGACGAAGGGGTGGAGACATTCTGGAACCGGCTCACCCGGATCGAATCGGAGAAAGAAATAACCGTTCTTGCGCTGACAAGAAAGAGCATGGACCACCAATCCTTTTTCAGCCATCGTTATCGCCTGACGACCGATGGCGTTCGTGAGGTCGGATGAAACTTCATTATGTGCATCGGGCAGGGGAAAAAAAAATAGAACAGCTGGCGGGACTCTTTCTTCTGGTCCCTCTCGTCGGATTCATCTTCGGTCTTTACGAGATCGCGGTCCACCAGCATGTCTTCGACCGGCGCTTCCATCTCTACACCATCCTGGACCAGTCCTATGGAATCGTTCCGGGGACTCCAGTCAGGCTCGCGGGGCTCGATGTCGGAGAGGTGGACGGGCTTGATTTCACAAAGCTGAACCAGATCAAGGTGTCGATGAAGGTCCTCAGCAAATACCAGGACATGATCCGCAAGGACTCCTTCGTGACCATCAAGAAGTCCGGAATCATTTCAGGCGACGTCTCGCTTCGGATCAGCATCGGAACGCCCTGGCTCCCTGAAGTCAAGAACAACGCCAGTCTCAGGGCGGAACCTCCATTGACCATGGAGCAGATCATGGCGAAACTCAACCCGACGATCATCGACCTCCAGAGAATTGTGCGCAATATCGCCGATCTCTCGAGTTCGATCGATCGCGGGAAGGGAACGGTCGGCGCGATCCTCAAAAAACAGGAGATCTACGACGAACTCCAGGGGACGGCCATCAACATCCGCAAGACCTCCGAGAACATCAAGACGGTCACCGGGGATCTTCCCCGACTCGTCTCGCAATTGCAGTCGATCGTCGACGACGTCAAGAAGGCCACTCCGGCCCTTCCCGAAATCACCGGCAAGACGACAACGATCCTCTCGACCACAGGGGAGACGCTCGATACGACCCAGTCGATCCTGAATGGGATCAAACAGAGCTGGCCAGTGAGAAATCTGATTCCTCCCCCTCCCCCTCCCCTTCCGGCTCTTGGTCCGATCGATCGGGGTGCGAGCCCGGTTCCCCCCCTTCCCCAAGGGGGTGTGAAATGACGTCCGGCATTCGCACGACTCTGGGAGGGCTGCTTCTCCTCGCCCTCCTCTCGGGATGCGCGGGAGCACCGGAGACTCATCCCAACAGGGTCAAGGCGAGAGAAAATCTCTCCAGTGCCCAGGAACTCCTGATGCAGAACCACCCGGCCCAGGCGCTTTCATCCATCAGGAAGGCCCTGCGGATGCACCAGCTTTCCGACGATCTTCCGGGGACGATTGACGACATGAATCGGCTGGCAAGGATTTCATTCTATCTTGGACGTGTCGACGCCTCCAGGCAGTGGATCGACAGGGCCCTTGTCCTTGAAAAGGTCAGCGACTACCCCGACAAGAGGGTCGAAACCTATATCCTGTCCTCTGAAATCGCCCCTCCGGGACAGGCCGGACCCTGGATCGCGGAGGCCCACCGCATCGCGGACGCCATGCCCTCCGGCTCTGATGAAAGAGATCATCTCGAGGCCCGGCTCTTCCAGGTCGAGGGCATGAGAGCCTCAGGGCGAAAAGACTATCGGGGGGCAATCCCCCTTTTCAGAAAGGCCCTGGAGCTCGATCGTCGGAGAAAGGATCCGCTATCGGTCGCCACAGATCATGCCAGCCTTGGCCGGAATGCCTATCTTTCCGGAGATGACAACGAGGCCCTTCGCCAATTCGGCAAGGCCCTCGCCAAGGATGAAAAGATTCGAAACCATGCCGGGATCGCCTTTGATCTTGAAGGCATCTCTCTCGCGAAGGCAAGAATGGGGAAATATCGGGAGGCTGCCCGAACGATGATGGAGGCGTCCGGGGTTGAAACGGGGCTCGGCCGAACGGAGATGTCCCGAAGGGACGTGGCCTTCGTTCGGATCCTTTTCAAAAATATCCGAACCCCCGATTCCGAACATTTCCGGAATGTGCTTCGCCATTGGTTCGATGCCGATTAGGCGTCATGTTCAGGCGTGGAAAAAAGTGCCTTCAAAGTCGGTCCGCTCGGAGAGCCGTTCCAGAATCTGATCGAGAAAGGTGTGGATCGAGGGGGCGGATTCCGGCGGGTAGGAAATCATGACTCCCCGATAATGAAGTCCCTTCTCGAGCTTTTCGGACTGTCCGAACCGGGAGAGGGCTTTGGCGATGCGACTCGCGACGGCACGGCCTTCGAGGGGGCCGGCCTCCAGAATCTGGATCATGAGCAGGTCTTCCTGAGGCCGCATGATCCAGTCGGTGGCCCTCAAAGTGGCGGCGATGGTTCCGGTGATCCGGGTCCATGCGAGTTCCATGGGGCCCGTTCCATAGTATCGTTCTACCTCGGGAAGATTGTCGAAATGGAGGGCGATGACGGAAAAGGGAATCCCGAGTCTCCGGGTCCGGCTCCATTCTTCCAGCAGACGGTTCATTGTGGCCCGATAGTCCAGCGAACCCGAAGAATCCCGGGTGGTCAGCGAGGCGTCTTCACCTTCACTTTCCTGGCGTGCGACCAACGCCTTGATGAGCGGCATCGACTCCTGGACCGAATCGGTCCAGGCATTCGGAGGCTCCCCCGATCCCATTTCGAGAAGGATCGCGCAAAAAGCCCCCGAATCGACGACGAAGGGAAAAATCCATCCGCCTTCTTTTTTCCGAAAAGGAGAAAGGACGCGGAGCGGAAGGCCCATGACCTCCGCCGGAAAGAGAATCGCCGTGTTGAGATTCTGGAATTCGGGGCCGTTGCTGAAACCGCAGATCCGGAACTGGGACTCTTTTTCATCGAACCGAAAAAGCGAAATCCGGCTGTTTCGCATTCCCGCTCCCAGGGTCTGCCGAAGGGAGTCCAGGACATTGTCGACCTTTCTCAAGGCTTTTTCAGGAGGAATCGCAGGAAGTTTTGCGATCTCGTCCTTTTCGTTTTCAAGGAGGCGATGAAGGGGAGCCGGGGCCTTCGCCAGCCCGGGAAATCCTGATCCTCGGACCTCTTCCTGCTCCCGGATCTTCGCCAGACCTTCCTCGAGCAATCGGTTCTGACGTCTGAAGATGACGATGAATCCCACGATTCCCCCAAGAAACAGGAGAGAGCTTCCAAAAACCAGAAAGGGATGGGCCAGAAGCGATCGTTCCCAAAGGGGCAGAGGAGAGTGCTGCGCTCCATTCTCCAGTCCCAGATCTTTTCGGAGAAATTTTTCCGAACGTCTGAGATCCTCGACGCTGATCAGCCTGGCCTGGGGGATGTCAGAAAAAAAGGCGGGGGAACGGGTGGCGAACACGGGTCCGGATCGGATACCGCCCAGACTCGCCAGTAGAATGCCTCCAGCCACCAGAATTGGACCGATTAGAGTTTTTGACAAGTCCTCTCCGCCTTCCATAGAATGAACTGATTCTTTCCTTCGACTCATCGGCATTTTGCCGAATTTCATGACCGATCGACGGAGCGCTCCCGGGAGTCGCCGGACGGAGAATTTTTGAGAATTTCCCTCTTCAACAAAATCCTGTTTCTTTCAGTCCTGGTCCTTTCTTTTTCCCTGGGATTCGGTTATATCCTTCTGGAACACCAGATTCTTCACCAGACGAAGGACCAGATCGCCAAAGACAACCGGCTCCTTCTTCTCGAATTGACACGCTCTCTTTCTCTCCCGCTCCTCAAGAACGACCGGATGGCACTGGAGGACAATCTTGGTGTCTTCGAACACTCTCCCGGCGTCCTCGGCGTCTATGTCTTCGATCGAAAGGGAGTTCTCGAGGGGCGCATCGAAAATGATACCACCCCCTCTTCCGGAAGCCGAGTTCTTCTCCCTCCGCAACCGGCGGGGGTTTTCCGACCGGATGGCAAGGAAGGGCTCGTCCTCCGGCACCTGAAGAAACGCCATATTTATCAGCTCTCCGATCCAATCCAGTTTCATGGAGTGGATGTGGGACAGGTGGTCCTCTTTCTTTCGGATGCCCCCTACGAGATTGTCAGGGCCAAGATCGCGCGCTCTTTTCTGTTTTTGGGAGGGGGGAGCCTCCTTCTGGCCCTCCTGGGATCCCTTTTTCTTTCCGCCTACATCTCACGCCCCATACGGTCGCTCAGAAACGCGACCGAAAGAATTCTCGAGGGGGATTTTATCCGTGTCAGCACTCCCGCTCTTCGGGACGAAACGGGCGATCTCGTCGTCGCCTTCAACCGTATGGCCCGCGAAATGGAGCATAAAGAACGCCTGGAAAAGGCTCTGATCCGGTACGTCTCTCCCGATGTCGCCGAACACCTGATCAACCATCCCGAGCTGATCCATCTGGGAGGAATCCGTCAGGAGGTGGTGCTCATATTCGCCGACATCCGCAACTTCACCCGGCTCTCAAGCCAGCTTCCCTCTGAAGAGGTGGTCCAGATCCTGAACGACTATTTCAACTCCTTCATCGACGAGATATTCCTGCATCAGGGATCGGTCAACAACATCATGGGCGACGGAATCATGATCGTCTTCGGTATCCCGCAGTTTTCGGAGTCCCATCCGGAAAGCGCCCTGGCATGCGCGCTTTCCATACGAAAAAGAATCAGGGACCTGTCGGAATCGAGAAAGGCGCAGGGAATGCCCCATGTCCAGTTCGGTCTGGGGCTCCATATCGGAGAAGGTGTGGTTGGCCACATAGGATCCAAGACGCGCATGGAGTATACTGTGGTGGGAGGTCCGGTGAATATCGCTTACAGGATCCAGGAGGAGGCGGGGCCCGGAGAGATCCTTGTCTCGGACAACCTCTGGAAACGTCTGGCCGGCAATTACGAAAGCCTCCGGCAAACGACCCGTATCGTAACGCCAAAAGGGCTGGATGACCCGGTTCTTGTTCATGTCCTTTAATCCGAGAGAAAGATTGCACTTTGCTGAAGATACCATTCCCTGAAACGGGCAAATCCGGGTCTAAGGGAGAGATCCGTCTTTTGCCGATTTTCACGGCCCTTCTTGTCCTCCTCTTTTCAGGATGCATTCCTCCGCCGGCTCCGGAAGCGCCGGCTCCCCCTCCGCCCCCGCGAAAGATTCTGGTCGACACACCCGCTTCCCTGGCCGTCCGGGCGCTCCTTATGGACGAAGACAAAAAAGCCTTGGGCCTCGCCCGGGCCATCCGAAACAAACAGGAGCGGGAGGCCCTTCTCTCCCTGATTCGCCAGAGGGACATCGATCGCCAAGTCGGGCGGATCCGGTCCGATTTCAGCAACGGTCACAGGATGGAAGGGGCGCTCCTTCTGGGAACCCTTCAGGAAAAACATCCTGAAAAGGCGATGGAGATTTTTCTTGCGTTGCGTCCAGAAATGCTCACATGGATCCTCCTGCATGACGTCCGGGAGGGAAAGGAGCGGCTCGCCATCCGCACGATGAATCTTCTCCAGCCCTACAAACGCACATCTTTCCATCCGCTGATGGCGACGGCCTACAGCCATTGGGGGTTCCGCCGTTTCTGGCAGGGTCGCTACCACGATTCCTTTATGCTCGCCAACCAGGCCCTCTCCACCGATCCGGCCAACAAGTCCGCACTCTCTCTCAAGAAGCGGGTTCTCGCCATCCGGGATGCCCGGGTCTCCCGGGGACTCGTCGCCTACCGCCACCAGCATCTTTCGAAGGCCATCCGTCTATGGAAATCGGCTCTGGCCATCGACCCTTCCAATGAGGAGACCAAAAAGTATATTCTCAAGGCGGAGGAATTGCTGAAAAAGATCAGACATCTTGAAGGTCAAGCGGGACAATCCGCTCCGCCCGCTTCGGGAGGAAAGAAATAACATGGAACCTGTCCTTTTTGCCGATTGGTACACCGATCCTTTCTGCTCCTGGAGCTTTGCGGCCGAGGAGGCGATCGCCCGCTTCCGAAGCCATTTTGGAGATCGGCTCTCTTTCCGGCACCGCCTCTTTCCGCTCTATTCCAGTATCGGAGAGTTTCTCCAGAAACATGGCCTGGCTTCCCAGCAGGAGTTTGCGCCAAGAATCGGAAAGGTCTCTCGGGCAACCGGTGTCGCCATGAGTCCCAAAGTCTGGGAGATGGGCCAGGCTCCTTCTTCGAGCGAGGAGTGCTGCCGCTTCGCCGAAGCGGCCCTGATCGCGGATCCGGAAAAAGGAGGTCGCTTTCTCACGCGCCTCCGGGAGCTCGCCTTCCTGGACGGCCACAACATCGGAGATCCGGAGCTCCTGGGAAAAACGGCCAGGGCTCTCGGGCTCGATATGTCGCTCATAGAAGAGGCCCTTCGTTCGGGACGGGCCACGGAGGCTCTCGAGGAAGACCGGGAAAAGGCCCGCAGCGAAGGGGTGACCGTTCGTCCGACCCTCGTCATGACAAACTCGGAAGGGGACAGGGTCTTCATCGGGGGCTTGCGGAATCCCGATCTTTTCATCCTCGCGGGGGAATCCCTGATCCGGGAAGCCTCATGAGCCGCCCCCAGGTCGGAATCATCATGGGGAGCCAGAGTGACTGGGAGACGATGAAGGGGGCCTCCGAAATTCTCGCCGCCTTTTCCGTGGAGCACGAATGCCGGGTTGTCTCCGCCCACCGCACTCCCCTCGAGATGGTGTCCTACGCCCAGGGGGCGCTGGACCGCGGCCTTCGGGTGATCATTGCCGGCGCCGGCGGGGCGGCCCATCTCCCCGGCATGGTCGCCGCCCTGACGCCCCTTCCTGTTCTTGGGGTTCCGGTCCCCTCGCTCCATCTCGGAGGTCTCGATTCCCTTTATTCCATCGTCCAGATGCCCAAGGGAATTCCGGTGGCCACTTTCGCGATCGGAAAGGCGGGAGCCGCCAATGCCGGTCTTTTCGCCGTCTCGCTTCTGTCTGTTGCCGACGCCTCGCTTCTCAAGAAAATTCAGAACTACCGGGAAGGGCTCGTGGAGCAGGTCCACGCCATGACCCTTCCCCCTGGCTAAGGGAGTCTGTCCGGTGATCCTTCCGGGAGGCATGCTCGGCGTTCTCGGGGGAGGGCAGCTGGGGCTCATGTTTTCCCTGGCCGCCCGACGCATGGGATACCGCACCCTGGTCGTGGATCCCGATCCCGATGCCCCTGCCTTTGCCGTATGCGACAGAAGGATCGTCGGACCCTATTCCGATCCCGACGTTCTCTCGGAAGTGGCGCATGCCTGCCAGGCGGTGACCACGGAATTCGAGAATGTTCCCGCCGCCTCCCTCGCCTTTCTGGAAAAGTCGCATGTTGTTCGACCTTCCTCCCGATCGGTCGCAACATGCCAGGACCGGATTCTCGAAAAAACCTTTCTCAGGGATCAGGGATTCGAAACGGCGCCCTTTGCCGTCTTGCTCGATGGAAGGCTTCCGTCTCCCGACCAGCTGAGCCCCCTTCTTCCGGGCATCCTCAAGTCGAGCCGGGAGGGTTACGACGGGAAGGGCCAATGGGGGATCCGATCCCATGAGGAGCTTTCCCGCTTCCTCAAGGAGCGGACTGGTTCCTATGTCCTCGAAAAAAAGCTCGACCTCGTGGGGGAGTTTTCCGTGGTTCTCGCCCGGGGAGCTGGCGGGGAAACGGCCCTTTATCCCGTCGCTGAAAATCTTCACACATCAGGAATCCTTCATGTCTCGGCCGTTCCCGCGGGGATTCCCGGGCCTCTCTCCGACAGAATGTCCGCGGTCGCCCGAAGCATCGCCCTAAGCCTTGACTACAAGGGGGTGCTGTCGGTCGAATTCTTTCTGGCGGAGGGGGACCGCCTTTATGTCAACGAGCTGGCTCCCCGCCCCCACAACAGCGGCCACTACACGATCGATGCCTGCGTCGCGAGCCAGTTCGACCAGCAAGTTCGCGTTCTGGCAGGGCTTCCTCTGGCCTCGACACGCCTTCTCTCTCCCTGCGCGATGGGGAACCTGCTTGGAAGCCTCTGGCAGGATCACCTCCCTCCCCCACTCGGGAATCTCCTGGAGCATCCTTCGGCGAAGCTCTATCTTTACGGCAAGAAAAATCCCCGTCCCGGACGAAAGATGGGGCATTTCACCGTTATTGCAGAGTCCGCCGCCGAGGCGAGCCTCAAGGCCCACACCCTGCTTGCCGCACTCTCTCCGGCCAGTCTTTCCCAGGATTTGGGGGAAGAACGCCCTGTCCCGTAGATCGCTTTTCGGACCCTTTCAGGGGCGATCCCGGGGGGAATGCCCTTCCCGAAAACACCCTCCTGCCGGCGTCGATGGACAATCGGTCCAGTCGATCCGGATCGCCGGGAAAGGAAAGGGTCGTTGCGGCCCTATGGTTGAAAAAAACATGCGCCTGCAGTAAAATTTCATAGTTTTGATGGGTTAAAACCCTCAAAATTCAAAGGGGATTTCCAATCCGTGACCTCCCGAAATGCCGGGTCCGACTCCGACCCCAACATGTAAGGCTTCGACGATGGATATGTTTGTCATGGAGGGGCCCGAACCGGTTCTGACCAGAGCCGATCTGATCGCGGACCCTTCCCTCGCTTCTTATGAGAAAGCCGGAGGATATGCCGGCCTGCGGCGGGCCCTCTCGGGACTGTCCCCTGCGGACGTCATCGAGGAGGTCAAGGCGTCGGGGCTCCGAGGCCGTGGCGGGTCCGGATTTCCGACCGCCCTCAAATGGGAGAAGGTGGCCGGCCACCGGGTTCCCGTCCGATATGTCGTCGCCAACGGAAGCGAAGGCGAGCCGGGGAGCCACAAGGACCACTTTCTCATCTCGAGGTCTCCCCACCAGATCCTTGAAGGGATGATCCTCGCGGCCTATGCCGTCGGCGCATCCCAGGGTCATCTTTTCGTAAAGGAAAGTTTTCCGGAAGGGATCCGGATCCTCCAGAAGGCAAGGCAGGAGGCGCATTCGGCCGGTCTTCTCGGAGAGAACATCCTCGGGAGTTCCTTTTCCCTCGACATCGAGATTTTCGTGGGCCCGGCCGCCTACATCGCCGGCGAGGAAACGGCCCTTCTCGAGGCTCTCGAAGGCCGGCCTCCGCGCCCCCGTCCGAAGCCCCCCTTCTATCCCACCGAGATGGGGCTTTTCAAAAAGCCGACGGTCGTGAACAATGTCGAGACCTACGCCCACGTCGCCCGCATCCTCTCCGACGGACCGGCTCGCTTCAGGGAGCGGGGAACTCCGAAGAGTCCTGGAACCATGATCTTCTCCGTTTCGGGATCCGTCGTTCGTCCCGTCCTCGTGGAGCTTCCGTTGGGATTTCCTCTCCGTCGCCTCCTGGAGGAGTATGCGGGCGGGCCGCTTCCGGGAGAGACCTTCCAGTGCTTTTTTACCGGCGGACCCTCCTTCGGCATCCTTCCGGCGAAGGATATCGACACCCCGCTGGAGTACGATGCGCTGCGGGCCAAGGGGACCGGCCTCGGATCGGCCGGGATCATCGTTCTTGGCTCCGGAGACTGCCCGGTGGCCACCTCCCGGGACTTTGCCCTTTTCTATGAGAAGGGCTCCTGCGGACAATGCCCCCCCTGCCGGCTGGGCACCGAGTCCCTTCACGGACTTCTGGAATCGATCGAGTCGGGAGAGGGATCTCCCGAAACCATTGAGAGGATCCGGAAAGTGGCCGAGATGATCAAGGGAAGAGGAAATTGCGGACTCATCACCGCCTCCGCCTATATGGTCCAGTCCCTGCTCCAGCATTTTCCCGCCCTGGTTGAGGGGCATCTGGAAAAAGACAGCCGCCGTTCTGCCGGCGAACGGGTGCCCTCCTGGCACTACGACCATTTCGTAGGATAGGACTGTGAATCTCATTTTCAAAACTGGATATGATTGTCATGATGAAAAAGATACCTGTCGATCACCATCTTCTTTTCTGCACAGGGAACAAGTGCATGGGAAAGGGGAGTGAAGACCTGAAAATCCTGGCCCAGAACATTCGCGACCAGTCTCCGGACCTGTCCACGCTGCTCGTAACGAAGATGGGGTGTCTCAAGCAATGCGAATCCGGTCCGATGGTCGCCCTCTATCCGGAAGGCTTCTGGTTTTCGGACATGAACACGAGCCGGACGGTAAAACTTCTGGACCAGATTCGGGAAGGCCATCCGCCGCTTCCCGAAAATCGTTATTTCGTTCTGGAAAACGCTGATCAATCCCTCTGAAAGGACTCTCATGGCTTACCGAATTCGAAAGAAGGCTGAAAAGGACAGCAATCCGGAACCTTCCGCCCCTCCTCAAACCCCCCGTTCCTTCTCTTCATTTTCGGGACCGGGTCCCTCCCGGAACGCCTGGGGGTTTGCCGGGGCGATCCTTCTTGTGATCCTGATCGGAATCGGAGTGGTCTACCACATCCATTCGGACAAGACCAAGATGGAATCGGCGGCGGCAGCCCTCGAAACGAAGGCAGAGCAGCTTTACTCGAGGGGTCAGCAGACGAACGGGTCCGAGCTTGTGCAGGCGAAACAGGACTTCGAAGAGGTCATGAGGAAATACAAGGATTCGAAATCGGCGAGGATTGCCCCCCTTTTCCTCGCCTCGATCGAAAACATCCAGACCCCGGGGAATTCCTCGAAGGCGCTGGTCTGGCTTCATCAGGGGCTGGACATGAATGCCGGAAACATGAAGCTTTTGCCCTTCTACTATGAAAGCATGGGGGTGACCCTCATGTCGGCCCACCAGTACGACCAGGCCCTGGCCATGTTCCAGAAGGTCATCGCCTTTCCTGACAAAATCCTGGCCGATGCCGCGCTTTTCAATATCGGCAAGATTTACGAGAATCTGAACCAGCCGGCCCTGGCGATCGTCAACTACAAAAAACTGGTCAAGGAGTTTCCAAGCTCCCCCTGGGCCGCGGAATCGGAACCGTTTCTCATGAAAAACGGGATTACCCCTCCTGCGACAACCTCGCCCGCACCGCTCGCACCAAAATAGAATTGCCGGTTTCATCCTTGCTTTGCCGGCGCGGACCCCGGTCGGGGCCTCCCGTTGTCCCGACCCCCATTTGAGAACGGAAAACTATGGTCGAAGCCATCTGGACAGTCAGAAAAGAGAACGGAAACATGGAGGTCCACCTGATAGACCAGAGGCACCTGCCGTCCCGGGAGATCGTGGTGGAATGCCGCTCTCACGGAGAGATGGCGGATGCCATCCGGGAGATGGTGGTCAGGGGAGCTCCGGCCATCGGGATCTCCGCGGCCTTTGGGATCGCCCTGGGCGCCCAGGAGTTCGCTGGAGTCAGAGATCCCGGGGAATTTATGAAAAAGATGGAGACCGTCGAGCGGACCCTTGCCGCCACACGCCCCACCGCGGTGAACCTCTTCTGGGCCCTCTCCCGGATGCGTCCCCTCTGGGAGACGATCGCCTCCCGGGCTCCGGAGGAGCGGACGACGACCCTTTTCAGGGAGGCCCAGGCGATCAAGGACGACGACATCGCCCGGAACCGGAAGATCGGGGCCTTTGGACAGGCCCTCCTCCCGCAATCCGCCCATGTTCTTACCCACTGCAACGCGGGAGCGCTCGCGACCGGTGGATACGGAACGGCGCTGGGTGTGATCCGCGGGGCGGTCGAGGCCGGGAAGTCCGTGAAGGTCTTTGCCGACGAAACCCGCCCCTATCTCCAGGGGGCCCGTCTGACCGCCTACGAGCTCGCGGCTGACAACATCCCGGTGACGCTGATCACCGATTCGATGGCCGCCATGGTGATGGCCCAGGGAAAGGTCAACGCCGTCATCGTCGGAGCCGATCGGATCGCCGCCAACGGAGATACCGCCAACAAGATCGGGACCTACGGGCTGGCCGTGCTGGCCCGGGAACACGGCATTCCCTTCTACGTGGCGGCCCCCTTCTCCACCATCGATCCGGAGACCCCCACCGGCCGGACCATTCCGATCGAGGAGCGCTCCTCCCGGGAAGTCACCCACTCGGGGGAGATCCGGATGGCTCCGGAAGGGATCTCTGTCTTCAACCCGGCTTTCGACGTCACCCCGGCCAAATACATCACCGCCATCATTACCGAAAAAGGGGTCTTTTCCCCCGAGGAGCTGTCACGGCATCTCGGACGCCCCGGACAATAATTCCAAAGGAAGACCTGACCCTTGAGCCAGAAATTGCCATCGCAGCCCTCCGGTCCCCTCGAACAGACCGAACATGAACGGGTCCGTCGCCAGAAACGGGACCAGCTTCTCCTGAGAGGCATCGATCCCTACGGGGCCCCCTTTCCCGGACGGGAATCGGTCGCCTCGTTCCGTTCCAGAACGGAGGGCCTGACCCCCGAAACCCTCCCCGAACCCGCCCCGTCCGCGAGAATCGCCGGCCGGATCATCCTTTTCCGGAAGTTCGGCAAGGCCTTCTTCGCAACAATCCAGGACGAAGGGGAGCGCCTCCAGATCTATGTGCGGGCCGACCTTCTGGGCGAGGACTATGGAAGACTGGCAGACTCCCTGGATCTGGGCGATATCGTCGGGGTCGAGGGGGTCTTTTTCTTCACGAAGACCGGCGAGCCGACCCTGTCGGTCACCTCTCTCGTCCTCCTGGCGAAATCCGTCCGCCCCCTCCCGGACAAGTGGCACGGTCTCTCCGACCAGGAAGCCCGGTATCGGCAGCGCTATGTGGACCTGATCGTTTCTCCCGAGACCCACCGGGTCTTCGTCACCCGATCCACCATCGTCCGGTTCATCCGGAACTTCATGGACAACCATGGCTTCGTCGAGGTCGAAACCCCCATGATGCAGCCCACCCCGGGAGGGGCGCTGGCCCGCCCTTTTTCGACCCATCACAACGCCCTCGACCTCGAACTCTACCTCAGGATCGCTCCGGAGCTCTATCTGAAGAGGCTCATCGTGGGAGGGATGACCCGGGTCTACGAGATCAACCGGAACTTCCGGAACGAGGGAGTCAGCACCCGCCACAACCCCGAGTTCACGATGATGGAGTTTTACGCGGCCTACGCCTCCTATGAGGAGCTCATGGCGCTGACGGAGACCCTTCTCTCCTCTCTCGCCCGGGAGGTCCTCGGATCCACCGACATTCTGTTCGGAAATCACCGAATCTCCCTGGCCCCTCCCTACCGGCGCATCTCCTACCTCGAGGCGATCGGGGAGGCCTTCGGGCTTTCCCCCGAGGACTACTTCAACAACGGTCGGCTTCTGGAGATCCTTCGCTCCCGGAGCCTTCCCGTTCCGGAGCCTCGTCCGGGGAAGCCCTATGTCGCCGATCTTCTGAACGCCCTCTTCGAAGAAGCCATCGAGCCGACGCTCATTCAGCCGACCTTCGTGACGGGCTATCCCAAGGCGATCTCGCCCCTGGCCCGCTCCTCCCAGTCCGATCCGGAGGTGACCGACCGGTTCGAACTCTTCGTCGGCGGAATCGAGCTCGCCAACGGCTTCAACGAACTCAACGATCCCGACGAACAGCTCCGGCGCTTCCTCTCCCAGCAGGAGTCGAGGCTGTCGGGGGATCTGGAGGCCCCGCCGCCCGACTACGACTATGTGCGGGCCCTCGAAGTGGGTCTCCCCCCCACCGCCGGCGAAGGAATCGGCATCGACCGCCTGGTGATGCTGCTCACCAATCGCACCTCCATCCGGGACGTACTCCTCTTTCCGCTCCTCCGGCCGGAAGCATGACGCCTCTTTTCGAACTTCGGGTCGCGCTCAGGTATCTCCGCTCCTCCCGACACCAGGGCTTTCGTCTCTCCCTCAACACGGTGATCTCGGTGGCGGGCGTGACGGTCGGTGTGGCCGCCCTGATGGCGACCCTGGGGGTCATGACCGGATTCCAGCACAAGCTCCGCTCCAAGATCCTGGGGGTCAACTCCCACATCGTCCTCACGAACGGAGGGGCGGGGCCCATTGCCGATCCCGGCCGGATCGAGAAAGAGATCTCCTCCGATCCGGGAATCCTTGCGACCTCCCCCTTCATCGTGGGACAGGCCATGATTTCGGCCAACAAGATTGTGGCGGGAACGGTCCTGAGGGGGGTCGATCCGGGTCGGGAGCGCAATGTGACCCGAATCGCGCGCTACATGGTCGAAGGCCATCTCGCCTCCCTGAGCCTCTCCCCTGAAAAGGGGAGCTTTCCGGGGATCATCCTGGGGGCGGACCTGGCGGACAGGCTGAACGTGGATCTGGGCGACCCCGTGGATCTGATCAGCCCCACGGGGACCCCTTCGGCCTTCGGGATGATCCCGAAGATCCGTCACTTTCGCGTGGTGGGGGTTTTCAAGTCGGGACTCTACGAATACGACAACACCCTCGCCCTCCTCGAGATCGGGCAGGCCGCCCGCTTCCTGGGACTTCCTCCGGGAAGCGCAACGGGGATCGAGGTGCGGGTCCACGACATCTTCATGGCGACCAAAATGGCCCACCGGATCGGGGAACGTCTCGGCTTCCCCTTCTGGGCCCGCTCCTGGCTCGAAATGAACAAGAATCTCTTTTCGGCCCTCATGCTGGAGAAGATGGTCATGTTCATCATTCTGGTCCTGATCGTCCTCGTCGCCTCCTTCAACATCGTGAGCACCCTGTCGATGATCGTCATCGACAAGGCCAAGGAGATCGCGATCCTCAAGACCATGGGCGCGACCCATCCCCAGATCATGCGGATCTTCATCCTGGACGGACTCCTCATCGGGACGGCCGGGACGATGCTGGGAATCCCCCTCGGCTACCTGATCACGACCCTCCTCGAGCATTACTACACCTTGCCCAACGACGTCTATTTCGTGAGCCACATCCCGGTCATCATTCGGGCGCGGGATGTCCTTTCGGTAGCCCTGTCCGCGATCGGGATCAGCTTTCTGGCGACGATCTATCCCTCGCGTCAGGCCGCCCGCCTGGAGCCCGTCGACGCCCTGAGGTACGAGTGATGGGAGGTCTCGCGGTCGAGGTCAAAAATGTGTCCCGCTCCTACCGCCGGGCGGAACGGACGATCGATGTGTTGCGGAACCTCACGACCTCCCTTCCTTCGGGCAGCTTCACCGTCCTGACGGGGCCGTCCGGTGCCGGCAAATCGACCCTCCTCCACCTCTTGGGGACCCTCGACCGGCCGACGGAGGGGGAGATCCTCTATGACGGGCGGTCTTTGGTCAAGGCCTCCGACCGGGAGCTGGCCTCCTTTCGCAATGCAAGGATCGGATTCATCTTCCAGTTCCACCATTTGCTTCCGGAGTTCACCGCCTTGGAGAATGTCCTGATGCCGACCTGGATCGCGGGCGGGAGGGAGAATGCGGACCGCGCGAAGACGCTGCTTGGGGAGGTGGGGCTTGAACACAGGCTGGATCACAAGCCGTCGGAGCTTTCGGGTGGAGAACAGCAACGGGTCGCCGTGGCGCGGGCCCTCATCATGGACCCGGCCCTTCTTCTGGCCGACGAACCGACCGGCAATCTTGACTCCCATACCAGCCTGGAGGTCTTCACCCTTCTTCGGACGCTTTCGGAACGGCAGGCCATGACCTGTCTGGTGGCGACCCACAACGAGGTTCTGGCCCGGATGGCGAGCCGCCATCTCGCGATGGACGACGGGGTGATCGTCTCTGCGACGGTCACCTAGACGGCGCTAGGATCCGGTGGAGGCCGTCGGTGTCGCCGGTGTCGAAGGAGCGGCAGAAGGAGTCGCCGCTGGCGCGGGGGTCGACGACGAGGAGTCGGAACTGGGAGCGGGCGCGGCCGGCTTCTTCTCCCCTCCCCCCGTGTTGCCACTTTCGCCCTTTTTCACATAGTCGGTGATGTAGAATCCGGATCCCTTGAACTGAAGGGCGGGCTTACCCATCAGTTTGACGAGTGGACCGCCGCAGGTCTCGCAGACGAGAAGGGGCGGATCGGAAAACTTCTGGATCTTCTCCACGACGGCATGGCATTTCTGGCAGGAATACTCATAAAGCGGCATCGATCGCTCCTTGGTGATTGTCCGGGTCTTTACGCGCACCGAAATTCCTCATGCCTCGATTATAACCTACGGGACAAAGGCCGGACAATCCTTCGAAATGAGGAGGCGCATTCCTCCCTGGTCTGAAGCCCGAGGCTTCCAGTGCGCGCTAAGGAGGAATGGCCTTGGGAAAAGGCTTATTCGAGGAGGGAGACCGCTTCCCCGATCCTCCGGATTCCTTCCTGGAGCGAGGAGAGGGAGGCCGCATAGGACATGCGCATGTGGACAGGACTTCCGAACGGCGTTCCGGGGACCATGGCCACCCGGGCCACATCGAGAAAGAACTCCGCGAGTTCGTAGGCGGTCTGGATCGGAACCCCCTTATAGGAGCGCCCCAGAAGGCCCGAGATGTTCGGGAAGACATAGAAGGCCCCCTCCGGGGGCTGGCAACGGATCCCGGAGATGCGATTGAAGGCGGCGACCACCCAGTCCCTCCGTTTCCGGTATTCGGCCAGCATGGGCTCGAAGTATTCCTCACCCGACCGAATGGCGAAGGCGGCGGCCTTCTGGGCGATCGAATTGGGGTTCGACGAGGTCTGGCTCTGGACGGCATCCATGGCTTCCATGATTTCGCGGGGGCCGGCGGCATAGCCGATCCTCCATCCGGTCATGGCGTAGGTCTTCGAGACGCCGTTGACGATGATGGTCCGTTCCCGGACGCTCCTGTCGAGGGTGGCGATAGAAGGGACGGGATCGCCCGTGTAGTTGATCTTTTCGTAGATCTCGTCGGAGATGATGAGCAGATCGTTCTGGAGGGCGATCTCGACGATCCTCTCGAGCCGCTTTCGATCGATGATGGCTCCCGTCGGGTTGTTGGGAGAGTTCAGGACGAGAAGCTTCGAGCGCGGGGTGAGCACCTCCCGCAAGGCGTCCGGATCGAGCCGAAATCCGTCTTCCTCGCGACAGGGGATGAAGACCGGATCGCCCTGATTCAGGAGGATCTGGTCCGGATAGGAGACCCATGCCGGCGTGGGGAGGAGCACCTGGTCGCCGGGGTTGACGAGGACCTGGAAGAGTTCGAAGAGCGAGTGCTTGGCTCCGTTGGAGACGACGATCGCCCGTGGATGGAAATCCAGTCCCTGGTCCCGCAGGAATTTTTCACGGATGGCCTCCTTGAGTTCAGGAATCCCCCCCACCGCGGTGTACTTGGTGAATCCCTCTCCGAGGGCCTTCACGGCGGCCTTCTTGACGGGCTCCGGGGTGTCGAAGTCCGGCTCGCCCCCCGAAAAATCGAGCACGTCGATCCCCTGCTGCTTCAGCTCCCTGGCCCGGGCGGCAAGAAGCAGGGTCGGCGAGGGCTTGAGAAGGGAGAGACGTGAGGCCAAAAATTCTTGAATCGGTCGATTCATTCTTTATTGTCTCCGGGAATATTTTCTCTTCAGGGCCTGTTCGACAGGAAGGGGAACGAAGAGGGAGAGATCCCCTCCCAGTTCGGCGATTTCCCGAATCACGGTCGATGTGATGAACATATTATTTTTGGAGGGCATCAGGAAGACGGTTTCGATTTCGCGGTCGAGGTTCTGATTGATGAGGGCCATGCGGAGTTCGTAGTCGAAGTCGGAAACGGCCCGGACCCCCCGGAGGATGCAGACGGCTTTCTCTTCCCGAACGAAGTGGACCAGAAGGTGGTCGAATCCCTTGACCGTCACTTGCGGCTCGGGATAGGGAATTGAAGCCCTCAGAAGTTCGATGCGTTCTTCGAGATTAAAAAGAGGGGATTTTCGGGGGCTGTCCGCGACCCCGATGACGATCTCGTCGAAGATGGCCAACCCTCGGTGAAGCATGTCGAGATGACCGTTCGTCACCGGATCGAAGGTGCCGGGGTAGACCGCCCTGTGGTTCATCGGGTCGATGGAGCGAGGAGGCTCACGCCGCTTTCTCCATAATGGTGGTGAGACAATATCTGGCAACCCCAATCAGGGAGGGATCCCCATGGAAGGGAATCCTTGTGGTGATATTCGAGAACCATGAGGTAATTGGCACCCACTATACCATCGCGGCACAGTGCGTTCAAGAGCCCGGGCCAATCTGCATAATGGTAGGGCGGGTCGAGAAAGAGGATGGAGGGCGGAACGGAGGGGGGATCGGATCGCAAGGAGGAGAAGCCCTCCGAGAGCCTGAAGGAAAAGTGGCCGGCGTGGTCTGGAATTTCGCGCGAGATCCATCTTTCAAGGGCCGCCAGGAGGGGGCGATCCCTGTCGAGAAAGAGGACGTGGGAGGCGCCGCGGGAATAGGCCTCAAGGCCTACGGCCCCCGATCCGGCATAGAGATCCCAAAAGACGGAGCCCGGCAGATCCTTCTGGAGCATGTTCATGACGGCCGAACGGACTTTGGCGCTTGTCGGACGAACTTTTTTAGGATCGGGAACGGGAAGGGCCTTCCCTTTGAGGATCCCCGACTGGATTCTGATCATGGCGTCCCAAAAAAAAAGAGGGACCGGAGTCCCTCTCGAGATACGAATACCCGATTCGAAAAGCTTAAAGGCCGAGCGCTTTCTTGGTGGCCTTGTCGAGCTTTCCGGTCGCTTTCAGCTTGTTGGCTTTCTGGAAGGCGGCAATGGCCTTGTGGGTGATCGGACCGGGGTACCCGTCGGCCTTGATCTTGGCTCCCTTGGCGATCAGGGCCGTCTGAACCTTCTTCCAGAAGGCGGAAGGGCCATGCTTTTTGCCAGCCTTGGCCATTTTCTTGTGGGCCGCTTTCTTGGCCGGGGCCTTTGCCGAGGTTTTGGGAGCGGCATCACCGGCGAAAGCACCCTGAACGGGAAGAAGAATGATGGCAGCGGAAAGAACAATGCCGGAAATTGCAGACCCAACCGTGGCAAGAACTGTCATTTTTTCTGATTTCATCGTGAGAACCACCTCCTTTTATGCCGAATGGCCATCCTTCGCACTGGAAAATTCGGCGTTTGCCAGCGAGCCCAATCCCCCAAAAAACGGGGGCCTCTGAACATGAGATCCGGACCAGGTTGCCGTCCCTCCTTAAGGCTCTCGATCGATCCTCAAGGACCTTCAGGAGAGCCGGCAATAACCGGATGAGGGGCCTTGGCCGCATCACCGGCTATCCGGATTTTTCCGAATACTATCAATGATTGGATCATGTGTCAAGAAAAAGACCTGAGCGTCTTTGTCCGGCGAGGCGGAAAATAGGGTTCATCACCTTTTATTTATGGGGATGGAGAGGCAAACGGACTCCCGGGGAAAAGGATCGGGTCCCCCAAATGGGAGATGCGGGGATCATTCTTCAGGGCAGGCGATTGCGCTCCCGCACAGGGACCCTCCACTCCTGCCGCTTCCGTCTTTTTGTTCCGGTCCGATGCGACGTCTCAAAGCTTCGATCGACTGTCGCGATGATCGAATCCTCGGCAGGATCGCGAAAGGAGCGCTTCCTCTGCCCAATCGCCTTCCCTTCATCCGGTCGTGAGCGCCACCCCTCTTCCGGGAACCGTCTGAAACCCGCTTGTTCGTGCGGGGAAGCCGCCTCCTGGAGGAGGATGCCCGGCAATGGGCGAGCCTTCTCTCCGACTCCTCTGGCCCGAGTCCTATGGGACAGGGGGCTTTCGGCGTTGTTTTCTCCCGCAGGCCATGCAAAAATGAAGTTGAAAGCAACCGAATCCGGAGGGGCGACGTGGAAGATCCGACAACCGGCCGCGAGCGAGTCGAGCGCATCTTTCAGGAACTCCCCCGCATTTTCTCGGACGGGGAGGCGAGAGTCTCCACGGGGAAGGCCGTCCTGGATCTTTTCTCGGGACTCTCCTTCGTCGACGCCGTTCTGGTCCGACTCGAAAGAACCTCTTCCCGGAATGCCCGCACCTTTCCTTCTTCTTCTTTTCCCTCCGCGTCGCCCGCTGAGAAGAGGAGACTTTCCGCATTTCTGGGGAGCATGGGGCCTCTTCCCGTCATTCTCCGATCATCGGGATCCGGCGAAACCCCTCCACCTCCGGAGATCGAGGCGTTTTGCCGGACCCACGGCTTCCGGCAGGCGATTTTTCTCCCCCTTTTCTCGCCGGATACGGCGGGGGGAAAAAAGGGGACGGTCGCCCTCTTCCTCCGCAAGGAAAATGAAGGGGATCTTTTTTTCGACACCCTGGTTCTGAAGTCCTTCTCCCTGCTTCCTCTTCCCCTGCCCTCCCTTCCGGCGGACCTCGACAATCTGGTGCGGTTCTACAAGGCGCTCCACGAGATCAATCACCTGATCGCACGCCATCCTCCTCCGGAGCTCCTTTACGACGAGGTCTGCCGGATCGCGGTCGCTTACGCGGGTCTCCGTCTGGCCTGGATTGCGACCCTGGACCGGCCGGACGGAGGAGGCCGGATCCTTTCCGTCTGCGGGCCGGCCAGCGGATACGCGGAGGGGCTCTTCATTACGGCCGATGCGAATTCTCCCTACGGGCAGGGTCCGGCCGGCCGCTCCTTCCGGGAGGGGCGGATCCTGGTGGCGCAGATCGATACCGATCCGGAATATGCCGTCTGGCGGGAGAGAGCGCATCGCTTCGGGCTTCATTCGAGCTGCAGCTTTCCCTTCAAGAGACACGGCCGGATCGAAGGGGTCATGGGGGTCTACGCCGAGGATCCTCACTACTTCTCCCCGTCCGTGGTCGCCCTCTTGAGCCGCCTCTCCGAGGACATGGAATTCTCCCTGGAGTCCTTCGACCGCTCCACCCGGATCGAGAAGCTTCAGATGCACATCCGCTCCCTTCTCGAAATCACGGAAGAAATCGCGAAGAGACCCGACCAGAGCACCCTTTTCGACCATGTGACCTCCCTGGTCGTGGAGAAGATCGGAGCGGTCTTTTCGGCCGTCATTCTTGGGGAGGAAGACGGAGGACTCAGCCTGGCCGCCCAGGCCGGTCCCCTCCTGGGATTCGAGGAGAGGGCCAAGATGGGTTTCAGGAGCCCCTCCGAACCCTCCCCGGTCGCCTTCGGTCTCGTCAGCCGGGTCCTGGCGACGGGACGGACGCTGGTGGCGGACAGCTTTGCCTGGTCACCGGCCTTTGTCCTCTGGAGGCCGCTTCTCCTGCAGAGGGGAGTCCTTTCCGGAGCGGGTTTTCCGCTGGTCGTCGAAGGCAAGGTCATCGGTCTCCTCGTCGTCGGGTCACGCGAGGAGGACTTCTTTTCCGACGAGATCGTCGATCTTCTCGAAAACATGGTCGAGAACATCTCTTTTGCCATCCAGGATATCCGGAGGAAGGAACACCTCGAGTTTCTGGGGTATCACGACGACCTGACAGCCCTTCCGAACCGGACCTCCTTCCTGGAGACCCTCGCGTCGGCTCTCTCCGGAGACCGCCAGATCGCCGTGGCGATCCTGGATATCGACAACTTCAAGGAAATCAACGATTCGATGGGCCATGCGGCCGGAGACAGGGTCCTGGTCGAGGCGGCGAGGAGACTGTCGGGGCTCCTCGGTCCGGAAGATTTTCTGGCCCGTCTGGGAGGGGACGAGTTTGCCCTTGTCCTATACGATAGGACAGGACCCGCGGAGATCGAGGAGTTCTGGAAAGCCCTCTCCCGATCCTTCGACAACCCGATCCTGATCGAGGAATTCTCGTCGGGCGTTTTTCAGCTCACGGCCAGCATGGGCGTGGCCCTCTCCGGGGAGGGAGGGCTTTCCCCGGGTGAGCTTCTGAAGCATGCGGACCAGGCGCTCTATTTTTCAAAGGAGAGCGGACGGAATTCCTGGAGCCTCTATACCTCCGCCCTGACCGAACGGGTCGAACGGACCTTCGGGATCCGTCGGGCCTTCCGGACCGGACTCGAGAGGGGAGAGATGTCTCTCTATCTCCAGCCCCAGGTCGACCTCCGCTCCGGAGAGGTCAGCGGGGCCGAGGCGCTCGTGCGCTGGAAGGACCCCCGGAGCGGGGAAATCCGCCTTCCGGGGTCCTTCCTTCCGGTCGTCGAGAACGATCTCTCGCAGGTCTCCCTCCTGGGGGAGTGGGTCCTTGAAGAGGCCTACCGCCTCCTGTCGACCCCCGACATGAAAAACGCGCACCTGTCGGTCAATATCGGAGCGCTTCATTTTCTGCACAAAAACTTTCTCGCCCATGTGGATTCCTTCCATCTCCGCCAGCCCGAAATCGGACCGAGGCTGACGATCGAAATCACCGAGGCGGTGGCGCTCTCCCATCTCGATCAGTCCGCCCGGACGATCCGGGCCTTGGCGGAGAGGGGCATCACCGTGTCCCTCGACGATTTCGGGACCGGTTTCGGCTCCCTCTCCTATCTGAACAACCTTCCCGTCAGGGAAATCAAGATCGACCAGTCCTTCATCCGCAACATGACCTTTCGTCCGGGGGATTTCGCCATCGTGAGCGGAACCATGCTGACGGCCGGGCTTCGCCAGATCCAGGTCGTGGCGGAAGGGCTGGAAAACCTCGAAACCGGACTGGCTCTTCTCCGGATGGGGTGCCATTACGCCCAGGGATTCGGAATCGGGCGCCCCATGCCCGTCCGCGCGTTTTTTTCCTGGAAAGATTCCTGGCACCCTCCCGAAATATGGCGCAAAGGGCGCCATTCCCATTTCCTTTACCGGGGGATCGACCTTCTCGTCGCCCAGGTGGAGCTTCGGGGGTTCAGGAAAGAGGCGTCGGTCATCGCAGGCCCGCTCCTTCCGGACGACCCCCGCCGACAGTCTCTTTCCCGGGTTCTCGAGCGGCTGCGGAAATGGCTGGGAAACGGGCTTCAGCGGTTTGGGACGATTTCGGCCTATCGTCGGATCGCCGCGCTTCTGGGCGAGATCGAGAGCCAATGGGGATCCGCGTCCGTCTCCCCGTCAGGGCCGGAGATGGGGGCCCTTCTGGATGAAATGGACAAAAGCTTCTCCGAGCTTGTCGATGCCGTGGATGTGGAAGGCCGCTGATCCCAAAAGACCCTTCCTTGTTCGTCTTTAACGGGAGGTCGGGTCTCTCGGGGGACGGGGTTTGCGAGAAAGGGCTGGATCAGGCCGGCGAGCGAAGGCTCTTGTAGAGAATCCAGATTATGAGCCCCATGAACGCAGGAACGAGAAGGAAGACGATCAGGTCCATGTTGAGCCGGGTGCGAGCCACCTCGTGGTCGATCGCGGCCTTCGGGGCTTCCAGAACGGCCAGCCAGGGGGCCTCGGTCATTCCCGTGAGTTCTCCCAGAAGGGTGGACCCGTAACGGAAGTCTGTCCCGTCGACGGGTGCGGAAAAGGAGCCCGATTGGCCGGAGTCGAAGCGGTCGAGGACGGTCTTGCGTCCTAAAGACAGGAGGTTCCTTCCGGTCAGTTCCGGATCGGAGGAGGCAAGAACCAGCCCGTCTCCGGACAGAAGATAGGATCGGCCGGGAGTGCCGTGGATTCGGGGAACCGGAAGGGCCGGCCGAAGAAGGGCGGTCAAATTCATGAGTCCCGCCAGGACTCCTCCCGAGCCGTCGTCGGAGCGGACCGTCCGGACGGCCACCATCAAAAGGACCAGGGGGTGCCTTCCCGGGACGACCAGCGGCTTGAAGCGGGTAAAGCCTCCGGTTTCGAAAAGCTTTTTCGCGAGCTCCCGGGCCTGGCCCAGAAAGGGATCGATATCCCGACGGTCGGTCCGGGCCAGCACTTTTCCCGACCGGTCCAGGACCGCCAGGCCGGCGAAGTTCGCGAGGTCGCCTTCCTGGCGCGACCGTCCGATGATTTCCTTCAGGTTTTCTTCGGTTGGAGCGTCCGTCCCCCTCCAGTTGAGCCGGCTGGCCGTGTCGGCGAGGTCCCGCATGTTTCCGACCAGGACTCCTTCGATGGTCCGGGCCATCCGGAGGGAGGACGGCTGAAGGGGGTTGCGGGTCATGTAGTAGGTGACCGCCACCTCCCGATAGTAGAAGACAAGGAGCACCAGAGCCGGAACCAGGGCGATCAGGACCAGAATGGCTCCAACCGTCCAGCGCCACCCTTCCCCGCCTTTTCCCTTCCGGGGAAGCGGGGGGGCCTCCTCGATCTGTGAGAACCGTTCGCCTTCCATCAGACTCCTCCGGATCCTCTCCCGGCCTGTGTCACCATTGTTCCTTTCGGATGTCGGCTTCAGGAAAACCCGCCAGCTGGAGGTAGTCCACCGTCCCCTTCACCATGTCCGGATGGCCGCAGATGTAGACCACCTCTCCGGAATGTCCGGGAACCAGAGAGGGAAGGAGATCGGGAACGCGTCCCGAGAGTCCCTCCCACCCGGGCTCCGGCCGGGAATGCATGACGACCAGGGAGAATCCCGGAACGGATTTGGCGTATCCCAGAAGCTCCCGCTCGAAAATGAAATCCTCCCCTTTCCTGAATCCGTAAATCACCTTGATCCGTGGGGGAGATCCTGTTCCGAGCAATGTCCGGATCATCGACCGGAGCGGGGCGATCCCGCTTCCGGCTCCGACGAAGAGATGAGGGGCGGGATTCCCCTCCTCAAGCGTGAAGGCGCTCCCGTAAGGTCCCTCCACCAGGACGGGATCCCCGGGACGGGCGGCATGGATCCGGTTCGAGAAGTACCCTCCCTCCCCCACACGGGTGATGGTCAGCTCAAGATATCCCTTTTCGAGGTCGAGCGGGGAGGACGAGACGGAGTAGGCCCTCCGGACCGGACGGTCTCTTTCGTTCCTAAAGTCGGGAATCGAGGCCATGACGAATTGGCCGGCCTTGAACGAAAAAGAGGCCTCTCCCGGAATCGCGAGCCGGAACGTCGAGACGCGGGGAGTCTCCGGAATGATGGCTTGGATGCGGGTTTCGATGACGGGGCGTTTTGCCATGGTTCATTATCCTTCCTGAACGAAGCGGGAGTCAAACCTTCCGCTCCGGAGAGTTCACAGCTCTTCAAGATCCGAGTTTCAGATGAAAACCCTTGCGCCGGGCCCGGGCGATCACCCGCGAATAGACGAAGAGGGCGACCCCCGCATACAGAAAATCCAGAAGAAAGGCCATGATCAGGTCGCCTGTCGGGAGGCGTCCCGTGACGAGAACGCTGCGCATCCCCTCGAAGACGTAGGAGGCCGGAACCGCCTTCGAGATGGCGGCCGCCACCCCCGGAAGGACGGAAACAGGATTGAAGACGGCCGAGAAGGGCTGGAACAGGAAGATCACACCCCAGGCGAGCACCTCCGCCTCCTGCCCGAATCGAAGGATGACGGCCGTGGTCAGGATTCCCAGGGCCCATCCCATCATCAGGAGGGCCAGGATGAAGAAGAACAGGTGGAGGCCAAGGGAGAAGATCCGGAAGGAGAAGAGCAGATAGGCCAGGATCGCCGCGACCGAGGAGGAGAGCAGGACCTTCGCGATGCTCGAGAGAATGGCTCCGGCGACCACATGGAGGGGGGTGACCGGGGCGATCAGGAGATGGATCAGGTTCCGGGACCAGATCTCCTCGAGAAACATGACCGAGATCCCCTGCTGGGCCCGGTAGAGAAGGTCCCAAAGGAGAAGGGCCCCGAGAAGGGCCGTCACGGCGGAGGGCATGAAGGTCGGGATCTTTTTCAGATAGAGGGTCAGGAATCCCCAGACGAGAAGGTCGAGGAGGGGCCAGTAGAAGATCTCCATCCACCGTGGGACGGAACGGCGGTAGAGGACGATCTGTCGGAACAGGATGCCGGCCATGGGGCGCCAGGCCAGGAGAGGGACGGGCGGACGGGGACTATTCATCCTTCCCCCTCTTTTGCCCCACCATCTGGAGAAAGAGGGACTCGAGGTCTTCGGTCTCGAATCGGGACATGAGGTCGGACACGCTCCCGGAGGCGACGAGCCGGCCCCCGTTCATGAGATAGATGCGGTCGGAAAAACGCTCGACCTCCCGCATGTTGTGGGAGGTATACAAAAGGGTCATCCCCCGCTCCCGGACCATGGTCTGGAGGGTCGTGCGGAGCTGGGCCGAGACCTCCGGATCGAGGGTCGCCGTCGGTTCGTCGAGAAAAAGGAGCTCGGGGTCGTTGATCAGGGCCTTTGCGATCCCCATCCGGGCCACCTGTCCCGTGGAGAGACGGCCGACGCGGACATCCCGGAATGAGGCGAGGTCCATCTCCCGAAGCAGTCTGTCGATCCGGCTCCCGATGTTCCGCATGTTGTAGATCAGGGCATAGGCCATCAAATTCTCCCGAACGGTCAGGGAATAGGGAAGGCTCAGGTCGGTCGAGGCGTAATTGATCCGGTGGGCGACCTTCCGGCGTCCGGTGGCCATCTCGTTTCCGAAGATCCGCACCGATCCCGAGTCCGGGACGAGGAGGCCCAGCATCATCTGGATCAGTGTGGACTTTCCCGCGCCGTTCGGCCCGACGATCGAGACGACCTCGCCCCGATGAAGGGCAAGGGTGACTCCGTCCACCGCCCAGGGACCCTCGTCCGCATAGCGCTTTCGGACATTCTCCGCCACGAGGACTTCGGGAGAGTCCGGTCCGGCCATCAGGAGGGCCGTCCGGGTGTCTTCAGGTTCTCGAAATGGATCAGATAGCGGTCTCCCTTGACTCCCCGCGTCCCCGCCAGTCCAAGGTACAGGTCGAAGGACGGTCCGGTGGGCATACGGGAGAAGTGGATGGTGAAATGGCCGGGGGACCCCTTCCGGAAGACGGTTCCCGTCGAAAGGGAGGCCGTCCCTTCTCCGGCATTTCGGTTGGCGTCCACCCAGCGCGGCGTCCCGATCACGGCGAAGGAGAGTCCGGACCCGTCGGATCCATCCGATTTCGCGAGAAGGTCGAAGGAGGCGTCGAATCCCGTCTTCGCCTTGGAGAGCCCCGCCACCTCAAGACGAAAGTCCGGCTTCTCGTAAAGAGCCACGGTTTTTCCGGAACCCGAGGGAAGGAAGGTATTGGGAGGAACGGGGAGCGGGACATGCCGGATCGCCTCCCCGTTCTTGTCGAGGGTCCGGTGGTTGGGGAGCGTCAGATAAAAGAAGACCGTGTAGACGACCACCCCTGCCATGACGAGGATCGAACCCCCTCCCAGGATGAGGAAGCTTTTGGGGAGATGGAGCTTTCCGTCCTTGGAAGGATCCTCTTTTTCAGTCGTGTTCTTATCGTTCATCGCTCTTGCTCCGTCAAAAAATTGTAGGAAAGATCCTTCTCAGAACCGCACGCTGATTCCGGCCACGAGAGGAAGTATGGTCATGATGTTCCCTCCGACATCGAAGGCGGTCGGATCGGCCTCTCCGAAGACTCCGAGGGGGTATCCCGGAATGGAGAGGGAAAGTCCCGCCCCCACGTCGAGAAGTCCCCCGTAGGGATGGCCGGAGATCCCGGGCACATTGGAGACGGCCCAGTCCACCCCTCCCGCATCGATCCTCAGATAGGGCACGATGACCCGCCTGAGCCCCCAGCGCTCGGGGGTGACCTCGGGGAGGTCCCAGGCCAGTCCGGTGCGGAGGATGAAGCCTGTCACGCTGGCCGAATTGGGCAGCGGCGGAATCGGCTGGGGACTCACATTGGAAAATCCTATGGAGCTCGACGAGAGCGCCGGGGCAAGCGTCGGCCCTGGGGTCATCTGGAAGTAGGAGAAGTCCCCCAGCCATCGGAGATGGGAGAGCACCGTGGCCTTTTGGCCTTTTTCAGGAAGATCCCCGAGGCGCCAGGAAACCTCGCCCCCCACGCCGAAGGCCTGGTCAATATACCGGGAGAGGCCTCCCCCCGGGAGAAGATAGAAGGAGTAGGTCGGGGAGACGCTCCACCTCTGTGTCTTTTTCCCGGCATGCGTCTTTTCCACCGGAGGAAGGCCCGGAGAGGCGGGAACGGCCATGGGAGGAATCCCGTCGGCGAGCGCTCCGGAAAAAGGGAAGAGCATGAGGCAGAGAAGCAGGCCGGCAAGGGCCCCGATCCCTCTCATGGAAGATCCTTGGAGGGAAGGTGATGGGTCACGGGATCGAGGTTGACCCCCTCGTCGTGCTTGAGCTGGGCGATCGCGATTCCCAGATCGGCCTGGTCCCGGACCAGGGCGGCCCTGGCGCTCGCCAGATCACGCTCGGACTGCGTCACCGCCACCGAGGTCCCGGTTCCGACACGGAACTGGTTTTCCGCCAGATAAAGATTCTGTTCGGCCTGACTGACGAGCTCCCTGTCGGCGGCGATCTTCTGGTCGTCGGTCCGTATGTTGAAGATGTCGGTCTTGACCTCGACGATGGTCTGCTGCCGGAGATCCTCGCGCTGGAACAGTGTCTGCTTCATCTGGGCCCGGGCCTGCTGGGTCTGTTTCACGAACTGGAATCCGTTGAAGATGGGGACGGTCAGGGTCGTTCCGACCGACCAGTTGTAAACGAGGGGAAAGAATTCGCTGTCGAGGCTGTAGGCGCCGACGGTCTGGACCGTCGGGAAAAACTGCGCCTGGTTGAATTTCACCACCTGCTTCTGGGCCAGGGCCTGCTGGGTGATCTGTTCGAGGTCCGGACGATTGCGCAGGGCCACTGCCACCGCCTGATCGGGAATCAGGACCGGAACCGGAAGCGAAAGGAGCGGGACCGCCCGGTAGGGGCTGTTCGAGACGACCCCCATGGCCCGGTCCAGGGTCAGGCGGTCGACCCGCAGCTGGTTTCTGTCGGTGACCTTCGTCAGGAGGGCGTTCGAGAGGTTCACCCGGGCGTTCAGCACATCGTAGGTGGTGGCGACCCCGTCCTTGTAGCGAATCTCCGCCACCTGTTCCTGGAGCTTGTAGTCGTCGATCGTCAGATCGTCCACCCGGATGAGCTTCTGGTCCTTCAGGACCAGGAAGAAGGCTTTTTCGACGTTCAGGACCGTGTCCTGGAGGGTCCGGCTGTACTGGCTGCGGCTGGCCCGGTAAAGATGACGGTTCTGGAGGACCTGGGAGCGTCTGCGCCCGAAGGAGAAGAGAGTCTCGGAGAGTGTCAGCTGGGCCTGGTAGAAATCATAGTTCACGGGAGATTCCGGAATGGTGAAGGGAAATCCCGGCTGGGGTCCGAAGTTTCCGGTCTCGCGCGTGTAGGTCGAGGAACCGGAGAGGGTCGGATAGTACTGGCTCTGGGCCACCCCGATCCCGGCCTTCGAGGCCGCGATCCCCTGCTGGGCCGCTCCCAGGCCGGGATAGGTCCGGAGGGCAATCCGGAGGGCCTCCCGGAGGGTGAGACGGTAGGGGCGGTCTCCGGGAGTCCCCGAGACGATCTGTGTCAGGTTATCCTGGGCGAGGGCCTCCGCTCCTGAAAGAATGGGTTCAAGAGCATAAGAGATAACCGATATCGAAAATAAATAAAAACAAAAAACCGCCCCATGACAAAACTTCAAACGCCTCTCTCCGGACAGGTATTTGAATATAATTAATAAATTATTAAAAAAAGAGATTATTGAATATCCGGGACGATAAATATTATAATCAATCAAGAGTGAATTCTTGGTTGGCCTCCGAAAGAGTCGCCGGCCCCATTTCGTATTCGGCCGAATCATAATTTTATGGAAGGACGTCGCATGACCCTCTCCCAGATCCATACCTTTCTCGTCGTCAGCGAATCCCTGAACTTCACCAAGGCCTCCCGCATTCTTTCCGTGACGCAGCCGGCCGTCAGCACCCAGATCCAGCTTCTGGAAAAGGAGCTGGGGGTCAGCCTTTTCAATCGTCTCGGACGCCGCGTCTACCTCAGTCAGGCGGGTTTTCGCTTTCGGGACCTGGCTCTTGAAATCATATCACGTGTCGACCGATCCCAGACACTCCTCCATTCCTTCACGCCCCTCACGAAGACCGATCCCCTGCGGCTCGGAACGGGGTTTGGCGTCCGTCCCGAAAGAGAGAAATACCTTCAGCACTACCTGCACGGGACATTCCAGAAGCGTGTCCCCATCAAGGTTCTCCAGGCTCCGGAGCCCCAGCTCGTGGCCGAGTTCGACAAGAAGCAGGCGGATATCGTGATGTTCTACAAGTTCGACAAGGATCCGTCCCCCCTGGCGGGCTCGGGCGTGATCGAAATGCAGATCGAGAAGACCAATACCCTCATCCTGGGATCTCCAGGGCTTCCGAAGGACAAATGGCGTCGGGACCTCCGTCTTCTCGAATCCTTCCCCCTGCTCCTTCCTCCGAAAACGAGCCTGCTCAGAAAGGAGCTCGACCAGAAGCTCGCCTCCCTCAATCTGAACGTCAAGCCCGGAATCGAGACGACCGATGCCGACTTCATCCGGAAAGCCCTCTTGTCGGGGTTCGGCGTGGGAATCTTCCCCGCAAGCCTCTTCCGGCAGGAAATCGAAAGCGGAGAGCTGATCGGCCTCTCCCTCCCCGAAGTCTCCTACCCCTGCTCCCTCGTGGCCTACACCCGCGAAGACGAGGACCGGCAATCCCTGTCGGTCAACTATGTCGCCCTGCAGATTCTGGGGGCGGGCTGGCCCGATACCTGGGCCAACGAGAAACGATAGACGTCCCTATTCCGGAATGTTGGGAGTGATCTGCTCCCACTCCCGGGGGCCCGGGAAGGCCGGGCCTTTCCGGGGTTTGGACTCCCGCCACGTGTGCAGGGAATAATAGAGAAGCGGAATCAGGACCAGGGTGAAGACGGTGGCGAAGGTCAGTCCGCCGATCACCGCCCGCGCCAGCGGCATGCTGTTGGAGCTTCCCACCTCGAGTCCGATCGCCATGGGCAGGAGTCCCGTGACCGTCGCGATGCTGGTCATCAGGACCGGCCGAAGCCGGGTGATTCCGCCCTTGACCACGGCCTCTCCGATCGACAATCCCCTCTCCCTGACCAGCTTGTTGGTATAGTCCACCAGAAGCACCCCGTTGCTGACGGCGATACCTCCTGTCACGATCACCCCCATGAAGGCGATAGAAGAAAAATTCGTTCCGGTCAGGAAGAACATCCAGATGACGCCGGTCAGCCCCAGGGGAACGGTGAACATGATGATGAAGGGGTCGAGGAAGGAGCGGAACTGGATGGCCAGGACCATGTAGACCAGGAAAAGAGAGGAGAGAAGAGCGACGAAGAGGGACAAAAAGGTCCCCCTCTGCTCGGCGATCTGTCCGGCCAGATTGATCGTGAAGCCCTCCGGAAGGGAGGTGCGCTTCATGAGAACGGCGAGATCCTTCGCGATGTCCCCCAGGGGGCGTCCCACGGGATTGGCGGTGATGGTGATCAGTCGGGTCATGTATTTCCGGTCGATCTCGTTCGGCGAGCTTCCCAGTTCGATGGTCGCAATGTTCCGAAGAAGGATGGGGCTCCCGCTGGGGGTGGTCAGGAAGACGTTCTCGAGATCCTCGAGGGAATGCCGGAACGGACGGTCGAACTGGACGATGATGTTGTATTCGTTGCCCGTCTTCGGGTCGGTATAGATCGACGGGTTGTTTTCGTTTCCGACGAAGCTCCAGAGAACGGTTGAGGCGATGTCCGAGACGGACAGACCCACCATCCTTGCCTTGACCCGGTCGATCTTGACGTTGTAAGTGGGATAGTGGAAATCATTGGGAAGAACCTGGACATCCCCTACCCCCGCTATCTTTTTCATCCCGCGCGCGAGACGGTAAGCCAGATCCTCTCCCGTCTTCAGATCGTATCCGTACACCTCGATGTTGATGATCCCCTGGTATCCGAAATTGATGATCCGCTCGATCAGCCCTCCGGGCATGAAATAGATCCCGACTCCGGGAAACTGTCCCGAGACGGCCTTACGGACCCGTTCCATGGCCTGGTCGGAGGTTTCGCTTCGTTTGTCAGGCTCCACGAGGTTGACCTGGATGAATCCGGTATCCGGGCCCGTATTGCTGGTAAAGACCGAGGCCGCCCCGTTGGTTCCCCGTCCCGCCGTGCTCCGGAGGCCGATATTGGAAGCGATGAGCCGGACTTCGCTTTGGGGGAGTGTCCTCCGGATGAGTCCCTCCATCTCCTTGGCCGTTTCGGTGGTGACCTCGATCCGCGTCCCGGGGGGTTCCTGGATGTTGACGGTGAACTGGCTCTCGTCGGGGGCGGGGAAAAACTCCGTGCCGATCCCCTTCAGAAGCGGGAGGGAGAGGATGAACAGGGCCCCGAGGGAGAAGTAGACCTTTTTCCGGTGGTGAAGGGAAAAATCCAGGAGACGCTTGTAGGACTGCTCCGTCCGGTGAAAGAGGCGGATCAGGAAGTTTTCCCGAAGGGGTTCCCCCGGGACCGAGGTCTTCAGAAACCGATAGCAGAGAAGGGGTGTGACGGTCCGGGAGACGAAAAAGGAGGCAAACAGGGCGAAGGTGATGGTCAGGGCCATGGGGGTGAAGAGCAGACGGCCGATGCCTTCCATGAAGACGATGGGAAAAAAGACGATGACGGTCGTGATGGTCGAGGCCAGGATCGGCATCGCCACCTCCCGGGCGGCGGAAAGAAGGGCCACGGGACGCGATTCCTCGCCCAGTGAGAAGTGGCGATAAATGTTCTCGAGCTCGACGATCGAATCGTCCACGAGCCGGCCGATCCCCAGGGCCAGCCCGCCGAAGGTGAAGATGTTGAGGGTTTCATGGGTGAAGTAGAGAAAGATGAGGGCCACGAGAGCGGAAAGAGGAATGGCCGTCCCGATGATGAAGGTGGCCCGGAGGCTTCCGAGAAAGAGGAGGATGACGAGGACGGCCAGGATCGCCCCCTGGACCGACTCGTGGTAGAGGCCACGGATCGACTGGCGTATGTAGGTGGACTGGTCGAAGAATGTGTCGAGATGGACCCCCGGCGGAATGCCCCGGAGATGGGGAATCGCCTTCCGGACGGCGTCCACGACCTCCACGGTGTTCGAGCCCGGTTGCTTGTTGACGGCCAGGTAGACCGCGTTTTCTCCGTTGACTCGGACGATGTTGGTCTGGGTTTCGGCAGAATCCTTCACCCGGGCGAAATCCTTGACGAAAACAGGCACAGTGCGGCCGTCGGGGGTCGTTTGGGTGGCGACGGGAACATTCTTCAGGACATTGACCAGGTCGTGGGAGATCTGGTTGTTGGTGAAGAGATTGTAGTCCTTGGAACCGATCTTGATATCGCCCGAGGGCAGGATCAGATTGGCCAGATTGATCGCATTCACCACCTGGATCATCGAGAGGTTCCGGGCCAGGAGCTCGCGCGGGTCGACATTGATGTTGATCTGGCGGACCTTTCCGCCATTGACCGTCGCCTGGGAGACGTTGGGAAGCTGTTCGAGCTGGGGTTCGATGGTGTTGTAGGCCAGGTCGTAGAGCTGGATCTGGTTCATCGAGGGATTCGAGACGGTCAGGGAAACCACCGGGATGTTCGCAATGTCGAACTTGAGAATGAAGGGCTGCTGGATGCCCGGCGGAAGCTGATTCTGGATCTGGGAGATCTTCTGGACGGCCTGGACGAGTCCCCCGTTCAGGTCCTTCCCCCAGTTGAACCAGACCTGGATCGAGGAGACCCCCATCCGGGACTGGGACTGGATGTGGCTCACATCGTCGATCGTCGCCAGAGTCTTTTCGAGGGGGTAGGTGACGCTCCGCTCGACGTCGACGGGGGAGGCGCCGGGATAGATGGTTCCGACGATCAGAACCGGGACGGCCAGATTCGGAAAAAGGTCGATGGGGAGCCGGCTGACCGACTGGGCCCCCATGAGGACCAAAAGCATCGACATCATGAAGATGGCGATGGGATTTTTCAAGGCCAGACGGGTCAGCCACATAAAACGGGAACCCTTCCCCCTGGAGGGCGATCAATAGCCATTCTGAGGAACGACAGGCCGGGATTGGACATGGTCTCCGTCCTCGAGGTGCTCCTGGCCGGCGACGACGATCGTTTCCCCGGCTTCAAGGCCCGCCTTGATTTCGGCATTCTTCCGGCCGATGAAGCCCACGGTCACTGCATGCTTTCTGGCGATCCCCTGCCCGTCGACGGTGTAGACCCAGGTCTTGTTCTGGCGCGAGAGAATCGCCCCCTTGGGGATGAGGAGGACATTTTTGTGTGTGGCCAGGTTCAGGACCGCCTTGGCGAACATTCCGGGTTTCAGGACGCCGTCCTTGTTCGGCATGTCGATTTCGATGGCCAGGGTTCGCGTGGAGGTGTCGAGGGCCGGATTCATGCGGGTGACCTTGCCGGGAAAGAGCTGGCCCGGAAAGGCGTCCACCATGACCTTCACGGGAAGTCCGATCCGAAGGTAGCGGATGTCCCGCTCCGGGACATTGACCACGATCTTGACGATATGGGTGTCGACCACCGTGAAGAGCGGGTTGGAGTTGGCGGAAAGGGCGGCGGTCGTCGCCGGAATCGTCGCTCCCGGATCGACCATCCGGTTATAGATATATCCGTCGAAGGGGGCGACGATATCGGCGTAGGAGAGCATCTTCCGGGAGTAGTCGACCGAGGCCTGGGCCTGGCGGCACTGGGAGGAGGCCAGATCGTAGGAGTCCTTCGAGACGAGGTTCTTCGCCAGGAGGGCCTTGTAGCGGTTCGCGTTCAGGCAGACGTAGTCCCGGTTCGCCTGGGCCTGGTGGTACTGGGCCTTGAGGGTCGTGCTGTTGATGTGGGCCAGGAGCTGCCCCTTCTTCACATGATAGCCCCGGCGAACGGTGATGTTGTCGAGATAGCCGCTCACCTGGGCATAGATCGCCGCCTGGTTGATGGGCTGAATGTCCGCCGTCAGGGTAATGATCTCGGAGATGTCCCCCTTCCGGACCGGCATGACCCCCACGACCTCGGCCGCGGCAATCTTTCCCCGGGCCCCCGTCTTCTTCACTGGCCGGTGAATGAACCGGACGGCGACGATGACGAGAAACACCACGATTCCAAGCATAATGGCCATACGGCCCACGCGTCGATTCACTTTCCCTGCTCCTCACGGTTTTTCCGCCGTTTCGCTTCGGTCAGCGGATCGAGACCCGAGTCCCTGATCAGTGTCGCCCGGGCAATCTTGTATCCGTAGACCGCCTGGACGACCTGGGCCCTGGCGGCCGCGAGATCGGCTTCCGCCTGGGTCAGGGCGACGGCGCTTCCCACTCCCACCTGGTATTGCCCTGCGGCGAGCCGGAGGCTTTCCTTGGCCTGGCTCAGAAGATCCTGGGTGGTCTTGATCCGTTCCATCGCCGTATTGAGATTGTAGATATCCTGCCTGATCGCCGCCACGATTCCGACCCGGACATTTTCTTCGGCATCCCTGGCGGCGAGGGTCGTTTTCTGGGCCTGACGTTCCTGGTGAACCGTCAGAAAGCCCGAAAAAATCGGGATGGAGATCGTGGCCCCTGCCGACCAGTTGTAGGTCAGGGGAAAGAACATGCTGGCGTAGGTGTACCCTCCGGTCATGCCGATGGAGGGCATGTAGGTGCTTTCATAGTAGCGTTCGTTCTGAAGGTCCGCCTTTTTCTGGTTGACGGCGGAAGAGAGGTCGGGCCGGTTCCGCAGAGCCTGTTCGATCAGCTTTTGATAGTCCGCACTGAATGGAACGTAAGCCAGGTCGGTCTCGACGCTGTAGGAGACGCTGGACTCGATTCCCATGGCATTGTTCAAGGCGACCCGGGCCGTTGAGACATTGTTTTTGGCCGTGATGAGATTGAGCTGGGCGTTGGAGAGATTGACCCGGGCGTTCAGGACGTCGAACTTGGCGGCCATGCCGATCTGGAATTCGGCCTGGGCGACCTGGAGCTGGGCCTTGTAGTCGTCGACGGTTTTTTTGGCCGCCTCGACGAGAAGAAGATTCTGGGCCAGGGTGTCGTAGGCGGTTTCGACACTGGAAAGCAGGTTCAGAAGGGTCCATCGGGCCTGGTCCTGGGACGACTTGTAGGCGTATTTCGCCTGCCGGACCTGGGTGATTCGCTGACCGAAGGTGAAGATCGTCTGGGTCAGATTGAAGGACGCCTGGAAAAAGTTGTAGGCCTGGTTCGAGTTCGGAGGCAATGCCACGTAGAAGGACTGGGGAATGCCGGGAGATATCACAAAGTTTCCGGTCTCGTAGTTGTATCCCGCCCCGGCGGAGAGGTGAGGCATGTAGTTCGACAGGGCTTCCCCGATGATCTCCTTGTTGGCCTGGGCGGTGTGGAGCATCTGTCGATACTGGGGATGGTGGTCGATCGTGATGGACATCGCCTCAAGAAGCGTGAGGCGCGAAGGAAGCTGGACGGCGTTTTCTTTTTTTGGAGCAAGAAGATAGGTGTCGTTCCCCGAAGAGTTTTCCATCGGGGCCCCCAAAGCGGAGTGGTTCCAGTAGCCGCCGACACACAGAAAAAGCGCGAGTCCCAGGAAAAGAAATTTGTTCCCTCCTGGGATTTTGGTTCTTCCACTTTTCCTAAAAGAGCGAATTTTCTGTCTCATCGTCCTTGTCGATCAGAAATAGAAGGTCGTTCCGGCCAGGATCGGAATGACCGTGATGACCTGGGATCCGAGAAAAAGCCACTGGGAACGGACCTCCCCAAAAAAAGCCATGGGAATGGCGCGAGGTCGCCCTTCGATTCCGATTCCAATGTCCTCCAGAAGTCCATCGGGATGTCCCGTCTGAGGGCCCGCATCACTGAAGCTGGGAAAAACTCCTCCGGTATCGGCTCGAAGGTAGGGAAACCAGGGCTGATAGCGAATCATCTGGGGAATCCATCGTGTCAGTTCGAGCTGGGCCCCCAAATAGGCCTGAAGATACTGGTTTGAGGGGCCGGCTCCGGAAATCACACTGGAATGGAGCGGCGGGGAGATATGGGGGGTATTGAGGAGGTAGCCGAGTCCCCCGAGGAGACGGATCCCCCGAGAGATTCCATAAGACAATTCGCCTCCTCCCCCGACCCCGTTCTGAAAGAGTTTGATAGGGGCCGGGGTCTGAAGGACATCGTACTGGAACATGATCGACAGGCCGAACTTTCCGGTCTGGGAGGCGTAGGGTTCTGAGACCCCGTCGTCCTGGTTCGCGGGTCCCGGGGAGGTTGCCGTAGTTGACGTCTGGGGGGGAGAGGCACCCAAGGCGGTTCCGATTCCCAGCAGCGGGACAATCCCGAAAAGAATGACGAGAGACAGGAGACGGAAGACGCGGGGGTTCTGTCTTCCGGATCGGGTTGTCCGGAGGGCAAAACAGGCGAAGGATCCCCCTGAATCTTGATCACGATTTCTTGCAATCCGGGGAAGCTCCACCAGGACAGTCCCTCTTTTTTCAAAATCCTTCGGAATCACCGACAATCCGGTTGACTGATTGACCAATTAACGAAGAATCTAGCACCCTCTCCGATCTCTCGTCAATTCACGGTAAGAAAAATTGCGGCCCGCATGAAAGACGGCCAGGAATCATGAGGGGAAAAAGAAAAAGATGAACCGGCGAAGTTCGCAGAAACCTGAGGGAATTGGAAATTCCCGGAAGGGCGTCCCTCCGGGAGGAAGGACGCTCAACTCGGGTCATGCAGGCAGGAATGAGGAGAGGATGAAAGGTTTCAGTCGATCTCCCAATGGATCAGAAACTCCCCCACCCCATTCTGGACGAGATTGGCCTTTTTGAACCATTTCTGGGCGAGGGCCGAATCCTTGGGAACGCCGTCTCCGTGGGCATAGGCGGTGGCCAGCGCCTTTTCGGCCGGAGCGTAGTTCTTGATGGCTGCCTCCCGAAACCATTTGATGGCTTTGGCAGGGTTTCGTTCGACCCCCTGTCCCTTGTCGTAGAGGAGGCCGATCTGGTAGGCCGGGGCGGGATCGTTCTGAAGGGCGCTCTTCCGGAACCATTTCAGGGCCCGGGCCGGATCCTTCGGAACCCCCCATCCCCGGAGGTAAAGGATGCCGAGGTAGTATTGGGCCTTTGCGTCTCCGGCCACGGCCGCCGGACGAAACCATTTCGCCGCCAGGGCATAATTTTTCGGAACGACGATTCCCCGCGCATAAAAGGAGCCCACATTCCTCTGGGCGACCGTCAGGTTGTGCTGGGCTGCCTTCCGGATCCAGACGAAGCCGCGTCCGCTATCCTTGCCCGACTGCACGAGGAAGACGCCGTATTCGTTTTCGGCCCAGAGGTCACCCCCATGGGCCCCGGTCCTGAGATCGTAGAGATCGAGGCGATTGTGCCGAAGAGATTCTTCCTTCAGGTGGATCGCCTCTTTCTTGTCCATCGCTGCTTGGGTGATCCCGGGGAAAAAGGCGACTGCGAGAGTCGCCCCCAGGAAGAGAAGAAGAGATCGTTTCATCGGACGGCTCCTGCCACCTTGTTCTTTCCTGGTTGGCCGATCGATCGGAGGGTCTGGTCGAGAGATGTGAAAAAATCGTTGTAGAACGATTGATCCGTCACCGTATTTTCAGGGCGTTCCACAGTGTGGTATTCCGTCCCGACCGGGAAGAGAGGAATGATCCACAGAAGATGCCACCAGATGCGCTCCTTCTGGTACCGGATCTTCTTTTCGTTGGCCGACAGGGCGACGAAGGTCGCGTTGCCGTCCTTAGGAAGAAGGTTGACCGTCGCCGAGATCTCATAGCTGACCTCGGAGTCCGAGGTGTCCTGCATCTTCCGGTTGGCGAGGATGAGTCCGTTGTCGAGGCTGGTCTGGCTCGCGTCGATGATGAAACCATGGGAGACGAGAGCCTGCTTGGAGGCGTTGAATACCGTATTCTCGGGATAGGAAACGAGCTTTCCGTTTCCGGCGGACCCGTTCATGTCCCGGAAGGCCCCGTTGTAGGGGGTGGAAGAAGAACAGGCCGCCACGATGAACAAGCCAGCCATTAATAACGAAAGGCGAATCCAGGATCCGGTCATTTTATCTCCTTGATGGGGGTTGATGATAAATTGCCAGGTCATGATCGGCAAAACTCAGGGATTCCCGAGTCGATCGAAGCCGGCTCCTTCACATGAAAATTGTTCATGAAACCAAGTCCTGTCGGGTTCTCCTCCGGATATGCGGCCCCTGTTCTACATCCAGCCGAAGGCCATCTGAAGAGAGACGATGTGGTCCGGATTCAGCCCTGGAATCGGACTGGCCTCTTCCGTGTAGTAGGAGGCATTGACTTCAAAGGCCCAGAGGTCGACTCCGATTCCGACGGTGGGATAGCCTTCATACACACCGGCCGAAAGGGTCAGGATCTCGGGAAACTTGTACTGGACTCCAAAGCGGGTGTGGAGCCAGAGGGAATCTCCGGTGTAGTAGAGATAATTGGTCAGGTCGACGTAGTCGATGTCGGCCAGAAGGTGTCCGAATCCGATATCGGGATTGATTCCGATTCCGGCGTTGATGATCTGCGGAAGGGATCCCGCCGCTCCGAAGCTGGCCGTTCCGACATTGAGGATCGAGGCTCCGAGGGAGGGATTGAGGGGAAGGTCGAAGTTGTAGATGGCCCCGAGGTTCCCGAGAACGCCGAAGCCCCGGGAAAGATCTCCCGAAAGGGTCCCGGAAATGTTGCTGGCCTGGGCGACGGTGAGCGACGGGACGTTCTCGAACATTTGATACAGTCCCATCAGCGTGCCGCCGACCTGAAGATGATGGTCGAAGAATCCGTAGGCCCCGCTGATGACGATCCCCGTGTCCGAAAGGGCCGCGAGGGAAGCGAGGTTGTTCGTTGTGGGAGAGGCGTTGGCGACTCCCAGCATCTGGTTGTTGGAGAGGATCCCGATCGCAAAATCGTGGGTCGTGAAGTTCGAGTAATCGCCGATCCTGGCATAGAGGCTCTGTCCGGCGATGTTGTTGAAGGCGTTGACGTAGCTCGAGGGATTGCTCGTGCTGGCCCCGGTGAGGCTGTTATAGAGATCGGGATACAATCCGGGATAGGAGATGTCCGCCGATATGTTCAGGATCTGGAAGGACGTCTTCTCGATGTTGTCGAGTCCGGCCGGATTGTAGAAGGGCGCGTTGGAATCGTTGGCGACCGCGGTGAAGGCGCCGCCCATGCCTTCGACCTGGACCCCCTGGTAGAGAAGCGGGAACTGCTGGAACAGGGCGGTTCCGGCCACTCCGGAGGGGCCCGCCAGCGCGGGGGCCGGATGGAGGAAGAGGGCCAGGGCGGAGAGAGAGGCCAGGGTTCCGGATATCACGCCGGTCAGTCGGTTGTGATGTCTTCGGATCATCGTGCGTCCTTGGATGGAGGGTGTCGGATCGGCCGGGGGGCGTGTCTTCATAGCTGGCTCAGATACCAGGCGATACCGTTTT
>JAMCWM010000021.1:44673-59628 GCA_023481175.1 Nitrospirota bacterium
GCCCCGGCGGTCGTGGAGGCGGTCGCCGTGGAAAGGCCGGTGACGGTCGCTCCGGTTGCCGTGTTCCCCATGGCGATGTAGGCGTCGGCGTCGGCGTTGGCGATGTCCGCGTTGACGCAGTTGTTGTTCGGGCAATAGGGCGCGAGGACGGCGATCGCTCCGGAATAGTTTCCGCTCGCGATGTCGGAGTTGGCGACCTGAAGGGCTCCCAGCGCGGTTCCCGGGCTTCCGGAGCCGTTTCCGAGCATGTTTCCGTTTCCGCAGGAGGAAAGGGCGAGAAGACCAAATGTCAGAACCAGGGAAAAGCCTTTTCCAAATTGAAGAGTCTTATCTAATCGAAAGGACATCGATCCAAACCTCAGGATTTGGCCCCGCGGGCCTAAGGGTGAAATGTCTGGAGAGGGCCTCAAAATGATGCTCGCTCCATTAAGAGTTCCAAACAGCAGTAAAAATAAAAAATATTTTTTATTAAAAATCCGCTTTTGCCCCATCACTTTCTCTGAGGCTGTTAGGATTTCAGATATTCTTATAAAAAACTTAAAATTTCAATCCCCCTTTAGTTGATCGGGCGAGAAACTTAAGTAGGAATCAAACAGGAATTTTGATTCTATTTTCAAGAGATAAGAGAGAACCTGAAAATCCGAAAGTCCGCCTCATCGTTGAAGCGATAAGAAAGCTTTGAAGCGATACGAAGGATATATCGGAACTCTTCCCCCTCCTCGATACCCGGGAAGAATCGGGCGAAGGGGAGAGGTCATCCATTTTCCGAAAAGGGGAGATCTCCCATCACCTTCAGGATGAGTTCGGAACGGTTCCGGATTTTGAGTTGCTTGAAGATGTCGTGGATATGGTCCTTGACGGTCTGGATCGAAACCAGGAGCTTTTCCGATATCTCCTTGTTGGTTCTTCCCCGCATGATCTCCAGCACGATTTCCGACTGGCGCCGGGATAGGTCGAGTTCCTTCATTTTCTGGCAGAGGAGAATCTTCGGGGGATAAGGCTCGAAAATCACCACCTTTCCCTTTTCGGAAGAGGAGGCCGAGCCTTGAGAGGGTGTCTGAACGGGATTCATGGGAAAAGAGCGGGTCCGGTAGGACCCCCGTTCGGTGTGAAGGATCTGGAGGGGCTGTTTTCGGTTGCTCTCCCCGACCCATTCGGGAGCCCCCCCGGGAAAGATTTTTTCCATTTCGTCGTTTCGATAGATCATATGGCCCCGGTCGCTGAATACAAGAATTCCGGGATTCTGGTCGAGGGGAGGTTGGCTCCGCCATTCCTGGACCAGGAGGGCGATGGCGCAATGGTGGGCGACCACGGTGGCGAGATCGCATTCCCGATCGCTGAAGTCCTTCTCCCGAGACTCCCTGGTCAGCCAGATGGCCCCGAGCTTGTCTCCATAGCAGGAGAGAGGAAGAAGCAGGACCCAGGAGGCCGGAATCTGCGAGAGAAATTCCTTGTAGAAACGGGATGAAAAGTGCTCCTCCCTGGAGAGGACATCGCTGTACCGCAAGGCCTTGTGGGGAGAGGTTTTGAAAAGAAGCGAGGAAAGGGGGTCGATCTTCGAATAGTAGAGCAGCCATTCCTCGATCCACCGGGAGGGTCCCTGGAGAGTCGCATGGCCTTCCATCTGATACAGGCCGCTCTTTCCGTCGATGGGAATGAGGGCCACCGACGGCGAGAGCTCAAATGGCTCCTTCAGGGTTCGGTAGATAAGATTTAAAAGATCTTGCCTCCCCGGCATTTCGTACACGCTGTTGATCAGATCCAGAAGAAATCGGGGATATTCTTCCACGGTATTCATGGAACACCCCTCATTCCAAACCACCACGTAATTTCTTGTTGTTCTTCAAGTTTCTGTTTTATTTCTTAAATTGTTTTTCTTATAAATAATCGGATAAATAATTGATTACTAAAAATTAAATCATTCTACTTGTAATATACCAAAAATTTTTATCAAAAAAATACTACTAAAGTAGTTTTTTAGGGTTTTAAAATGTTTTTCACAAAAAGATCCCTGCCGCTTCGCAAATCTGAATGGCGGAGCTTTTCTTGCCGGACACTCTCCCTTCCCGCACAGAAAAGGAACGCCCCTGCAAAGGCTGAAAATCCCCTTCGGGTTTGATCTGCGAGGGAGGGATCTGTTATCTTTAAGAAATGCTGTCCATGTTTTTCTTGGAGATCCCTTTGCCCTTTCAGGAATCCTCGGCGGAACCCCGGCGCGGATTCCACGTCTTGGCTCCCTGCCATCATCGGGGGGCCCTCAAATCCTAAAACAGGACCCTTGATGCCGTCTCGCCATCGTGTTGGAATCGTCCGCTTCCCTGGAACGAACTGCGATCTCGATACCTGGGAGGCCGTCTCCCTGATCCCCGAACTCGAGCCGGTATGGATCTCCCACAAGGACCGACAGGGGAGCGACCTTTCGGCCATCATCCTTCCCGGAGGATTTTCCTACGGAGACTATCTCCGCACGGGGATCATCGCGGCCCGCTCTCCGGTCATGGACATGGTCGGATCCTTTGCCGAAAACGGCCTTCCCGTTTTGGGAATCTGCAACGGGTTTCAGATTCTCGTCGAGGCCGGAATCCTTCCCGGAACCCTTCTTCCGAACAGCGGCCGCACCTTCCTCTGCCAGGAAGAGGCTCTCGTCATGGAAAACTGCCGGACCCCCTTCACGACCCTTTTTGTTCCAGGAACCCCGCTGACTCTCCCCATCGCGCACCAGGAAGGCCGTTTTTTCATCGATCCCGACCAGCTCCAGGAGATCGAAAAGAAGGGGCAGGTCCTTCTCCGCTATCTGAACAATCCAAACGGCTCCGAAAGGGAGATTGCAGGGTTGGCCAACGGAGCCGGCAATGTCGTGGGGCTGATGCCCCATCCTGAAAGACGTGTCCGCTCCCTGTTCGGTCGCCCGGACGGTCTCGCCTTTTTCCGTTCCCTGGCCCTTCATCTCGATCGACAGAAGCTCCGGACAGTCGAAACCGCTCCCTGACCCTTATCAAAGAGACCCCATGACCGCCGTCCCCACCTCCCGATTCAGAATTCCGGCTCCCGAGATGGAGCGCATCCGGACCCTTCTCGGCCGCGACCCGAATCTGACCGAAGAGGCCGTTTTTTCCGCGCTCTGGAGCGAACACTGCAGCTACAAGTCCAGCCGGATTCATCTCCGGAAATTTTCCTCGAAAGGGCCTCGCGTTCTCATGGGCCCGGGAGAAAACGCCGGAGTCGTCCGGGTGACCTCCCGCACGGGAATCGCCTTCAAGATGGAGAGCCACAACCACCCGAGCTATATCGAGCCCTTCCAGGGTGCGGCCACCGGCGTCGGCGGGATCCTCAGGGACATCTTCGCCATGGGCGCACGTCCCGTCGCCCTGACCAACAGCCTGGTCTTCGGCTCCCTCAGGCAGCCCCGCCAGATGACGCTTTTCAGGCGGGTCGTGGCCGGCATCGCCGCCTACGGGAACGCCATCGGCGTTCCGACAGTCGGGGGGGAGGTCTGGTTCGACGAACGATACTCGAAAAATATTCTCGTGAACGCCTTCGCCCTGGGTGTGGTCGACGAGGATGGCATCATGAGCGCCGTGCCTCCACCCAAGCCCCTTCTCGCCGTTTATCTCGGCAACAAGACCGGGAGGGACGGAGTCTCGGGAGCCGCGATGGCCTCCCGCAGTTTTACCGGCGGAGACACCGACCTGCGCCCACAGGTCCAGGTGGCCGATCCCTTTGTCGGGAAAAAGGTCATGGAGGCCACCCTCAGGATCATTCGCGAGGGGCTGGCCGGCGCCATCCAGGACATGGGCGCCGCCGGCCTGACCAGTTCCTCGGTGGAGATGGCCTCGAAGGCCTCCCTCGGGATCGAAATCGACGTGGAACGGGTTCCTCTCCGCGATCCCTCCATGGAGCCCTGGGAGGTTCTCCTCTCGGAATCCCAGGAGCGGATGCTTCTTCTGGTGGAGGAGTCCCGGGTGGAGAGGATCCTCGCCATCGCCTCGGACAGCCAGGTGTCGGCGGCGGTCGTGGGCCGGATCATTACCGATCCGGTCTTCCGGGTGCGCAAGGGGGAGGCGGTCTTTGCCGAAATCCCGGTCCCATTTCTGACGGAAGAGGCTCCCTGCTATGACCGACCGGCCCGGGACCGAGCCCTCCCTCTTTCCCCCACCGCCCACCACGCCCCGTCGGAGGCCGGTCGCCATTCGATCGCCGAACTTTTCCATCGTCTTCTCGACCACCCCAATGGAGGCGCGGCCGACTGGATATCCCGACAGTTCGACTTTGAAGTCGGGACGAGAACCCTTCTGCCTCCGGGCCATGACGTGGCCGTGGTGGATCTCCGGGAAGAGGAGCGGGCCGTGGCGATCTCCATGGCGGGATTCTCCCATCCCCTGACGCGGGATCCGGGACTGGGCGCCATGCTTCTTGTTGCGAAATGCGTGACGGATCTCGCGGCCGTCGGTTCCTGGCCCGTCGGCATGACCGACTGCCTGAACTTCGGGAACCCGGAACGCCCCGAAACGATGTCGGACTTCATCCAGGCCGTGGAGGGCATCGCCGAGGCCTCCCGGCGCCTCGGAATTCCCGTCGTCTCCGGGAATGTCAGCTTCTACAACGAAACCGACGGACTCTCCATTCCGCCGACCCCCATTCTCGCCACCTGCGGTCTTCTTTCCTCCCGGAGGCGGGTTGTGCCCGGGAAAACCACCCGTCCGGGCCTCTCCCTGGCCCTGGTCGGATCCTCGACGGATCTTTCCCTGGGCGGCTCCTATCTCGACTGGATCCTGGAAGATCCGGAGCCGGGGTCCGTTCCCCTGGTGGACTGGGAGACTCTCGGCCGTCTCCAGCCCTTCATGAGCGCAATCCTGGCCGACGGAAGAATCTGCGCCTCCCGGGCCATCGGTCGCGGGGGACTTCTTCGCACGCTTCTCCAGCTCGTCTCGGGAGACGCGACCTTGGGGGTTGCCCTCTCCCTCCCCCGCCTCGAGGATCCTCTCGAAACCTTTTTCTCGGAGGCGCCCGGCAGAATTCTGCTGGCATTCGAACCCGACCAGCTCCGGACACTGGAAGAGACGGCGCTCGAATTCAGGATTCCCTTCCAACGGGTCGGATCGACAGCCCCCCGTCTCTGGACCATCCGCTACCGGGATCGTGAGGGACGCGTCAAGGAGCTCACCGACAACCTGGAACAACTCAAGAGACGTTACGCCGTGTCCCTCGCCGGCCAGATGGAGGATCTTCCCTGATGGAGCCCCAAGATTCCCCCCGGTCCGACGCTCCCTTCGACGAACTGAAGGAGAAATGCGCCGTTTTTGGAATCTTCAACCACCCCGAAGCCGGAAACCTCACCTATCTCGGCCTCTATGCCCTCCAGCACCGCGGTCAGGAAGGATGCGGGATCGCCACCATGGACGGGGAGCGCATGATCATCCGCAAAGGGGAGGGTCTTGTTTCGGAGTATTTTCGTGAATCGGTGATCAGCGAACTCAAGGGACGCTCCGCGGTCGGCCACAACCGGTATTCGACGGCGGGGTCCGATTCCCAGCGGAATCTCCAGCCCCTTTCCGCCACCATCAGCGACGTCTCGATGGCTCTCGTGCACAACGGCAATCTGACGAATGCCGTGGAACTCCGAAAATCCCTGGAAGAGGAAGGGGCTCTCTTCACGACCGATGTGGACACGGAGGTTCTGGTTCACATGATCGCCCGAAGCCGGGGCGAGGACCTCGTCTCCCGCATGGAGACGGCGCTGGCCTCCGTCAAGGGATCCTACTCCCTCCTCGCCCTCCTTCCCCATGCCCTGATCGGCATTCGGGATCCCCATGGATTCCGCCCTCTTTCCATCGGGAAGCTCGGAGACTCCTATGTTCTGGCCTCTGAAACCTGCGCCTTCGACCTGATCGGCGCCAAATACGTTCGGGACGTGGAGCCAGGGGAAATGGTCATCATCACCGAAGCGGGGCTGGACCACTTCCGTCTCTTCCCAAAAATCCCGAGTGCCGCATGCATCTTCGAGCTCATCTACTTCGCGCGGCCCGACAGTCGCGTCTTCGGCATTCCGGTCTACCAGGCAAGAAAGCGCCTCGGACGGCGCCTTGCCATGGAGTCTCCCGTCGACGCCGATATCGTCGTTCCGGTCCCCGATTCCGGCCTGGCCCCGGCTCTCGGATACTCGGAACAATCGGGGATTCCGATCGACATGGGATTGATCCGCAACCACTACGTGGGACGAACCTTCATAGAGCCTCGCCAGTCCATCCGTCATTTCGGGGTCAAGATCAAACTCAACGCCGTCCCTGGTCTTCTGGCCGGAAAGCGGATCGTGGTGATCGACGATTCCATCGTCCGGGGGACGACAAGCCGGAAGATCGTCTCCATGCTCCGGGAAGCGGGGGCCCGGGAGGTCCACATGCGGATCACCTCCGCCCCGATTCACTTCCCCTGCTTCTACGGAATCGACACTCCCAATCGCGGGGAGCTGATCGCCTCCACCCATTCCCTGGATGAGATCCGTCGGTACATCAAGGCCGACTCGCTGGGCTATCTCCCCATCGATGCCATGGAGGAGGAGGTCTCCCTCTGCCAGGAGAAACGGGAGGCGGAGGCGGGAATGACGGGATCCTTCTGCAAGGCCTGCTTCGACGGAAACTATCCCATCGCCTTTACCCAGGAAGAGCGCATCCAGCACGGACTGTTCGACCGTCCGGTCCGGTAGGCTCCGTCCCGTCCGGACAACACCCAGGAAGGAATCGCGTGAAGATTCTTCGCTCCGGAACCGGCAGGAATCCCGTCTCCCCTCCCCTTCGAAGTGCCTGGAGCATGGTGGAGGAAACCCTGGGACAGGTCCGGGGCGTTGTCTTTCCGCGTATCGAATGGTTCAGGGTCTGGTTCAGGGTCAGAAGGGTCGCCCGGAGAAAGGCCCACCTTTTCTCCCGTCTGGGAGAATTCGCGGCGGAGAAGAACCTTCAGGACTACTGGCCCTTCACCGGATTGCACCATCCGGACATGACCGCTCTGATCGACAAAATCCGGGAGGCCGAAAGGCTCGAAACCCACCTGCGGGAATGGATGGAGTATCTCGAGGATCGGGAGACCTCAGGCCTTCTGGCCCATCTCCAGGAAGATATCGTCCGCAGGACCGTCTTCCCGCAGACGGTTCTGATCACGGAAGACTCTCCCTATCTGGGTCTCTCCATCAACGATATCCGGAAAACCGCCGCATCGGAAGGGACCGTTCCCCTCACGGCTCTTAGGGGAAATCTCTCCGTGGAGCTGGGCCCCCGTCTCCCCCTGTTGGCCGGAGACCGGCTCGTCCTGCTCTCCGCATGGAAGAGACTTCGGGAGGTTCCTCCCGGAGCCGGCCTTCTCCAGATCGACGGCTCCCCCGACGCGGGGAATCCCTTTCCCTGACGGATTCTGTTTCGAGCCCCCGTACAAGCTCAGAGAATCACCCCTTCGAGTCCCGCCTTCGTGCAGGACCTGACCGCGACGCCGACGATCTCTCCCAGTTCGGGTAGCGGCCGGGAGTCCTGCCGGGTCGCCCTGACGTGGCGAAACTGGGGGGAGCGGCCCGACACGCGCCCGAGATCCGGGTCGACCCGTTCCACCAGGATTTCCTGGATCTCTCCGATCCGGCCCTGGTTCTTCTCGAGAATCAGGGCATCGAGCCGCTCCTCGAGCCGCCGGAAGCGGGCGACGGAGATCTCCCGGGGAGGAGTGTCCGCCCAGTCGTGGGCCGGCGTTCCCGGACGGGGAGAGTAGATGAAACAGAAGGCCCCGTCGAACCGGAACTCCTCCACCGCCCGAAGCGTCGCCTCGAAGTCCTCCTCCGTTTCTCCGCAGAACCCGACGATCAGGTCGGTCGTCAGGGCGACGTCCGGTACGGCGTCCCGGAGCCGGCCGATCCACTCCCTGTACTGGGCCAGAGAGTATCCCCGGTCCATGCGCGAAAGGAGGGCATCGGATCCCGACTGCAGCGGCAGGTGGAGGTGGGGCATGACCTTCGGACACTCCCGCATCGCGGAGATCATCGCCCCGTCCATGTCCGAGGGGTGGGAGGTGGTGAACCGGATCCTCCGAAGCCCTTCCACGGCATCGACGGCCCGGAGAAGGTCGCCGAAAGACTCTCCTCCGGACGCGTTCTTCCCGTATCCGTTGACGTTCTGGCCAAGGAGGGTGACCTCCCGGTACCCCGCCGCCACCAGCTCCCGCACTTCCCGGGCAATGGCGTCGACCGGCCGGCTCCGTTCCGGGCCCCGCGTCCGGGGAACGACGCAGTAGGCGCAGGCCTTGTCGCATCCTTCCTGCACCGTCACCAGCGCCCCGACGCCCGGCCCCCGGAGGGCCGGCGGAGTCGTCATTTCCGGAAGGTCGTATTCCCGACCCAGGAGCACCCTCCGGCGTTCCTTCAGGTCCCCCAGCATGGGAATCAGGTTCCGGACCTGGGAGGGTCCGGCGATCAGGTCGATCTCCGGCATGATGCGGTGGAGGTTGTCCTGCTCCCGTTCGGCCATGCACCCGGTGACGGCAAGAACCACCGACGCGTTCTCCTTCTTGTGCTGGCGGAGCCGTCCCAGGTCGGACAGGGCTTTCTGGTCGGCCTTGTCCCGGACGGTGCAGGTGTTGACCAGGATCACGGAGGCCCGGGAAGGATCGTCGACGGCCCGGTAGCCGGCTTCGGCCATGAGGCCGGCCATGCGTTCGGAGTCGTGGACATTCATCTGGCAGCCGAAGGTGCGGATATAGTAGGTGTCGGAATCGGTACGGGTGTCGTCGGACATCGTTCGGTCTTTCCTTGAGAGGGTTTCATTCGAGAGCGGGTTCAAAGGCGTCCCTCCTCCCGGTCCTGATCGGCGATCAGCCGGCTGTGCCGGACCAGAAAGACGTCGAGCGCCATCCAGTCTCCGGGGCCGAGGGAGGAGATCCTGTGGGAGAGGGCCTGCAGGACCTCCCCGTCCCCGGAAGAGGCTTCGAGGATCGCGAGAAACTGGTCGGGGGAGAGGGAGAGACGACGAAGGATCTCCTCGTCCATCGGGCAGGGAAAGACATAGTCTCCCAGGCCGTTCCCCAAACGCATCCGCCCCTTGTCGATCGCCCGGGCCAGCCACGGGATGCCCATCAAAAGCTCCCGTCCGCTCCGCGGAACGGGGGCGGGGACGTCTCCTGGGCTCAATCCTTCAGCGCCTCGACCACATAATGGTAGGGATAGAGGTCATGCGACCGGATCCTCGTGAAGCCGGCATCGATCAGGAGATCGTAGAGGGAGACCTCGGAGGCGCGCTCGGTGACCGGCGGACCCACCGGGGTCTCCTCCTTCTTCCAGTCGATGACGAAGAACTGGCCGGAGGGGGCGAGAATCCGGAAGACCTCCTGGAGCATCTCCCGGGCACTGGAAAGTTCATGGTAGACGTTCGCCATCCAGACGAGCGCCACCGACTGGTCCGGCAGATCGATCCTGTCGGGGGAGCCGGGCACAATCCGGACGGGGATCTCCGCCCCCCTTTTTTTGCGTTCCTCCTCGAAGTGGGCGATCATTTCCGGCTGAAGCTCGATGGCATGGCAGGTGCCCCGCCCCGAGAGGAATTCGCAGACCGGGAAAAAGAAATAACCTGACCCGGTCCCGATCTCCGCCGCATCCCCCTTTTCGTAGGGGCGGATGAGGGGAAAAAGGCGCGCCGGATCCTGAAAGGTCCTGCGTTCGGGATCGTGAAGCCGCGCGACATGGCGATGGTCGAAGAGATGGGCCACTGGGCCGTCCTCCTGTGCGAGAGGGTGAGCGGGTCTTTTCCTCATTTTACAACAAACTCTGCGCCCAGTTCAGCCAAAAAACGCGGCGCCCTGCCGGGAAGACCCGTTTTTGTGGTAGAATTTTCGGCTTGAGCCACCATCCAAAAGACCCGGGGTCCTTCATGAAAATCATACACAGGTATATTTTTTTCGAGCTTCTGACCCCGTTCTTCCTGAGTCTCTTCGTCCTGGTGATCCTTCTGCTCACGCAGCAGGCTCTCCTGATCATGAATCTCCTGGTCAACAAGGGGCTCTCCGTCGAGACGGTCTTCCGGCTCCTGGCCATGATCTTTCCCCAGTTCCTCAGCATGATCATCCCGGTCTCGGTCCTGACCGCCTCCACCGCCACCTTCCACAGGCTGGCCTCGGACGGGGAGATCATCGCCTTCAAGGCGTCGGGAATCTCCCTCTCCCGCCTTCTCCTTCCCCTCCTCCTCTTTGCCGCCATCGGCTTCGGGAGCAACTTCTACCTCTCCCTCAAGGCCATGGAGACGCAGGGCCTCTCGCTCCAGGACCTTCTGGTCCGGGTCTTCCAGAAAAAGCTCTCCCTGGCCATCAAGCCCCAGGCCTTCAACGACTTCATGGGACGCTTCATCATCTATGTCGAACGGATGCCGACGCTCTCCCATCTCGACGGGGTCTTCATCTACGAAAAAGGCAAGACGCCCCAGGAGAGCACCGTCATCTTCTCCCGTGCGGGGGACCTTTTGAACGAGAGAAATCCGCCGGGTCTTCGGCTCAAGCTCACCAACGGCACCTTTCTCCAGCAGGGACAGGCCCTTCAGTACATCCGCTTCGAATCCTACGATCTCACCATCCTGGGCAAGAAATCCGACGACCATATCCGGGTCAAGAGCATCCGGGAGATCCGATCCGAGATCCGGGCCTCGCCCCACCCCGACCCCGCCCTCTTCCGGGCCCTCGAGGACCGCTACAAGAACTACGCCTATCCCTTCTCCTGCTTTTTCTTTGCCTTCCTGGGCATTCCCTACGGGATCTATACGATGCGGTCGGGACGCCTGGCCGGATTCGTCTTCGCCACCATCACGATCATCCTTTTTTACATGATGAACACGATCGACGATCTCATGGTCGCCAAACGCCTTCTCTCTCCCGCCGCCGCGGCCGTGGCTCCCGACGTCGTCCTGGCCCTCCTGATGGTCACCCTTCTCGTGCTGGTTTTCCGGGAGGTCGACATTCGGGCCCATCTCCCGCGCCTTTCCCTTCCCTCCTTTTTCAGAAGGCGGCGCCCATGAGGATTCTTACCCGCCACCTTCTGGGAGAGTACCTCAAAATCTATCTTCTCTCCCTCGTCTCTCTCGAGGCGATCTATCTCGTCATCGACTCCGTCGAGAAGATCAAGAACTTTCTCTCCCACCACGCCCCCTGGTCCCTGATGGGCGAATTCTTCGGCTGGCGGTCGATCGAGGTGGGATTCCGGGTGATCCCCATGTCGGCGCTCCTCGCGACGATCCTTGCCCTGGGAATCGCCTCCAAGAACCATGAGATCACGGCCATCAAGGCCGCGGGGATCAGCCTCCGGAGAGCCACCTTCCCCATCATCCTGTTCGGACTCTTCCTCTCCGGCCTCGAGCTTCTGTTGAACCTCTGGATCGTCCCCCATGCGTACCAGATGACCGACCTCATCATGGAGGAACGGATCAACCAGGGACGGAACTGGTCGAGCACGGTCCGAAAAAACGTCTGGTTCCGCCACGGGTCGCGGGAGATTTTCCGGATTTCCCGCATCAAAGACGGAGGCCGCCTCCTGGAGGGGGTCACCATCTACCACCGGAACGGAGAGAACGAGCTTCACTGGTCGATCACCGCCGAAAGCCTCCGGTACGAAAACGGCGGGTGGGTCTTTCACCGGGGAACCCGGACGGTCTTCCACCGCGACGGGACCCTCACCGCAACCCCCTTCCCTTCCCTCACCTTTCCGCTCGACCGGCGACCCGCGGACTTCTTCATCCGGAAAACCCACCTCTCCCACCTGACCTACGCCGAGCTGGGCCGGACCATCGACCTCCTGCGGGCGAACGGGCTCCCCCACACCAACTTCACCGTTCTTCGAGACGGGATCATCGCGTTCCCGGCGGCCTCCTTCCTGATGGTCCTTTTCGCCATTCCGTTCGGGATCCGGGAAGGCCGTCAGGTCGGGATCGCCCGGGGATTCGGCGTGGCGCTCCTTCTCTCCCTGGCCTACTGGACCCTATACTCCATGGGGCTTGCCCTGGGCCGGGGAGGGGTCGTCCCACCCCTTCTCGCGGCCTGGTTTGCCAATCTCGTCGTATTTCTGGTGGGATTGGGCCTTTTGTCCTCCATGAACCGCGTGTCATAGTCGAATCCCTCCGGGCAGGGCGCGCGCCTTGACGACAGGAAAAAACCCGTGCGAGGATCGATGAAGGATTGACGCGTGGAGCACGCCGGACCATCGCACACGCCAGACAACACTGACGAAGGAGGGGGAATGGGGGGGAAGGAACGCGTGGCCGTTCTGCTTTTCAATCTTGGTGGACCGAAAACGCTGGACGACGTCGAGCCGTTTCTCGTGAACCTGTTCTCCGATCCGGACATCATGGATCTCCCGCCCCTCGTCGGACGATTTCTTCCACGGTTGATCGCCCGGAGACGCGCTCCGAAAAGCCGCACCTACTATGAGGCGATCGGGGGCGGCTCACCGCTTTTGGCCATCACCGAGGACCAGCGCCGGCTGGTGGAGGAGCGTCTGAACGGCTCCGGATCGAACCGGGACTTCCGTGTCTTTCTCGCCATGCGCTACGCGCCTCCCCGGCTCTCCGAGATCCGCGAGGCACTTCTGGCCTGTCGTCCGGAAAGGCTGGTCCTCCTCCCCCTCTATCCCCAGCGCTCCACGACGACGACCCGCTCTTCCTTCCGGGAGTTCCGGGAGACCATGCTCCGCTCTCTCGCCCTCCCTCCCGACCGTCTCCATGTCGTTGCGGCCTGGCCGGACTACCCCCCCTACATCGCCGCCCTGGGAGAAACCGTCTATAAGGCGATCGAGGCGCTTCCCTCAAACGACCACCCGGTGGACATCCTGTTTTCCGCCCACGGGATCCCCGAGTCCCGGATCCGGAAGGGAGACCCCTACCAGAAGGACACGGAACGGACGGTCGAAGCCGTCCGCAGTTTCCTGGAAAAAGAGGTTCCGGAACGAAAACTGCGGTTCCACCTCTCCTACCAGAGCCGGGTCGGGCCGCTCAAATGGCTGGGTCCCGAGACGAAAAAGACGATCGGAGAACTGGCGCTCCGCCACCGCTGCGTCAACCTCGTCCTGGTTCCCGTCAGCTTCGTCTCGGACCACCAGGAGACCCTTTACGAAATGGACATCACCTACCGGGACCTCGCCCGGAGCTCCCGGATCCTCCATTTTGAACGGGCTCCGGCCCTCAATATCCAGGACTCCTTCATCGCGGCTCTTTCGAATTTGACGAAGGAGGCCCTCGAAAACCGATGTCCGACCGGGGCCCCCTGCTCCTGCCGGTGCGGGGTCTGTCCCGGCGAGACGTCCCGCTTGGAATAAACCCCCATCAGGCAAATCGGTCTTCAATCTCCGGCCCCTCGGCTTATCAATGGCCGAGGGCGAGTCCCTCCGAAAGTCGTCCGGAGGTCTTTCGAATATGCTCCATAAAGTCCCTGAAACGCAGACCGCTCGATGAGCTGCCGATGGAGACGAACCGGATATGTTCCGGACGATTTTCCGGGTCCGTAAGGACCACATATTTTCCGGGTCCGCTCACCTTGCTCTTGGGAAGAACCGCGGACCCGATTCCATTCTGGGCCCAGTCCGTCAGGGCACTGTAGCTGAAGGCCTTCCCTTCGTATTCGTTCAGGGGAACCTTGGCCTTCCTGAAGATCTCCCGCGTGACCCGCGCGAGGCCGCAGGCATCGGGAACCATGACCAGCTTCTGGTCCTTCAGGGTCTTTGCGGAAACCGAGCCGGCCAAAAGGAGGGTCGGGTCCTGCGTGATCAGGACAAGCGGTTCGTCATAGAGGAACAGGGACCGCATCTTTCCGAATTCCGCGGTGAAATCGGCGATGAGAGGAACGAAGATGAAGTCCAGGCTGTTCGCAAGAAGCATTTTTTGCAACTGGGTCAGATTCTCTTCATAAAGCACGATCTCATAGTTCGGATTCTTCTCCTTGAAGCTTTGCGTGAGCATCGAGGTGAAGGCGGGATTCAACAGGGGGGAGGTCCCGATCTTGATGAGGGCCTTTTCGGGGTGGAGGTAATTTTTGGCCTGCAGGATCAGGTTCGATTCTGCGTTCAGGATGGTCGTGATCAGCGGAATCATGCTTTCCCCGAAGGGGGAGAGGGTCACGCTTCGGGTCGTCCTTTCAAAGAGTTTCGCTCCGAGCTCCTTCTCCACCTCGGCGACCCCATGAGAGAGGGTGGATTGGGTCACATGGCATTTTTCGGCCGCCTGGCTGAAGGAGTGGGTGTTCGACGTTTCCACCACAAATTTCAGGTGGGCGATATTCATCAAGGTTCTCCTGTCAGATTGTTTTAAGCCCTTTTTCTCCTCCCATGCCGCTTCTTTCCCGTGTCAAAGAGGGGATGCGAGCTCTCTTTCTTCCACGGCCTTCCTGTCCGCAGAAGGAATCAAAACCGGCATTGATCGAATAATTCGATCTTTCCTATGAATAATATCAATTTCAAAATTAAAAAATATTTTGGTAAGGTCAGAAAGGACCAGGAGGCGAAGGAAAGCGGATTCGAACGTCCCCTTCAGAGCCTCAATAACCGGAAAAGACCCTTTTCGAAGGAGGAACCATGACCTATCTCGAAATTACCCTGAAGATCCAGGAAAAGAATCGCCCGGCGGCCGCCGAAGTGTACAAGAAATACAAGAAACCCTTTTTGGACACCATTGCAGGGGCCAAGACGAAAGAGCTACTGGTGCGCGACGAAGACGTTCAGGTCCTCCATGGCTTCGACTCGGTCGTCCATGCGAAGAACTATCTGAGCAGCCCTCTCTTCACCCAGGATGTCGTGGGAGCCCTGAAGTCCCTGCTCGATGCTGCCCCGGATGTCAGAATCTACCAGGCGGTTTGATTCATCCCGATCCCGACCGCCGGAAACGGCGGTTCGGATCTCCTTCAATCCTCAACGACCGCCATCCTGAATGGCAATGTGGCCCCGATCCGGTCATTTTCACC
>JAMCWM010000020.1 GCA_023481175.1 Nitrospirota bacterium
GGGGGGGGCATTCTCATGCGCCGATTATCTCATCGTCGCATGAAAGAGTCCAGTCCTTTTTTTGAACATAAGGAAGTCATTGAAAACATTACATTAATAACCTAACAAGCCCATAGGTAAATCGGACGGTGAGAATACCGCCTTCGACCTCTCCGAAACAGAAGTAGCGTTTTTCTGTTTCGCTGTGAGCGAGGTCTTCCGCCGCGATACGCCGGGGATCGGCGAAGGCATATTGTGCCAAGGAAAACGGGATTCCGTGTTTTTTCCGGTTTTCCTCGTCCTTTGCGGCATCCCAGACGAATCGTGTCGGCTTTATGACAACAGATTGCCATGGAATAATATAAAAATCCATATAAAAATATGGCTTGTACATCCGCAAATGATTCGGGAGGAAACGCCCCGGACTTGCTGTCGACAAAAGTCAGGACAGCAATTAAATGCGTTCTCGTCCAGCCGTTTGTCTATCCGGACTTCCTCTTGCGGGTCGGGAACCAGCGCTCTATGGATGCGGGAGAGAGGTTCCAAATCGTGGCCGATTCCTTCGGTCTGTCTTTCAGGACGCCTTGCACGGATGGAAAAAACTGGATCAAACTCCGAAATCCCTTCATCTTGACCTCCATCAAATCTTACTTTAAGGTAAGATTAAAAGGAGGTCCCGATGAAAACGGCCACGATGACGTCCAAGGGACAGATCACGATTCCTCTTGAAATCCGGAACAAGCTGGGACTCGACAAAGGGGACAAGGTCGACTTCGTCGACCTTGGAAACAACCAATTCGCCATCATTCCCGCGACGGAAGATGTCACAAAGCTCAAAGGACTGGTCAAGAAGCCCCGATCCCCGGTGACGATCGAAGAAATGAATGCGACGATCGCAAAACGGGCTTCCGGTCGATGATCGGTCTCGACACCAACGTCCTTGTCCGGTATCTGGCGCAGGACGATCCTTTCCAGTCCCCTCTTGCCACATCCCTGATCGAGGAAACGCTGACAAAAGATCAGCCTGGATTCATCTCCCTCATCGCCCTGACCGAGGTCGTCTGGGTTCTCGAAAGCTGCTACCGCACGCCCAAGGGCGTCCTCGTGGACATTCTGGAACGGATCCTGGCGGTCAAGCAATTCATCGTCCAGGATTCGGACGTCGTATGGCACGCCGTCAGAGCGTTCAAATCCGGCAAGGCCGATTTTGCGGACTTCCTGATCGAGCGGGGAGGAAAAGCGGCAGGATGCTCCTGCACGACGACATTCGACAAGGAGGCGTCACGAAGAGCCGGAATGCGTCTTCTGACCTGAGGGTCCCTCTTACGGACTGTCCGAATTCCCTCCGGAGTCTCCGGAACCTCCCGCTTCCCCCATCCCGGGCGGAAAGCCGTCCGAATCTTCTTTTTTGCTTGTTGGGCGAAGGCTTCTCCGCGCTCTTCCCGGGAGCGTAGGACGGCGCGGATTCTTCCTGGGGCGTCTCGGGAGGAATGTTCTCCGGGGAATAGGAGATCCCTGTCACCCCGGAAAAGCCGATTTCCTCCGCCACGAAATCCTGATCTTTCATTTCACAACTCGATTTTTGACTTGGGGGTTTTCCGGGAGGGAAGGATTTCGAAGAGGGCCTGAAGACGCAAGTCTTGCGTACGGTCCGTTTCCCTTGTTTTGACGTGATCCGTCTCGTTCAAACGCCCAGAGGAGAGTGCCTTCGCACCTGGTTGTCTCGCGCGCGACCGCAGCGAGACAGACGGGTCGGGTGATTGTGTCAGGTCATGGGATCGGTAGAGCCTCCTTGGGTTCGAGATCCCGGGTCCGTCCGCGCGGGAGGGGCTTGGGCGAGGGGATCTGGAAGCCGTCCGTGGAGATCCCGCCCCGTTCTTCGCGGGTAGGGCACGACATAGATCGACGGATCGAAGCCGGCCCAGCGGAGAACCTGATAAACCCGTTCTTGTAGTCGGACGGGATCTGGATCTGCCGCGCTCCGTCCCCCATGCGGATGACCGTGGAGTGAGAGAGATGCTGGAGGGCCTCCCGGCTGGTGGGGTTCGAGAGAAGACCTCGGGGAGGGCGGTCGAAAGGCACGCCCGCCTTCCTCATGCAGTATTGAAGCAGCATATAGACGAGCGCGGCCAGGAGCAGGACGTGGACCAGGCGATCGAGACGATCCGTTCGAACCGGGAGATCTTCGAGACCCACCGGGAGGATTTTGTGAAGTTTTTCGGGTCGGGACCACGGGGTGAGAGAGGGGTCCGGCCGCGGTCTCCCAGGTTTTGGGGCCGATAAAGGCTGGCCCGCATCGCACGAGCCGGCCGTTTGGGGGGGAAAGCGGAGGGAGGCTCCGGGAGGAGCGGCCGATTTCTCCCGGAGTTTCTCCGGGAAAGGCGTTCTCTCCCCGAACAAGGCTGTCAGGGTGCAGCTGCGCCATCAACGTTTCGACGGAGACGGCTTCCGGTGTCCGGCCGGTTCCGGGCCGACGCCTTTTTCAGCCAATCGCCGGTTCTTGCGCTCGGGATCGCCCGCGTCACGGAGTCGGGAAAACCATTCCAGCGGAGGGGATGGACCTACGAAGATCATCTGACTCTTCCCGAAGGGGGGCCCCTGCGTTACGAGGTGATCGACGGAGAGTTGTCTATGACCCCTGCGCCCAATACCAAACAAACATTAAAGAATTTCCAGAAAACTTCTTGGGGCTATCGATGCTTTTCTTTCTCGACACCTCATGGGGGAGATCTTCCAAACTCCCTACGACGTGATCTTTTCCCATTCTCTCCTTCAGTACGTGGAGCCGGACTTGGTCTATGTCTCCAGCGAGCGGTCCGCCATTGTCATGGAACAGAACATCCAAGGTGTTCCGGATCTCGTTGTCGAGATCCTGTCCCCGCCAACTTCTCTCCGCGACCGGCAGGAGAAACATTCCCTCTACGAGCGGTTCGGAGTGCCCGAATACTGGATCGTCGATCCCGAAATGGAAACCGTTCAGGTCTTCCGGCTCGTCGATGGGCACTATCCGGTTGGGCTGGAACTTTGCAAGACGGATATCCTGGAGTCCCCACGTCTTCCCGGCCTGTCGATTCGCCTCTCTGCCGTGTTTTCTTCCTGAATTGCTGATGAATGATCGAGTCGCGCGGCAAACCTCGGCATTCATGTCGGGGAAGGATAGCGCGGACGGCAAAGCCGTCCTGGAATTTTGACATTCAGTGAGGGGTTTGCTGCTGTTCGATGTATTGGCGAATGATTTCGATGGGACCGCCGCCACAGCTTCCGGCAAAATAGCTGGGG
>JAMCWM010000009.1 GCA_023481175.1 Nitrospirota bacterium
TGCCTATCGCTTCAACCGGCGCTTCAAGCTCAAGACCCTGCCTGTGCGGCTCCTTGCAGCTGCCCTTGGAACAGGGCCCCGTCCTGAGCGCTGGCTTCGCTTGGCGGAACAATCGTGCTAATCAGGTTAAAAGTTGATCCGGATCACTGGGAAAGCGAGGCGTTCCGGACGACGACTCGTCCTCGTCTCCGGACCATGCGAAAATCCAGCATGCGTGCCGTCCGAAGCGCGATCCGGATCGCAAGTGACCCTGAATCTGACGGCATCGAGGCGGCGATCAGAACCCCATCCCGTCCCGGCCTCTCTGGCGGAATCGTTCGGGAGCCTCCTTCTTTTACTCCCGCTCCTTTTCCTGGTTCGCCAGAATAATCAGACGCTCGTCGACCTTTCGTTCGAGGTCGGGAAGGAGTTCCTTCACGCTCTGGTAGATCTGCGGATGAACGATGGAGTCGTATCCGTGGATAAGCCGGTTTCTGAGCCCGACCAGCTTTCCGGCTTCCGGCAGATTCTCCTTGACGGCCGGGTCGATCTTCGAGGCCTTGCCCACGGCTTCGCCGATAATCTCCAAACTGCGTTCGACCGCTTGCCGCAACATTTTGTCGGATTGATATTCCTCTAATGTTTTGTTTTGAAGAAATTGCCTGATATCGGCGCAAGATTCCTGAATATCCTCGAAATACTTTTTGACCGTTTTCTCCATGGGACCTCTTTTCTCGAAAACAAAGGACTCGCCGGCCGCGGGAACGTCCACCGCCTCTTTCAGGATGGATTCCCTGTACGGGGGGCAGAGATGTCGTTCGTCGCTCACATCTATCCGCTTGCGGTTCAAAATAGTGGAAAGAGCCTCCTTGATTTCGAAAAGAACTCCATAATAGTCGGAGGATTCCGAGTCGAAGTCCTTCGCCCTTTCCTGTCTGAAGCGCACCAGGATGTCGATGTCGCTTCCTCTTCGATGTTCTCCCCGGACCGTGGATCCGAAGACCGCCAGGCGATCGAGCCCGAACCGGTCGAAGAGGGCCGATCTGTGTCGGGAAAGGACACAAAAGATCCGTCTCGCCGCCTGTTGCTCGGCGTCGGAAGAAACGATCTTCTTGTCGACGATGCTCGAAACCGCCAAAGTCCCCTCCTTCTTGCACAAGCATATCATGGAAAAAGGCTGGTTCGCTTCAATACCTGACCTTTACCCATATCTCCGGCGCTTGGGCACAGAAGATGCGGGAGCGGCCCGGCGCATCCTCTCCAGAATTTCCCAAAATTCGGCAATCTTCTCGAGATCCTGGAGCCCCTTCCAGAGCACTTCGGTCCCGGGTTCCCCGTCCCCCTTGCGCCCGAGAAAGCCGCCCATCTTGGTCGTCATCCGGATGCCTCCCGAAGCGTGGGCGGCGTCTCCGGGGGCAAGGGATCGGTGTTTGTTGGGGAACAACACCAGACTACCCCTTGAACTTCAGGGGCTCAAGCTCTTACTGAAGTCATCGTCACTCGGAGAGCTGAGAGCTGAAAAAGGGTCTTTGCGACTCGACCATGCCGGGTGGTGTGGCAGGGGCGCGATTTATCTCCCCTATGCCGATCCTCTCCCTCTTCCGGTCGTTCTTCCTGATCCGCTCCCCGGCCTGCAATTCGCTCTTGCCTTCGGCGTGTTCTTCCCGGTCCGGAAGGGTTCCGGACGGACCTTTCGACCCCCGGGGCCCGCTCCGAACTCCCTCGGGCCCTTCTCTCCTGGCGTGCGGAAGTCCGGTTCCACGACGGCCGTGCGTTTGATGTCGGCGGGAAAGGATATGCTCGGCTTCCAAGGAGGTATGACCTCGCTATTCGCAAAGCTTTCGGTTATTCCAGATTTTCGGATCCCTGACTTCCAGACTGCGGGAGAGGCGGCTCCTCGCCGGCATAGCGGAACCACCCCCGCCGCTCGGAGACGATCAGGGGTCGTCTCCTTATCAAAGCGACCCGGATGGCGTTCTTGAGGTCCCGGGAGGGCGCCACGTCCGGACGCCCCTCCATCGCCCGAAACAGCTCATCGAGGCTCATCGCTTCCCCGCGCTCCCGAAGAAGGGCCAGGGCCACTTCTCCCACCGGAATGAGTCCGTCTTTTTTGTTGTCCGGAGGGATCCCCGGGCCAGACGGGCCGGTGGGGGAAGGGGGAGCGGGGGGAGGAGCGGCGGGGGTCGGGTTGCGGGGGACCTCCTGGACGTTTTCATCCTCCAAAAGCGCCTCGAGGCGCCGGACGATCTCGCCAATCGTCCGCATCTCCGATGCCAGCCGCTCGAGCTCCATACGGGAGCGCCCCAGAAATTCCTGCGCCCTCAACCGGTAGTCCATCGGATTCCTCCTGATATCGTACGTACTGTTATTGCTGTACTAATGGACGTTCGTTCGATATGAAATTCGAGCAAAATCATAACATACGGATACGTTTTTTTGAAGAAAAGCCGATCCTTGCCCTTTAAAATAAGGTGCAAATAAATATAGTCATCGCAATGTGAAATCTGACTGAAGGTTTTTTTTGTTTATTAATAAAATTTAAGAATTTAAATTTTTACACATCCTCAAATCCTCATCATATTTTCTTCGGTTTTCCGGGAGATTTTTCCTGAAACTGGATTGCCGATTCCCTCTGGGGTAAAGTGGAGAAAAAGGAGTCGGGGGGTGAGGACAAATCAGATGAATTTCCGTACGGATTCGGGAGAGACCCGGACGTTGCGACCGCCGGGAACGGCGGTCTATGTGCAGGTTCCCTTCTGTCCCGAGCGGTGCGATTACTGTTCCATTCCTGTCTCGGCCTCCCGCTCGCTGACCGGGGACTATCTCGACGCCCTGGCGCGGGAGGTCGACCGGGTCCGGCCCTTTCTTTCCTCCCGTCCTCCGGTCTCCCTCTATGTGGGAGGCGGTTCTCCGACCTCCTTGCCGGTCGAGGACTTCGATCGTCTTCTCTCTATTCTTTCCACAGTTTTTCCACAAGGGGGGGAGGTCACCTTCGAGAGCCGTCCCGAGGCTCTGACGAAGGAGATCGTCGATCGGCTCCGGACGATCCGGTCCCTTCGCCTCTCCCTGGGGGTCGAGTCGCTGGGAAAGGCGTCGATGGCGCTTCTCGGACGGAGGTCGGAGGATCTCTCGCCCGTTCTTCTGCTGGAAGACCTCCGCCCCCGCCTCGAGGCCTCCCTCTCCATGGACTTCATCTGCACGGGAGAGGACTTCGACTCCGAAGGCTTTCTCGAGGTGGCGGAGGCGCTGTTCCTCCGGGGCCTCGACCACCTCTCCGTCTATCCCCTGGTGATCGAAGAGAGGACGGTGCTCTCCCTTCGCAAGGAGCAGGGGAGAACCGGGGAAAGTCTGGAGGAGGCGGCGGCGGAAAACTGGCGGCGGGTCTGTTCGGGTCTCGTGCGCCAGGGATGGTTCCGCTACGAGGTCTCGAATTTTGCCAGGGATCCGGGGCGGGTCTGCCGCCACAACCTCCATGTCTGGCAGGGAGGCGACTACCTGGGGCTGGGCCCGGGGGCCCATCAGAAGACTGGAATCGTACGATACGAGAACGTACTATCAATTGTAGATTACGTACGAATGTCGGGCGCCGGGAACCGGCATCCGACTGGCCACAGGGAGGTTCTCCTTCCTGAAGAGGAAGAAATAGAGCACCTTTATACGAATCTGAGGCTCTTCTCCGGCGTATCCGTACGATGGCTTCTTTCTCGTACGGAATCGGGAAAGGCGCAGGAAGCCATCGATGAGTTCGTACGAAGTGGCCTTGCCAGAATCGACAGTACGGATACGGAGTCGTTTGTCCTGACCGGAGAGGGTCTTTGCGTGCTCGATGCGATCGCTTCCCGCTTTTTCGCCCTTTTCCCGGGATCCGGGGAATGACGGGAAGGGTCCGGAGGGTCTTGGTCCCCTACGGGTTTCCGTCCGGACGGGGAGTGTCGGGGTAGTACAGGTAGAGGTATTTGAGGAAGGTGTAGTAGGAGTACAGGATCGCCAGGAAGAGCCCCTCCCGTCCGTCGAGAAATCCCGCCCGCACCACATACATCTTGACCGCCATTCCGGCCGGATGCGTCAGGAGCCTCCAAAGGGACGGCTTCTTCCCCTTCGCCTGCATCTCCCGGGCCGCAAGTTTGGCATACTTCGTGGATTTGGAGAGAAAGCTGTCCAGGGTACGGTAGGTGAAATGGTCAAGATGGCCGGAAAGCCGTCCGATTTCCCCCGCGACGAGGATCCGCCCATGGACCTTCCGGCGCTCCATCATCCCCGCATCCTTCCGGAAGAGGCGGACGAGGGGATCGGGAGCCCATCCGCTATGGCGGATGGGTTTCCCGAGGAAGTAGTTCAGGCGGTCCAGGGAAAATCCCCGGTATTTCGCGAGAAGGGCCGGATCGTCGAAGGTATCCCGGATCGACCGCAGAAGCTCCGGGGAAAGCCGCTCGTCGGCGTCCAGGTTCAGGATCCACTCCTGTGAGGCCAGGGCGAAGAGACGGTTGTGCTGGGAGCCGAAATCGTCGAAGGGGTGCACATGAAATCTGGCCCCCGCGGCCTCGGCGATCTCCCGGGTCCGGTCGGTGCTTCCGGAGTCGAGAATGACGATTTCTCCGGCCAGATCGCCAAGGGAGGCGAGGCATCCGGGAAGGTTTTCCTCTTCGTTCAGGGTGAGGATGCAGACGGAGAGGGGACGGGCCATCACCGGGATCCTGAAGGGAGAAAGGAAGTCTTTGTCGGTCCTTTGATCATGTGCCCTCTTCTGATGGCGGATCCCCCCCCGTCACCGGGGAAGGATGACGGCGACAGGAGGATGAACACTCCCCCCTAAGCTGACGCTGGTGTGTGTATTTCCCGGACCACTTCTCCTTGCTCCAATCGTTCGGCCCAGGTTTTCAGAGCCTGATTCCGACGCTACGAATGGCCTCTTCCTTTGTCCTTCCATAGGCCATGACTTCCGACACGAATTTTCGCAATCCATCGCCCGCCCGTTTCCTGTCCCTGTTCCAGATAATTCCTCCCGGATTTATCTTTTTTTCTCAATGATGCGATGAAGGATGAGTGAAAAGAGAGGGCGGGCGGGTTAGGGAGGGAGACTGGACGGCCCATTTCCTTGGCCGCTTCAAGCCAGAGCCCGATGGCTGTTTCGACCTCTCGGAGAGCCGCATCGCGGGTTTCTCCCCATGCGGAACATCCTTCAAGTTCATGGACGATGGCGATAAAACCCTTGTCCTCCTCGCTCCAGAAGACTTCCAGCGTAGAGTGGTCTTTCAGGATAGGCTCCCAAATTTTTCAATCATCTTAATCAGTTGTCTCGCCTGGTATGCTGGAATACTGCCACTCCGGTTCTGAAATTTCAAGATATCCTTGGTGTCGTTTCGACCGAAAACGACATGGGATCCCTTTCCGCCTTTTCTTCGAACCCCAAGGGCATGGCCGCCGTACAAGCCTCCTCGAAGCGAACATCGAGAGAGTTTTTTCGGATCGATTCCAGGAGCTTTCCGAGTTTGCTCACTTCACTCGCGATCCCTTCATTTTGAGAGGGAGATCGGATATCTCAAAGGCTTTTTCCATCCGGGTTATCTCTCTCGCCTCCAACCCAATCTCCTTCGCCATCTGTTTCCACCCAGAAACACTTTCACGAATGCGCTCCAAATCGTTTTTGGCCTCGCTATCCCTTCCGTATCGAAAATAAGGGGCAAGAGCCAGGCATAATTCAAGATCCGGGACGTTTGTCTTGCCATCGAACGAGAGAGCATGGGCTCGCTTCTCAAGACGGGTTGGATTTAAGTCGTAGGCCGGAGAAAGCACCCATCCCTTTGTTGTCCGCAAAAAACCATGGTTCCGCAAGTGATCATCCGTATTGCCGGTCAGGACGTTGAACACCATCCTTTTCCAAAGTTGTTTGGCATCTTCGCCCGGATTTGCGGATTTCACCGTCATCGCATCGACGATTCCGATATAACTTCCAAGGTTCGCACTCTGTTCGTCACGACCAAGCATCGTCATGGCCGACATGAAGTGTATCCGGTCTCCGCCCTCCGTCCTGTCGAAGCGCCTGACCAGAAGGACGGGACTTCTTTCGGAAATAATGATCACTTTGAATTCAGGCGTTTTTATTCCGACAGTCCCGGCCATCTTCAACATCATGGCCTCCCATAGAGCCATTCTCCGTGAATCTCCCTGAGAAGGGAACTTGGCAATCCACATCGCACCGCCGTCCTGAACAATCGCCTTCGGTCTGGCCCCGCCAAGGGACGCTCCGGGATCAAGAAGCATCCGGAGGTCTTCCGATGTCTCGGCATCCTCTTCAACCCTCCGGATCGCCTCCATCAATTCTGAAATCATAACGAATTTCGGGATATTCGCATGTGGCGACAAATAATTTTCCGGGTCGCTCGCCAGGCTGATCCGAATCGCTCCCAACCTCATGGAATCGCTGACTCCGATCATGGGCCCGATGTCCGAAATGTAACCGGACTTCGCTCTTTCCTGCAAAAGACGCCCCCAACGATCGGGGGAAATGTCCTGAAAGGCCCCCGGCAAGCGAGAGTCCCTGAAAGAAAATCCCTTCACGAGGGGAAGCATCGGATCGATCTCAAAGCCTAAAGGATGTTCAATCCAGGCGTTATCGTACTGAAATCTGGTGAAATCCTTTCCCCGATTTTCGAAAACAGCGAGTGTCCCAACGGGGATGGTCTTCCCCTCAATTTCAATGCCGATGAAATAATCAGGCATCGGACGACCCCATCGCCTTTTTTCCGGAACGTGGAAGACGGATCCTCTTCGGAAGAGATTCTTCCATCATATCGAGACCCAAGGGATCCTTCGTGCGATCGACCAGCATTTCAAGATCCTCGATCTTTCCAAGAACCATGATCGCCATCGCATACGCTCCCATGTTGACATTGGGATCCCCTTTCTCGATCCGGCTCAGAGTGACCCGAGTCACCCCCATCCGTTCAGCCATCAATGTCGTCGGAATACGGCGGCGTTTACGGGCATCCCCGATATCCTGTCCAAGTTTTCTCAAGGCATTCTCAATGCGAAACGACTTCACCATAATGAATCCTCCGATATTCAATATATGTATATAGTGTATATTTAAGAATTCATTATTGTCAATATCGCCGGCGATCAAGGGGAGAATGTCCGGGATGCCTTTCATGAAATCCTTGGAGGGGTCTCTTTATGGACGATCTTGCGTTCCGGTGGGGAGAGAAAACAGATTCGACGTGCTCCGGGCCCGGATCCTGTTCGTCCGCCACGAAGCCCATCGGATGAACCCGTTCCGGAGAGCAAGTCTTTGGAAAACCGGCTCTTTCTGACGGGGGACTTGATGACGGCAGGCATCAACTGAATTCGAACCCGAGGACATCGCTCTTGGAGTGGATGGATCAACACTTCTGGCCCTGATCGAAAATGAAGAGCTCTGAACCCAGATCAATCAGAGAATCCGGATACCCTTTTATTGTCCATACACAAGGTTAAAACCACCGGCTTTAGCCGGTCAGCTTTAGCTACTATACTATGCTGCAAGAGGGAGGTGCAGCATGGAGTACCGGTATGGAAGCCACACGATATTTCAGATCGAGTATCACTTCGTATGGGTGACGAAGTATCGGTACAAGGTCTTGAGTGGAGAGGTGGCAGAGCGGGTCCGTGCACTGGTCCGGGAGACGTGCGAAGCGTTTGAGATCCGGATCATCAAAGGGGTGGTAAGCACGGACCATGTGCACGTGCTGGTGAGTTGTCCGCCGACGATGGCGCCGAGCGAGATCATGAGGCGGGTGAAAGGGCGGACAACGAGCAAGCTGTTTGAGGAGTTCCCGCATCTGAGAAAGAAGTACTGGGGGCAGCATTTCTGGGCGCGGGGATATTTTTGTGCGACGGTGGGGGCGATTACGGAAGAGATGATCAAGAGCTATTTGGAACATCATTTTGAACCGCGCCCCAATGATGAATTCAAGATAGAAGGGGAGTAGGACGCGTCGTTCAGCCGACGCGTATCCGGACTTCCAGTCCGTAATACGAACCCACCAGCTTTAGCTGGTGGTTGTTAAGATTTGTTGGTCGCGGCATACAGGTGTCCGAGCATCGACACGATCCAGGACCGTCTTCCCTGCGACGGAAGGGGATCAATCCTCTCGGCGATCACCTCTGCCGGGACGGCCAAGCCTCGACGGAAGGCCGCCCGACCCTTCATGGGGAAGAGGGCGGGGGCCCGTCGGGGTCCGGCTCCGGTTTTGTCGCTTTTCCCCGCGGGTGATGCTCCTCCAGGGTCTTCCGGAGATGGGCGAGGGAGACATGGGTATAGATTTCGGTGGTGCGGATGTCCTCGTGGCCCAGGAGAAGCTGGATGGAGCGGATGTCGAGGCCCTTTTCGAGGAGATGGGTGGCGAAGGAGTGGCGCAGGACATGAGGCGAGAGGGGAGAGGTGATTCCGGCCTTTTTCCCGTACTTCTTGATCAGGGTCCAGAGCGCCTGGCGGGACAGCGGCGATCCGTCGCGGGCCAGGAAAAGCTCGGGAGAGCGGGGGGCAAAGAGAGGACGGACCGACTCGCAGTACTGGCGCACGAGATCGAGGGAATTCCTGTCGAGAAAGGAGATCCGCTCCTTGGCCCCCTTGCCGGTGACCCGCACCGCTCCGGTGGCTGGGTCGAGGCGGTCGGCCGGAAAGGCGGCCACCTCGGAGACCCTAAGTCCCGAGGCGTAGAAGAAGGCCAGGAGGGCCCGGTCCCGGACTCCTTCGGCCCGTCTGGTGTCCGGGGCCGACAGGAGCCGGGCGATCTCCTCCTGGGAGAGGACCTTGGGAAGGGTCCGGGGGATTTTGGGAGAGGCGATCTCCTCCGTGGGGTCCTTCCGGAGGCCTTCCGCCTCGAGAAAGCGCGACCAGGTCCTGAGGGAGGAGAGGATCCGGGAGCGGGAGCGGGCGGAGAGCGCCTCCCTGTCGGAAAAATACCGGGCGAGATCCTCCGGCTCGAAGGTCAGGAGGGTCTTGCCCGAGGGCGCAAGAAACCGGGCGATCGCCCGGAGGTCGGAGAGATAGGCCAGCGCCGTGTTGGACGACTTTCCCTGGGCCAGAAGGAGCTCTTCCTCGAAGCGGTCGAGGAGGGATTCGACGGGGGTCGGGGAGGGTCGGGACATCGGGGCCTCCGGATCCGGGAGGGTCTCTATTCTCCATTGACGGTATAGGCCGTCACGTTGTTGCCGAAGGAGGTTCCGGAGGGAACCCCCTGGCAGGGACCGAACGAGGTGCCGTTCTCTCCCAGAAAGACCGCCGGGGCGCCAAGGGCCGGATCGGAAATGGCCGCAAGGGCCGAGGGATCGAAGAGCTCGCACCCCAGGTAGGCCCCGTTGTACTGGTTTAAAGAGACGCCGGTGGGGGTTCCGGAGGAGAGGGTATAGGTCAGGACGTACTGGGTGATGGCGTCGGACCCGGCGTTGAGCACGTCGAGAAAATTGCAGCCGCCCGTCGTTCCGGTGCAGTAGTTCTGGGCGGGGTTGGGGCCGTGGAAGAGGGCGATCCCCACGGGCGCGGAGAGTTCGCCTCCGGAATAGCTTCCGAGGAAGGTGAGGGTCGTTCCCGAGACCGAATAGATGTTGACGGCGTAGGATCCGTTCGTGCTGGTGGCCACATAGACCACCGGATACTGGGGATCGGAGGCGATGGCCGTCACGTTGACGGTGGCTCCCTTGAAATGGGGAAGGGGTCCCTGGGAGGTGCAGGACGGGGTGCCGCCGGTGCAGGTAAAGTAGGTGCCGGCCGTGGTCACGCCCACGATCTGATTAGCAATATAGGTGAGGACGGAGGAGGATTTAATAGAAGTAGGGGAAGAAGAAGAACAAGAAGAGGTGCTAAGGGTGAAGACTCCCGCCGATGTGGAATAGAACAGCGTCCCGGCAGAGGTGGTTGTCGGGATCAGGGCCAGGGAGGAAATCGCGGGTCCGGTGCTCGAAATACATGTTGTTGGGGTTGTTGGGAGTTTGGAGGAGGCCGGAACGGTCACGTAGGAGATATTTCCATGACCGTTCCCCACAAACAAGTCACTGGTGGGAGTGGTTCCATAGGTCACCGTCGCCAGGGCAGTGATTCCGTATGACCCCTTTATTTGAGTCGTGGAACAGGCCGCGGAGGAACTGTCGGAGACGTAGCAGTTTCCGGGGGCGGCCCCCAGGGGAGCGACCGAGCCCGTCTGACCGTTCGGAAGGGCGGGGGTCGATCCGGAGAAGTTGGTCGACCCGGAACAGCCCGGGAGAAGGAAAAGGAAGAGAAGCGGGAGGAGGAAGAGGAGGCTCGCGCGCCCCTGTCGCCCGGTGTGTCGGAGCTCCCGCGGGGAGAGTCTCTCCCTCCTCCTAATCATGGCATCTCCGGCCATTTTCTTCCGCTGTCTGTCGGCGCATGATCCGGCGTCTATTCATTGGTGACGGCGTAGGCCGTGATGTTGTTTCCGAAGGAGCCCGCCGAGGTGAGTCCCAGGCAGGGAACCGTCCCCATCCCTCTTTCCCCCACGAAGACATCGGGAACATTGAGCGTCCCGGAGGTCCCCGGAAGGGGAATGGCCGCGATGGGTCCGGGGTTCACGAGATCGCAGTTGTAGTAGGCGTTGTTGAACTGGTTGATCGAGACCCCGTTCGGCGTGTTTCCGGAGAAGGAATAGGTGACCACATACTGGGTGATCGTGGTGTTCCCCGCGTTGGTCACGTCCATGAAGGTGCAGGGTCCGATCGTGCAAAAATTCTGGGTTCCGGTTTTCCCCTCGAACAGGGCGATCCCGGAAGGGCCGTTCAGCTCGGTGCCCGAATAGTTGGTAAGGTAGGTCAGGGTCCCGCCGGAGCCGACCTGGTAGGCATAGATCCGCCCGGTGTTGACCCCGATCGCCAGGACATAGACGATCGTCGGATACTGGGGGTCGGAGGCGATGGCCGTGATCCGGGGGGAGGTGTCCACCAGGCCGGGGAGCGGTGTCGGGGAGGCTGAGCAGGAAGGTGAAGTTCCTGTCGAGCAGGAAAAATACCGGGCGCCTCCCGTCACCCCGATCACCAGGCCGGTGGTATAGGTCAGGGAACCGGTATAGGAGGAGGTGATAAGGGTGCCAGAGCTGCTGCTGCAGGCCCCTGTTCCCGGGGTGAGAGTCCCTTCATAGACCCCCCCCGAGGTGGCATAGAAGAGCTCCGGCGATGTCGAGGACGGCACGACCGCCAGGGAGAGGATCTTGGTGTTCAATGAGCTGCCGCAGGAATTCGAAGAAGAAGAAATAGTCGTCGGGGACGTAGATGTCGGATTCGACAGAAAATAGATATTCCCCCCGCTGTCTCCCCAGTAGAGAACATTGGTCGCCGAGGTCCCGGACCCGACCGTGGCCGCCGCCAGGGCGGTGATGGCATTGGCCCCGACAGAGCCACTCGTTGTTGAACATGCTTTAATATCCGAAATATAGCAGTTCGCCGGGCCATAGCTCGGAAGAAGGCCGATCGATCCGATCTGTCCGTTCGGAAGGGGAGGCGCCGGTCCGGAGGAACTGCTTCCCCCGCCGCAGGAGGAGAGAAGGAGTCCGGCCGCGACCGCGAGCCCCGAAAGGAGAGGGAGGCCCCGTCTCCGGAAAGGGAAATCCATGTGTTTTCCTGTCACGTCATCCTCGGAATAGTCGTCTGTCCAGTCATCGCGTCTCCCTTGCGCCTCGTCCTACGGAAAGCCCGGATACCCCGTCGTCCCGCCCCCGCTTCCGTTCCCGGAGCTCAGGGTCGGGTTGGTCACGTTGATGGTGAAGGTCGGAGCGACGTTTCCCGAAACCGTCGTCGCGTTATTGTACCCCAGGAGATTGCCGGAGTTGACCTGCGTCAGATAGAAGATGTTCCCCGGGGGGGATGCGGGGTTGTCGTCGATCGCCAGGGCGTAGATCGCGTTGAAGCCCGTGTTCCCCCCGGCGAGCCGGCGGGTGGGGGGAATGTCGCCCCCGGTGGTCAGGTTGTCCCAGATCAGGACCGCGTTGGCCGCGAAGTCCGCCACGTAGAGCGACCCCTGGTAGTAGCGGATCCCCACGGGGGAGGAGAGATAGGTGTTGGCCCCGCTCAGCCAGTCCGTGGGGGGAATGTTCGGGTTCGTGGAGGCACACCCCGTCTTGGAGGAGGACTCGAGGTTCACCCCGACGCAGTAGCCGTTCCCGTAGATGTTCACCTGGGAGTTTCCGGTGTTCGAGACGAAGAGGGTGTTCTTGGAATTCGAGAAGGCCACGAAGGCCGGTCCGTTGAGTCCCGTGTTGTTGGCCGGCTGGCCGAAGGGAAGCCCCCCGTTCGTTCCGGGAAGGAGCTGGCCGGAGGGGGAGAGCGAAACCGTCCCCGATCCCCCGATCTGGGAGAGGTCGAAGGCCAGGATGTTCGAGGAGCCCGGGTTGGCGACGAAGAGAATGGGGGCGGGAAGGGGTGTCCCGCTCGCATTCACCCAGTCGAGGGCCATGCCCTCCGGCGCGGCAAACTGGTTGGAGGCGATCGTGATCGTGGGCCCGGGATTGGAGGTCAGTGCCGGATTGAAATTGCACCAGATGCCGATCTTGTTGCCGATGCCGTCGGCTCCGTAGAGAACCGGCGCGGGGCAGGGGGTGCCGTTGGCGGTCGTGAAGCCTTGGGAGGAGATCAGCAATCCGTCCGGACCCTGGAGGGAATTGTAGAGGGTGGCCGTGGGCGAAAGGGAGCTGTGGGAGACCAGGAAGCCGCTGGTGGTGTCGTAGGCCGACCCGTTGAAGATGAGGATCTGACGCGAGCCGTAGCTCGTCACGGCGGCAAACTGAACCTTCGCGGTGGAGCCGGCGGGAGGACTGGGAGAGACATTGCAGGAGGCCGTCGAGCAGACCGCCATCCCGTAGGGAAAGTTGATGTTGTTCGAATTCGAGGGGGGATTGCCGCAGGCGGCAAAAGAGACCATCGCGAGGAGAAGGAGGATCCCGTTCGGCCGGAAGGCCGACAAATCTCTCCCTTCGGACAAAAGGACACGGGAGGCGCTGGTCAGACCCCGCCACCAGCTGCGGCACTCGTGGCGAACCCTCGCCATGGAAAGCTTAGACACCCGTATCCCTTGACTCCTTGATTCCCCGATGAGAGGTGCATCCTGATCCGATTGTCTTCCCACTATCCTAAAACAGGGTCCGAAAGTCAAGAAAGATTCGCCATGAATGGCCAGATTTCATGGGTTTCCCTCGCTTCGCGCCCAAGGCGGAATTCGGGGGATTTCCCGGGTCCGTTTTGGCCTGTTGACACTCCTTTTTTTATATGTTATATAGTTATTAATTTTATAACTTAAAAGGAGGACGGATGGAACAGCCAGTCGCGGAATCGAAGGTCGCCCGCCACGAACGGATCAAGGGATCGGCCAACCCCTGGGAGCTCCTCGAGGAGATCCTGGCCGGGGCGGACCGGGGCCCCGGCGGCCTCTCCCGGGAGGATCTCGATGTCCGGACCCGGTGGTGGGGGATCTACCCCCAGGGGGACGGACAGGGGGTCCGGGGGGGCGGAAGCGACTTTTTCATGGTGCGCATCCGGATTCCCGGGGGGCGGCTCACCGCTCCCCGGATGGCGGCCATAGGATCTCTCTCCCGCCGCTTCGCCCGGGGAACCGCCGACATCACCGTCCGCCAGAACATCCAGCTCCACTGGGTCCGCCCCCAGGACCTCCGGCCGCTCTTCGAGGGGCTGGCCGAAGCCGGACTCACGACCCGGGGCGCCTGCGGCGACGACACCCGGAACATCACCTCCTGCCCGGTCTCGGATCTCATGGTCCCGGAGCGGGCCGCCGACCGGGAGCTTCTGGCCGGGATCGACGGCGCCCTCAACGGGAACCCCCTCTTCTACAACCTCCCCCGGAAGTTCAAGATCACCTTCGCCGGCTGCCCCTGCGGCTGCACCTACCCCGAGATCAACGACGTGGGGATCCTTCCGGTCGCCCATCCCGTCCACGGCCCCGGGTACGCCTTCCGGGTGGGCGGAGGACTGGCCACCCGGCCCCATCTCTCCCGGCTTCTCCCGCGCTTCTTTGCCCCGGAGACGGTCGTCCCCGCCCTCGTCGCCATCGCGACCCTCTTCCGGGACCGCGACGAGCTCCGGCAGAGCCGGGAGCGCGCCCGGCTCAAGTTCCTCTTCCTCGAGCACGGCTGGACGGCCGACTCCTTCTCTGCCGAACTCGAACGCCTTATGGGACAATCCCTTCCGGACCTCGCCCCCGTCGTCCCCGACTCCTTCGTCGGCCGGACCGGCCGGGACCACCTGGGCCTCCACGCCCAGCGGGACGGGCGCCTCTTTGCCGGTCTCTCGGTGGCCCAGGGGGTCCTCGACCCGGACCGGATCGACCGGATCGTCGCTCTCTCCGAAACTTACGGCACGGGAGACATCCGGCTCACCCCCCAGCAGAACCTCGTCATTTCCGGCATTTCCCCGGAACAGGCGGCGGACTTCGTCCGGGAGGCCGGATCCGCGGGGCTCTCTCTCGCGCCCGGATTCGACGCCCGGACCGTCTCCTGCACCGGAAAGACCTTCTGCCGCCTGGCCCTGGCCGAGACCAAGGAGCTGGGAGCCTCCGTCGCCTCCTCCCTGGCCGGGAGCTTCCCTAAGCTTTCCCCGGTCCCCTACATCCATCTCTCCGGATGCCCCAACGACTGCGGACAGATGCGGATTGCCGACATCGGCCTCTCCGGGATCCAGGGCAAGAACGGGGACCACGGGACGGAGGACGGCTTCGAGCTTCTCCTGGGAGGCTCGATGGCCGGGGAGCTCACGGTCAACCGGCGAACCGGCGTCAAGCTGCTCAAAGACCAGGTGGCTCCGTTCCTGGGCCGTCTTCTTGCCTTCTACGAGAGCGCCTGCCACAATGGGGAGGACTTTCGCTCCTTTGTGGAACGTACCGGGCTGGATTTCCTCGCCGTTCTCGACCGGGGAACCCCGGAAGAGCTCGATCTTCTGGCCGAGAGCCTCTCCCGGGGCTGAAAAACCTCCCGCCCGTGCTTTGCGGGGGGGGGCCGGCCCGGAGGGAACCCGTCCGGGAGGACCGGGAGGAGATGACCGGCGATGGCTGCCCCGACACGCCCTGCAATGCTTCTGCTGCTCCTTCTGGTCTTTGCCACTCCGGCCCGGGCCGGGTCGCCCTCCTGCAGCGCGGAGGCCGGCCGGAATCTGGTCCGTTCCATGGCGAAGATCCACCGTTTCCTCGAGTCCTCCCGCCGGGCGGCCTCCTTCAATTACGACCGGCTCGACTTCCTTCTGGACAAATTCAAAACCCGCGAGGAGGCCTGGGCGGCCTGCGGAGGCCCTGCCCGCTCCCGCCAGGACCGGCTCCTGCGAGGCCGTCTCGACAGACTTCGCCGGAAGCTGGCCCTGGCGCGCTCCCTCGTCCCCGGCGCCTCTCCCGTTCCCCTTTCGGCCTTTCCCGAGATCGAGACCCTTTTTTCAGGCCTTCCGAAGGACTCCTCCTCCGGCGCTCCCGGAAAAAGGAAGGAAGAGGAGGTCCGCCCCTTCTCCTTTGTCCTTTCTCCCGGAAGGCGGGGAGTTCTTCTGGCCGGGATCCTTCTGGCCGGGGTCGCGGTTCTTTATCTCGCCCTCCGGGGCTCCCTTCCGGCGGGGGAGGGCCGCGAGGCCCCGGAGGATCCCGCGGAGATCTTCCGGGGCCTGGGGGAGCGCTGGGCCCGGTTTCGCTCCTCCCGGACGGCGATCCTTCGGGCGATGAAGGATCGCCTCGGACGCGGGAAGGGACGGGTGCTGATCCGGGCCCAGCTCCTGAAAAAGGGGGCGGAGGGAGGGGAATGGACGGTGGCGGACGAGATCGTCGAGGATGAAGGGGGCCTGGTCCGGACCTTCCGGGAGAGGAGGATTCCGGAGAATCCGGAGGAGTCCCTGGTGGAACGACCGCTGGGGGAGGGGGAGGTCCGGACCCGGATGCTCCTTCCCCTCGCGGGGGAGGAGGGGGAGCCCCTGGTCCTTCTGGTCGACGCCCTGTCGGCCCCCGAGATCGACTTTCTTCTCCCCGACCCGTCCGGACTCCGGAGCTTCCTCCAGATGAAGGAGATCCTCTTCGAGCTCTCCCAGGACCCGGAGGAAAAGGCGGAGAGGACCCCGGTCGGGGTGATCTCCTTTCTCTTCGACGATCCGGCGAAAGTCCGTCTTCTGGAGGACGACGGGGAGGAGTCCCTCCGGGCACGAGAGTTCGTCGTGGGCGAAATCGGCCGTCTGGCCGGGGATTCCATGGCGATCTTCGGGGAACCGCCGGGAGTGTTCCATCTGGTGGTCTCGGGATGGACAGAGTCCCGGACGGGAGTCCTGATCCGGAAAATCGCAGACGGCCTGGGACCCGAGGCCGGAAAGGGGGAGGGGGGAACCCTCGAAAAGCCCTGGTACCGGAAGGTCCTGGTCGCCTATACCCACTGGCAGAAGCCGGATCCGGCCGCCCTCGACCTCTTCCTCTCCCGGGTCCGGGGGAATATCGACCGGCTTCGGGCCCATCCCTCCATCGGGACCGTGATCGACCACTGAAAGGAACAGATCCGAGTAAGGAGGAGGGGAGCCCCGGCTTCGCGGACGATGAAGAAGTCTTCGAAGCCAGGGCGCATCCGAGGAACTGGCAGCGGGGTTGGAGTCAGAGGGAGGCCGTGGCGTGTAATATCGAAACTCGTCGGGTCTCGATTATGATTTCAAAGCCACCGCGGCTTCAGCCAATCTCTCGAAAACCGGAAAAAAAAGTGATAGGATCGTCATGAAAGTCCTGATGACCGTGCTATCCTCCCGGGCTTTGCGAGCGCTGGAAAATCCCGATTTTCCAGTCGATCTCCGGATCCTAAGCTTCCGGAAAAATGTCCCCGACAAGAAACGGCAGGCCGATCCGCGAGGAAGATTCCGAACTTCCGGGAAAGGGAATCGTGGGATCTTTTCCGGATGAGGGTGGTTTTGTTAAACGCGGCGACGAAAAAATTTAAAAACGGATCGTCAGATTGACCTCTCGAAAATCTCATGGAAAGAAAAAAAACGACCGCAATGTGACTCCGGAGCGCCTGATTTCCGAAGCCGCTTCCTTTTTGGAACGAGGACGCTTCCGCGAGGCCATCGAGCATTACAAAAAGCTTCTCGACCTGGACCGGAACCCGGACTGGGTCGAAGGTCTGGCCCGGGCCTACGAAGGACGCGCCCGGGAACTCGCCGGGAAGGGGATGTTCGAAGAGGCTCTCGGCGTTTGGCAAAACCGCAGCCGAATATGCGGAAAGCCGTTGGCCCAAGGACCTTACTTCGACTGGATCCTTGCCGCAAAGAAAATGAATGCGGGCGAACTTCTGCGACTCCTTTCCGACCCGGAGCAGACCGACAGGCGGGAGGAGATCGAAAAAATACTGCTTCTCCCCCTCTTCTGTCTTCCCGAAAAAGAATTCTCCGCCCTTCCTTCCGGAACGCCTTTCCTGGACCACTGCCGTCTGGCGCGCGAAGCTCTTTCCCGCTTCGCGACCGGGCAATTCGACCTGATGGACGGCTTGCTGGGACAAATTCCTTTCCGCTCCCCCTTTTCCGTATGGAAGCTCCTCCTGAAGGCCTTGTCTGTCGTCGGGAAGGAGCCGGAGGAGGCGGGGAGGATCCTTTCCCGGATCCCTGCCGGAGGGCCCTTCGACCCTCTCGTTTTGGCTGTCCGGACGGCCGCGCTTCCGGAAAAGGACCGTTTTTCGGCTCTTTCCGCCCTGTCTCCGGAAGGACGGCAGCTGGTCCTCGAATTGTGGGGATGTCCCGGAGACCTGGTTCCGTTTGCGTCGGAGCTGGCCTCCCCCGGGGCGGACACCCCCCGAAAGCTCTTCTCCATTCTGGAGAAGTATCGCCGCAATCTCCCGAAAGACCTGCTCGACGCCTTTGTGCCAAGGCTTCTGGTCCACATGCCGGAGAAAGCGTCCTCCCTTCCCTCTCTTCTTCCGGGACTTCCGTCCTGGAAAATCGACCGGATCCGGAGCCTTCAGGCCGAACAGAGGGGAGATCTCGACGGAGCCACTCTTGGGTGGGAGATCGTCGCAGAAAAATTGGCGGAAGCCGAAGGGGTCCGGGCCGGAAAAGAGGTCGCGCTGATCTTGCGGCGTCTGGGAACGGGATTGCGGTCGAATTATTCTCCCGGAACGGATCCAGGCCAGAATGCCAAGGCGGCCGGATTCTTCAAAAGAAGCCTCGAATTCGACCCCTACGACCGGGAGACCCTCCTCTGGCTCGCCCGGATTTCTCTTGAGAGTTCCGATCTCCGCTCCTGCGGCCAGACCCTTGTCACGCTTCTCGATCTCTCACCGGAAGATCCCGAGGTCCTTATGCTGGCCGCGGAGCATGCCGGCCGGACCGGCGCCCACAAAAAAGCCATCGTTTTTTGCCACAGGATTCTCGTGATCGATCCTTCCAACGCGGAGGTCCGAAGGAAGAAGGGACGGGCCCATCTCGACGAGGCCCGAAAGCTGATCCGGGGGGATTTCTTCCCGGGAGCGCGAAAAGAACTTGCCGCCGCCGACCCATTGCTTTGCGAAAAGGAGGACCGGAAGAGACTTCAACTCCTGGAAGCCCTTTCTGGCGCGAAGGAGGGGAAAACCTCCGGGCCCCTCTTCCCCGGCCTTTCCGGGAAGGACGGGATCTCCCTTCCGGACCTTTTTCTCCTTGCGGCGGAAGCCGAGAGGCTGAACCTGTCCAGGGAGAAGCTGTTGCCGAAGGCGGATCTTTCGTCCCGGAAGAAACATCCGGCGAGGGAACTGGTCGATCTCGCGGCCTGCCTTTCGGAGGAGGCCTCATCCGACCGGAGCGTCGGTTCGGCGCTCGCCTTCCTTCGGCCCAGGCTCGAAAAGATCTCTCTCAAGGGCCTCTCCGCGGAGGAGATCGGCGCGGTCTGCGACGCGCTCCTGAAACACGGCGAGAACGGGCTGGCAGGGAAAATTGCCGGGAACGGGCTGGCGATCCACCGGAAGGATCCTCTTCTCACCTTCCTGTCTGTCCTGGCGGCGGCTCCCCGATCCATGGAGGAACTCGGAGAAACCCGCAACAAGAATCTTTTCGTCGCCTTCCAGGAAGCGAATTCCAGGGGAGATCTCCGGACGGCCGCCCGGATCACCGACTTCATGGAAAGGCTCATAAAGGACCAGGAGACGGAGGGGGATCCCGAAGAAGACCGGGCGCTCTTCGACGAATTGATGGCCGATCTCAAATGGGCCTTGAAGGCAAAGGAATACGAGGGGATCCAGGTCATCGCCCAGAACGTTCTCGGGCACGATACGGTCCGCGAGGTCCGGGAAAGATTTTCCGGGAACAGGAAACGGCAGGCGGAGGAATTTGTCCGGCTCATCGGGCGGTTCTACGATCTCCTTTAGGATGTCCCCTGTCCTCTCCCGTCAGGGAGAATTCGAAGGAGGAACCTTTGATCACAGATCCTTATGAAATTCTCGGAATCTCGCCGGCGGCCGGCGACGCCGAGATCCGGGCCGCCTATATCGCCGCCGTGCGCAATTGTCCGCCCGAGCGCGACCCTTCGGGATTCGAGGCCATCCGTGCGGCGTACGAAAAGATCGAAACCTTGAAAAAAAGATTGGAATACGAGATGTTCGACAGAACCGCCCCCACTCCGGAGGATCTCTTTTTCCGGCTGCGGCGATCCTTTGTTCCGCACCGGCCGGAGGAAAGGACGATCGTCCGGGTCCTGGACAAGAAGTGACCCAGGAGGAAAAGGAAGGGCTCGTCCTGGAGTTTCGGGCATGTCTCGATTCTCTGGACGATTTCGACTCTCCGGCTCCGGAGGAGCCGTCCCCCCCGGATCTCCGGGTTCTCCTGACCGAAATGGCCCTTCTGAAAAACGAGGTGCGGACCGGGACGCGGCAGTCGAAAGGTCTCCTTCAGGAGCTCCGCCAATACTCGGAACTCCTGAAGGAGGAAAACGACCGGCTCTCCCGGGATCTCGAAAGAGCGAAGGAGAAACTTCCGGAGGCCAGACGGCAGGCGGAGCGGGAGATTCTTCTGGGGGTCCTCGATCTCCGGGACCGGCTTGAATCGGGGGTGGAGGCTCTTTCCTCCCGGAAAACCTCCTTTTTTTCCCGCTTCTTTTCGAGGGAAGCCCGCCTCATCGACAGTCTTTCGGAGGGTCTCTCCCTCACTCTGGGCCGCACGGACGACTTTCTCGCCCGCTTCCGGGTCCGGGCCTTTCCCAGCGTCGGGAGGGCGCTCGATCCGGAAATCATGCGTGCGGTGACGGCCGAATCGGTGGAAGACCTTCCGGAGGGGGTCGTGGTCCGGGAGATAAGAAAGGGCTTCTTCATTGACGGGGATCTGTTGCGGGTGGCCGAAGTCGTCGTGAACAAAAAAGGAAAGGGGTAATGTCAATGGATGGTGTCATCGTTGGAATCGACCTGGGGACGACAAACTCCGAGGTGGCCGTGGTCAGGGACGGAAGGGTGGAGGTCATCCCCGTTTCGGGGAATTCCCGGATTCTTCCGTCGGTGGTGGGGATCGGCGACAGCGGAACTCTCCTGGTGGGAGAGGCGGCCAGGAACCAGTATATCCTGCATCCGGAACGCACTGTCCGGTCCATCAAGCGGCGCATGGGAGAGTTCGGGAAGGTCGCGATGGGGGAGAACCAGTACACTCCCCAGGAAATTTCCGCCATGATCCTCGCCCGTCTGAAGCAGGCGGCCGAGGCCCATCTGGGACAGACGGTCGGAAAGGCCGTCATCACCGTTCCCGCCTTCTTTTCCGATGCCCAGCGGCAGGCGACGCGCGAAGCGGGAGAAATCGCGGGGCTCGAGGTGGTGCGCATCCTGAACGAGCCCACGGCGGCCGCACTTTCCTACGAGAAGCGCCTGGATTCCGCCCGAAAGCTGCTCGTCTACGACCTTGGGGGCGGGACCTTCGATGTGTCGATCGTCAACATCGAAGGGGAGGTGGTCGAGGTCCTGGCGAGTCACGGCAACAATCATCTGGGAGGAGACGACTTCGACCGCAAGATCGTCGACCGCGCCCTGGAGCATCTCGAAGGCCTCCACAAAACCGACTTCCGGGGGATGCCCACGGTCATGGCCCGCCTCCAGAGGGCCGCGGAAGAGGCCAAGATCGCCTTGTCCTCCGCTCCCTTCGTCACATTGTCGGAAGAATACCTTTCGGAAAAGGACGGGGTTCCGGTCCATCTTTCTCTCGAGATTTCCCGGACGGACTACGAAGAGATGATCGGGGACTATATCGACGAGACCATGAACGCGGTTCATATCGCCATCAGGAATGCCCGTCTCTCCGTCTCGGAGATCGACGAGATCCTCCTGGTGGGAGGCAGCACGCGGACCCCCCTGATCGTCCGGCGGCTTACGGAGGATCTCGGCAAGGTCCCGCGCTTCGAGGTGGATCCCGATCTGTGCGTCGCCATGGGAGCGGCGATCCAGGCCAGCCTCATCGCGGGAACCGGAGCTCCGAGGGTCCTGGTGGACGTCACTCCCTACACCTTCGGCATCTCTGTCCTGGGCTATCTTCCGGACGGAATGGAATACCCGAAATGCTTCGCCCCCCTCATCAGAAAGAACTCTCCGATTCCCGTCTCGAAGAGCGAGGTGTTCACGACCTCGCACGACGGCCAGACGGAGGTCGAGATCACGGTCTATCAGGGAGAGCACCCGGACGCTCTCGAAAACATCGAAATCGGACAGTTCCTGGTGACGGGACTCCGCCCTCTCCCCCAAGGCGAAAATCTCGTCATCGTCTCCTTTTCCCTGGATCTCGACGGCCTCCTCCGCGTCACCGCCCGCGAGAAAGAGACGGGGCTCGAGTGTTCCATCGATATCGAGCGGACGATCGCGCCTCTCGGACAGGAGGAGCTCGACCGGTCCCGGGAAAGGATCGTCGGCCTTATTGGGGAAGGATCCGGAAAATTTGCCGAAGGGGCCGCCCCCGGGAGCTCCGCACTTTCCGAAAGAATACGTTCCCTGAGGGAGCGCGCCGACCGTCTTCTCGCGGGAAGCCTGGACGGAGAGGACAGGGAGGATCTGATCGAACGCGTCTCCGGAATGATCGACCAAGCGGACGGTCCGGAGGAAGAATTGCTCAAGGCCGCCGGGGATCTCGAGGACCTTCTCTTCTATCTGGAGGCGTAGGGGATGTCCTCCGGCGGCGGGAGGCGTTGTCCGGGTTGCCGCTCTTCCCTGGAAACGGGACCTGTCTGCCGGCGGTGCGGAAGCGATTTTTCGCTTGTGCGGGAGGCGGAAAGGCAGGCTCTCGCTCTCTATTGCCGGGCGATCTCCGCCTGGTCCCGGAAGGAGCGGGAACTGGCCCAATCGCTTCTCTCGTCCGCGCTGTTTCTGGATAGGGAACTCCCGGGGGCACGGGAAATCGACCGGCTGTTTTCGGGGAGGTCCGGGGGGAAAATCCCCTTCGAAACCGCCGATCTTCCCGAGAAGGAACCCTCTTCCGGTATAGCCACTCCCCGGGCGGTCAGGCTGGATCTTCCCGGATCCGGGCGCCCGGTCTATCTCCGGAAAAAAGTTCCGCTTCCCCGAAAAGGGCTCGGAACATCCTCCCGGAAATACCCCGAAATTCCTATCCTTCGACTGGTCTGACTCCCCCCCGATTTTTCTCTCTCCGCGACCTTCCCGCGGGGGCCCTGGGCATTCTTCGCATGACCGCCGGATGTTCTGTCCGTGATTTGGAAAATTGAGAGGAATTGTTTCCGGAAGGATTCGGCCGCATCCCGCCTCCCCGAGAGCTCCCCTGTGCGATCGCTTCCGGGGAACTTGCGACCGGCCAACTGGATCTTCTTCGTCGGGAAAACCCGGGGACGGGCAAAGAGGACGCCTTGAACCAGTCCGCCCCGTGAGGAGGGAAGCATAAAATGGCACCAGTGCCGCGCAATGCTTCCCGATCGATCCCAAAAACGGAACCCATCGACACCCGCTGCTATCCCGACAACTCCTCAAAGTGATGCGCGCCATTTAAAGTGGCGCTATAATCTCATCGCGCCATATAACGGCTATAATATGGCGCAATAGAATAATCGCGCCATAACGGAGACGAAATCATGCCGAAGAGAGTCCTCCAAACCGAACTCGACACTGTCGTCTTGGCGGTTGCGCGATTCCCGGAAGGGGCTTCCCTTGAGGAAATCAGCCGCGCGCTCGAGTCGAAACTCCCGCGCCGCACTCTACAGCGCCGATTGGCGCAACTTGTCGGGCAGCAACGGTTGATCCTTACAGGCCGTGGGCGGGCGAGCCTCTACCGGTTGCCTTCCGTAAAAATTTCTTTAGCGGCGAGGGGGAGTGCTAGTGCTAAGGGAACAGCCGATTTGACGGTCTACATTCCGGTCTCCCCGGAAGGAGAGGCTGTGCGACAGGCCGTCCGTGCGCCGATACAAAATCGCCAACCGGTGGGATACAACCGGACATTTCTTGGTACGTACAAGCCTAATCGAACCTTTTACCTCCCTCAAGAAATCCGCCGGCGCCTCCTCGAGACGGGCCGTTCGCCCGATGGTCACCGGCCAGCCGGGACTTATGCGCGCCAGATTTACGATCGTTTGCTGATCGACCTGTCGTGGAACTCCAGCCGCCTGGAGGGCAATACATACTCCCTGCTCGATACGGAACGACTTCTCAAGCTGGGCGAGCCCGCCCTGGGGAAGGATATTCGTGAAACGCAGATGATCCTGAACCACAAGGCCGCGATCGAACTGCTGGTCGGTCAGGCCGCCGAGGTCGGGTTCAACCGTTACACCATTTTGAACCTTCATGCGTTGCTGTCGGAAAACCTGCTCGCCGACCCGGCCGCCGGCGGACGTTTGCGCGCCATACCGGTCAAGATCGGCGGTACGGTCTACCATCCGTTGGAGGTGCCGCAATTGATCGAGGAATGTTTTGACCATATTCTCGAAACCGCCTCGGCGATAGTCGATCCGTTCGAGCAAGCCTTCTTTGCCATGGTGCACCTTCCCTACCTGCAGCCGTTCGAGGATGTAAACAAGCGAGTTTCGCGCCTCGCCGCGAATTTGCCGCTTATCCGAGAGAATCTGAGCCCATTGTCGTTCATCGACGTGCCCGAGAAAGCCTACATCGACGGATTCATTGGGGTCTACGAACAAAACCGCGTCGAGTTGCTGCGTGACGTTTTCGTGTGGGCCTATGAGCGATCATGTGCACGCTACGTGGCGGTGCGTCAGTCTCTCGGAGATCCGGACCCCTTTCGCCTGCGCTACCGAGCCCTGGTGACAGAGACGGTCTCCAGTGTCGTCAGGGGGAGGATGGACAAAAAGACCGCCGCAACGTTCATCAAGCATCGGGCCGACGAGGATATCCCGCAGAAAGATCGGATGCGATTTATCGAAGTGATTGAAGCGTCGCTTATGGGTCTCCATGAGGGGAACATCGCGCGCTATGGTTTGCGACCGTCTCAGTATCGGAATTGGAAGGAAAGCTGGCTTTGATCCTTGTTTTTCTCGGGGTGAATCATTTATCTGGTGAAGTGGCACTCAATCCGTTCATTCGCAATCCGGCAAGCCTGGAAAACAATACATCCATAAAAATTTATAATTAAAAAGAAATCCACACACATCTATTGACAAACTAATGATATCACAGTATTAATAAAAGTATAATAATTATATTCAGAGGAATCTGTAGAGTTTTAGAACCGTTTCCGAATCGACACATGTTAGGGGGAAGAATCGTTCAGAAAAGAAGTATGATGTCCGATGAGTTTCATGCCATCGCATTCCCGCTGACATCATTTGGCCCTGGAGATCTTCGTGAAATCTGTCAAGGTGGTTTTGATCGGATTGGGACGTGGGGGGAGAAGATTTTACGAGAAGTTCCGACTTCTGGGAGAAGACCGGATCAAGAGACTGGCGGTCTTTGAAACGGCCTTCGATTATCCGCCGGCGGATCGGATCAAAAGGGACCATATTCCTTTCTGCGCGCACTACAAGGTCGCCTTGACCCGACTGGGCACCGAAAAAGACATCATTCGGGATGCGACCACTGTCCCCGAGGTCAAGAACGACCTCAGACACCTTTTCCAGAAAAGCGGGAATCATCCTACGGTCCTGGCCCCTCTGGCGGTCTCCTGTCTGTCGTGGCCCATCTCCGACCCGCGTGAAGAACTCGTCCAGGATCCTAAGGATCCCGGCACCTGATGGCCGTGAAGAAATCCATGGGATCCCTTCAGCCGGACTTCGAACATCAGTTCATCCTGCACGCCCTCGGCGATGCCGTCATCGCGACGGACCTCGATCGACGGATCCTCTGGACCAATCCCGCCTTCTCCCGCCTTTTCGGCTATTCCCCGGAAGAAGCCCTCTCGCAGACAACGTCTTTCCTGTATGCGAACCCCGGAAACTACGAAGAACAGGGGAGGTTTCGGTACAACCTGGAGGCCGCCCCCGATCCCCATCCCTACGACATGCTCTACCGGAAGAAGGAGGGCGGCACTTTCTGGGGAGAGGCCCGCGGGGCGACCGTCACGAACCGCAAGGGAGAGCGGATCGGCTTCATGGTGGCCATCCGGGATATCACGCGAAGGAAAGACCTTCTTCACGCGCTTCACACGGAAAAAGACCGGTGGTTCGTCACGCTGAAATCGATCGGAGACGCCGTCATCACGACCGACGAACACGGCCGGGTGGTCTATCTGAATCCCGTCGCGGAACATCTGACCGGATGGACGACGGACGCGGCGAGGGATCAACCGGTCGAAGCCGTCTTCCGGATCGTCAACGAACATACCCGGGCGACGGCCGACAATCCGGTGGAACGGGCCCTTTCCGAGGGGGTGATCGTCGGGTTGGCCAACCATACCCTCCTTCTGAGCCGGGACGGGCGGGAGTTCTCGATCGAGGATTCGGCGGCGCCCATTCGCGATGACGAGGGACGGATCCGGGGGTGCGTGATCGTCTTCCGGGACGTCACCGAGAAGCGAAGACTCGAACAGAGAATCGCCCACCAGGCCAATACCGACGCCCTGACAAATCTTCCGAACCGACACCTTTTTCAGGACCGTCTCTCCCGGACGATCGCCCGTTCCAGGCGGTCGGAGAAGTCCTTCGCCCTTTTGTATCTGGATGTCGACCATTTCAAGAACGTCAACGACCGTCTGGGGCATCCCTTCGGCGACCGGATCCTTGTCGAGCTGGGACGGCGCTTCGAGAGCGCGCTCCGGAAAGCCGACACGGTCGCTCGCCTGGGCGGCGACGAGTTCGCGGTGATCCTCGAGAACCTGTCCGACCGGACCGAAGCCCTGACATTGGGACAGCGCCTCATGAACGAGGCGGCGGCCTCCTTCCGGATCGACGGCTCGCGGGTGGACCTGACGGTGAGCGTGGGCGTCGCCCTGTATCCCGACGACGGGACGGACATGGCGACCCTCGTCCGGAACGCCGATATCGCCCTGTTCCAGGTCAAACGGGAAGGGCGGAACAACATCCAGTTTTTTTCGGAAGAAATGAACCGGATCGTCCAGGACCGGCTGGCGATCGAAGCCGACCTTCGGGAATCTCTCGAGGAAAAAAACGGATTCTTTCTCCTGTACCAGCCGATCATCGATCTCGGCCGCTCCCAGGCCGTGGGAGTGGAAGCTCTCCTCCGGTGGCGCCACCGCCTCCGGGTCCGGCTCCCGGAAGAGTTCATCCCGGTGGCCGAGGAGACGGGACTTATCGTCCCCCTGGGACAGTGGGTCCTGCAAACGGCGATCGGACAGGCCCGGTCCTGGCTCGACCGGGGATTCTCCCTGTCCCGTATGGCGGTCAACGTCGCGGTCAAGCAGATCCATTCGGACCATTTCGTCGAGGAGCTGGGCTCCCTCTTGACGGAACACCGGATCGATCCGTCTCTCCTCGAACTCGAGATCACTGAGGGAACCCTTCTTTTCCGGGACCACCATACCCTCGAAACGCTCAAGAGCCTTCGGAACCTGGGGGTCCGGATTTCGATCGACGACTTCGGAACGGGGTACTCCGCCCTGAACTACCTCCGCCATTTTCCGGTCAACACCCTGAAGATCGACCGTTCCTTCCTGAACGACATGCTGTCGAATCATTACGACCAGGCGATCGTCCGGGCAATTCTCACGCTGGGGCAATCCCTGTCCCTTGACACGGTCGCGGAAGGAGTCGAAGAGGAAGACCAGGCCCGGTTCCTGAAGGAGAACGGGTGTTCCCTGGTCCAGGGGTACTTCTACAGTCAGGCGGTCTCTCCCGAACGGATCGAACCGTTCCTGTCGGGTCCGGACCCGATGCCGCCGACCTGAGACCATGACCGGGCCTCTGCCCTGGAAAAAGCCGGTTGCGGTTGAATACCCAACAGTGGTGACATCGTCGTGCTCCCGAATCATCGGCCCTTCAAGGACTCCATGCTCTGCCCATTTTTTCGCTCATGTATTCCTGAATGCAATTAAAAAATCCCTCCGACTGAATAGAATCAACGCATATTTCGTTACCTTCCATGTCTCTGAAAGGACTGCCCTCCTGGTATCATCCCGTCGGCCTCCGAAATCCATCGGGGGAGTCGCCATTATCGCCAGATCCGGATACGATTTTAAAGATTGCAAATATCTGATCCGATGACGACCTGTTCTTCTTTACCCCACCCGATTGGGGGGGGGAGAACTCGAGGAATGCGGGAACGCTCCAAGTCCTTGCCTTGACAAAGGGTTTGTGAGGGGTATGGTTTTAGCTGTGCATGGAGCGATCCTGCCTTCGACGACACGCCACTTCCCTTCGAAATAGGTCATTCAGGGGCCGGTCGACGGGCCCTGAATCTCATAGACTGTTTCGGTTGACAATATTTCACATGCAAGGAGGAATTTCTGCTCGGGCTCGGGTCCCAGGTCCTCGTTTTCCGAAACAGGGGAGCGCGGGTTACGAGACAATTCCTCAAAGAAGGAGAACCACATGCCCATCCGACTGACCGGCAAAGACGCTCTCTCCGAAGCCCTCTGCGCGGACCAAAACACTGAAGTTCTTGTCAGCACGAAGTTCTACAATGAGGGGAATGGGATGCATTTTATTCTGGATCCCCATGAGGCGCTCGAAATGGTCGAGAGGCGTTCGTTGAAGCCTGAGGATCTCTCCTGCGAGGCCCTTTCCGTCTGGGAGCATCTGCAACGGGCGGGCGGGCCGAGCGGTTTTTTGCACATCCATCCCGGCTCGAGGACGGTTCTCGTATTGACAAGGGATCATGGATCCCGGCTTGCGGAAGGGGTTCGCGGGTTCGCCGTCCTCGCGTCTGTCTTCGACCGCGCCTCCTCGTGGGCAAAAAACTCCCCCGTGACCTCTCCCGACCTCGACTGGGAGGAATTCATCGGACGCCTTCAACCGCGCCTCCCGCTCCAGAAGCAGGCGTGGCAACAATCCGCGGACCTCAGGCGCCACGCAAGAGAGATCGCGACGGCCCTGATCGATCTCTTCGGGCTCGACCCGGACTCCATCAGGGAAGACCTCCTGTCAAAAGAAGTTGTGCGCTACAACGGAGAACTCCAGTCCTACGGAGGGGATCTTCTGGACATCGTCCTGGAGCGGATCCGTAAAATTCCCTCCAAGCCCGGAGAAGAAGACTTTTCCCGGAAGCTTCGTCCGGAACGTGCCTTAAAATAGCCGTTCGGCCACTTTATTATACTTCCCATCACAATTTCATATCCGCGAAACGGGAAGCTAGAAATTATGGGGGGGCGGTTCGGGGGGATGCATTGGCCTTTTCAGAATGACGATCTCGACCCGGCGGTTCTGCCGTCGGTGCTCCTGAGGTGTCATTGGGGACAATGGGATGAGTGTCTCCATAGGCAACCGTGCCGGTCCTTTTCGGATCGAGGGGGCCGAAGGAGTTCTGCAATCTCGAAATACTGACGGCTCTGGCGGCCGACAGAGCCCAGTAGTTCGGATACCGTCCGTGGATGATGGGGAGATCGATCGGGAAATTGTCCGGCAGGTTCCCTGATTGAGGGACGATGCGGCGTACATCATCCCGAAGAAGGTGAAGCGCAAGGTGATAAAGTTGGCGCAGGACACCCGTTACCTGTCGAGATTTTCGTGGTCCTCAGGCTTTGGCTTTTTTTTAAAAAAAGAAAATGCTGAGGTTTTTTTCGGGCAAAAATGAGGATTCGTCAATCATGTCAACCCCTGGGATCTCTCTCGATCGGTGGACTGATCAGTCAGGCGGCCTGTTCGGAGGATTTCTCCTCCGGACAGGCGCATCGGGCTTGCCCAGCCCTGAGAGAATTCTTTGAGGCATTCGCGTCGGCGTTTTCGCTGTGCCCGCAGGCCCTACAGACGAACGCCTCCTGCGTCTTCCGGTTTTCCGGGGAAACATGGCCTCAGACGGAGCAGGTCTGGCGCGTGTACTGCGGAGGAACCCTGACCACCCGTTCTCCAGAAGCGACCAGCTTGTATGTGAGCAGAGTCTGGAACGTTCCCCACCCGGGAGCTCATTTCCTCAGTCGTGGCCGAGGGCGCTCCGGAAGATCTCGTCGAAGCGGAACCGGTTGGGGAGCTTCTTCCGAAGGACGCTGTAGAGGGTCGGCACCAGGAAGAGGGTCGAGACGGTGCCCACCATCAGTCCCCCGATCACCGCCCGTCCCAGAGGGGCGTTCTGTTCCCCGCCGCTTCCCAGACCCAGGGCCATAGGAAGCATGCCCAGGATCATGGCGGTCGCCGTCATGAGGACCGGCCGGAGGCGGGTCGCTCCCGCCCGGACCGCCGCCTCCGCGGCCGACAGCCCTTCCCCCCGCAGGTCGTTGGCGAAGGTCACCACCAGAATGCTGTTGGCGGTGGCCACCCCCACCACCATGATCGCCCCCATCGCCGACTCGACGTTTAAGGTCGTATGGGTCGCGAAGAGGGCCAGCGCCACTCCGGAGAGACCCGCCGGCACGCTCATGAGGATGATGAAGGGATCGAGGAAGGACTGGAAGTTCATGACCAGGAGCAGGTAGACCAGGAGGGCGGCCAGGATCAGCCCCAGCCCGAAATGGCGGAAGGAGTCGATCATCTCGGCGCTCTGCCCCCGGAACCGGAGGATCGTCCCCGGCGGCGTGACAAATCCCGCCAGGGCGGCCCGGATGTCGCGGTAGACCGAGCCCAGGGAGCGTCCCTCGGTATTGACCAGGACGTCTTCGACGCGCTGGACGGTGTAGTGGGTGATGGAGCCGGGGGTGGTCCCCAGGCGGACATCGGCGATGTTGGAGAGGTACTGGACGGTGGGGGAGGGCTGGGGCGTCTGGAGGGCCGCCATGAGATTGGAGACCGAGGTCTGGGAGGGCCGGAGGGGGAGGTGGGCGAGCTCTCCCATGGTGGCGATCTTCTGCGTGGGGGTCTGGACCGCCACGATATAGTTGACGGTGTTCTTGGGATTGACCCAGTAGTTGGGGGCGATGAGCGAGCTCGAGGCGAGCGAGACCAGGAGGTTGGTCGCCACGTCGTTCTGGGTCATGCCGACCAGGATGGCGTTGTCCCGGTTCGTCCTGACATAGACCGCCGGATAGTGGAGGACCTGGGGGATGGCCACGTCGACCGCTCCGGGAACATTCCGCACGATTTGCCGGATTTTCCGGGCGATCCGGTCCGAGGTCTCGAGGTCCCGCCCCTCGACCTGGATGTCGATGGGGGCCGAGAGGCCGAAGTCCAGGACCTGGCTTATGATGTCGGGCGGCTTGAACCAGAAGGAGAGCTCGGGATAGCGGGGATAGAGGATCTGCCGGATTTTCTTCTGGTAGAGAAAGACCGAGTGGTGGTTCGGCTTGAGGGAGATCAGGAAGTCGGCATCCCCCGGCCCGATGCTGTCGGTCTGGTAGAAGGCCAGATTGTAGTAGACCGGAAGCCCCATGTTGATGTCGATCGAATCGATCTCGTCCGCGGGAATGATCGACCGGATCTCCCGCTCGACCTCCTTGGCGTACTGGTCGGTCACCTCGATGCGGGAGCCGACCGGGGCCCGCATGTGGAGGGCCAGGAGCCCCGCGTCGGTCTGGGGGAAGAAGTCGAGACCGACCCGGAAGAGAAGCAGAAGGAAGAGGGAGATGACCGCCAGGGAGACCCCCATCGTCGTTCCGGGCCGGGCGACCGCCCGGGCCAGAACCTTCTGGTAGCGCTCCCGGAGCCCCTCGAATCCCCGCATGAAGAGCGAAGAAGGCTTCTCCTCCCGGGGGCCGTTCCCCCTGTGAAGCATCATCGAGAGGGTCACGACCATGGTCCGGGAGAGGACGTAGGAGGCCAGCATGGCGAAGACCACGGCATAGGCCAGCGGAGTGTAGAGGAACTGGGAGACCCCCCGGAGAAGGATCACCGGAAAGAAGACGATGATGATGGCCATCGTTCCCACGAAGGCCGGGACGGCCACCTGGTTGGCCCCGTCCCAGACCGCCCGGAGGGGTTCGGGGGAAAGGGAGCGGTTCCTCTCGATGTTTTCGATGGCCACCGTCGCGTCGTCGACCAGCATCCCGATAGCCAGGGCGAGGCCCCCCAGGGTCATGATGTTGAGGGACTGGTGGAAGAGACCGAGAAAGAAGAGGGCCGTCAGGATCGACAGCGGGATGGACAGGAAGACGATGAAGGAGGATCGGAGGTCCCGGAGAAAGAGGTAGATCATCAGCGAGACCAGGATCGTGCCGACTCCGGCCTCCTTCAGGACGTCCTCCAGGGCGTTCTTGACGAAGACCGACTGGTCGAAGACAAGCTTTAAATTGATCCCCGGCGGGGAGAAGGCCTGGATCATCGGAAGAAGGGCCCGCACCTTCGAGATGACGGCCAGGGTCGAGGCATCGGCGTGCTTGTAGATGGCCAGATAGGTGGAGCGGTTGCCGTTCACACGGACGATGTTCTCCTGGACGGCGTAGCCGTCGTGGACGGTGGCGACGTCCCGGAGGCGGACGATCCGTCCCTGGATCTCCCGGACCGGCAGGAGACCCAGCCCCTTGAGGGTCGAGGGGCTCCCGTTGATCATGATGTCGATCTCCTGGGTCCCGATCTTCGCCGTTCCGGCGGGAACGATGATGTTCGAGCTGGTCAGGGTCTGGACGATGTCGTTGGGCGAGAGGCCGTACCCGTAAAGGCGGTCGGGGTTGATGTCGACCATGACCTGGCGCATCTTGCCGCCAAAGGGGGCGGGGGTCGAGAGTCCCGGGATGGTGAAGAGGCGCACGCGGATGAAGTTCAGGCCGTAGTCGTAGAGTTTCTGTTCGGAGACGGTCCGGCTTCCGATTTCAAGCTCGGCGACAGGGACGTTGCTGGCGTTGTACTGGATGATGTTGGGGGGGACGGTCCCGGGGGGCGCAATCCGCAGGATCGTCTCCGAGACGGCGTTGATCTGGGCAATGGCGCCCGCGATGCTCTGGCCCTGGTGAAAATAGACCTTGATGAGGCCGGTCCCGTTGATCGATTCCGACTCGATCCGGCTAATCCCGTTGACGGTCGTCGAATAGGCCCGTTCGGCGATCAGGACGATCCGCTCCTCCATGTCGAGGGCGGAAAGGCCCGGATAGTTCCAGACCACGTTCACCACGGGAATGTCGATCACCGGGAAGATGTCGAGATTCATCCGGAAGAAGGCCAGGGTCCCGGCGATGAAGATGACGGCCGACAGCACGAAGATGCTGTAGGGCCGTTTCATGGCGATGCGTACGAGCCACATGTCCCGAGAGGTCCTTGTCCGTCAGGGGAGAGCGGGCAATCCGTTTCCGCCCTTTCCCATATTGATTGATTGATCAAACAACGAACTGGTTCAAGTGAAAATCATTTTACACCGGCCGGTCCGCGAGGTCCATATCCCGCAATCTCGCGGACCGGAAGGAGACGTCAGGTCCGGCCCTCTCTACTGGCGGCTGTTCCGGTCGTTTCCCAGCCAGGCGGTGATGAAGGCCTTGATCGCCCCTTCGTCGTAATGGCCCAGCATCTCGAGCCGGGTCCAGGCGGTAAGGGCAATCTTGTTCTTTCCGATCGTCGGATTGGGGGCGATCAGGACCGCCTTGCCCATCTCCATCGCCATCTGGGGATTGTAGGTGTCGAAGGAGCGGGAGATCTCCTCGAGCTTTTTGACCAGGGAGGGACAGGTGCAGTGGTACTGGATCAGGACATTGCCGTGCTCCAGAAGATGGGCCTGGATGGCCTTGGAGAGGGGAGTCTTCGAGATGTAGCCGTCGGCGAAGACCTCCTCATGGGGGCCGGAGGTGGGGGGATTGCTGTTGTACTGGAAGTCCTTCAGCCGGGACTCGTCCCAGTGGGCATGGCCCTGGGAGGGATAGAAGGTTCCCGGACCCGAGAGGGCCGGGGAGGCGGGAGCGGCGGCAGGGGCTCCCGCCGGGGCCGGGGAGGCGGCCGGAGGCGGCGGGGAGACCGGCGCCGCGGTCGGGGCGTTGGCGGTCTTTTTTACATGGGAGACGTAGATCGCGAAGGTTCCCACGATCAGAAGGACGGCAACCAGGGGCCAGCGCGAGGAAGGGCTCGAGGATCGGTTCAAGGCAGTCTCCGGGATTGAGGGATTATGGAGCCGGCGGAGGCGTGAACTCCGGGCATCGAAGTCTCAAGAGGCCGACAAACGTCTTCCAGTGTACAGATCCGGAGGAAGAACGGCAATATTATTCTGTCAAATTCGGGAGATCCGAGGGTGATCACGGAAATTCCGACGTGCTCAAAGGGGAAGGTATCCCGCGTTGCGACACGGAAGCCATGGCTGAGAGCGATGGCCGCAATCCGGGCCTCTCCGGAGGAAGGGCCGAATCCGTTCTTTCTTGAGTCAGAAACGATCTTCGAGTCGAGAAAAGCCGCCTTCTGGTCGAACGGAAGGATACGGTCTTCAAAAAGACGATCGATCGTTTCCGCCAGAGCTTTTTGGAGTCCGACCACGCGGGCGTCAACTTTGGTCTCAACGGCTCCGAGAGGACGTTCGTATCGAGAATGATCACTCAAAAAGTGCCGGTTCCGGCTGTGAGTCGTCGCGAACTGGAACAATATCCACTGGTCCGTGTTCTTTGGCGAACCGGCGCAGTTCGGATCCGATGCGGATTCTCTTCGGTGGAGCGACGGCTTCGGACAGGATCCGACGTATTTCCGCCTCGGGACTTCGATCGGCGAAACCCAAGCCGTCGTGTATGTCGAGGACCTCCCGATCCGGAACATGACCAAAAGCGCCAGGGGCACCCGGGAGAACCCTGGCCGGAACGTCCGGCAGAAGTCCGGTTTGAACCGCTCCATCCTGTCCCAGGGATGGGGGACGTTCCTCTCCCTCCTGGAGTATAAGCTTTTGCGGAGGGGAGGACGCCTGGTCCGGGTCGATCCCCGGAACACGAGCCGGACCTGTTTTGCCTGCAAACACGTGGCGGCGGAGAACCGTCCGGACCAGGCCACGTTCCGGTGCGTCCTCTGCGGATACGAAGATCATGCGGATACGAATGCCGCGAACAATATTCTCAGGGCCGGGCAGGCCCGCAGCGCCTGTTCACTGGATAAATCCAGTGAGTTCGTCGCCTGACCGTTCAGTCGGCGAATCGATCCCCGTTTTCAGTCCGGGGAGTTGGCAGGAAGGAATCCCCTTCCTTTCCGCTTTCGCGGCGAGCGAAGCGAGAGGGAGGGGGGAGGATGTCAAATTGAGATTGGCGGTCTCGTTGCGCCCATGTTCAGTCTCGATTATCAATTTGCAGTGCCCGACATTCTCTTTTATGAGGAGTTGGAGGGGCAGCACGCCCACCTGCTCGACATGGGGCTCCAGCCAAAGGATCTCGATGAGGCAATGGTGGCTCGCGTTAGCGAATTCGCAGCACAGTATCCACGCCCAGGCCGCAATGATCTGTTTGCTCTGGTTTTGGCTGCAAGCGAGGAATGCCCTCTGCTTACAGGAGACAAGGATCTGAAAGCGGCGGCTGAAGCTGAAAATGTCGAAGTACGCGGAACACTGTGGTTGGTTAATGAAATGGTGCAAGCCGGCAAGATTACGGTGCATGTCGCCCGCAACGCATATCAACTCATGCGTGCCCATGGCCGAAGGCTACCGTGGGATATGGCAGAACAAATGTTGGCGGCGCTGGAAGCTGCGCATCCATTAGAATAACGATAAAGGGAAGAAAAAAAGCAATAGCAAACACTTGAAGCGCACCGCAACATTCTGAGGCCCTTTTACATACCAGCATTATTTATGCGCCCCTTGGATTTTTTGTCGCTCAACAGCCTGTTTAACAAGGAATTTTTGCCACTTTATGTTTGTTTTTTTCATTATAGAGGTGTGCTCACAGACGGTGACCGGGTTTTCCACCGTCTGTGCATCCAGATCCATTGCTCCGGGTGGGTCCGGATCGCCTCTTCGATGAATTTCGTGTAAAGGGCCGTCAAGGAGTAGACCGCCTCCTCCTTGGGAAGATCCAGGATGGGACGGATGGGTGACGCGAAGAAGGCGCGATGGTGGGTTCCGTCCGGAAGACGGTAGCTCAGGGCGGGAATGACCGGAATATTGAGACAGAGGGAAAGTCTGGCGAGACTTGAATAGGTACAGGCGAGTCTGCCGAAAAACGGGACGAACTCCCCTTCCTCCGCCCCTGCGCTCTGATCGATCACGACATTGAGAATCTTTCCGCTCGAAAGGGCCCGGACAAGGGGGCGGGCCCCCATGGAGGAGAGGATGGAACGTCCCCCGCCGCACGCGAGTCGATGATGCTCGACGAACTCGTGGACGGCAGGATTCTTGATGGGCCGGATGACCGTACAGGTCCGGCCCGGGAAGTCGATGGCCATTCTTCGGATGACCAGTTCCCAGTTTCCGATATGGCCCGAAAAGACGATCGCGCCATGTCCCTGTCCGAGAACCTCTCGAAGGTGTTCGAGGCCTTCCCATCCTCCGGGTGAAAATTTCTCCCGCACCATTTCGTCGGACAGGATCTTCATCCGGAAAAATTCGGCTCCAAAAATCCCGAAATGACGGAAGACTTTCCGTTCGAAGGTTTGCGGAGATTCCCTCTCCGCCAGGACCAGGTCGGACCGGGCGAGGTTGTCGCGAATGATGCGCCTCTTTTTGGGGAGGAGAATGCGGAGAAGGTCTCCGATCCGGCTCCCCAGAAACAGGGCTTCTCTTTCCGGAAGAAGACAGATCGTCCGGCTCAAGGCCCCGAGAAGCAGTTTCTGGAGAACCCAGGAAATCCTGAGCGAACGTCGTATGGCAGCCATCGTGTCACTCCTTGGGAATAGGGATCCGGACTCTTCCTCTCTCGCGATTTTCTTGATACGGGTTCCTTCCCGAAAGACAAATCCCGGGGCGGATCGGGGGGAAGGGTCTCTCCCTGCGATTCGCCCCTTTCTCCGGAAAAATCGTCATTCGGGGTTTTCAGGAAGATCCCTGTCCCGATTCCTGCCAGGAAGACGTCCTCCGTGCGACAATCCCCCCGACCCTCGTCTCTCTCCCCCTTGAGCCTCTTTCTCAGCGGAGGTCGGGGGAAACCCGCATTCATTCATCATTTCCCGTGCCGGACCGTCGGACCTTGAGGGGGTCGTGAGGGGGAAGAGGAGGTCTCCTCCGGTCCGGAAGAGAGCCGTTCGAAAACGGGTCGCTTCCGGCAGGACTCCGTTCTTCTCCCGGGTCCGAGACCCAATAGAAGACGCAGGAGATGGAGGAGGTAGTCCATCTGGGCCGCGGCGGACATCTTGGAGGTTCCGAGGTCCCGGGCCCGGAAGCGGTAGGGGATCTCCGCGACCCGTCCGTAGCATCCCCGGACCAGGATCTCGATCAGGATCTTCCAGCTCCCGGCATCGAAGACGACGCCCTCCAGAACCTCCCGTCTCGCCATGAAGACGCCCCCCGTCGGATCGGAGACGGGACGGACCCGGGAGAGAAGAATGCGGGCGATCAGTCGGGCGACCAGGGAGACGAGCTTCCGGGGAAGGGTGAGCCCCCCGTCGGATCCTCCGGGAAGAAAGCGGGAGGGAACGACCAGATCCGCCCCGCGTTCGATCTGCGCCATCATGGCGGGGAGAAGGGAGGGGGGGTGCTGGAGGTCGCCGTCCATGACGGCGACGATCCGCCCCCGTGCCTCGGAGAACCCACGGACGATCGCCGTTCCCAGCCCCCGTTCGCCCGACCGGTGAAGAAAGCGGACGACCGGATTCTCCCGGGCGAGACGGGCGAGGAGGAGAGGGGTCTGGTCGGTGCTGTCGTCGATGAAGAGGATCTCGTAGTCGCGCAGGCCCGCATTTTCCATCTCCCGGCAGACCGACGAGACCAGGAGGGCGGTGTTCTCTCCCTCGTTGAAGGTCGGAACGACGAGGGTGAGGATCATGGGGAGGCCGGAGGCCGCGACAGGAGGTCCAGAAAGGTCCGGAGGATCGCTCCGGGATCTTCGGAGCGAACGAGAATCCCGCTTATGGCCAGGACATCGGCTCCGGCGGACAGGATCTCCATAGCTTTTTCGGGGGTGATCCCTCCGATCGCGACAAGCGGGAGGGAGGAGAGCGTCCGGGTGTCGGGGAGGGCTCCGGGGCCTCGGGGCGGCACCCCGGTCTCCTTGGTCCGGGTCTCAAAGATCGGACCGACCCCCAGATAGTCGGGCCGGACGGCGAGGGCCCGCATCACCTCGGCGCGGTTGTGGGTCGAGATCCCCAGATGGAAGTCCTGCCGGGGCCTTGCGAACTCCGGCTCCAGGGCCGAGAGGTCGGTCTGGCCCAGATGAACCCCGTCGGCATCGGTCAAAATCGCGATGTCGGGCCGGTCGTTGACTGTAAAAAGGGCGCCAGCGTCCCGGGTCCACGCCCGGATTTTTTCCGCGAGATCGAAGAGGGCCCGGTCGTCGAGCGCCTTCTCCCGAAGCTGGAACCAGGGAAGCCCCTGGGCGAGGAGATCCCGGAGGTGGCGCTCGAAAGCTGAGGGGGCCGGGAAGTCCTGGGTTCCGGAGAGGTAAAGGAGGCGCGGAAAGACGGTCATAGAGTCAGGTGTCGGTATCGGAGGGGTCTCCCCCCTCGGCCCGGGCCCGTCGCTCCATGAAATGCTCCACGAAGGAGGTGGAGTAGCGTCCCGACCGGAAGGTGGGATCCCGGAGAACCGCGAGGTGGAAGGGGATGGTGGTCCGGACTCCCTCGACCCGCATTTCGGAGAGGGCCCGGAGCATGCGGTCCATCGCCTCCTCCCGGTTCCGGCCGGTGGCGATCACCTTGGCCACGAGGCTGTCGTAGTGCGGGGGAATCACCGCTCCCTGGTAGGCGGCGGTGTCGACGCGGATGCCGGGACCGCCCGGGAGGACGAGACGGGTGATGGTTCCGGGGGAGGGAGTGAAGGTCCAGGGATCCTCCGCATTGATCCGGCATTCGATGGCGTGGCCTTCGGGCCGGGCCGGGGGGGAGGGAATCGGTTCCCCCAGGGCGACCTGGATCTGGGCCTTGACCAGATCGTAGCGGAAGATCGACTCGGTGACCGGGTGCTCGACCTGGATGCGGGTGTTCATCTCGATGAAGAAGAAGCGCTCCTCCGGATCCACGAGAAACTCCACCGTTCCGGCGTTGACATAGTCCGCGGCCCGGGAGGCGGCGATGGCCGCCTGGCTCATGGCCGAGCGCAGGGCGGGAGTGATGAAGGGGGAGGGGGCCTCCTCCAGAAGCTTCTGGTGGCGGCGCTGGATCGAGCAGTCCCGTTCCCCGAAGGTCAGGATCTCCCCCTTGCCGTCGCCCAGGACCTGGATCTCGATGTGGCGGGGGTTGATGAAGAAGCGCTCGATGTAGACCTCCTTGTTCCCGAAGGCCTGGAGGGCCTCGGTCTGGGCGGTCTGGAAGGCGTTCGAGAATTCGTCGGGGGTGGTGACGATCCGCATCCCCCGTCCGCCGCCTCCCCCGGAGGCCTTGATGATGAGGGGGTAACCGATTTCGGAGGCGACGTCGAGACCGTCCGATTCGGAGGAGATGGTGCCGATGCTGCCCGGAACGACGGGGACCCCCGCCTCCCGCATGAGGGCCTTGGCCCGGGCCTTGTCGCCCATGAGGGCGATCGTCTCCGGGGAGGGGCCGATGAAGACGATTCCGGCGGCGTGGCAGATTTCGGCAAAGTGCGCGTTTTCGGAGAGGAAGCCGTATCCCGGATGGATGGCGTCCGCCTGGGAGATCTCGGCGGCGCTGATGATGTTGGGGATGTTCCGGTAGCTTCCATGACCCTCGGGCGGCCCGACGCAGACAGCCTCGTCGGCCATCTGGACGTGAAGGGCGGTCCTGTCGGCGGTCGAATAGATGGCGACCGTGGCGAGGCCGAGATCCCGGCAGGCCCGGATCACCCGCACGGCGATCTCTCCCCGGTTCGCGACCAGAACTTTTCTGAAACGCCGCTTGGACGGGGTGGCCATCAGGAGGTTTCTTCCGCCTTCGTGTCGATTTCCAGGAGAGGGGTCCCGTATTCCACCGGCTGGCCGTTCTCCACAAGAAAGGCCCGGACCGTCCCTTCGATTTCCGACTCGATTTCGTTCATGAGCTTCATGGCCTCGATGATGCAGAGGATCTGTCCCTTGGAGACCGTGCTCCCGACTTCCACATAGGGGGCCGCATCGGGGGAGGAGGAGCGGTAGAAGGTCCCCACGATAGGGGAGGTAATGATCCGGACCGATTCAGGACGGGCGACCTGTGTCGAGGAAGGGACCGGAGTCCCGCTTCCCGGGAGAGGGAGTTCAAAAGGTTCGGAGACTGCCTGGAAGGATCCCTGGAAAGGAGAGCGCTGGATCCGGAGCCGGGCCCCGTCACGTTCGAACTCGAAGGAGAGCAGGTTATGCTCCCGCACGAGTTCCAGAATCTCCCTTATGTCCTCGTTATTCATTAAAATTGGTCCTCGCTTGTTCGGTGGCCGTCAGTTGGCGGAACGGACCCGCTCGATGTACTCCGAGGTCCGGGTATCGACCTTGATCACATCCCCTTCCTGGAGATGGAAGGGAACTTTCACCGTGGCCCCGGTTTCGACCCTGGCCGGCTTGGATCCGCCCGAGGCGGTGTCGCCCTTCCGGGCGGGGTCGGTTTCGACGATGGCCAGTTCGACGAAGGTCGGAAGGTCGATGGTGATGGGCTTATCCTTGTAGAAGAGAATGCTGACCGGCATCTGCTCCTTCAGGAACAGGACCCGGTCTCCGAGCTCCTTCTTCGTCAGGGTGATCTGTTCGTAGGTGTCGGTGTCCATGAAGATGTAGTCCTCGCCCTGGGCATAGAGGAACTGCATGGATTTTTCCTCGACATCGGGGACGTCGAACTTCTCTCCCGAGCGGAAGGTCCGTTCGATGACAAGTCCGGTCTTCATGTTCTTGAGTTTCGTCCGGACGAAGGCGCCGCCCTTTCCCGGTTTGACATGCTGGAACTCGACGATGAAATAGGGTTCTCCGTCGACTTCGAGTCTTGCTCCACCACGAAAATCGCTGGTGACGATAACGGCCATGCGTGCTCCTTGATTTCTCCGGGACAGTCCGGGGGTTTGTGGGTTTTCAGTGTGGCGCGGGATCCTGCTTGCGCTGTTCGAGACAGTCGAGAAGGCCCAGGATCCCCAGGCGGTAGACGACGGGTCCAAGCCCGCCGATCACTCCGGCGGCGATGTCGGCGATCAGGCTTCTGGAGCGGAAGGGCTCCCGGCTGTACACATTGGAAAGATGCACCTCCACCACCGGAAGCCCCACGGCGAGAATGGCGTCACGGATGGCGATGCTGGTGTGGGTATAGGCGCCGAGGTTGGCGACGATCCCGGATATTCCCTCGTCTCCGGCCTGATGGATCCGGTCGACGAGCGCCCCTTCGTGGTTCGACTGGAAAAAAACGGGAGAAAAACCTTCCCGCTCCCCCATCCGGAGGATTTCCCCATGGATTTCCTCGAGGGTCTTCCTCCCGTAGCGGGCCGGTTCGCGGGATCCCAGACGATTCAGGTTCGGGCCCTGCAGGACCAGGATCCGTGTCACCCTCGGTCGCTCCCTCTGGAAGCTTCGATCGCCTGGGAGACCAGAAGACGGCAGAGCCCCACGTTGGCGCCGGGCTTCAGGGCCAGGAAGAGCGCCTCATTGTTGTCGACGGGAAGTCCGTAGAGGACAGCGTGATCCATCCAGACCACCGTTCCCTGCAGCTCTCCCCAGTTGAGCAGGCGGGTCATGTCGGTCACGGCCCGGACGATCTCCACCCCTTCCGCGGCCAGGACATCGGCCCAGCGGCCGGAGTCGCTGGCTTCGGCAGACAGTCCGTCGATGGTCATCCGGACATAGCCGATCATCTCCCGTCCCATCCGGTCGCGGACCTTTTCGATGATCCGTCCTGTGAGCCCCTCGGTTCGGGGGGAGGCCGGAATGCCGGAAGGAAGCACCGGTTCCGGCTCCGGGTGCGGCGGAACGGCCTCCGGGATCGCATGGACGACGACCTCCTCTTCTTCCTCCGCAAATTCGGGTTCCGGGACGGGGGCGGTCTCCACTTCCGGTTCGGGTTCCGGGGCAGAAGAGATCTCCTCTTCCGGTTCCGGAGCGGGAACCGGTTCGGTTTTCGGGCCCGGCTCCGATACGGCCATGGATTCCGGCGAGGGGGCGGACGGCGGCGCCTCGGTCATGCGAAGCATCGTCTTGACGGTCCGGATCTTTTCGGGAAGGGAGGAGCTTTGGGGATCCCGGGCCAGGGTCGCTTCGTAGATCTCCAGCGCTTCTTCGAGGTGTCCCTGGTCGAAGAGAAGGTCTCCCATCGTTTCAGTTTGCGGAAGGCTCGAGACGGGCGAACCGGTCGCGACGGAAGAAGCCGGCTCCGGAGCCCCCGCCTCCGCCTCGACCGGTTCGCTGATCTCGGGGGCCGGGGGGGGCTCCGAGACGGGAGGAGCGGCTTCCTCCTCCGGCGGCGCCTCCGGCATTTCGGAGGTTTTGGCGAAGAGCTCGTGAGGCATTTCGACGATCGTCTCCTCCCTTTCGCCTGCGGGAGTCTCCTCCGGGGCGGGGCTCTCTTGCAGGACAGGGGGCGGGATGGAGGGGGGGGATGAGGCGGCCGTTTCCCGGCCTCCGATCCTGGACAGGACCTCCCTCATCTCCGGGTCCCCTGGCGAGAGGGCCAGGGCGGCTTCGGCCATTCCCTTCGCTTCGGAGATCCGGTCCTTGTCGAGATAGAGTTCGGCGAGATTCTTGAGGGCCAGCAGGTTGTCGGGGATCGTCCGGTTCACGAACTCGAACTGTTCGATCGCCCGCTCGGTCTCCTTCTCCTCCCGGAGAAGTTTTCCATAGGCGATGCGGGCGGCCAGGTAGTAGGGATAGTACTCCTCCCCGTTCTTGAGGAGCTCGAGGGCTTCTGCGCGTCGTCCGGCCTCGATGTAGGCCTCGGCGAGCTGAAGGAAGGATCGGCTTTTCGGATTGGCCTTGATGCGCTCTTCCAGAACCTTCAGTTCTTCCTGATTCATCCTAAGCGCGCATTGGAGACCTCGGCATTCATGCCGGGGAGGAATGCGCTCTCCTTTCCGTTCGAGATTGAAGGATTCGTCAAGGAGTACCCGTATCCGTCGGCACGCTGGACAAGGCGGCAGACCTTGTGGGAAAGTCCCTGGACGATTCCCGATACGGTCCGGATGTTGAAGCTTCCGGAGGCCCGGACGGCCACGCGTCCGAGATGGGTTCCGGTCTTTTTGCCCTTCGCCACAATAGCCCGGACCAGATCTCCTGTCGCAAACCCGAAATGGGTCTTCGTTCGGGTCAGGAACCCTCTCGGGAATCCGAAGGCATCGAGGCGGGTCCGTTGATAGGAACCCCGTCCCGTAGCCCGGATCGACAATGCGGGACAGGTCCAGCCCACGACGCGGTCGACCTCTCCGACGCAGGCGGCATCGAGACTATGGGTCTGCGGGATCCCGAGACGGGTCCGGTTCCACTTGGTCCGTCCACCGGAGCCCGTCTCGACCGGAAGACCCGTCCGCTTGAGCCTCTCGAACAGATTCCACCTGGTGGCGTTTACCGCGGTGGCGTCCCGGAGGGGCGCCTTGGCCCGGGCGAGGAGTCGCTTCAGAGCGTCCGGCTTCTTCGCCAGGAAATCCTTCACGTCCCGGTTCCCCTTCTTCTGGTTGCATGGACGGCAGGAGAGCGTCAGGTTGGAAATCCGGTCCGATCCGCCCTTCGACCGGGGATGGATGTGGTCGATTTCAAGTGGAACATTTTCCATGGAGCAATAGGCGCAGGAGCGCCCCCACTTCTCCAGCAGATACTCCCGGATCTCGGTGCCGAAGAGCGTTCCCTGCTGGTACTCTCTGCCTTCGATCTCTGGGTTTTCCATCTTTTGCAGGTCGAACCGGACCAGCTCCTGGGAGATCGCCACAACGGGAGCCAAGAGGCGAAGACGGTTCACCCAGGCCATGGTCGTGTCGACCCTGTGTTGCAGGGAGGGCGGAAGCCACCCCTCGGGCCGGGTCCGGTTGTCGAAGCGGGGTTTCCTGTGGCGGAGTTTCGAGCGTCTTCGCCGTCTGAAGGCTCTCCGTGCCGAAAGCCGGTCCCGGATCCGTCTGCCCCGGTGTTCGAGTTCCCCAAGAAACAGGACATGGGCGGTCTTTTTCGTCTCTCCGGTTTCGGGAGAGACGGCATCCTCTTCCTGGACCAGACTGATCCCGGTGGTCTTCGATCCCGGATCGAGCTTCAGTCTGACGGGCTGGATCTCCCCTCCCACCCGCTCCTTCAGCCGGATCGTGAAGGGGGCCATCTTGTGGACGACCGCCTGTTTCCGTTCCAGCAGAAGCCTTGCCCGCTTTTCCGAACACGGCATCAGAGGAGTCTTTTTTCTGTCGAGCACAAACACAGGCATGACAATCTCCTTGAAAATCGCCCTTACGGGCCTTGTGACGCGCCTCTTCCGAAGCGTCTCCCCTCGGGAATGGTGCGTACCGGCGTATTGTCCCCGGACCGTTTCGTCCTTGCCCTCGCGGTTGTCTGCATCCGGGACTTCCAGAGCGGCGAACTGAGGAAGCATTCGCCGGTGGGTCTTGGACCTGTACGCAACGTGGCGGGTTGGATACCGCTCTCCCTGGTCAACCCGAGCTTGTCGAACCTCCTTTCAAGCTCCGTCCTTCAGGACGGGGTGGTTGACGCAATCCACCAATTTTGGAAGGATGAGAGTCCGGATCGACGGAGTCCGTTCTCCGAAATCCGGAGGATGGACAGACTCCGGACACGGCCTGCCGAACCTCTGTTCCCCGGGTCCCGGAGGGGGATTCCCGATCTTTCAGGGACCCTTGCAAAGACGATGGACAGGCCCGGCATGAAAGGCCTCTTTTTGCACGCGACACATCCTTCAGAAGCCTGTTCGGGACAATGGCCTCCGGTCCTCACAATTATTTTCGCGTGCCGGTCTCTTCGGAAATCCTGTCCGGAGCCCTTAAAGAATGGGGAACAGTATAACAAGGAAGGCCAAAAAATAAAATCCACTTTCACAAAATGCCAGCATTGGAGAGCATGATCCGGCGTGATTTTGAGACCGGGGAAGGGAGGACGCCTAGAATCCGGAAGATCCCTTCTTCTGTCTGTCGGGTCAGGCGGGTTTCGACCATCCGTGCGCTGTCACTGCGTCTAAGATCTGTCCGGCGATGGCCGACTTGTCCGCCCGGGGCAGAGTCCGGAAGTCTCCCGCCGGCGTGACGAGGGTCACCTCGTTTTCCGGGGAGGAAAACCCGATGTCGGGCCGGGAGATGTCGTTTGCCACCAGGAGGTCCACCCCTTTGGTCCGGCATTTTTCGAGCAGCCTCTCCGGATCGAGAGAGGATTCGGCGGCGAACCCTACCAGAACCTGTCCCGGCCCTTTCATGGCCGAGAGGGCCTTCAGGATGTCGGGATTTTCGACGAGGGAGAGCGTCCATTCCCGGCCATCCTTTTTCCGTTTGCCGGCCACGGCCTCTTTCGGCCTGTAGTCGGAGACGGCCGCCGCCATGATCAGAAGGTCGTGCGCGGGAAAGAGGGAGCGAAGCCTTTCCTCCATCTCCCGGGCGGTGGTGACCGGATGCAGGTCGCAACCGGGAAGGGGGGGGAGGGCCGTCGGCCCCGAGACGAGCGTCACGGAGGCTCCCCGGGCCAGGGCCTCCCGGGCCAGGGCCTCCCCCATCCGGCCGGAGGAACGGTTTCCGAGGTAGCGGACGGAGTCCAGAGGTTCGAGCGTCGGTCCGGAGGAGACGAGAACCCGCACTCCCGAAAGGGGCCCCCGGACAGGGCGCGTTTTCCGGAGAAGGGGGAGAAGGGTCTCGAGAATGCGGTCGACGGAGGCCATGCGGCCGAGGCCGGACTTTCCGGAGGCCAGGGGTCCGGAGTCGGGGGGGATTTCACGGACGCCGCGGTCGCTAAGGGTCTTCCTGTGGGTCTGGGAGGCGGGGTGGAGGTACATGGCCTCCTCCATCGCAGGGGCGACGAGGATCGGAACACGGGCCGACAGGAGAAGGGTCGACAGCAGATCGTCCGCGAGCCCCAGAGCCATCCGGGCAATGATGTCCGCCGAGGCGGGGGCCACGAGGACGGCATCGGCCCTTTCCAGCAGGGCAAGGTGGGGAACCCGTCCCAGCCCCTCCCCGGGGGGGAGAGAGCCTCCGAAGAGCTCCGTCTCCACCGGGTGGCCGGAGAAGACTTCCGCCGTCGCGACCGGAAAAAAGGGAAGGGCCTTTCGGGTCGCGACGACGTGGACGGAGACGCCCTCTCCGTCAAGCCGGCGGATGAGGTCGAGGGACTTGTACGCCGCAATGCTCCCGGTCACCCCAAGGATAAGGCAGGGGGAGGACTCCGGCAAGGGGATCAGAGCTCCTTGTCCTCGTCGAAACTCTCGTCCTCTCCTCCCTCCACCGGTTCGGCGGAGAAGGAGGGGTCTTCCTGGTAGACTCCGAGGTCGGCCCGGATCGCCTCGGTCGATTCACGGGCATATCCCCGGGGAGCCGGAAGGTACTCCTCCTGCTTTCGTGCGGCCCTTAGGGCCTCGCGATGCTTCTGCTCGGCCAGAACGGCGGGAGCGCCGGTCAGGACGGTGACCTTCTTTTCCAGAACTTCGGCCAGTCCGATGGTGGTTTCCTTGTGGTAGGGCCAGTCGGCGACGGGGGGATGGCCCTCCATGATCTGCCGCGTCCGCTTGGCGGCCGCAATGACCAAGCGGTAATGGCTGTCGATGACGTCGTCGGTGTACTCGATAGGCTGGGAAATAAGATCGTTCATTCGTCTCTCCGCAAATGCATGGTTTTTCCGTCTTCGGTCAGGAGGGGGAACCGTTTCCCGCAAACCCCTTCAGAAAGGTCTTTTCCATGAAGTCCGTAAGGCCGGACTTCCGGTAATGTTCGGCCCGGATAATGGCCAGAAGATCCTGGGAGGTCCGGTCGAACTCCCGGTTGATCAGAAGATAGTCGTATTCATTATAGCTGTTAATTTCGTTTTTTGCGCGGTCGAGACGTCGCCGGATGGTTTCGGGGGAGTCCTGGGCCCGGCCGGAGAGACGTTCCCGCAAGATCTCGTAGGAAGGGGGGAGAATGTAGACCGAGATGCTGGGAATCCCGCTCTTTCGCATGGTCCGGGCTCCCTGGATGTCAATGTCGACCAGGACATCCTTCCCCAGGGCGAAGGAGCCCTCGATCTGGTTTCTCGCCGTCCCGTAGTGGTTCCCGTAGACCTCCGCCGTCTCGAGAAACTCTCCCTTGTCCTTCATGTCGGAAAAAAGGTCCGGGGTGACGAAAAAGTAGTCCACGCCATCGACCTCTCCGGGTCTGGGAGAGCGTGTGGTGTAGGAGATCGAATAGGTGATCCAGTCCACCATGGAGGAGACCCGGCGGCAAAGACTCGTCTTTCCGGCTCCCGAGGGGGCCGAGACGATATAGAGCAGGGGTCGTCCCAATTCGGGGGGAAGGGAAAACCAGTCCTCTCCGGAGGCATTGGCGGGAAAGGCCGATTGGCCGCGTGTCGTCTTGTTCAAGAGAGATCCTTGCTGTTCTTGGGTTGGACGGTCCGGGTCATTCAAGATTCTGGATCTGCTCCCGGAAGCTTGACAGAATGTTGCGGATCTCCATTGCCGGCTGAAAAAGCTCGGGAGAGGGCTCCTTCGAGATGAAGGTCGTCAGCTCCCGGTTCATCTCCTGGGCCAGAAAGTCCAGGGAACGTCCCAGCAGACCTCCCTTTTCGAGCTCCCGCTCGGCCTGGGCCAAGTGAATATGGAACCGCTTCCACTCCTCTTCGTTGTCTTTCTTGGCCAGATAGAGAAGGGCCTCCTCCTCGAAGCGTTTTCCCGGATCCCCTTCGATTTCCCGGAGATAAGACTTCATGCGCTCCAGGAACTTCCGCCGGATCTCCTTTCGGGCCGTTTTCTTCTGGCCCTCCATCTGGTCGGCCAGGGAGCGGATGGAGGCGATAAAATCCCGGAGAAGCTGGGCCAGAGCCTGGCCTTCTCTCGTTCTGGACCGGACAAGGGCCTGGACGGCTCCGGAAAAGTCGTCCAGGGCCACCCGCTCGTCCAGGGGAGGAGATTCGGCAAAGCTGTCCATGGCGAGCATCTGGAGGATGTGGGTCATCTCGACGTCCCTGGCGAGACCCAGATGGTGATTCAGGAGGGTGAGGTTCCGATAGGCCCGGACGCCATTTTCGAGAAAGGAGCTCAGATTTTTCCCGGTTCCTTCGGTCCGGTGGATCGAGGTGTCGACCCGTCCCCGGGAGAGATGCTGGGAGATCGTCTTTCTGAGGGAGGGTTCCAGGCCTTCCCATTCCGGAGGAATGCGGAGGACAATCTCGAGGGAGCGGTGGTTGTAGGACCTGAGCTGGATCCGGTAGCCGTTGGCCGTCAGGGACTCGGCATATCCGGTCATGCTGGAGATTGGTCCCGTGACCGGGTCAGTCATGAAGCGGTCCTCCCATCTCCGGTGTCCTGCCTCCGGATTTCATCATTCGGTGGAGATGTCCTGTTCCGTCTGCTGGGATTCCGGAATGATCCGGACGAAGCGTTCCCGGAGATCGGAGAACCTGATTCCGTGGACCCAGTCGGCCTCTTCTGCCTGACCTGAATGCCTGAGTTCGTTTTCGTATTCCCCGAGAAGCCGGTTCACCGCCTCGGTATCGACGGGAAGGAGTCGGGAAAGGACGACCTTTGCCCCCTTGGCGATCCGTCGCCGGATGGCGGCAAGGTCGAAGCCGAACTCGGGCTGGGGCATCAGGTAGACCGATCCACCGGTCATGCCGGCGCAGATCCAGGGTCCCGGGTCCCCCAGAACGACGGCCCGGCCATTGGTCATGTATTCGAAGGCGAAGCCCTTCAGGTTGGCATGGAGTCCCAGATGTCCCACCCCGTCGTCGACCCGACCGGTGATGCGGCCCCCGATGACGACATCGGCTCCTGAGAGCCGGATGCAGGCCCGGGAATCGCAGTTTCCCTGGATCAGGAAGAGGCCGCCCTGGGCTCCGTAGCCCAGGGATTTGCCGACGGAGCCGTCGACAAATCTCCCGTTCTGGTTCCGGGATTTCAGGACCACGACCTTTCCTCCGATCGCGCCTTTTCCGACCCCGTCCTGGGCGCCGCCCGAAACATGGATCGTCATGTTTTCCTTGAGGAAGGATCCCATGCCGTTCCCTGCGACCGACCCCGTTCCGAGGCGGATGTCGACGGGGGGATGGCCGGGAGAATCCCGGTAGAGGGTCCCGGAGAGGTGCGTTCCGATGTTCCTGTCCTGGGAGCTGACCGAGGCGACATTCAGGACCACGGAGTTCGGGTGTTTCCGAAGCTCACGGAAGACCTCCTCGGTGATCTTTTCCGTCATCGTGACATCGGGGACCCCTCCGATGCCGCAGACCCCTTCGACATCCAGACCGTAGGGAAGAGGGTTGAGGAGGGTTGTGAGATCGAGTCGGTCGAAATGGCGCATCTGGGCGAGATAGCTTGTATTGCCCACGATGGACTGGGCGTTGTCGACCCCCAGGGTTCCCAGGATACGGCGAAAGTCCTCGCCCATTCCGCGAAAGAAGTGGACCAGCTGGCGGACGGCGAACTCGTAGTCCCGGGGGACGAACCGCTTGAGGCCGTGTCGGGCGGCCTCCTCCTCCGTTTCGATCTGGGTCGCGATCCCGACGTGGCAGGTATCGGTCTGGCATTCCCGGCAGATGGTGCACCCGATGGCGACCATGGGAAGGGTTCCGAATCCGGCCCGGTTGGCCCCGAGGCACATGAGCTTGACGACGTCGACCGAGGACTTGAGTCCCCCGTCACCCCAGAGCTCGACCTGGTCCCGGAGTCCTGCGGAGAGGAGCGCCCGGTGCACTTCGGAGACCCCGATCTCGACGGGAAGTCCGACATACTTGAGGGCGTGGATCCTGGCCGCTCCCGTTCCTCCATCGTAACCGCTCACGGTGATGATGTCGGCCCCGGCCTTTGCGATTCCGATCCCGATCGTTCCCACTCCGGGAATGACCGGGATCTTGACGTTGACGCGGGCCTTGGGATTGGCGCTTTTCAGTTCGGCCACCAGCTGGGCGAGATCCTCGATGGAATAAAGGTCGTGATTGTTGGAGGGAGAGATCAGGTCGACCCCCGGGTTGGCGCGACGCGCCCGGGCGATCTTCTGGGAGACTTTGCGTCCCGGCAGGTGGCCGCCCTCGCCCGGCTTGGCCCCCTGGCCGATCTTGATCTCGAGGAGGTTCGAGGAGTTCAGAAGCCGGATATTCACGCCGAACCGTCCCGAGGCGATCTGCTGTCCGCGGCTCTTCGGGTATTTGCCTAACATGTCCTGGATCTCTCCGCCCTCGCCGTTCAGGGACAGGATACCGAGCTGTTCCGCGGCCTCGGCATAGGCGCGGTAGGCAACTTCGCCCTGAGAGCCGAAAGACATGGAGCTGATGACGAAGGGGTAGGTCTGATCGAGAACGGAGACGTCGACCCGGTCCGGCGAAAGGGCCGGCCCGTGGGGGACAAGATCGAGAAGATGCCGGATCGAAATGGGATTTTCCGCCTCGATTGCCGAGAGCTTTTCCTGGTATTTGGCGTAGGGCTCGTTCGAATTGGCCACGTCGAGCGCCAGCTTCCAGACCTTCGGGTAGAGATGGAACACCTTGGAGGACTTGTCGGTCTTGGGGGTCTGGAAGAAGGGAGCCCTGGCCCGGGCCTCTCCCTCGATCCGGGACCAGGAGAGTCCGGACTTTTCGCTGGTGAAGAAGTTGGGGGTCGCGAAGAGCTCCGAGACCTCCACCGAGAGTCCGATCGAGGACATGAGACGTCCGTAGCCCCGCATTTCGTGGATCCCCATGGTCGAGATGATCTTTTCGATTCCCTTCTGCATCGCGAGGACGGCACGGTCCAACCGGGCCCCGGTCTCCTCTTCCGAAAAGGCGTCCGCCCCCTTCGGAGGAACCAGGACCGACTCGAGCATGAGGTAGGGGACCATGGCGTCCGCCCCCATCGAGAAGTAGAAGATGAGGTCGTGAAGGTTCCGGAAGGCCCCGCTATGGACAATGAGGGAAAGGGAGCGCCTGAGGTTGGGAGATCCGGGGGAAACGGAGGCGCGGCGCAGGGCCCGGTCGACCGTTGCGACGGTCAGGGCCGGCTCGAGCCAGATGCGCCCGGGCCGGAGGGCGGCGCTGTCGTCGATCACCAGGATTTCCGTTCCCGCCCGGGCGGCCTCGATCGCCTCCCTGCCCAGATCTTCCAGACGTTCTCGGAGGCTCGATCCCTCTTCCATCGTCGAATCCAGGATCCGGATGGCGGACCGGGGGAAGTAGCGGGGCAGATCCTCGAGCAGATAGGTTCCGTGCTTCTTGGCCAGGGCCCGGTAGCGGTCGACGGGAAGAGGCAGCGTGGACGACAGGTGGCCCCCCAGCAGGATGGGAAGGGAGATGTCCAGCCCCTTCGGAACCTGGACCGAGTCTCCGAAGTAGGGACGGGGTCCGAGGACGATCCGGGGGGAAAAGTGTTCCATTTCCCGCTCGCGGTCGATGGCCGGATTGGTCACGACAGCGACGCTTTCCTTGAAATAGTCGGGGATGTTCTGGCGCTCGGGGTTCAAGGGGGCCAGGGGACCGTCGAAGCCAAGGGAGCCGACCGGATCCATTCCGATCGAGGCCATGCCGGAGAGGATGTCGAGATCTTCCGTGGCAAATCCGAAAGGATTCCAGAGCGTCTGGACCGGCCGCTCGAAGGTCGTCCCTTCCTTCCCGATTCCCAGAAACTCCCGGGCAGAGAGGTCGCCCTGGTTCGTTTCGTGCTGCGTCTTGCTGATGGCCGGGCGGATCCTTTCGTTGAATCGCTCGAAAAGAGTGTTCTGGATTTCCGGATAGTCCAGGAGACGGACCCCGCCGGGAGAGAGCAGGACCGCCATCTTCTCCCCTGGGGAAAAAGGCTTGGGCTCGGCGACCATCTGGTGGGCCCGGATGATGCCCCGTTCGGAGGAAAAGTAGAGGGTGCTCTCCGTTTCGAAGGTCCAGAGAGGGCGAAGGCCCAGGGCGTCGACCGAGAAGACCGCCTCGTTTCCGTAGCGGGCGATGATGGCCGCCGGCCCCTGGGCCAGGGGCCCGAGGAACCTCCGGTAGAGAAAGTACATGGACTTTCTCTCGTCATCGAGGGCGGAGATGATGTGGGTGACGGGGGGAAAGAGGATTTCCATGGCCTCGATCAGGCTGAATCCGAACTGGACCATGAGCCCTTCAAGAGTCCGGTCGAGATCCTGCGAATCGCTTCCGCTTGCGACGGGAGGAATCCCGAGCATGGCCGATTCTCGCCTGAGCTTGTCGATGGTATTGATTTCGCCGTTGTGGCCGAGGACCGAAAAGGGCTGGACCCGTTCGGTCACCGACAGCGTATTGGTCGAGTAGCGGCTGTGCCCGAGGACAAGGGTCCCCTGGCACTGGGGGTCCTGGAAATCGAGGAAATAGTCGGCCAGGATGTAGCTTGTTCCCTTGACCTTGTAGACGACCACGGTGGGAGAGAGGGAGGCGATGTGGAGAATTCCGTCCCTTTCGAGCCGGGTGCGGGCGTGGAAGGTCGCATGGAGAGGATTCGATCCGGCGGGGGAGAGAAGGGCCACCTGCCAGAAATGGGGCTGGTTGTCGGGAAAGGGGGTGACCCGCTTCGGCAGGGTCTGCCCCTTACGGACCATCAGGACCTCGAACCCTTCCTCCCGGAAGACCTTTTTGATGAAGCCCGCCTCGTTGTCCGGGTGATCGCTCCTCAGATACAGGTGGCCGGCGACAAACCGGGGATCCTCGACGAGGTCCCCCTCGAGTCCTTCTTTCTGGAGCCATCGCCGCCAGAGGGGCTTGGGGATGTCCATCTGGATTCCGCAGCCGTCACCCTCGTTGCGGATCTGTCCGGCACGGTGCTCCATCTTCTGGAGCGCCTCGAGAGCTTCATGGACAAGACGGTGGGATCCTCTTCCGGTCTTGGAGAGGACGGCGATGACCGCACAGCTGTCCCTCTCCTGCTCGGAAAAGGAACCGGAGAGGCTGGGGATCTTGTCTTGGATGGCTTCTGGAGAGGAAAGGCCGGAGGATTGGTCCGGAGAGGACTCAGTTGTCATGTGTCAGACCTGGGATGGGTGGAAAGTTGACAGAATGGAACAACAATATGAAAGTCGGGGAAAAAGGCGCATGGTCTCTCAAGGGGCCCGGGACGGCTGGTGAAAAAGAACCGCCAGGTCTTCGGGTTCGCTGATTAAATTGTTTTAAGAAGAGCCGAAGGAGAGGACTTGCAAAATGCCCTCGAGCTTCGGATTGTCCGGCAATTATACCCGAGGTCTTTTTCCTGTCGCAACATTTTTGTGCGTCCCGGGATTCCCATACAGAACCGGGGCCGCCCACGGGTGGTTCTGTTTTCCAGGGGTCGCGATGTGAGATGATGACAAGGAAAGGCAAAGGGGTCTGCGACGGACTTGCCAGGTCAAAGGAGGTCCGGGGCCATGGCCTTCCATACATTTCGCTCCATCCAAACCGACATGAGCCGGGGGAGAGAGAGATGGACCAGCTGAACAGGAAGGGACTTTTAGCCTATCTGAACAGGTGTCGCATGCCGGACGGGGGCTACTGTTCCTTCCATGATCCGGAGAGCGGGGCAGGATTTTCGAATGTCGCGGACACCAGCTACGCCCTTTCGGCATGGACCATGCTCAAAGAGGAAATTCCGGGACTTCCGGAGACCCGGAGCTGGATTCTCCATGTTTTGGAGACCGACGGATCACATCGGCGCTCTCCCTATGTGTCATGGGCCATGGAATCAAAACTTCTTGCGGGATTGCCTCTCTCGGAGGAGGAGGGACTCCTTCTCCAAAATGAGACACTCCGCCTTCTGAGCGAAAAGGAAGAAGGGATCGAAAGGCCGGAACTTCTGGGAGAGATCGTCCGCCTCCTGAAGGTTCGCCTCCTGTCGGGCGCTCCCCTGGACGAAGACATGATCGCGCCCTTGTCCGGATTTCTCCTGGCCGGCTTCGGGTTCCCGACGATTATAGAGTTGGAGGACCTGGCCTTCCTCTCGGGACTTCTCCCCGGAGGCGGGGTGAAGTTCCCGGAGGAGACCCTCTACCGCCATCCCGTCCTGGGCTATGTCCTCGTCCCCGGATCCTCCCGCTCCGACCTTTTTATCCTGCTGGCAGGCCTCAGGATGCGAAAAGATCTTCCGGAACCTGGAGAATTCAGACAAATGCGGACCCGGGTGCTTTTCTGCCAGAGCCTTAACGGAGGGTTCGGGCCAGTCGGAGGGGCCCTTCCCACGCTCGAGGCTACGAAGGCGGCCCTTTCGGCCCTTGAACTCCTGTCCGCGCAATCCTCTCCTTAGGCCCATAGGCGGTCGGTTTGGGAAGAGGTCGTTCATGGGTCATTTCCAGTGCGAAGGAAGGCGTGCTCGTATTGATGATCCCGGACGGTCCCTTATGCCAATCGTAGAGTGAAAGAGCTACTACCGTCCGATTTGGTTACCATCAAGCAGGACCCAGACATCCTCGTTCAGTCCCTCCATGTTCACTCCGGTTCCGACGATGTGGAGGATATAGCCTATCCCCGGGAAGGGAGAGAGGTCTCTTCCTGATGACTGAATGGGTATCGTCTGCATGTTTCCCGGTTGCCAGTCGATGCCGCGGCGTACCACTTCTCCAAAAACTCCTTCCACGGAAGTCCCGGGGGCGTAATAAAGGGAATACACCGGCTCGTGTGTGGGAAGACCGGCAGAAGTGATCGCACCTCCGAGAAAGATCGTGGGCAGGAGGTAATTCGATGCCCTGAATCCGTTTTCTCCCGTCAGGTCGCCTATCGAAAGAGAAATGGTGCCGTCGAGATCCTTCCCGATGCCGGACGAATTGAGCGTCCCCGTGACCCGTCCGGAAAAGGTCGTGTCACTTGCGGTGAGGGAGAGGGAGGGGGTTCCGTCATAGCTCTTCGAGGCCGTTGTGGAGAGCGTCAGCAGCGCCGGAGTGACGGAGACCAAGGTCTGGGTCGTGGAGAGGGGATTGTAGTTCGAGGCTAGGGCGCCGCTGATCCCCGAAAGGGTCAGGCCGGAGACGCTCGCCAGGTTCTGGTTCGTCTGGACGTTCCCCGAGTTCCCGAGGGTTCCGGTCCCGGAGGCGGAGAAGGTCTGGCCGTCGACCCCGTCCACCTTCAGGTTGGACCCGGAGAAGCCGGTCGTCCCGTTGTAGACCTGGGTTCCCGTCGCGGAGAGGTTGGCCGGATTGACGGAGACCGAGGTCTGGGTCGTGGAGAGGGGATTGTAATTCGAGGCCAGGGCGCCGCGCGAGACCTCCGTTGCTCCCGTTTCCGAGGGTGATCGCGTCAATGTAGTTTCCGCTTCCCACGTTGGCGCTGTTCGCGGTCGCGCCGCTGTAAGTGAGGGTCTGGGATCCCACCAGATTCCCGAGCGTCACATCCCCCGCCAGCCCCGTTCCTCCGTCGTAGGTCTTCGTGGCCGACAGGGTGATCGTCCTCACCGTGATGGTCCCGCCCGTAAAGGTGGTCGGAAGCGTGTAGTCCCCGGCCGAAAGAGCCGAGGCGAAGGCCGAATTTCCGGTCAGATCGGAATTGGCCAAGGAGAGCGTTCCCCCGAGGTTCGACCCGACGTTGGGCGCGGGCGAGGCGAGCGTTCCGGTCACCGGGGCGCCAAGACTGCCGCTCTGGCCGGAGACGGTGCCGCCCAGGGTCGTATTGCTCCCGGACAAACTGGCGGTGGCCGTGCCGTCATAGGGCCTGGACAGGCTGGTGCTCAAAGAGAGCGGCGCCGGAGTGACGGAGACCAAGGTCTGGGTCGTGGAGAGGGGATTGTAGTTCGAGGCTAGGGCGCCGCTGATCCCCGAAAGGGTCAGGCCGGAGACGCTCGCCAGGTTCTGGTTCGTCTGGACGTTCCCCGAGTTCCCGAGGGTTCCGGTCCCGGAGGCGGAGAAGGTCTGGCCGTCGACCCCGTCCACCTTCAGGTTGGACCCGGAGAAGGCGGTTGTCCCGTTGTAGACCTGGGTTCCTGTCGCGGAGAGGTTGGCCGGAGTGACGGAGACCGAGGTCTGGGTCGTGGAGAGGGGATTGTAGTTCGAGGCCAGGGCGCCGCTGACCCCCGAAAGGGTCAGGCTGGAGACGCTCGCCAGGTTCTGGTTCGTCTGGACGTTCCCCGAGTTCCCGAGGGTTCCGGTCCCGGAGGCGGAGAAGGTCTGGCCGTCGACCCCGTCCACCTTCAGGTTGGATCCGGAGAAGGCGGTTGTCCCGTTGTAGACCTGGGTTCCTGTCGCGGAGAGGTTGGCCGGATTGATCGTCAGCGTTCCCTTGACATAGGTAAAGAACCCTGCGTCGCTCTGTTGCGGGTTAGCTGCCAGAGTGACTACCGGCGTGATCGTGTAGGTTCCGACATCCGTTGCTTCTTGAGAGGTTCCGGTATATCCGACCGTCCCCGCCAGGGTCGCTCCGGTCGATGTATACCCATTTCCTCCGCTGAATGCGATTCCGTTGTAGACCAGTAAGTCATTCTTTGCCGTGACCGTTGTCGTCCCCATGTCGGAAACAAGAATGGGAGCAGATATTGATGAGCCATTCGTCGTGATCGTCCCCTCAAACCAGGGAGCACTTGATGCGGAATACTTGAAGGCTCCGCTCAACCAGGTGTTAAAGCTCCACCCTGTAAAATTGCTTGTTGTGCCGAAGGCGGATGAGGCCAGTCCGTTCACACCTGAAACGGAAGAAGAGGAATTTCCTACCCCAGTGGTATTTCCGGAGGATATTGTGGCGTTCTTATTCCAATAGTCCGACGTGTAGGTGCCGCCGCTGTTCTCCCCCACGAAGCCCCCCACGTAGGCGATGCCGGAGGAGCCGTTGAGCAAGGTGCCGCTGCCGCCGAGGCCGCCGGTACCGCTTACGCTCCCCGTGGCGTAGGAATCCGTGATCGAGCCGGAGTTGTTCTCCCCCAAGAGACCCCCCACGTAGGCGTTTCCGCCGTTGCCGCCGTCGACGAGGGTCCCGCTTCCTCCGCCGCCTGCGCCACCGGTACCGCTTATGCTCCCCGTGGCGTAGGAATTCGTGATCGAGCCGGAGTTGTTCTCCCCCAAGAGACCCCCCACGTAGGCGTTTCCGCCATTTCCTCCGCCGAGGCCGCCACTTCCGCCTGCGCCACCGAAGCCGCTGACGCTCCCCGTGGCGTAGGAATCCGTGATGGAGCCGGAGTTGACCCCCACAAGGCCCCCCACATAAGCGCTGCCGCCACTTCCGCCGGTTCCTAGGGTGCCACCGTTTCCGCCTGCGCCGCCTGTCCCGCTGACACTCCCTGTGGCGTAGGAGTTTGTGATGGAGCCGGAGTTGTTCCCCACAAGGCTCCCCACGTAGACGTTTCCGCCGTTGCTTTCGGTTCCGGTGATATCGACGTTGATCAATCCGACATCTTCGATCGTGGCCGAGGAGGACGTTTGTCCGAAGAGTCCGTCGTAGGAGTCTAAGCTGCTTTCATACAGGTTGGTGACGGAGTGCCCCAACCCGTCGAAGATGCCGGAGAAGGCAGTGGATTCCCCGATGGGGGTGAAGTTGTAGGTGGTATTGGTCGCCCAGGAGAGGTTCGTGTTGAGGGCGTAGTTGTTGGAGAGGGTCGTCGAATTCTGGTTGTTTGAAATGTATTCGAGGTCTGACAGGGACGAGATGTTTTCGTAGACGGTCAATCCGGTCGCTCCCGTGTTGCCGGGATTTTTGTAGTTTCCTCCGACCGTTCCCGGGTTGCCCAGCTCCGCCCCCGCCGTTCCGTAGTTCGAGGGATTGGTGGTGATCGAAAGACTCCCTGTCGTTCCGACCGATCCTCCGGTGTTGATGTCGACGGTTCCGACCCCGGACGGCACTCCGCCTCCGGCCGTATTCGTCGCCAC
>JAMCWM010000008.1 GCA_023481175.1 Nitrospirota bacterium
CGAGGCCAAAGGCACCCTTTCCAGCGGAGCCGTGGAGGGCCTGAATCTCAAGGCGAAACTGACTATGAGAAAATCGTTCGGGTTTCGGTCCACAGATTCGCTGAAAATTGCTCTTTACCATACACTTGCAAATTTACCTGATCCACCGGGTACCCACGGATTCAGCTGAAGAGCCTAACTTCTGATTGAGATAGTTCACCCCCCATTCCCGAAGCAACCTTAAAATGGGTTTCAGCGTCATGCCGAATTCACTGAGGGAATATTCCACCTTTGGCGGGACTTCCGGGTAGATTGTGCGCACGACGATCTTGTCCGCCTCCAGTTCGCGCAACTGCCGAACAAGGATCCTTTGCGTCACATTGGGCAATAGACGATGCAATTCGTTGAACCGTTTCGGACCTCCGAGCAAATGGAACAGAATCACACCCTTCCACTTGCCCCCGATAATTTCAAGACATGCTTCGACGGGACATCGAGAACTTTGATCGCATCCTTTGGACCTCATATTTGCCTCAAGTATCCTGGTTGATACTACATGATTGAAATGTAAGTACTTATGGAAATGACTCCATTGGTATAGCATCATTCTGTCCTGAGTTCCAGTGAGGCAACGAAAAGGAGAATCTCGCTCCAATAAGTGAAGGACCAAAAAATCAAGGAAGGGAGTCCCCTATGAAAGCGCTTGTATTCGATCAGCCAGGAATCGAGAATTTAAAAGTGGCAGAGTTGAAAACCCCAAAACCGGAGAAAGGACAGGTTTTGATAAAGGTGAAAATGGCGGGTGTCAATCCGATCGACGCCCTTGTCGTCACAGTCATACCGGCGAATCCGATGCCGCACATCCCAGGCGGCGAGTTTGCCGGAACGGTCGAGGAGATCGGAGATGGGGTCACGTCGCTAAAGGTTGGGGATAGAGTCACCGTATACAGCAGGATGTTTGACGGGAACTGTGACATGTGTCTTTCAGGCAGAGAAAATCTGTGCCGGACCGGAAGCATCTTGAGTATCGCATCGAATGGGGGGTTTGCAGAATATGTTGCACTGGATGAAGCGAACTGTGTAAAGATCGGGAACGAAATTTCGTGGGAGATGGCGGCAAGCCTTCCTATTGCAGCTCTCACATCCTATCATGCGCTTAATCAGGCGGGACTTGGTTCAGGGGAGAATTTCGTAGCATTCGGAGCGTCGGGAAATACCGGATTGTTTGCACTGCAGTTCGCAAAGGAGAGAGGGGCCACGGTCATAGCGGTCACGAGAAAGGGTTGGGCCGGTGAGTATGGGGCCGACTACGTTGTCCAGACAGATGCCGTCCAGAAAGAAATTGCAAGGATCACTTCAAACAGGATGTCAGATGTCGTGTTGAACTCGTTGGGGGAAAGCCTGTGGAAGGACAGCTGCTCTGTGCTGGGAACCGATGGCAGACTTGTATGCTTCGGAGTATTGACAGGAAAGAACGTACCGCTGGATCTTGGCAGTCTTTATGCGAAGCAATGGAAATTCATTGGCGCGACCGGCGGAACGAGGGATGAGTTTGTCGAGCTTGTCGCCAACGCGAGTCGATACAAAATCAGGGTATGGAAAAAATTTGGTCTTTATGATGGTGCCCAAGCCATACTGGCATTGCGATCAAAAGAAAGGGACGGCCGGATCATGATTGAGTTTCCTGATTAGCGGGGTCGGCAGAGCCGTCACTGGGTTCACTAAAATTCGACCATCGTGGTGGCAGCCGTTTGTCGTATAATTTTTAAACGAACGGGGGGCCAGGTTTTGGAGAGCTCTCCTTCTAAAGCGTTTTTCAGGAATGTTCTTTTGAAGGAGCCCGATGAAATTCTTCCATGCGGCCGACATTCATCTCGACAGCCCCCTCCGGAGCCTGGCCCTGGAGGATCAGGATCAGCTTGCCCGCATCCGGCGCGCCACCCGGGAGGCCTTTTCGGCCCTGGTCGACCGCGCCATCGAGGAGAAGGTCTCCCTCCTTCTCCTGGCCGGGGACCTCTACGACCACGACAATCCCAACATGCAGGTGGTCCATTTCCTCCGGCGTGAACTTTCGCGGCTGGCCGACCACGGGATCCGGGTCGTGATCGTCCGGGGCAACCATGACGCCGCCAACCGGATCAGCCGCCACCTCGATCTTCCCGCAAACACGACGGTCTTCTCCGACCGGGCCCCGGAAACGATGGTTCTGGAGGAACACGGCGTGGCGGTGACCGGCCAGAGCTTTGCCCCCGGGCCGGTCACCCAGAACCTCGCCCTGGCCTATCCCCCGCCCCGGCCGGGTCTTTTCAACATCGCCCTCCTCCATACCTCCCTTGCCGGTTCCCCCGACCACGACAGCTATGCCCCCTGCACCCTTCCGGATCTCGTGGCCCGCGGATACGATTACTGGGCCCTGGGCCACATCCACAGGCGGGAGATCCTGTCGCGCGATCCAGCCGTGGTCTTTCCCGGGAACCTTCAGGGACGCCATGCGAAGGAGACCGGCCCCAAGGGAGCGATGCTGGCCGAGACCGACGGGGCCCGGCTGACGGCCCTCGACTTCGTTCCCCTGGACGTGGTGCGCTGGCACCTGCTCCCGCTGGATCTTTCGGGCCTTGTTCAACCCCGGGAGCTGGGAGACCCCCTCCGGAGGGGGCTCGAATCGGCCCTCCGGGAGTCGGACGGCCGTCCCGCCGCCGTCCGGGTGATCCTGACCGGTCGATCCTCCCTCCCGGGCGCCTTTCTGGATTCGCCGGAACAGGTCCGTCAGCTGGTCCTGGAGGTGGCGGCGGAGGTCGCCCTCGAGGATCTCTGGATCGAGCGGGTCCGGTTCGACTTTCGGCGTGAGGCGATCCGGGAGGTGGCGGGACCCGATGACGACTTCGCCGCCGTCCTCTCCGAAGTGGCCCGGGACCGGGAGGCGCTGGCCGCCGCCCTGGCCGACGATCTGTCCCCTTTCCGGCGGGCCCTTCCCGAAGAGCTCCGTGAGGAGCTCGACGCCTCCCCCGTCCTGGCCGATCCGGCAAGCCTCCTGCCGGTTCTTTCGGACCTGCTCTATCGGGGGGAGGCCCTTTGAGAATCGACCGTCTGGACCTCGTGGCCTACGGCCCGTTTCGGGACCGGAGCCTCCGCCTGGGGCCCGGATTCCACCTGATCCACGGGCCCAACGAGGCCGGGAAGAGCACCACCCTCCGGGCCCTCTCGAGCCTCCTCTTCGGCTATCCCGCCCGGACCGAAGACGCCTATATGGTCGGAACGGCCGACATGGCCCTCGGGGCCCTGATCACGGCCAGAGATGGCCGGTCCCTTGACTTCGTGAGAAAGCGCCGGGGAAAGACACCCCTTTCGAAGTCCGACGGGAGCTTCCTTTCGGAAGAGGACCTCTCCTCCTTTCTCGGGGGGCTCACCCGGGAAAGCTTCGAGCGGCTCTTTTCCCTCGATCCTGTCCGCCTGAGACGGCATGGCCAAGATCTGCACGCCGACGGAGGAGGACTGGGGCAGGGACTTGTCGAGGCCGGAGCCGGAATCGTGAACCTCCGCAAAAAGCTTGACGCCCTGACGGCGGCGAAAAGGGAGCTCTTTCTGCCCACTGGCAAGAATCCCCGGATCAACCAGATCCTCTCCCGTCTCGTGGAAATCCGGAGGGAGATCCGGCTCCGGACCGTCTCCCCCCAGGACTACGCCCGGGAGGAGGAAGAGATCCGGCGGGTGTCCGGCGAGGCGGAGGGGATCCGGGGTACGATCGACCGCCTCGAGAGGGAGATCCGGCGCGCCGAACGGATCCAGCGGATCCTGCCCCGGCGCCAGGAATACGAATTCCTCTCCGGGGAGATCTCCGGCCTGGAGGCGGTGCCTCTCCTTCCCCCCGAATCCTACGCCCTCCGGGTGCAGGCCGAGAGCGAGGCCGCGACCGCCCGGAGGGAGCTCGAACGGCTCTTTGAGGAGGCCGAGGTCCTGGGGCGGGATCGGGCGGCCATGGCCGACAGTCCGGACGTCCTTCTCCGGGAGGAGGAGGTCGACGTTATCGAGAAGGAACTCGGGGCCATTGCGAAAAGTCTCTCGGACCTCCCCCGGCGGGAGCAGGAACTTCTCTCGATAGAGCAGGAGGTCCGTCTCCTTCTTGTCCGGGCCGGCCTTCCGGAGAGTCCGGAAGAACTGGATCGGCTCCTCCCGCCGCCTGGAAAACGCAGGAAGATCGCTTCCCTCCTCGACCGCCGGGCCGCCCTCGAAGGAAGCCTCTCGGAGGCCCGGAAAAATCTCGGCAAGGCCGAGGCGGCCGTAGCCCGCGCCGAGGCCGGGAGGTCGACACTTCCGCCCGTCCCGGAAACCGGAGAACTCGAAGCTCTTCTCCCGGCGTCCGAAGCCCTCCTGGCCCGGACGCAAGAGAAGAACCGGCGGGCCGACGACCTTCTCCGGAGCCGCGAAGGTCTCGCCGGGAGCCTCTTTTCTTTGGGATTGGGGGAGACGACCCTCCAGGCCCTCCGGGCCTTGGTCCTTCCGGAGAAGGCCACGCTCCTCCGGATGCAGGAGTCCTTCCGGAGGCTGCTTCGCGAGGAGGAGGAAGTTCGGGAGACCTTCGCGCGCCTGGAGCGGGAGAGGAAGAATCGGGAGGCCCGGATCGGAGGACTCGAAGGGGAGGGGGAGGTCGTGACGCCCGCCGATCTCCAGGCGGTGCGGGAACGCCGGGATACGGGATGGCGCCTTCTCCGCAAACGTTTTATCGAGGAGGACCGGACGGCGGAATCCGACATCCGGGCTTTTTTTCCGGAGAAGTCGGGCCCGGGAGAAGAGTTCGAGCGGCTTCTCCGGGAGAGCGACCGGGTGGCGGATCTTCTCGGACGCCGCTCGCAGGAGGCGGTCGAGCTCTCCCTCCTGCGAAAGGAGCGCGACCTGGCCAAAGCCGAGAGCAAGGCCCTGGAAGAGCGGCTCCGGACGAACGGGGAAAGGATGGCAGAACTCTCCGGCGAATGGATCGCCCTGTGGCCGGAAGGCCTGATCCGGATCGGGGCCGGAGGGCTTCCAGACCGTCTTCCCGAAGCCATGGCCGAATGGCTGGAGAAGCGGGCGAGGCTCCAGGCCGAGGGAGAGCGGATAGAAGGTCTTGCGGCCGGATTGGTTCAGGAGGCCCAGGAGGAGGCGGAGCGGATTCGGAGGCTCCGGGAGGCCCTGATTCCCCTCGAACCGGGAGCGGGGGCGGAGGAGACGCTGCCCGCTCTTCTGTTTCGGGCCCGTAAGTTCGTGGAGAATGCGGAAGAGGCAAGGCGCCGGCACGCCCGGGCCGAGGAGGCCTTCCTGCTGGCCTCCCGGCAGGCCGAGGAGGCCCGGGAGGCACTCCGGCAGATTGAAGAGGAACTCGGCCTCTGGTATGGCGCTTTCCACAAGGCCGGTGAGGAGGCGCAAATTCCCCTTCCGGAGGATCCGGAGGAGACCCGGGATTTTCTGGAGATCCTGGCACGCCTCGATGCGCTGGGCCGCTCCATGGAGGAGATGGAGGGCCGGATCGGGAAGATGCGGGAGGACATCCGCCGTTTTGGGGAACAGGTGGCCAGGCTCTCGGGGGAACGGGATCCCGCGGCCTTGCCGGAGGAGGTGCTGGTGCAGTCCCGGGAGCTTGTCCGGCGATTTCGGGAGGCCCGGGAGGCGGCCATCCGTCGTCAGGAGCTCGAAAAGCGGGAGGAGGAGAACCGGCTCCGGAGGATTCGCCAGGAGGAGCTCATGGAGCGGAGCCACCGGCTTCTTTCGCGGCTGGCTTCGGAGGCCGGGGCGAGGGATCCGTCGGCGCTCCCCGAAATCGAGCTCCGCTCCCGGGAAAAGGCCGCCCTCCAGAGCCGTCGGGAGGACGTGGTCCGGCTGGTTCTGGAGGGTGGGGAAGGAGAAAGCCTCGAGGCGCTCTTCGCCGCCTGCGGAGAGACGACCGCAGACGAACTCAGCGCTCGCCTCTCCGCGATGCAGGAGGAGCTCGGATCTGCCCGCGAGCGTCGGGAGTCCCTCCAGGCCGACCTCGTGACCAGAAAGATCGACCTTGACCGCCGTCTGGAGGCGCTCCAGGCGGCAGACCTCCTCCAGGAGTCGGAGGTGGAGCGCGCGCGCCTCTCCGGGCTTGTGGAGCGCTATGTCGAGGGGACGGTCCTGGAGGGGATCCTCCGGAAGGCGGTCGAGCTCTACCGGGACCGGAACCAGGGACCGGTCCTTTCCCGGGCCGGAAAAATCCTCGAGGTCCTGACCCTGGGCCGCTACCGGGGGCTCCGGGCGGATTTCGGGGAGAAGGGGGAGGCCCTCCTCCTCGTGGTCCGGGAGGATGGACGGAGCCTCGAGACGAAGGATCTGAGCGACGGAACTCTCGACGCCCTCTATCTGGCGCTTCGCCTGGCTTCGGTGGGGCGCCACAACGAAACGGGAGAGCCCGTCCCCTTCGTGGCCGACGACCTTTTTCTGAACCTGGACAACCGGCGGTCGATCCAGGCCCTCCGGGTCCTCTCGGAGATGGCGGATCCGGGTCAGGTGCTCTTCCTCACCCACCATGCCCATATGGTCGATCTGGCCCGGGAGGCGGTCCCCGACAGGCTTCTGACGGTCCATGAGCTTTGACGGGGACCTATGGGGAGGGGCCGTGCCTTCCCGTCCCGGACCCTCTCTCTCCGGGAGGACTTTTGGGACCGCTCCCGCTACAATATCCGGGGGGACCGCCAGGCGGTCCCGACCCTTGATCCCGTCTTTTCCGGAGGAGGGGTGACCCGTTGATGCTGCTGGCTGTTGTCCTGGCGGGACTGGCCTCGCTCTTTTCGCTGCTGGTCCTTCTCCGGTCCGGAGGATCCCCGGGGGGTCTCCCGCCGGAGCTCCTGTCGCGTCTCCTCCGGGAGGAGTCGGACCGGATCCGGCAGTCGGGAGAGGAGCAGGCCCGGCTTCTCCGGACCGAACAGGCCGAACTATTGCGGGCCGGCTTCGACCAGGTGCGGGGGACGCTGGGGGAGGGGGAGGTCCGGGAGGCGGCCCTGGCCCGGGCCCTTAGGGAGGAGCTTTTGAACAGCGTGACGCTCCTGGCCCAGACCCTCTCCGAGTCCCTCCGGGAAACCGGAACACGACAGAAGGAGGTTCTGGAGACCATGTCCGCCTCTCTCGCGACCCTCGCGGAGAAGAACGAGCGGACCATGGACCAGCTCCGGCAGGGGGTGGAGGGGCGTCTCGACGCCCTCCGGACCGAAAGCCAGATGAAGCTCGACGAGATGCGCCGCACCGTCGATGAAAAGCTCCAGACGACCCTCGAGACCCGGCTTGGAGAGTCCTTCGGACGGGTGGCCGAGCAACTGGAGCGCGTCCACAAGAGTCTGGGCGAGATGCAGACCCTGGCCACCGGGGTGGGGGATCTCAAGCGGGTCCTCTCCAACGTCCGCACCCGGGGAACCTTCGGGGAGGTTCAGCTCGAGGCGCTGCTCGAGCAGTTTCTCTCCCCCGAGCAGTATGTGAAAAATGCCCAGGTCCGGGAGCATTCCCAGGAACGGGTCGAGTTCGCCATCCGTCTTCCGGGACGGGACGCGGAGGGGGAGGTCCTGCTCCCGATCGATGCCAAGTTCCCCCAGGAGGACTACGAGCGGATGATGGAGGCGACGGAGAAAGGGGACCCCGACGGGGCGGCCCAGGCCTCGAAGGATCTCGAGGCCCGGATCCGGGGATTCGCCCGGACGATCCGGGAGAAGTACATCGAACCGCCCCGGACGACCGATTTTGCCATCCTGTTCCTTCCCACGGAAGGGCTCTATGCGGAAATCCTGCGTCGCCCGGGGCTCTTCGAACAACTCCAGCGGGAGTTCCACATCACACTGTCGGGGCCGACGACCCTGACCGCGATGCTCAACGCTCTCCAGATGGGGTTCCGGTCGCTGGCGATCGAGAGGCGCTCGGGGGAGGTCTGGAAGATTCTGGGGGCGGTCCGGCAGGAGTTCGGCAAGTACAACGAGGTAGTCGAAGGGCTCTCAAGACAGCTTTCCACAGCGGCAAGCTCCGTCAAGAAGCTGGGGACCCGGACCCGGGCGATGGACAGAAAGCTACGGGATGTCGAGCGGCTCCCCGAGACAGAGGCCCGGCAGATCCTGGGCGAGGAGAGGGAAAGTCTCAGGGAGGATTTTGAAGAAGATGGGTAGGATGCGTCGAAATTTCGGAGAGCGCAGGGCATGAGGCGGCGACTTCCGTTGATTCTGGGCGGGGTTCTGGGAACGGTCCTGGTCGTCTACGTGGTCTGGCTTTCCTTCGAACCGGACCGATTTCTGGAGAACCTGTCCCGGAAAACGGGACTTTTGATGACGGCCCGGGCGACTTCGGTCGGATTCCCTTACCGGCTGACCTTCGAGGAGCTCCATGTCGCCCCGCCTCCCGGACAGGGAGGCGGGGGCGTCACGGTGAAGATCGACCACTTGGTCCTTTCCGCCCGGGACCTTCACTCGGCGGTGGTCCGCTTTCGGGGCGTGACGCTGGGAAGCCGAAGTCCCATGCAGAACCTTCTCCTGTCGGCCTTCGATCTCCGGGAGGGCTCCTTCTTCGTCCGGGAGGATCCGGATCGGGTCGTCCTGAAGCGCTTCAGTGTGAACGATCCGTCGCTCCACGTCGACGCCGACGGGGTTTTCATCCATGGTTCAAAGGAGGGAGATTCCCGATTTCGGGTCCGTTTTGTCATGGAGGCCCACGGGGGGCTCGGTCTCTTCCTGGGTCAGGGAAAACAGAGGGGGATGCTCTGGGGAGAGGGCCGGTCCTCCCACATGAAGGTCGGGGGGCGGGCGGTCTTTTGAGGCGGGACGGGGATGACAGCGGGGAGAATGGCGTGAAAGGACGGAGAGGCCTGGACGACAAAATGACCCGGACTCTCCCGGGAACGGAGCCGGGGTGACGAAGAGGAATCCCTGGAGAATCCTGATTTTCCTGGCCCTGCTTCTTTTTCCGGGCATGACCGACAGGGCCTGGGGCTATGCGGGGTTTTCCCGGAGCTACAACCTTCCCTGCGAGTTCTGCCACATCCAGTGGCCGAAGCTCTCCGACCAGGGGGAGTTTTTTCGCGACCGGGGCTTCATGCTCTCGACCACGGGAACCGGAAACGGTCTGGACCTGATGTTCGCCAGGCCGGATGAACAGGCCTATTTCCCCATAGGCTTCCACATGTCCATGGCCTACGGCGGTGCCGCGGTCGAGGGAATCGGAATTCCTGCCAAAAAAACCCTGGTTGGTCAAAGCTATTCAGGAAAAATTCCCCCCATCACTCTCGGGGGGAACGGAAGCTCCGGAAACGGGACCTGGGGGAACGGGGCTGTCGCCCCGACCCCCTGGAGTCTTTTGTCCGGCGGGCTTCTCTCTCCCGCAATCTCCTTCTGGGCGGAGCCCGGCCTCCGCGGGCCGGTCACCGGGAGCCCGGCCTTCGATGTTCTGGCCCTCTGGGTCCGCTTTGACACCCTCTTCGGAACGACCCTCATGAACCTCTATGCCGGGGTGACGGGGCAGGATACCCCTTTCTCGAACCGGAGAGCCTTGATCCGGGCAGAGGAGACACCATATGTCATGTACGACTACATGCCGGGAACGGCGGAGGTCGTCACCAACAGCGGCCTGCCCTTCGCCGGCTTCGGGGCGGCGACACTTCCGGCCTACTACGACGCCGACCGCTACCAGATGAAAAACGACCATACGGCGATTCGCTACTTCGGCTATCTTTTCGAAAACGGCTGCGGAAGCGAGTCCGCCTTTTCTCTCGATCCCTGCGAAACCCGCCTGTCGGTGAGCTTCATGCCCAACGCCGGTCTCTACGGGAATCCGGACGGGATCGCGACGGCGTCGGGGGCTTCGGAGGCCGGGATTCCCCTCGGAAACAACGGGTTTTCCTTTTTTTCACATCTCACCCAGTCATTCGGAGGATGGGGGGCGACCAACGGGGAGCGGGTGGGATTCTTCTCCCTCGTTGGCCAGTCGGCCCTCTCGTCGGCCGGAGCGGGAAGGGCTTTTCCTGATGCTCTCTTCAATCGGGAAGGGGTCGACCTTTCGGCCAATCCTCTTCCGGACGGAGAGCTCAACATTTTCGGAGCCTGGGAAATCGTCAATGATCCGGCGGGAGCCCTCGTGGCCGATCCGGCGATTTTCGGAAGTCCTGTCGCCGCCACCTCGGGGCTGTCCTATACGACCTGGTTTATGGAGGGGGACTGGCAACCCACCTTCCATGGACTTTTTTCGGAGGAGGGGGCTGGATCGGACATGATCATCCTGACCTACAACCAGCTCCGGATGCTTGCCCAGCCGGTCTTCGCTGGAGTCGCCCGGCAACTTCCCGGAAATTTTGACGATGTCCTCTCCTTCGGCATCGCAGATCGTTACTGGCTCTATGGAAGTTCCCGGACGGCGATCTCGCTCTTCGCCGAATGGGAGTGGATGGAAAACGACGGGGTCGGGTCGGTCGTCACCCAGGGCGGGAGCCGGCTCGAAGGTTTCGGAACGGCCACAGGCGCTTTTTCGAACGCCGGCTTCTTCAATGTCGAATCCAACCTGTTCCTGGCAGGAATCGACTTTTCCTACTGAGGTTCCCCTTCCCTCGGTTTTGTGATTTCCGTCCCATCCGGTTGACATTCCCGGGGAACACTCCTACAATTCTCCCGTTGATCGCGCAAGGGGCAGGGAAGAGGGTTTTTCCTGCGCCCGAAGATCGCAGATTTCTTCGCCTGGAGGGATGCGGCCATAGGCCGTATGACAGGATTTCAAAGGGGCCGTAGCTCAGCTGGTTAGAGCGCTGGCCTGTCACGCCAGAGGTCGCGGGTTCGAGCCCCGTCGGCCCCGCCATTTTCCTGGATCCCTGCCTTTTTTCCCGTATGTCTTCCACTGTAGTGGGTCTGCCGCAATTGTCCGTGTGCCGGAACGTTTCCGGCAGGTTTCGGGAGTCGATTCTTTTGCCAACCTCTCTTGACTTTCTGGAGTGGCTACCACTGAAGACCTTCCGGATCCGACCCCACTTCCATGGCCTGCCCTAAGGAATCTGCCCGATGAATCTTTTCAACTTCATGAACCAGATCAGCCTCCTTGCCGAAGCTGTTCTGGGCTTCCTTCTCTTCCTTTCCTCCCTGAGTTGGGGCGTGATCTTCTACAAATGGTACATCCTGACCAAAACGGCCCGGGAAAACAACGGCTTCATCCGGATCTTCAAGCGGGTCGACCGCTTCTCCAAGCTCTACCAGGAGGCGGGAGACTATCGCCGATCCACCCTGGCCTTCATGTTCCGGACGGCCTACGAAAAGATCAAGGGGATCGAAGAGCGGGCCCAAACCCGGGGAGAAGGGATCCGGGAGAGCGACCTCGAGGTCGTCCACCGGTCACTCCTCCAGTCCCGACAGGAAGAGTTGACCCGGCTCGAGTCCTATCTTCCCATCCTGGCCACGACGGCCAACATCTCTCCCTTCGTCGGTCTTTTCGGAACGGTCTGGGGAATCATCCATGCCTTCCGGGACATCAGCCACCAGTCTTCGGTCAGCATTGCCTCGGTGGCCCCGGGCATCGCCGATGCCCTTGTGACGACCGCGGCGGGCCTTTTTGCCGCCATTCCGGCGGTGATCGCCTACAACTACTTCCTCCAGCGGATCCGGGGCGTGGAAGGGCTGGCCGAGTCCTTCAACATGGAGCTCCTGAACGTGATGGCCGAGGGACGGTGGAAGGAGTAGGGGGATGAAGGCGCCAAACGTTTTGGTTCTCCCGGAGAGTCGCCGTGAAATTTGAGTCAGGATCCCGGAAGGAGCGCATGCTTTCCGAGATCAACATGGTTCCCTTCATCGACGTTGTCCTCGTTCTTCTGATCATCTTCATGGTGACCACGCCCCTCCTCTACCGCGGGCTCAAGATCAACCTTCCGAAAACAAGCGCGAACAGTCTGAAGAAACCCGTGCCGAAGGTCATCGTCAGCGTAACCAAGGGCAAGCAGCTCTATGTCAATGGCCACGCCGTGACATGGGAGGCGCTGGAAACAATCCTGGCCCGCCGATACAAGGAGGACAAGCGCGTCGTTGTCTACCTCAAGGCGGACAAGAAGGTGGATTACGGAACGGTGGTCCACCTGATGGATGTTGTCAAGATGGCCGGGATCGACCGGCTTGGCATGATTACGGCTCCCAGTCCCAAGAACCCGGAATAGCCTCGCATGATCCGCGCTCGAGTCCGGTCGACTGGTGAGCGGGGGGTCGGCTGGTTCATCCTGCTCTCCCTCTCCCTCCATGGTCTCTTCCTGGTGGCTGTTCTCCTGCACAAAAAGCCGGTCTCTCTCGGTTACCAGACCGCTACGACCGTGGATCTCGTCTCCGAGTCTGCCCTGACTCCTTCTGCCCCTCCCCCTCAGCCGAAACCCGCCCCCAGGAAGGCGCCGGCCCGGAAGGTGTCTCCGCCAAAACCCGTGAAGAAACCCCGTCCGGTGGTCCACAAGTCTCCCTCGCCCAGGGTGGTCAGGAAGCCCTCGCTCCGCAAGCCCCGGCCCCTCCGAAAGCCCGTTCCAGCGAAGAAGACGCCCACCCGCGGGAAAAAGGCCGTCCTTCCTCGGAAGGTCTCTCCGGTGCGGGCCTCGACACCCAGCAAGACTGTCCGGGGGCCACGGGCGCTCCCGAAAAGCCTCCCGTCGCCGCTCACTCCCACAGTTCCGGTCCGGATGGATGTGGCAGGGGAACGCTTTCCTTCCTATCTCCAGCATCTCCTGATCTCCCGGATCAAGTCCAATTGGGCGCCTCCGCCGGGAAGCCACGGATTGAACGCGACGGTCCATTTTGTGTTAAAAAAGGATGGGACGCTGGAGTCGGATCCCGTCCTCGTGACATCCTCAGGATCGCAGGTCTTTGACAATGCCGCGAAGTTTGCCATCCTGAGGTCGGTTCCCTTTCCTCCGTTTCCTCCGTCCTACGGAAAGGACCGGGAAGTGGTGACGGTGACTCTCCAGGCAACCAAACGACAAGGCTTCTGATGGGTAAACGCTTTTCTCTGAAAATTATTTACGGAATCCTGACGGTGGCCGTCGTCCTCCTGGGAACCGGGCGCTCGGAGGCGGTCGACCTGTCGGTCATCACCAACGAGACGGCCTTGTACTTCAAGATCGTGACGGTCCGTAACATGGAGCATGGCATTGAAAGCCTCTGGACGAGGAATGCCGAGGATCTGGTCCGGAAGGATCTTGAAGCGACTGGCTACTTCCAGATCGTGATGCCTCCTCCCGATATCCGGGCCCTTTTTCATCGGGAGATCCTGGATTCGATCACGGCGAAGGCCGTCTCCTCCCTCGGGGTGGAAGGGGTGGTCGGGACCCAGTTTTCGATGGATGCCGGGGGAGTTCGCCTCCACGGGACCGTGAGGGATCCCTTGAACGGCTCGGTCCTTCTCAACAAGACCTATACGACCAGCGGTCCGGTCCGGATCATTATCCACCGGTTCGTGGACGACGTGCTGTTTCAGTTCGCCGGGATCCGGGGAGTGGCGGAAAGCCGCATCGCCTTCGTGGGCCGAACCCGCCGGGGATACGATCTCTACACGATGGACTTCGACGGAGAGAATCTCCGGCGCATGACCTACGACCATGTCCTCGCCTTCAATCCCACCTGGTCCCGGGACAAGACCCGGATCGTCTATGTCTCCTACCTCCGGGGCCAGCCCCAGATCATGGACTACAACCTTCGGACCGGCCATCGGACCATGCTCTTTGCTTATCCGGGCCTCAACATCACTCCCGCGTATTCCTTCGACGGCTCGAAGCTCGCCGTCGCCCTTTCGAAGGGGCGTGCCTCCCAACACACACAGATCTATGTCTATCATGAAAAACAGCATCTTCTGGAGAGAATCACCTACTCTCACAGCAATAACCTCTCTCCGACCTGGGACCCCGCCGGAAATTCCATCGCCTTTGTCTCCGACCGGGACGGCCATCCGCAGATCTTTGTCATGGATTCGGACGGATCCAATGTCCGTCGGCTGACCTTCGACGGAAACTACAACGTGGCGCCCGCCTGGTCTCCCAGGGGAGACTGGATCGCCTATGTTTGCATGAATGCCGTGCACCGTCCTAAGATATGCCTCACGAGTCCCGACGGGTCGGCCCATATCCAGATCACCCACGGGACCGGTCGGGACGACAGTCCCAGCTGGTCCCCCGACGGCCGTTTTCTGATCTATTCCCGACAGATACGGGGCCATTCGACCCTGGTCAGGGTCTGGATGGACGGACATGGACGCGAATCCCTCGGCCGTTTCCGACGGAGTGTCCTGACCCCGGCCTGGTCGGGTCCCTGACCGAACGTCGGGATGAATCGATGATGGAAGAAAAGGGAACCTTTATGACCGGAAAGGATGGAGAATGACGAAAAGAGAGACTCTGGGAGGGGTCGGAATCGCACTTGCTTTAAGTCTCGGGCTCTCGGCCTGCGCATCTCCCTCCGATATTTCCGACCTCAGGGCCCAGCTCGACTCGGTCTCCACCCGCGTCTCCAAGCTCGAACGCACAGGTGGAGGCGGAGCCTCTTCCGGGGGGAGCCAGCTTGCGGACATGGAAACCAGGCTCGACAATCAAAAGCTCCGGATCGCGCGACTGCGGGATCGGGTCGAACGGATGAATCATCGACTCGACGAATTGATGAACAAGATCGAAACGCAAAATGCCAAGGCGGCTTCCCAGGCCTCGGTTCCTGCCCCGGTTCCGGCTCCCGTCAAGCCTCCGCTCCCGGCATCCGCCGCTCCGGCGGCGGGAGGGACGGCGGTCGTCATGGCCAAGCCTTCCTCCATGCCATCCCAGTCTCCCGACATGATTTACCATCAGGCGTATGCCGATTACCAGCAGGGCCACTACGAGATTGCCATCAAGGAGTTCGCCTCACTGGTCGAACAGTTTCCCGATTCCCACCTGGCCTCTTCGGCCGTTTTCTGGGAGGCCCAGTCCCATTACAACCTGAAGCATTACCACCGGGCCCTGGCCCTCTATGACGCCGTCATCCACAAGTATGCGGACAGTCCCAAAAAGGCGACGGCCTACTATAAGAAGGGTCAGGTTTACGAACAGCTGAACAACAGGAAACTTGCGATCCACAACTACCGGAGGGTGCTGGAGCTCTTTCCTCTCGAACAGCAACTCGACGATCTGGCGAAACGGCGTCTTTCGCGCCTCGACGAATAGTCCATGGGGATCATCCGGGAGCTTCCCCCGTCGCTCGTCAACCAGATTGCGGCCGGCGAGGTTGTGGAACGACCGGCCTCGGTTCTGAAGGAGTTGGTCGAGAACAGCCTCGATGCCGGAGCGACCCGCATTTCCGTGGGGACCGACACCGCAGGCATCGGCCACGTCCTTGTCCGGGACAACGGAGCCGGAATCGCCCGGGACGACCTTCCCCGGGCTTTTCTCCGCCATGCGACGAGCAAGATATCCTCTTACGTCGACCTCTTTTCGGTGCTGAGCATGGGATTTCGGGGGGAGGCCCTGGCCTCCATCGCCTCTGTCGCGAAGGTGACGGTGGAAACCCGCCACGGCTCCGAGACGGTCGGAACCCGGCTGGTGCTTGTTCCCGGACAGGAGCCGGAATTGTTCGACTGGCATGGACCGGTCGGAACCTCCCTGTCGGTCCAGGATCTCTTTTTCAATGTTCCGGTGCGGAAAAAATATCTGAAATCCCCCCAGACCGAACAGGGCCACCTGGTGGAGGCCTTGAACCGTCTTGCCATGGGCTTTCCCGAAGTCCAGTTTGACATGGCGACCTCCGCCCGGAAGATCCTCTCCCTCGAATCCCGGGATTCCCCCTATCTTCGCCTCCTGGATCTCTATCCCTCCCTCTCCGAGGAGGATCTGGCCCTTCACGAACTTCGTGGCGAGGACTGGCGGGTGCAGGTCTTCCTTCTTCGTCCCGACAGGGTGAGAAAGGACCGGCAGTATCAGCACCTGTTCATCAACCGTCGATGGATCCGCCATCCCGGTCTCTTCGAGGCGATCACCCAGGGCGCGGCCGGCCGGATCTCCCGGGATGTCCATGTCGGAGCCTGGGTCTATCTCGATCTTCCGCCGGAGAAGCTCGACGTCAATGTTCACCCGACCAAGAGAGAGGTTCGCCTTCTGGAGGGCGACCGCCTGTTCTCCCTCGTCCGGCGGGCGATCGAGGAAGCTTTCGGGCTCTTTGACGAACGAGTGCCCTCCCTCGCTCCTCCTTCCTCCGTCACCCCCTCTCCCGGTTTCCCCCCGGGAGCGGGGGGACAGGGGGAGACCCCAGTCGTCCAGGAAAGCGCTCCGGAATCCCCGGCGCCTTTCGCACGGGAGTCGGGCCCCCGACCGCAGCCTTCCTCTTCTCGCGACCCTTTCCGCCCCGGCCGGAAGCTTCCCGGACTTCCCGGGTGGACTCCCGACCGTCCCCCCTCCTTTGAGCGGCTCCCGGAAATCCTGAAGGGGCTTCCCCTCTCCGGAAGAATGCACTCTCCAGAAGAGATCGTCGCTGTGGGAACGCTTGCAGGGACCTACATTCTCCTCACCTGGGGGCAGGATCTCGCCATTGTCGACTGGCATACCGCCCACGAACGGATCAACTACGAGAAATACCGCCGTCAGGTCGACACCGAAGGAGTGAGGCGCATCGCCCTCCTCTTTCCTGTCGTCTATCGCGTCCCGCTTTCCGTGGCGGACCACCTGGACAACCGTCTTGAAGAGCTGTCGAGGATCGGTTTCGATCTGGACCGGACGGGTCCGGACGCCTTCAGAGTTCGAGCCATTCCTTTCCTTCTGGAGGGAGAGGATCCCGTGAAGGCTCTGGAAGGTCTCAGGGAAAGCTCCACGGACTTCGAGGTTCCCGTCCTCCGTTCGGACCGGATCGACGAGATTCTTATGACTGTCTCCTGCCATGGGAGTGTCCGGAGGAACGACATCCTGGACCTGGCCGATTCCGAGCGCCTGGTCCGGGAACTTCTGGCGACGCCCCATTCCTTTACCTGTCCCCATGGGCGGCCGACCATGCTCCGACTTTCCCGCGAGGATCTGGACCAGTGGTTCGGTCGCTAGAATCCGTCGACCTGGTGATCGCCGGACCCACTGCCTCGGGCAAAAGCCATCTGGCCCTGGCTCTCGCCCATACGATGGATGCCGAAATCATTTCAGCCGATTCCCGGCAGATCTATCGGGAAATTTCCGTCGGCACAGGAAAACTCCGACCCGAGGAGCGGGAGGGGATTCTTCATCATCTTCTCGACTGCTGTTCCCTCACGGAATCCTACAGTGCCGGCGACTTTGTGCGGGAGGCCCGCAAGGCGATCCTGGCCATCCGGGGGCGGGGAAAGCGGATCATCCTTTGTGGTGGGACAGGGCTATACCTGGAGGCGCTCCTGAAAGGACTTGTCGAACTTCCCTCCCGTCCCCCCGGCCATTACGCCGCCTTCCGGGAGAGACTGCGGGAGGTCCCAGAGAGCGAGCTTTATGCTCGTCTTGTCTCGATCGACACAGAAAGGGCCGGCCAGATTCATCCGAATGACCGGTTCCGCCTCCTGCGGGCCCTCTACCTTTGGGAGGAGTTTTCCCTGGCCCCCTCGGATCTCTATGACCGGTTCAGAGCCCAGGGAATCGGATGGGGAGCCATCATCGGTCTTGATCCCGGTCAGGAAATGCGCCTCAAGCGCATTTCCGACCGGGTCCATTCCATGTTCGGCAAAGGGTGGATCGAGGAGGTCGAGGCTCTCCTGGCCAAGGGGTACTCTCCTGAAGCTCCCGGCTTCGACAGCCTGGGGTACCGGGATGTGATCGCGTTCCTGGAGGGGAGAATTTCCCGTACGGACCTTCTGGAAAGAGTCATTCTGAAAACGAGGCAGTATGCCAAGCGCCAGATGACCTGGTTTCGCCACATGGAGGGGATCCGGTGGGTCGATCCCGGCGGGGAGGGCTTTCCCTTGGACCTTTCCTCAAAGTATGGTACGATCAAAAGAATTTCTTGCTGAATTTTCTAATGGGATCAGGGGAAGGGGATTTTCGAGCTATGGGTGAAAAGTTTACGAAGGGTCCTGCCAGCAAGGACAAAAGACCAGCGGCCGCCCCAAACCGGGAAAGGATCGGCATCATCGGCGGCTCGGGGCTGTACCATCTGAAGGGGCTCTCCGGCCTCACTCCGACTGTTGTGGAAACACCCTGGGGGCAGCCCTCCGATCCTTTCATGACCGGAATGATCGGCGATGTGCCGGTCGCCTTTCTTTCCCGTCACGGAGCGGGCCACCGCTATCTTCCAGGGGAAATCAACTACCGGGCGAATATTGCGGGATTCGTGGCCCTGGGCGTACGCCGGATTCTTTCCGTTTCGGCGGTCGGCTCGCTGAAGGAGACGATTGTTCCGGGAGATATGGTCGTGGTGGACCAGTTCATTGACTGGACAAAGGGGCGACCCTCGACTTTTTACGGGCAGGGGGCGGTCGGACATACCGGGTTTGCCCACCCGATCTGTCCCGACCTCGCGAAGACGCTCGTAGCCGCATGTCAGGGCGTCCAGGCGCGCTTTCATGACAAGGGAACCTATCTCTGCATGGAAGGGCCGGCCTTTTCGACGCAGGCCGAATCTTTTCTCTATCGCCAGTTCAAGGCCGATATCATCGGAATGACCAATGTCACCGAAGCCAGGCTGGCCCGTGAGGCAGGCCTTTGCTACGCCACGCTGGCCCTGTCGACGGACTTTGATTGCTGGCATCCCGACCATGATGCCGTGACGGTCTCCGATGTGCTCGCGGTCATGGAAAAGAATGTGTCCACGGCCAACCGGATCCTTGAAAGGGCCTTGCAAACCGTCAGGACTGCCGGACAGTGCTCCTGTCAGGAAGCCCCCAGGACGGCATTGATCACCCACCCCGACAGCATTCCCACCGAAACCCGCAAAAGACTCGAGTTTCTCCGAATCCTCGAGAGGGAAGAAGGAGCCGGATCGTGAGCCCGAAGCTTGTCATTGTCGGGACCGTCGCGCTCGATGACGTGACGACACCCTTCGGGTCCGTGAGCCGGGCTCTCGGCGGATCGGCCTTCTATGGGGGGATCGCGGCCTCCTACTGGACGAGTGTCGGGATCGTGGCGGTGGTCGGGACGGATTACCCCGAGGAGGGATTCCGGATCCTCGAGAGCCGGTCCGTCGACACCCGGGGCATCGACCGGAGTCCGGAAAAGACCTTTGCCTGGACGGGGGAGTACACCTACGACCTGAATACGGCCATCACCCGCGAAACACGGTTGAATTGTCTCCTGTCCTTCAACCCAAAGGTCGGCGAACATTACCCCGCCCCCGAAACCCTGTTCCTCGCCAATATCGATCCGGACATTCAGGGACGGATCCTCGATTCCCTGGCCGTTCGTCCCAGGCTTGTCGCCCTGGACACGATGAACTACTGGATCGAATCGAAGAAGGACGCGCTTCTCAAGGTCCTTAAGAAGATCGATCTCTTGACCATCAATGAATCCGAAGCTCGCCAGCTGACCGGCGAATTCAACCTTGTGCTGGCGGCCCGGGCCATCCGGGCCCTGGGTCCTGCCATCGTTGTCCTGAAAAAGGGAGAACATGGCGCGCTGGTCTTTTATGAGGGAGGCGTCTTTGCTTCTCCCGCCATGCCTCTCGAGGTCGTCAAGGATCCTACGGGCGCAGGGGATTCCTTTGCCGGAGGTCTCCTGGGATATCTGACGGTCCATGGCCATCGAAGTCCGGAGTTTCTTAAGCAGTCCTCGATCATCGGGTCGGTCATGGCGTCCTTCTGCGTGTCGGACTTCGGGGTCGCCGGAACGCGCTCCCTGTCTCCGGAGGCCCTCTCGGAGAGGATCAGGGAGTTCGGGGATCTGACGGGGTTCCGAAGGATCGATTACGAGGAACGGAGGCTCTGACTTGTCCGAGCGATGGAGAAACTTCTGTCGCCCATTCTCCCTGGGGATAGCGCTGATCCTTCTGTCAGGATGTCAGACGGCCGTTTCCCCCAAAAATCACCATCTGGCCATGGAACACTACAATGCCGGTCTCCGGAAGTTGCGTCAGCAAAAACTCCAGGGGGCTTACTGGGAATTCGAATACGCCAACCACCTGGACCCGGGAATTCCCAAGATCCATTATTCTCTCGGGCATGTGTATTATCTCATGCACGATCTCCCGGATGCCCAGAAAGAGCTCCGCAAGGCACTCCGGAACAATCCGGACCGCTCATCTACTTACAATTATCTGGGCGAGATTGCGCTTGAGCAGAAGAAATACCGGGAGGCCCTGGCGTACTTCCATAAGGCCCTCAAGAATACCCTTTACCGAACTCCGTACTATCCTCTCGTGAACATCGGGAAGGTGTATATGCAGATGGGGAAGTTCGAGCGTGCCAAGGAATATTTTTCCAAAGCCCTGTTGCGGAATGACCGGTTTTTGCCCGCACACTACTGGTTGGGCAAGGTCCATATGTCAGAAGGGGCCTATGAAAAAGCTCTCCAGGATTTTTCATCGGCGATCCGGATCGAGCCGAGTTTTTCTGCGGGGTATTACGAACTCGGCCGTGCCTACCTCAAGCTCGAGAATCAGGACAAGGCAGCCCGGGCCTTTCGTGAAGCTGTCCGCCTCGATCCGAATTCGAAGATCGGCATCAAGGCAAAGCGAAGCCTGCTGCTGCTTCCCAAGGATTTACCCGTGAAACAAGCTTCAGGGCCTCAAGGAATCGAAAAAAACCTGTCCGGGGGAAAGTAAGTCTCGGCCGTAGAAAACATGATCTGAGAAAAGGAATGTTGATGTCCGAAAATGCCGATAATGAGACAGTGTCCGAATCCCAGGCCCCGAACACGGTAAAGTCTCCGACGGTCGGCGAGATTCTGGAAAAGGCCAGGCTCGAAAAGGGAATGACCGTCGATGACATTGACCGCATTACCCATATCAGCCCAGGATGGGTGATCGTCATCGAGCAGGGGGCCTGGACCCAGTACCAGAGCATGGTCTACGCAAAGGGACATGTGAAAGTCTATGCGGAATTCCTGGGGCTGGACACGGAGGCTCTGGGCAAACAGTTTCAGACGGAATGGAACGAGAAGGTCAAGCCGGACCCGAATGATGCCGGAGAGCACTCCAACCACTCGGGATTGAAGGTCCACCAGCCCGGGACCGGCCGGAATTTCATGATGTGGGGGAGCCTGTTGGTGGTCCTTTCGGTGCTTGCCATTGTGGGAGTCCGGTATGCGATGGTTCAGCACGGACCGTCTTCCGGGAAAAAACCATTGATCCCGGTCTCCCCTGTTCCGATTCCCTCGCCGCCTCCTCTCTCTTCGGCACCCGCTCGCCCGGAAAATCCGGCTTCCGTATCCGGGACCGGTCCTGATGCCAACGGAGCTGCGTCACCTCCTCCGTCTGCCCAGTCGAGTGAGTCAGGAGCCCTGACCCGGCCAGGAGATAAAGAAAATCCGGTTTCCTCCCGACAGGTTCCCTCCAGCAGCAGTTCCCCGACCAACCCCAGAGGAGGCCTGACACTTCGGATGGTCGCCCTCAAGAATACCTGGGTGGTGATATCCGTTGACGACGGAACGGTGCGCCGCTTCCATTTGAGGGCAGGGGAAAGTCGCTTCCTGACAGGGAAAAACTTTATGACTTATTCGACGGAATACGGGAATGGCCTTGTTCTCTTTCTGAATGGGAAAAGGTTGGGCCTGGCCGGTCCGACCTCAGATCCTGTTCTCCGCAAGAGGCTGAACCGTCTGAGCCTCCGGCCGGTCCGCAAATCTCCCCGACCCGATCAAGGGAAAAAAGGGAAATCGCCTTCAGGTCAAGGATCTTTGAAGAATGGATCTGTCCCTTCGTCTCCGGCGGCATCAGTTCCCCAGACTTCTCCCGCTGCGGGGGGGAAGCTTGCCTCCCCGACCCAAGAAGGGACCTTGTCTCACTCCAGCCAATCGTCTGGGAATTCTCTATCCCAGCCACAGACAGGGAGGACTCCTTAGATGAGTGGGAATTTCGGTCGGATTCTGTTTGCGCTTATGATCATGACCGGGATCATCCTGACCGGTTGTGCCCAGAAACCGGTCGATCTGAATTTCAATCCGAATGCGGGAGAGACTAGGCCCAACCAGTACCGCGCGAACATCACCTTTGGATTCGTGACCTTTGAGGACCTCCGTGTCTCAAAACGCTTGATGGGGGACAAGACTCTCATCGGATGGGGCTCTAATACCTACCATACAAATGCGAATGTTCCCGAGCAGGTTACGAAGGCTTTTGTCGACACCTATCGGTATCTGGGCCTCAAGGCGGTGTGGATCAAGAATCCTCCGGAGAATTTCTCCTTTTCCACGAATTCCTGGGTCCGGTCTCTGCGCTCACTCTATCCCGAGGTCAATGTTTTTGTGATCGGAAAGATCCAGAATTACGAATTTCTCCTCAGATCGGGCGGGATGAGCGGTCTGGCCAGCGGAACCTTCAACTCGCTGGCCGTCACGACACAGGCTCGGGTGGAACTCTATTATCTCGACAGCGAAACCGGCCGCATCATCTGGGGAAATACCCTTCACCATGATACCTACGACAGGAAGGTCTCCAAGAAAGCTCCGGTGGATTACGCCTCCATTCGTCTCGAAGATGCCCTGCAGAATGTGATTATTCAATCCGTCGACCGGGTCTTGCCGAAGATCAACAAGCGGGACCCGGGAGCCGTTCAGGTTCTTTCAGCCGGCTTCATGGCGGACGTTCCCAAAACTCCGGAGGGGAAACCTGCCGGTGTTATTCCTGCCGGAAAGGGACGCCTGGAAATCGTCTCGAAACCCGGAGGAGCCCGAGTGTATGTAGACGGGATCTATTACGGGCTGACCCCGCTCTCACTTGATCTCTCCCCTGGCGTTCACCTTCTGAAGGTTCACAAGGACGGCTTTGAAACGAGCCGGGACAAGGTTGGAATCCTCGAAGGAAAGTCGACACCCTGGAACGGAGACCTTCCAAAGAAAAACTAGCACGACAGCGGAAGTTGCCGAACCCCCCTTGCCAGCCGCCTCCAACTTCCGCTATCATCGTCCACTGGCATTAATCTCCCGATGCCGGCGTAGCACAGTGGTAGTGCAGTCGATTCGTAATCGACAGGTCATCGGTTCAATCCCGATCGCCGGCTCCATTTCCAGACCAGAGTCTCTGAGTGCTAAAATCAGGATAGAAGTCCTGTCCTGGGTCCTCCAGGGGTATCACCTCATCTGACTCTTTCTTCATTTTGCGAAACTCCTAGCCGATCTGAACGCCAAATTGCCGAGGGGCCTATCAGACCTCCATTCCTGATGAGAGGTGTCTGAAAATGTCTTTATTTCCTTGCGCCAATGATTTCGAGGAGGAGCCCCGATGAAAAATGGAACGCTCATGAACATTGGATTCGTCGGGGTCGGCCGCATGGGATCGAACATGGCCCTTCGCCTTCGAGATATGGGTTACCGTATTATGGCGGTCCATGACCGCCTTCCGGAAGTGGCCGCGCGGGTGGCGGCCCAGACGGGTGCCGTTGCAGCCCGAACCCTTGGAGATGTTACCAAGGTCTCGGAGGTGATCCTTACGGTGGTCGGCACCGACAGCGAGATGCTCTCGCTGTTTTCGGAGAATGGAGACTCCCTTCTCAATGGCTCCTCCGGACGAATATTTGTCAATTGCGCCACTCTCTCTCCCGATGTTCATGTTGAGATCGAACGCCGTGCAAGGGTCCATGGCGCCAAGGCTCTTGAAGCCGCCATGGCCAGTTCCATCACCCAGGCCCGGGCAGGTTCGCTCTACCTGATGGTGGGAGGAGAGCGGGAGACCTTTGAGCGGGTCCGCCCCATGCTCGAGGGAATGAGTGCGTCCCTACGCTGGATCGGGACTTCGGGACAGGCGGCCAAACTGAAGGCACTCGTCAATATGGTCATGAATATCAACACCGCAGGACTGGCGGAGGGATTGGGACTTGCCGAGGCCCTGGGGCTGGACATTTCGATGGTACGGGAGGTCTTTTCCCAGACAGGGGCCGCGTCCCGCGTTCTGGAGACGGATGGAGCCGACATGCAGAACCGGGAACACGAGGTCTATTTTTCTGCCGCGCATGCCGCAAAGGATTCTCATATTGCTTTGTCTCTCGCATCCCGGGCCGGCCTTTTTCTTCCGCTTGCCGAAGCGACCGCCGGCCAGTATGGCCGCATGGTGGCCCTTGGTCTGGGAGACATCGACAAATCGGGTATTTCCGAGTTGACCTTCCCGTCAAGACATGGAAAGGACATTGTTCCAAGAACCGGGGAGAATTCATGAAGGGGGAGAATCCATTCCGACTGGAGGATGGTGAGACCGGAATGCTCTCTTGATGGGGAAAGAGAGGTGCTGTGATGCTTTGCGTCCATGGCATGTCGAGTTCCCGCCGGTGCTGGAACGCATCGCAGGACATTTTCCCAAATTCCATCGGGTCTTTGCATATGATCAAAGGGGGGCCTGGAGAAATGTCCGGAATCCAGGGTCCCATGACGATCGAACAATTCCTTCTCGATCTGGAGGCGCCCGTCCAGGCAATCGGATATCCAGCGACATCCTTGTGGCCATCCATGGGGAAGGGCAATTGTCTTATTGGAGGGGCCGAAGATTTCAGAACGGACTGTTGTGGCCCCCGGTCCGATGATCCGGGTCCGGACGGGAACCTTTGTGTCCGGTTATGGGGAAGACCTCCGTGGACTGATGGCCCATGAAGGAACGGCCAGAATAGAGGATGATCCCTTCTCTTTATGCAGGGATTTATACCGTGGATCTCGAGGCAAAGGTCTTTGGCATGGCACAGATGTCGATCCGGACACTTGAGCGGATCGGATCAGAAATGGGATCGAGTCGGGGATCCGGGATTTGCGGAGTCTTCTTGAGGATTATCCGATTCCCCCTCCTCATGTTGATTGCGGACAAAGACTCCGTTATCGACATGGATGATCGACGATGGCTGGAGGAGCTGGGTGATCGCCTCAGGGTGAGAACGATCTCGGGGGCCGGCCACAGTTTGCATCGCTCCCACCTTGCGTTGTTGCTGGAAAAAATCCGGCGGTTCGAAGGCAACGAGTTTTTGGCCCGGCAAATCTGATCCGGGCAGGACTCTTTGTGACAGTGGCGCAGCCTGGAACAGTCCTTTGAAGTCTCTTGCCCCAAGTTTGCAAGAACCGATCGAAATAAATATATTGGTAGCGTCTTTGTTATTCATTTTCAGGAAAAAGGATTCAGATAGTGGGCGACGGCCTTTTCGAATTCGACATCAAGAGTGACAATCTGGAACAGTTTCTTTGTGCGCATTCCCAAAAGATGAAGGATGTGGCGGCTGAGATTCGGCTATATGCCCCGCTGGAATTTCCGCTTGTCATCGAGGGCGACTCGGGAGTTGGAAAGGAAATCATCGCCACGGCCCTTCATGAACTTTCGGGACGCTCACAATTTATCGTGATAAATATGGGCGAAGGTCCGGAGAGTTTGTTTGAAAGTGCAATATTTGGTCACAAGAAGGGATCTTTTACCGGCGCTGATCATGAAAGGACCGGATTTATCGGACAGGCGAAAAACGGCACGATCTTCATGGATGAAATCAACAGTCTTCCGCGGTCCCTCCAGCCGAAGCTCCTGAGGGTCCTCGAAAATGGAACCTATTGGCCGGTTGGGTCCTCAAAAATGGAAAAGACTGACGCAAGATTTATTTTTTCAAGCAATCAATCGTTGGAACTTCTGAAGTCAAAGGGGGACCTGAGGGAGGATATTTTCTACCGGCTTGGGAGGATAATCCGGGTTCCTTCTCTGAAGGAACGACGGGAAGATATCCCCCACATTGCCGAACGATTGATCAAGATAGCCAAAAAGAAAATCGACAAGGGTTTCGAAAGATCCAGGAAAGATGGGATTGGGGACCTGTTTCAACCGGTGGTGACAGAGGCCGCAATGAACAAACTTGTCGCTTATCATTGGCCTGGAAACATACGCCAGCTAAAAACCGTCATCGAAAGGGCACTACTTGTTTCCAAAGATGGCAGAATAAGGCCGGAAAATCTTGATCTGCCCTATCCGGAAGAATCACTGGAGGATTTCAACTCCGCCATGGAGAAGTTTGCGATGGAATATTTTGACCGGGTCGGACGGATCGCAGGAAACAATATAAAAATCGGAATGGAAATAACAGGAATGACAGAGACGACCTACCGAAGAAAGATGCGGAAATTTGGAAGGAAATAACAAGTATTGGGTTCGAAATGAAAACAATTGAGGGCGAGATGGACACGAATCATATGAGGACGGTCACGATTTCTCGGAACTCTTGACAAATATTTTGCAAGAAAGTATACTCCCGGTTTGTCTTCGTTCTGAATTTTTGGTTTTGATGAATGGCCGATCAAGAAAGTGCATGCCTGTAGACATGAGTTCTGTCCTGGCGAGAGTCAGCTCTCCTCCGTTGCCTGGCCAAGAAATTACCAAAGGGGAGGTTCCCGAGTGGACAAAGGGAACAGACTGTAAATCTGTCGCCAGCGGCTTCGGAGGTTCGAATCCTCCCCTCCCCACCATAGATGATTGATAAACGGTTTTAAGTGCGGGAATAGCTCAGCGGTAGAGCGCCAGCCTTCCAAGCTGGACGTCGCGGGTTCGAATCCCGTTTCCCGCTCCATTTTTTTGTACGAATTGAGGCATGTTAGTTGCCCTTGTAGCTCAGTTGGCAGAGCACATCCTTGGTAAGGATGAGGTCACCGGTTCAATCCCGGTCAAGGGCTCCATTGTTCGATACCGGACGTTTTCCTAAATCCACCTGGAGGAATAGATGGCAAAAGCAAAATTCGAGAGAACAAAGCCGCATTTGAACATCGGAACGATCGGCCATGTGGACCATGGGAAGACGACGCTGACGGCGGCGATCACGCGGGTGCTGGCGGCAAACAAGATGGCGGAATTTCTGGCCTATGACCAGATCGACAAGGCGCCGGAAGAGCGGGAGCGTGGAATCACGATTGCGATCGCGCATGTGGAGTATCAGACGGCCAACCGGCATTATGCGCATGTGGACTGTCCGGGACATGCGGACTACGTGAAGAACATGATCACGGGAGCGGCGCAGATGGACGGGGCGATTCTGGTGGTGTCGGCGGCGGATGGACCGATGCCTCAGACCCGGGAGCATATTCTTCTGGCGAGACAGGTGGGTGTGCCGTACATCGTGGTGTTTCTGAACAAGGTGGACATGGTGGATGATCCGGAGCTTCTGGAGCTGGTGGAACTCGAGGTGCGGGAGCTTCTGTCAAAATATGAATTTCCTGGGGATACGATTCCGATCACGCGGGGATCGGCGCTGAAGGCATTGGAGTGCGGGTGCGGGAAGCGGGAATGTCCGAACTGCTCGCCGATCTTGAAGCTGATGGATACGGTGGACGAATATATTCCGACGCCGGTGCGTGACGTGGAGAAGCCGTTTCTGATGCCCGTGGAGGATGTGTTTTCGATCAGCGGACGTGGGACCGTGGTGACTGGCCGGGTGGAGCGTGGCGTCATCAAGGTGGGAGAAGAGATCGAGATTGTCGGGATTCGGGACACGCAGAAGACGGTGGTAACGGGCGTGGAGATGTTCCGGAAGGTGCTGGACTCGGGGCAAGCCGGAGACAATGTGGGGCTGTTGCTGCGTGGAACGAAGAAGGAAGATGTTGAGCGAGGAATGGTTCTGGCGAAACCGGGATCGATCACGCCCCATACGGAATTTGAGGCGGAGGCCTACATTCTGACGAAGGAAGAAGGAGGGCGCCATACGCCATTCTTCAATGGATACCGGCCGCAGTTCTACTTCCGGACGACCGACGTGACGGGTGTGGTGTCGTTGAGTGAGGGAGTGGAAATGGTGATGCCAGGAGACAACATTCGGGTGAAGGTGAAGCTGATCACGCCGATCGCGATGGAGGACGGACTCCGGTTTGCGATCCGGGAAGGTGGCCGAACGGTCGGAGCCGGAGTGATCTCCAAGGTTATCCTCTAAAATCCCCGAAAGGAAAGTGGAATGAGAGAGATCATCACCTTGGCCTGTACCGAATGCAAGGACCGGAACTACTCAACGATGAAAAACAAGCGGAACAATGCTGAAAAGATCGAATTGAAAAAGTTCTGCCGGAAATGTCGGGGCCACAGGCTGCATAAAGAAACCAAGTAATGAATAGGCCAGTAGCTCAATTTGGCAGAGCTCCGGTCTCCAAAACCGGTGGTTGGGGGTTCAAGTCCCTCCTGGCCTGCCAATGAAAACGAGGATTTAATGGGCCGCCTGGAAAACGTGAAAGAATACATCACGGAGGTGTCGGTCGAACTCAAGAAAACGACCTTCCCGAGCAGGGAGAAGACAATGGGCTCCTCCGTTGTGGTCATCGTCATGGTACTGTTCATGTCACTTTTTCTGGCGCTTGCAGACTTTGTTCTGGCGAAGCTCGTCGGTGTGATTCTGCGGTAGAAGGAAAATTAGAAGTCACCCCAACACATTGGAATCCAAAGATATGGCCGAAAAAAGCTGGTTTGTTCTTCATACCTATGCCGGGTTCGAAAATAAGGTCAAGTCCGCTCTGGAAGGTCTGAAGGAACGACGGAACATGTTTGACAGTATCGGTCATGTTCTTGTTCCGACCCAGAATGTTACCGAGTTCAAGGAAGGCAAGAAGAAGGTCTCCACACGAAAAGTTTTTCCAGGGTATGTTCTGATCGAAATGGAGCCGACAGAGGAAATGTTCCATTTCGTTCTGGATGTTCCAAAGGTCACGGGATTTCTTGGAAATGGTGCAACCCCGATTCCGATGACGGCAACAGAGGTCAATGAGCTGTTTCACCGGATTGAAGAGGGAACAGCCATGCCTGCCTCGAGTGAGCAATTTTTCGAGGGAGACACCATTCGGATTACGGATGGTCCATTTCAGGGATTCACAGGAACAATTTCCGGTGTTGATGTAGAGCACGGGAAAGTCAGAGTCCTTGTCAGCATCTTTGGTCGGCAAACGCCGGTAGAGCTCGACTTTTTGCAAATAGAGCGAGCATAGGTCGTCCTCTCATGTAAGAACCTGGGGAAAATAATGGCAAAAGAAATTACAGGTTATGTCAAGCTTCAGATCCCGGCAGGAAAAGCCAATCCGGCCCCTCCGGTTGGACCCGCCCTTGGCCAGCATGGTGTGAATATTATGGAGTTCTGCAAGCAATTCAACGCCAGAACCCAAGGCCAAGAAAACACAATCATTCCGGTGGTGATCACTGTTTATAAGGATCGATCCTTCTCGTTTGTAACCAAAACCCCGCCGGCGTCCGATCTTCTTAAAAAGGCCGCGGCTATCCAGAAAGGTTCAAAGACCCCGAATAAAGAAAAGGTCGCCGTCGTGTCCCGTTCGAAGATCCTCGAAATTGCGAAAACAAAAATGCCTGACCTCAATGCTTACGATGTCAATCACGCTGCCCTCATCATTGAGGGTACAGCCAGAAGCATGGGAATAACCGTCGAAGATTAAGGGTAAAAAAATGTCTAAGGGGAAGAAAATCGTAAGTGCCCGCGAAAAAGTGACTCCGGGTGACCTTCCGTTGAAAAATGCCATCGAACTTGCCCAGTCCATCAAATTTGCAAAGTTTGATGAATCAGTCGATCTCGCTGTTTCTCTGGGAATCGATCCCAAAAGATCCGACCAGATGGTGCGTGCCGCCGTCGTTCTTCCTCATGGTCTTGGAAAAAAAATCCGCGTTTTGGTTTTTGCCAAAGGAGAAAAAGAAAAGGAAGCTCTCGATAACGGTGCCGATTATGTCGGGTCCGATGACCTGGTGACCAGGATTCAGGAAGGATGGCTGGATTTTGATCAAGTCATAGCGACGCCGGATATGATGGCGGCGGTTGGAAAGGTCGGAAAGATTCTCGGACCCCGGGGATTGATGCCAAATCCCAAGACCGGTACGGTCACCTTTGATATTGCCAAGGCCGTAAGGGAATCAAAACAGGGAAAGGTTGAGTTCAAGTCTGAAAAAGCTGGAATTCTTCATTTTTCAGTAGGTCGGGCTAGCTTTTCTCCTGAGCAGCTTTTTGACAACATCATGACGGCTATGAGCACGATTGTCAAGGCTAAGCCTCAGACCTCAAAGGGAAAATATGTAAAATCTTTATCTATTTCGACAACAATGGGACCGGGTCTCAAAATTGATGTCAATCAACTTTTGAAAGAGGTTGTTTAATGGCTAATAAAGCACAAAAAACATCCCGGATCGAACATTTCAGGAAGGTTGCATCGACCTCTTCAGTAACGGTTGTGGCCGAATACAAGGGGCTGAACGTTGAAAAGCTTTCTACCCTGAGACGTTCGCTTCAAACTCACGGGGGCCAGTTCACCGTATATAAAAACACCCTCGCCAGGATCGGAACGGAAACAACCTCTGCCACACCCCTTGTTCCAGACATGAAGGGTCAGGTCGGATATGTTTTTTCCGAAAATAATCCTCTGGGTGTCATCAAGACTCTCATTGATTATTCAAAGGAAAATCCTCTTTTCAAGATCAAGTCCGGGGTCTTTGATGGCCAAAAGGTGTCCTATCAGGAATTGATTGAACTTTCGAAGGTTCCGGATCGCAAGGTCCTTTACGGTCAACTTCTCGGACTCCTTCAGTCCCCGCTCTCCAGCTTTGTTGGAGGACTTCAACAAATCCTCAGAAAATCCTTGTATGCACTTGAGGAGAGGAAGAAACAACTAGGAAACTAGTTCACGAATTTACTAAATTATTATGAATCTGGAGGTTCAGACGATGTCAAAGATGTCCGTTGAAGAGATTCTTGGTGGTATTGAGACCCTTTCCGTCCTGGAGCTCGTCTCTCTTATTAAAAACATGGAAGAGAAATTTGGCGTCTCTGCCGCCGCTCCCGTTGCAGTGGTTGCTGCCCCTGCGGGCGGTGGCGCTGCCGCTGCTGCCGCGGAAGAAAAGACCGAGTTTGATGTTATTCTCAAATCCGCACCTGCTGATAAGAAAATTAACATCATCAAGGTTGTTCGTGAGTTGACCAGCCTGGGTCTTAAAGAAGCGAAAGATCTCGTGGAAGGTGCGCCGAAACCGATTAAAACCGGGGTTCCCAAGGCAGATGCTGATTCCACAAAAGAAAAACTCGTTGCCGCTGGAGCAGAAGTCGAAATCAAGTAGCTTTTTCTACCTCATATCCGGAGGGTATTTTTCGATACCCTCCGGTTTTCTCATTTTGCGATGGCATTAAGCCTTTCGTTTCAAAAGATCCTCCCGATAATAGTGATCCGACCAATCAGCAAGACTTGAGGAAGAATCAATGGAGAACAAGACCGCGATACACCGCCATTTCTTTGGTGCAGGACAGCAATTCATCGACGTCCAGGATCTTATCGAGATTCAGAAAAGATCCTATGAAAGGTTCCTCCAATTGGATGTGGAACCATCACACCGGGAAGACAGTGGGCTCCAATCGGCATTTTTAAGTGTATTTCCTATTGAAGACTATAATGGTAATTACCGGATAGATTTTCTTGATTATTCTCTGGGAGAGCCGAAGTACGAAGAATATGAATGCCTGGAGAGGGGGATGACCTATGCCGCTCCCTTGAAAATTCGTATTCGGATTGCTGCCCTTGAACACGGAAAAGATGGAGATAAATCCTCAGGTCAGCACAAGGAGACACCCTATTCCGTCAAATATTTGAAGGAAGAGGAAAAATATCTCGGCGACCTTCCTTTGATGACCACAAAGGGGACATTCATCATCAATGGAACTGAACGTGTCGTCGTAAGCCAGCTTCATCGCTCTCCAGGAGTTTTTTTCTCGCATGACAAGACAAAGACCCGTCTCACAGGGACGCCTCTCTTTACTTCAAGAATCATCCCCTATCGCGGATCGTGGATCGATTTTGAATATGACCAGAAAGATAATTTGTTCGTCAGAATCGATAGAAAGAAGAAATTCCCTGCCACTGTGCTTCTCAAGGCCATGGGAATCACCTCTTCTGATATTGTTAAGGAATACTACAACATTGAAACATTGCGTATTAAACCAGGCCATCCAGAGCTATACGTCTTCTTTCCGATTGAACCTGGATCGACTCTCCCGTTCCAGTTGAAAGATCATGAAGGTCTCATTTTCAGAGAAGATACTGTACCTGCAGATACCTTGGAAATCATACGACTGTTGAAGGATCGCCTTGATCTCACGTTGAGATTCCATGGAGAGCAAAATTCCGAGGTCTCCATCGGGAATATCAAATCTTTTATGGATGGGAAAAATGCGGGGATCCTTATTCCTTTAGTAGGAATAAAGGGGGTCAGCCATGTTTCCTCTCTCCTGACCAAAGAGATCAGGGACCTCCTTTCGCAGATCGAGACAAAATTGTCTATGGTCCCGCTCGATCATATTGCTGTTCCGATGACTCCCAAAACCCTTCTTTCTCTTCTCCAGTTATCCGGGAAAGTGAACGAATCCTATCTTCATGCCGTCATTCCTTTTGCTGAAAAATCCAGAGAATTTATTATTTTACGCCCAACCCAGGTCTTTCGTTCTCTGGAAATCGGGGAAGGGGATCCTCTTCCATTCAAAATATGGACCCGATCCTACAAGGAGGACGGGGACAGAATCAAGACCAGCGATGAAGTTGTCTATCAGGATAAGGCCACAAAGTTTTCGAAGGAGATTGCCGATCACATCAACTCCCAGCTCTCACTAGGGACGATGCATTCGAAAAGCAAGAAATTTTACCCCCTTTCCGTTGAACCCCTTCAGGGAACTGACCGTTTTCTGCTACTTGAGTCCATTCCAGACAAAGAAGTGGAGGAATTCCACTCTGCTGAAGACTTGCTGGACCCGGTGAATCCGATGGAGGTACTTCTGTCCGTTGGACAGCGTGTGATCAATGAGGAGTCGGATAAATCCCGGTCCCCCGTTCTGACCAATTTGCTGCAAAAAGGCATTTCGACGTTGAAGTGCTACTCTGTTCCCTCCAGTCAAAGAGCCAAGGCTGTCCTGCATCAAACTCTTCTTCTGGATAAAACCGGGGTCGTTGATTCCGATAGGGGCCGCTTTGTCCGCTTTCTCTCCGCAACCGGAATTGATGCCAATTCCCGACTGAAAGCCCTCGTTGCCCGTTTCATGGGAGGACTCTATACGGAAGTCAACACCGGCACGAAGGAGATTTCCTTCATTGTTCGTCCGACCGCTAAGGCTCTTTTCAAGCTGGTCACCCAGGATGGGGAAGCGGTCATCAATGATGGAATGCCTGTCTCGACAGAGGTTTTTGACCAGGCTGTTGGTCATAAGAGCCTTATTCTTGTCCGCTCCAAAATGGAGGATTTTCCTGTCGTCGCTTCACGATCTACCGATGCCGTCGGCGACTACCTGATATTGAAAGGGCAGCGGACTGTTTCTGTTCACGATTTCCAGAACCAGGTCCATTTCTTCGATCTCGCCGAGCCGAAAAAGGGCGGTCTCATCAAGCATGCTGGCGACCCATTCGAGATGGAAGATCTCGATATTGCAAAGAAATCTAAAACAGAGACTATATTTTTAGCGGGTATATCGACGACTAAGTCTCAGGATCTTTTTGCAGAGATTAGGGATCTCGCCCAAAATCCGCATCGCATTGAATCAGACCCGGCTGTGGTAGAGATATACAAGAGAATTCGCCCCGGAGAAGTTCCACATGTAGAGACGGCGAGGGTCTTTTTTGAACAATCATTCTTTAACAGCAAGCGATACGACCTTTCTTCCGTCGGACGACTCAAGCTGAACTCCAAGCTTGGAGTCAAGGAGAGTTTGACGAATCGCCTGTTGTCCCAATCGGATATTGTCGAAGTCATCCGCTATATGGTCGATCTACTCGAGAACAAAGGGGAGATCGATGATATCGATCATTTGGGAAACAGACGCGTCAGATCGGTGGGGGAACTTCTTGAGAATCAATTCAGAATCGGGCTTGTCCGAATGGAACGCGCTATTAAGGAACGCCTGAACCTTGGTGACCCTGAAAGTATCATTTCATCCGATCCAATCAACGTCAAGCCTGTTACGGCAATTATCAAGGAATTTTTTGGATCGAGCCAGCTGTCCCAGTTTATGGACCAGACGAATCCCCTTGCTGAAGTGACACATAAAAGGAGACTTTCAGCTCTAGGACCCGGGGGCCTGACAAGAGAAAGGGCCGGCTTCGAGGTCAGGGACGTTCATGCCAGTCATTATGGGCGCATCTGTCCGATTGAAACACCCGAAGGTCCGAATATCGGTTTGATTACGTCCCTCGCGACTTTTGCGAGAGTCAATGAATTTGGCTTCATCGAATCACCTGTTCGAGTGGTGGAATCCGGCGTTGCAAAACCAGAAATCGTCTATCTTTCGGCTATGGATGGGGACAAATATGTTATTGCCCAGGCCAGTACGAAGCTCGACGACAAAGGAAAGCTGGTAGAGAATCAGATTTCAGCCCGGTTCAAGGGAGACTTCATTATGGTTACCCCTGATCGGGTGCAATACATTGACGTGGCTCCGCAACAAATTGTTTCGGTTGCAACTGCCTTGATCCCCTTCCTCGAACACAATGATGCCAACAGGGCGCTCATGGGATCGAACATGCAACGGCAAGCGGTTCCTTTACTGCGCCCGAGTGCCCCTCTGGTCGGAACAGGGATGGAAAAAGTCGTTGCAAGAGATTCAGGATATGTCATCTACGCAATTGAGGATGGAGAAGTTGTCAAGGTTGAAGGGACGGAATTTACCGTCAAATATAAAAATCTCGGCATGAAAACCTATCCTCTGATCAAATTCCGGCGATCGAACCAGAATACATGCCTCAATCAGAAAGTTCTTCTGAGTCCGCGAACTAAGTTCAAAAAAGGAGATGTCCTTGTCGACGGTCCATCCACTGAACGCGGAGACCTCGCAATGGGACAAAATGTTCTTGTTGCCTTCATGCCATGGGGTGGATACAACTTCGAAGACGCTATCCTCATCAGTGAAAGGCTTGTCAGGGATGATATGTTTACCTCGATTCATATTGAAGAGTTCGAGCTCGAAGCGAGGGAAACAAAACAGGGCAAGGAAGAGATTACCCGGGATATTCCCAATCTCTCGGATGAAGCACTCCGCAACCTAGATGAGAGCGGAATTGTTCGAATCGGCGCCGAGGTGAAGCCTGGCGACATTCTTGTGGGAAAGGTGACTCCTAAAGCCGAAACCCAGCTCACTCCTGAAGAGAGACTTCTTCGGGCAATTTTTGGCGACAAGTCTGCCAATTGGAAAGACGCCTCACTTACGGTTCCGGCAGGAATCGAGGGAATTATTGTCGATGTCAAGATCCTTTCCAGAAAAGGTCTTGAAAAGGAAGAAATGGCCGTCTCCCATGTACAGCAGGGGCAGGACATTGGAACCTTGACCCATGTCTATCAGGACGAGCTTCGCAGGCTGGAAGATGAAAAAAATTCAAAGATCAAGGCTTTTCTTCTTGGAAAAGTCATCAAAGAGGATATCCTTGACCCGGAAACCGGGGACGTAATCCTAAAGAAAAAACGACGCCTGACACAGGACACAATTGACAAATTAAGTGATTACTCCAGCATCACTCTTTCGGATCAGAAAGAGCAAGATGAATTGACGGCCATCGAAACTGAGACCAAGGAAAAAATCGAAACCATTCAGATGCGCCATGATGAAAGAATAGGACGCTTGAAAAAAGGAGACGAACTTCCTCCAGGAGTCCTCAAGCTGGTCAAAGTCTATGTCGCGATGAAGAGAAAGCTTTCCGTAGGAGACAAGATGGCGGGACGCCATGGCAACAAAGGTGTCGTTTCCCGCATCGTCCCTATGGAGGACATGCCGTTTTTGCCTGATGGAACTCCTGTCGATATTGTTCTGAATCCCTTGGGTGTTCCCTCCCGTATGAATGTGGGCCAGATTTTGGAAACTCACCTGGGTATGGCTGCACGATCCCTGGGAGTTCATTTTGCGACTCCCGTATTTGATGGCGCGAGTGAAGAACAGATCAAAGGGATGCTGGAGAAGGGAGGACTTTCCAATACGGGTCAGACCAATCTAGTTGACGGAAAGACAGGGGAAACATTTGATCGGCCTGTGACCGTTGGGGTTATGTATATGTTCAAGCTCCATCACTTGGTCGATGACAAGATTCACGCCCGATCCATTGGACCTTATTCCCTTGTGACTCAGCAGCCTCTGGGCGGAAAGGCTCAATTTGGTGGTCAGCGTCTTGGAGAAATGGAGGTCTGGGCCCTTCAGGCCTATGGCGCTGCATCAACACTTCAAGAGTTCTTGACAGTGAAGTCTGACGATGTCTCCGGCCGAAGCCGCATGTATGAAGCCATTGTACGCGGAGACAATTACCTTGATCCGGGGCTGCCGGAGTCCTTCAATGTCCTTATAAAAGAGTTGCAGAGTTTGGCATTGGATATAGAACTTCTAAAGTCACAGGAGAAGTTGAATGACTGACAATACGCACATCGAAAATATCGAAGAAAAGGGGATCGCTCTTCATCAAAATCTGGACGGGGATCCTGCCCTGGTTCATGAAGAAGGGACGACCCCGGTTTTCCGGAGTGAAAGAAGCCGTGCGAGAGATCTAGACAGAGGCGACATCTTCCAGTCGACGGAGAGCGATGTCCTTTCTTTTTCAAAGATCAAGATCATGTTGGCCTCTCCGGAGAAGATCCGCTCCTGGTCCCATGGTGAGGTTAAGAAGCCAGAAACCATCAACTATCGCTCATTCAAGCCTGAGCGAGACGGTCTTTTTTGTGCCAAGATATTCGGTCCGGTCAAGGACTGGGAATGCAATTGCGGCAAGTATAAGCGCATGAAGCATCGTGGAGTCATTTGCGACAAATGTGGTGTCGAAGTGATTCAGAGCAAAGTCCGACGGGAAAGAATGGGGCATATTGAGCTTGCGGCACCCGTCGCCCATATTTGGTTTCTCAAGGGGCTTCCCTCACGTATCGGAAATCTTCTTGACATGACCATCAAGGACTTGGACCAGATTCTTTATTTCGAGTCCTATGTCCTGACAGATCTGGGTACCGTCATCAAGGATATCGACGACGGAAAAAACAAAAATGCCCTCGAAACAGTAACCAAGAATGCAGAAAAGTATTTCATCTTCAATGAAGACGGAGATGTGACCGAAGTTGATCCGGAGAAGGTGTCCCTAGACTTTCTGAAAGAGCGAGATACGACTCCGGTCGTGGCCATTTCAGACAAGGACAATTCTTTTATCGAATCAAATGCCTCGAGCCAAAACGGGGCCGAAGGAGCAGGGAAAAAACGCAAAAAAGGCCAGAATGAAGATGAAGCCGAAAAAAGCATCAGATTAAAGACCCGCCAGCCGCTTCTGCTTGATCTTTACTCCCGGGAAAGTGGCGATATTGTAAGCCGGGCTGGTACGAAGGTTCAGGACATATCACTTAAAAATGGACTTATATTTGTCGTGCTGTCAGAGGAAAACATTCTCCAGATCGGAAAGCTTCTTTCTGACGCAGACAAAAAAAGGGATGATCTTCTCGCTGCCTTTCAAAAACATCGCCCAATTTCCAAGGAGGATTTTGAACGCATAAGGAGAGAATTCCCGACATCCAATCTCAAGGGGGAAATTGGGGCTGAAGCCATTCGAACCCTTCTGAAGTCCCTTGATCTTGAAAAGCTCGCAGTAGAACTACAAGGTCAGATCATGGATCCCCTTGTCAGTGCAGCCACAAAGAAAAAACACGCCAAACGCCTGAAAATCGTGGAAGCTTTCCGAAAATCGGGAAATCTGCCCGAATGGATGGTTCTTGATGTCATCCCTGTATTGCCTCCGGATCTACGCCCGCTCGTTCCGTTGGACGGTGGACGATTTGCCACATCCGACTTAAATGATCTATATCGTCGGGTCATTAACCGAAACAACAGGTTGAAACGACTTTTGGACGTTTCGTCGCCTACTCCACAACTCATCATCCACAATGAAATAAGAATGCTTCAGGAGGCTGTGGATGCCCTGTTTGACAACGGTCGGCGGGGACGAGTCATCAGAGGAGCAAATCGGCGTCCGCTCAAGTCTCTTTCAGACATGCTCAAGGGAAAGCAGGGACGATTCCGGCAGAACTTGCTAGGAAAGAGAGTGGACTATTCCGGAAGATCCGTGATTGTGATCGGACCAGAGCTGAAACTGAATCAGTGTGGTCTTCCCAAGAAAATGGCGCTCGAACTCTTTAAACCATTTATCTTTCAAAAACTGGAAGAGCGTGGCCTTGTCAATAATATAAAAACGGCAAAAAAACGTGTCGAAAATGAGGATCCGATTGTCTGGGATATTCTCGATGAGGTGATTCGGGAACATCCTGTTCTCCTGAACCGTGCACCCACCCTCCACCGCTTGGGAATCCAGGCCTTTGACCCGGTTCTGGTAGAAGGAAAGGCGATTAGACTTCATCCGCTCGTGTGTGCCGCCTTCAATGCCGACTTCGATGGTGATCAGATGGCTGTCCATGTTCCATTGTCGATCGAAGCACAGTTGGAAGCACGGGTTCTGATGATGTCGGTGAACAATGTCCTTTCTCCTGCCAATGGAAAGCCGATCATGATTCCGACCCAGGACATGGTGATTGGATGCTATTATTTAAGTAAGGAAAAAGCTGGGGAAAAAGGCAACGGAATGATTTTTTCCTCTCCTGAAGAAGTCCGTGTGGCTTATGATTCCGGGAAAGTCGGCCTTCACGCAAAAATTGTCCTTCGGATGAAAAACGAATCTGGCGCCCCCGAACGGGTTGAAACGACCGTCGGACGGGTCCTCTTCTACGAAGTCGTTCCACCGCAGATTCCGTTTTCTGAGATAAATCGGGAGCTGAACAAAAAAGTTCTCACCAACCTGATCGATTTTTGTTATCGGAATGCCGGTCGTAAGGAAACTGTCATCTTTTTGGACAACATCAAACAGATTGGTTTTCATTTCGCAACTAGGTCAGGTCTCTCCATTGCTATCGGTGACATGAGAATTCCGAAGCATAAGGCTTTGACGATCGAAAAGGCGAATGAGGAAATCCAGGAAATTGAGACTCAATATAACGAAGGTCTCATTACTTCAGGAGAAAGATACAATAAAGTCATCGACAAGTGGGCCCAGATCACGGAGCAGGTTGCCGATGAAATGATGAAAGAACTGAAGGATGAGGAATCTGCTGTCAAGGAAGGGCGGACAGATCGGGATTTCAACTCCATTTATATGATGGCTGATTCCGGCGCTAGAGGATCTGCCCAGCAGATCCGACAATTGGGCGGGATGCGTGGTCTTATGGCCAAGCCCTCCGGAGAAATTATTGAAACGCCGATCACTGCAAATTTCAGGGAAGGGTTGAGTGTTCTTCAATACTTTATTTCGACCCACGGTGCCCGGAAAGGGCTCGCTGATACGGCTCTCAAGACTGCGAATTCTGGGTATCTTACCAGAAGGCTTGTCGACGTGGCCCAGGATGTCATAATTACGGAAGAAGATTGCGGAACGATGAACGGAATCGACGTCACAGCTCTTGTTGAAGGTGGAGAAACGATCGAGCCTTTGGAAGAGCGGATCCTGGGACGTGTCTCATCCGAAGATATTTATTATCCGGGGTCTTCGTCCAAGAAGAGGGCGGGATCTCCGGAAGTGATCGTAAGGGCTGGACAAGAAATCAATGAAGAGGAAGTCGAGAAAATAAAGGAATCAGGTATCGACATTATCAAGATCAGGTCTGTCCTGACATGTCAATCGAAAAGGGGTGTTTGTGCGGCCTGCTACGGAAGGGATCTGAGTCGAGGCAAGCGGGTTGAGCTCGGAGAGGCGATCGGCATCATCGCAGCCCAGTCGATCGGCGAACCTGGGACGCAGCTTACGATGAGAACATTCCATATCGGGGGAACAGCCCAGGTCGGGAAGCAGTCAATTCATGAGGCAAAACGTGATGGCAGAGTCCGCTACGACAATCTGACAACCGTGAAAAACAACGAAGGTTCCAATATTGCCATGTCCAAAAATGGCAAGATCGTGATTATTGATGAGGACGGGCGAGAGAAGGAACGATATTCAGTTGTTTACGGAGCCAAGTTGCTGGTGGAAAACAATCAGCCTGTCACAGTGGGGGCAAAGCTTGTTGAATGGGATCCATTCTCCACTCCGATCATTACTGAAGTCGAAGGAGTCTGCTCATTCAAAGACATTATCGAAAGAGTGACACTAAGAGAAGAGATTGATGAAATTTCTGGACTGAAGAGCCGAGTCATCATTGACTCCAAGCAAAACATGCGACCAAGGCTAGAGGTTCGAGAGGCCGGGACAAAAAATAGACGGGAATATCCTCTTCCAACAGGAGCACATATCCTTGTCGAGGAAAAATCAGTCGTATATCCGGGAGACGTATTGGCTAAAATTCCCAGAGAGTCGACCAAAACAAAGGATATTACGGGAGGTCTTCCGCGGGTTGCAGAGCTTTTTGAAGCAAGAAAGCCAAAGGAGCAGGCTGTTATAACTGAAATTGAGGGTACTGTCGTTTTTGGAAACAGCAAGCAGGGTAGAGGAACGAGAACGGTCAAGATTGTCAATGAATTGGGGGACGAAAAAGAGTATGTGATCCCCAAAGGCAAGCATGTGAGTGTTCATGAAAATGATTGGGTTGAGGCAGGAGAACCCTTAATGGATGGTTCTGTCAATCCACACGATATACTGACGGTTCTTGGTCCCCAAAATCTCATGTCCTATCTGGTGAATGAGGTTCAGGAAGTGTATCGTCTGCAAGGCGTCGGGATAAATGACAAGCACATTGAGGTCATTGTCAGGCAAATGCTTCGCAAGATAAGAATTGATGATCCGGGAGATTCCTCATTCATGCTGGGGAGTCAGGTAGATCGAAGCAATTTTGAAGAAGAAAATGAAAAATTGATCCAGGAGGGGAAGAAGCCTGCTAGTGGAAGCCCTCTCCTCCTTGGCATAACAAAGGCGGCCTTGTCTACGGAAAGCTTTATTTCGGCTGCATCGTTCCAGGAAACAACCCGAGTCCTGACGGAAGCCGCGATAAATGGAAAAACAGACGATCTTCAAGGATTAAAGGAAAATGTCATTGTGGGACGCCTCATTCCAGCCGGAACAGGATTCCCGAAATTCCGGAAAACATATATTCCACTGGAAGGGGAAGAATCTGGTTCTTGACTTATGACGAGTTCATCAATAGAATGGCAAGGTTCGCTTCGTGCGAAAAGGGAAATGAAAAAGGAGGGAGCAATACGTGCCAACGATTAATCAGCTTGTTCGGGCTGGTCGAAAAAAGTTGCAGGAAAAAAGCAAAAGTCCGGCATTGACACGCTGTCCGCAGAGAAGGGGTGTTTGCGTCCGGGTTTATACGACCACTCCGAAAAAACCAAACTCGGCTTTAAGGAAAGTTGCCCGTGTCAGGATGACAAACGGGTTTGAAATTACGGCCTATGTCCCGGGAATCGGGCACAACCTTCAAGAGCATTCCATTGTTCTGGTCCGCGGAGGCCGTGTTAAAGACCTTCCGGGCGTAAGGTACCATATCGTCCGTGGTGCCCTGGATGCTGCCGGGGTTGCCAATCGGAAGCAAAGCCGTTCGAAGTACGGGTCAAAAAAGGCCAAGGCCTAAAGTATTCGTGTTGATTCAAATAACCTGGAGTAAATGCGATGCCGCGTAGATCGAATCAAGTCGACCGTCGAGAAGTTCTTCCCGATGCCAAATTCAATAGCCGCCTGGTCTCAAAGATGATCAACACTTTGATGAAGCAAGGAAAGAAAACGACGGCCGAAAACGTGTTTTATTCTTCTATGGAAATCATTACTGCCAAGATGGGACCCGACCCGCTCAAGGTATTCAAATTGGCTGTGGATAATGTAAAGCCCGTTCTCGAAGTAAAATCAAGACGTGTCGGGGGGGCGTCATACCAGGTCCCCGTTGAAGTCAGGCCAAATCGGAGAATTTCCTTGGCATTGAGATGGATGGTCTCCGGAGCAAAATCGCGTTCCGGCCATTCCATGGAAGAAAAGCTTGCTGCTGAAATTATTGATGCCTCAAACAATGTTGGTTCTTCCGTTAAAAAACGCGAGGATACCCATAGAATGGCTGAGGCAAATAAGGCATTTGCTCATTATAAGTGGTAGGAGGAATCGGTGAGTCGGCAGTATACCCTTGATCGAACCCGCAATATCGGCATCATGGCCCACATCGATGCGGGTAAAACCACCACAACGGAACGCATCCTGTTTTATACCGGTGTCGTTCACCGCATGGGTGAGGTTCACGAAGGTAACACCGTCATGGACTGGATGGATCAGGAGCGGGAGAGGGGTATCACGATCACCTCAGCAGCCATCACGACAACATGGAAAGATCATCGAGTAAATATTATTGATACTCCAGGCCATGTGGACTTTACGATCGAGGTTGAGCGCTCCCTTCGTGTATTGGATGGGGCCATCGCCTTATTTGATTCCGTCCAGGGAGTGGAGCCTCAATCGGAAACCGTCTGGAGACAGGCTGATAAGTATCGTGTGCCGCGTATTGCATTCATGAACAAGATGGATCGTGTCGGGGCAGACTTTTATGCCTCGGTTGGCACAATGGTCGATCGTCTGAAGGCCAATCCGATCCCGGTCCAAATTCCAATCGGGGCGGAAGACCAGTTCTCTGGTGTCGTCGATCTGGTTTCCATGAAGGCAATCGCATACAACGATCCGACCGGCTTGCGCTATGAAATTGTTGATATTCCCGAGGATATGCGAGAAATTGCCAATAAATACAGGGATATGCTGCTCGAGTCTATCTCTATTCATGATGATGGTATTACAGAAAAAATCCTTTCGGAAGAGCCGGTAACACAGGAAGAAATTGTCGCTGCACTGCGAAAAATTACCATCGAGATGAAGGGAACACCTGTTTTGTGCGGGTCTGCCTTCAAAAACAAGGGCGTTCAGCAGCTCCTTGATGCAGTGATTAGTTATCTCCCTAGCCCTCTGGATGTTCCGGATGTTGTCGGGATTAATCCTGGTACTAAGGAAGAATTAATTCGCAAATGCAGTGATGACGAACCCTTCTCTGCGTTGGCCTTTAAAATTATGACTGACCCCTTTGTTGGCCAATTGACGTTTTTCCGTGTCTATTCCGGAAAGGTTGAAGCCGGTTCTTATGTTTACAACTCGACGCGCCAAAACAGAGAACGGATTGGGCGTATCTTGAGAATGCATGCAGACAAGCGGGAAGACATCAAGGAAGTGTATGCCGGCGATATAGCAGCAGCTGTCGGACTAAAAAATACCCTGACTGGCGATACTCTTTCCGATGAGAACAAGCCTGTTGTTCTTGAGGTTATAGAATTTCCCGACCCGGTGATATCGGTGGCCATTGAACCGAAAACAAAGGGTGATCAGGAAAAGCTTGGCCTCTCCTTGGGACGGCTATCCCAAGAAGATCCATCACTGCGAGTGTCCAGTGATGAAGAGACTGGCCAGACCATCATTTCTGGAATGGGTGAGCTTCACCTGGAAATTATTGTTGACCGCTTAAAGCGTGAATTCAAGGTCGACGCCAATGTTGGGAAACCCCAGGTTGCATACAGGGAAACGATTACTCAAAAGGTGGAAATCGAAGGAAAATATATTCGGCAAACCGGTGGTCGTGGTCAATACGGTCACGTTGTATTTGAACTCGAACCACTGGAGCGCGGCGCGGGATTTATATTCGAAAATAAAATTGTGGGGGGGGTTGTTCCCAAGGAGTATATTCCTGCAATTGAAAAAGGGGTTATTGAAGCTATGGCTGGAGGGGTTCTTGCAGGCTTTCCTCTTGTCGACATGAAAGTGGCTCTGACTTTCGGTTCTTACCATGATGTTGACTCTTCTGAAATGGCATTCAAAATTGCTGCGTCAATGGCCTTGAAAGACGGTGTTAAAAAAGCCTCAGGCGTTATTCTCGAGCCTATCATGAATGTTGAAGTCGTCGTCCCGGAAGAATATCTCGGAGATACGATGGGTGATCTCAGTAGCCGGCGTGGGAAAATTATAGGGATGAATGCGCGGGGAGGTGCCCAGGTGATTGACGCCCATGTGCCGCTTTCCTCTATGTTTGGGTATGCCACTGATCTACGCTCTATGACTCAAGGTCGCGGTATCTTCACTATGCTGCTGGCTTACTATGAGCCGGCTCCCAAAAATGTCGCTGACGAAATCATCGAAAAATCGAAAGCCTGAACTTCGTTCGAGTTTAAAAATTTAGGAGATTCAAGATGGCAAAAGCAAAATTCGAGAGAACAAAGCCGCATTTGAACATCGGAACGATCGGCCATGTGGACCATGGGAAGACGACGCTGACGGCGGCGATCACGCGGGTGCTGGCGGCAAACAAGATGGCGGAATTTCTGGCCTATGACCAGATCGACAAGGCGCCGGAAGAGCGGGAGCGTGGAATCACGATTGCGATCGCGCATGTGGAGTATCAGACGGCCAACCGGCATTATGCGCATGTGGACTGTCCGGGACATGCGGACTACGTGAAGAACATGATCACGGGAGCGGCGCAGATGGACGGGGCGATTCTGGTGGTGTCGGCGGCGGATGGACCGATGCCTCAGACCCGGGAGCATATTCTTCTGGCGAGACAGGTGGGTGTGCCGTACATCGTGGTGTTTCTGAACAAGGTGGACATGGTGGATGATCCGGAGCTTCTGGAGCTGGTGGAACTCGAGGTGCGGGAGCTTCTGTCAAAATATGAATTTCCTGGGGATACGATTCCGATCACGCGGGGATCGGCGCTGAAGGCATTGGAGTGCGGGTGCGGGAAGCGGGAATGTCCGAACTGCTCGCCGATCTTGAAGCTGATGGATACGGTGGACGAATATATTCCGACGCCGGTGCGTGACGTGGAGAAGCCGTTTCTGATGCCCGTGGAGGATGTGTTTTCGATCAGCGGACGTGGGACCGTGGTGACTGGCCGGGTGGAGCGTGGCGTCATCAAGGTGGGAGAAGAGATCGAGATTGTCGGGATTCGGGACACGCAGAAGACGGTGGTAACGGGCGTGGAGATGTTCCGGAAGGTGCTGGACTCGGGGCAAGCCGGAGACAATGTGGGGCTGTTGCTGCGTGGAACGAAGAAGGAAGATGTTGAGCGAGGAATGGTTCTGGCGAAACCGGGATCGATCACGCCCCATACGGAATTTGAGGCGGAGGCCTACATTCTGACGAAGGAAGAAGGAGGGCGCCATACGCCATTCTTCAATGGATACCGGCCGCAGTTCTACTTCCGGACGACCGACGTGACGGGTGTGGTGTCGTTGAGTGAGGGAGTGGAAATGGTGATGCCAGGAGACAACATTCGGGTGAAGGTGAAGCTGATCACGCCGATCGCGATGGAGGACGGACTCCGGTTTGCGATCCGGGAAGGTGGCCGAACGGTCGGAGCCGGAGTGATCTCCAAGGTTATCCTTTAAAAAATAGGAAATCATCCAATGGATCAGAAAATTAGAATTCGTCTTAAAGGATTTGATTTTAGAACCCTTGACCAGTCCCTTGTGGATATAGTTTCGACAGCGAAAAGGACAGGGGCGACAATCAAAGGGCCCATTCCCCTTCCGACAAGAATTGAAAAATTTACTGTGCTTAGATCTCCACATGCGGATAAAAAATCGCGGGAACAGTTTGAAAGAAGAACCCATAAAAGGCTCCTCGATATATTGGACCCAACACCTGAAACAATTGACGCTTTGATGAAACTTGAGCTTCCCGCCGGCGTTGATGTTGAAATTAAGTTGTAGGAGATCGAAGTGAACTCTTTGATTGGTGAAAAAATTGGAATGACGCAGGTCTACCTTCCAAACGGGAAGGCGGTACCCGTCACTGTTGTAAAAGTTGGTCCTTGCGAAGTTATTCAGGTAAAAACTCCTGAAAAGGATGGCTACCAATCCATTCAATTGGGGTATGGAGTGGTAAAGCCAAACTCTGTCACCAAACCTATGCGTTCTCATTTCCAAAAATACTCGAAGAATATTTATAGAACAGTTCGCGAAATCAGAACTTCTGATGCCCAATACACATCGGGAACGATTATTGGTGCTGACTTCTTTAAGGTTGGAGACCATTTAAGTGTTACCGGTGTGAGCAAGGGAAAGGGTTTTGCCGGTGTCATGAAAAGGCATCACTTTAGGGGTGGGGATGCCACTCATGGGTCCATGTTTCATCGTGAACCTGGATCTATTGGATCTTCCGCCTATCCCTCTCGTGTTCTTAAAAACAAAAAACTCCCAGGACATATGGGTCACAAACAAATCACTGTAAAAAATCTTGAAGTTGTGGAAGTTAAGGCAGAAGCCAATTTGATTCTGCTTAAGGGTGCTGTTCCTGGCCATAGAGGTTCCATCCTACTTTTCAAGAGAGATTAATCGGCAAAGGATGACAATGGAAATTCCTGTGTATGACCTAAACGGGTCAGTAAACGCAAAAATCAACTTTGAGTCTGAAGTTTCCAATGAAACCTTCAACTCAGGTCTTGTCCATGAAATTACAACAATGCAATTGGCCGGTCTCCGATCTGGCAATGCCTCTACAAAAACGAGAGGAGAAGTATCAGGAGGAGGGAAAAAACCCTACCGGCAAAAAGGCACAGGCAGAGCCCGACAGGGATCCACCAGAGCTCCCCAATGGAGAGGTGGCGCGATTATTTTTGGTCCAAGGCCGAGAAATTACTCTTATAGGGAGCCAAGCAAAAAAGTTTTATCGGCTCTTAGAGAGGCTTTATTGGTTCGAGTATCTGAGGGACAATTAAGCATCGTCCCAACTATTGAGCCAGACACACACAAGACAAAAGATTTTGTCTCCTTTTTGTTACGGTTTAAGGTCGAACCCGGTTACAGGAATATCCTTCTTGTATCCGAAACTTTTTCCTATGAGGCGATATTAGGTGCGCGCAACGTTCCTGGGATTTCAATGCTGTCACCTCAACAGGTCACGCCTCTCGATGTCGTTCTCTCTGATACCGTCCTTGTAACATCAGATTCTACACAATGGATTGAACAATTTCTGAAAGGATCAGTATAAATGGATATTTCAGATATTCTGATCAGACCAATTCTCTCGGAAAAATCAGACCGTGTCCGAGAAAAAAACTCGGTCTTTCTTTTTCATGTTTATAAAAAAGCTAACAAGATTCAAATTCAGAATGCTGTTGAAAAAATATTCAATGTTAAAGTTGAATCAGTCAAAACCGTTGTTCGCAAGGGCAAGAAAAAGCGGATCGGATTGGTAAAAGGATCGTATCCGGACCGAAAAAGGGCCTACATAACCCTTAAGGAAGGTTTCAAGTTAGATATTTTTGAGGGAGCATAAGAATGGGAATCAAGTCATACAATCCGGTACCACAATCAAGCCGGTATAAAACTGGCTACACCTTTGAAGAAATTACAACGGAAAAACCTTATAAGCCTTTGACAAGTCCGAAGACATCTTCAGGGGGCCGAAACAATGTCGGGAAATTAACCTCCAGACATCGTGGCGGAGGACATAAAAGAGCCTATCGTCTTATCGATTTCAAAAGAAACAAAGACGGGATCCCTGCCCGAGTTGAATCTATTGAATATGATCCAAACAGATCATCTCGAATCGCTTTAATCTGTTATGCCGATGGGCACCGTTCTTATATACTTGCCCCCTTAGGTCTGAATGTAAACGATAGTGTAATTTCAGGAACTGGGGCAGATATTAAACCCGGAAATGTTTTGGAACTAGGCCAGATCCCTCTAGGAACATTGGTTCACAATATTGAATTTAAAATCGGAGCGGGCGGAAAAATCGCTCGATCAGCTGGGGCTTATGCACAGATATTGGGAAGAGAAGGCGATTGGGTTATAATAAAACTTTCGTCTGGTGAAACTCGTAAAATTCATGGCCGATGCAGAGCTTCAATCGGACAGGTTGGTAATATTGAGCATGAAAATATTTCGATCGGAAAGGCTGGTCGTTCAAGATGGATGGGAAAAAGACCACATGTTCGTGGTGTGGCAATGAATCCTGTTGACCATCCTCTAGGCGGAGGAGAAGGTAAATCCTCCGGTGGGCGTCACCCCTGTTCTCCATGGGGACAGCCATCCAAAGGATTCAAGACCCGCCACAATCCTAAGACTGATAATTTAATCATCCGCCGACGTAAATAAAAGGGATTGAGATGCCAAGATCAATTAAAAAAGGCCCATTTATTGATTCCTCACTTTTAGAAAAAGTTGAGAAATCAATTTCATCTGGTGAAAAAAAAATGATCAAGACCTGGTCGAGAAGGTCAATGATTATTCCAGAAATGATCGGCTTTACCTTTTCCGTTCACAACGGGAAAAAATTTATTCCCGTTTATGTCACTGAAAACATGGTCGGTCATAAACTGGGAGAGTTTTCTCCTACGCGACTTTTTAAGTCTCATGGTGGATCTAAAGTCGAGAAGTCATCAAAACGGTAGAATTTTAATGAATTGAAAGGTCTCTTATGTCGTCTCCAGGTGAATCGATTGCAAAAAACAGGTTTATGAAAGTTTCTCCGCGTAAAGTCAGATTTGTTATCGACGCAATTAGGGGGATGGATGTCACAAAAGCCCAATCCTATCTGACCTTTACTCGAAGGGGACCAGCTCCGATTATCCTAAAGACACTCAATTCCGCAGTTAGCAATGCAAAGCAAAAGTTTTTGGGGGAGTCTGAAGATCTAAAAATTGCAAAAATTTTTGTTGATCAGGGTCCAGTAATGAAGAGAATTCAGCCTCGAGCCATGGGGCGCGCATATTCGATTAAAAAGCGCACATCGCATCTCACCATTGTTCTTACGCGTAAATAACGCCGTAATCATACAGGGGTCATATGGGACAGAAAGTACATCCAATCGGGTTTCGTCTTGGCTATATCAAAACATGGAATTCTCGTTGGTATGCCAAAAAATCTTATGTTGAATGGCTCCACGAAGATATACAAATCCGGAAGTATATCAAGAAAAAATTATACCAGGCCGGAATTTCACGTATTGATATAGAACGGACTGGAAAGGACAATATAACTCGTGTCCTTATTCATTCCGCGAAACCTGGACTCATTATAGGAAAAAAAGGGTCAGAAATTGAAAAACTGAAACAGGATCTTTCTAAAAGCATAAAGTCCGATCTCTCAATTTCCATTAAGGAAGTTAAAAAACCAGAAGTCGATGCTCAACTCGTCGCTGAATCCATCGCCTCTCAGCTTGAAAAAAGAATTTCCTTTAGAAGGGCGATGAAAAAAAGTGTTGCATCCGCTTTGAGATTCGGAGCTCTCGGAATCAAAATATGCTGCGCCGGGCGCTTGGGTGGAGCTGAGATTGCCAGAACCGAATGGTATCGTGAGGGAAGAGTTCCTCTTCAGACCATTAGGGCAGATATCGATTTCGGCTTGGCTGAATCCTACACAACCTTTGGAAAAATTGGGATCAAGGTATGGGTTTATATGGGGGATCATCTTCCATCTGAAACTGACACGACCTCTGAGAAATTGGCTGAAAAGAACAGAAAGGTGAAGTAGTCATGTTAAGCCCAAAAAAAGTTAAACATCGAAAAATGATGAAAGGCAACCTAAAGGGTAAAGCCTATAGGGGATCTGAGTTGGCATTCGGCGACTTCGGTCTCAAGGCTACAGAACCGCATTGGCTAACATCAAGACAGATTGAAGCCGGTCGAATTGCTATTACTCGTTTTGTTAAGCGTGGTGGTAAAGTCTGGATAAGAGTTTTTCCTGATAAACCAATTACAAGAAAACCAGCGGAAACACGTATGGGATCTGGTAAGGGTAATCCTGAATTTTGGGTAGCGGTGATAAAACCTGGAAGAATTATTTACGAAATGGAAGGTGTTTCCTCTGATGTTGCAGAAGAAGCACTGCGTCTCGCCGCCTATAAAATGCCTTTTGCTACAAAAATTGTTAGACGGGAGGATCACGAATGAAATCCTCTGAAGTTAGACAGATGACGGATGATGAAATTTTAAAAGCCATTGTTGAGGGTAAAAGAAAACTTCTTACCTTTCGGATTCAGAGGGTAAATGGTCGACTTGAACAAGGTCATCTCGTCAAAACCGAAAAAAGAAACATTGCTAGATTTTTTACAGTTCTTACCGAAAGGAAATTCCATGGCAGAAAATAAAGACGAACAATCCAAGTCGTCTTCTAAATCTCCAGGTAATCTTCAGGGGATCGTTGTAAAAAATAAGATGACCAAAACAGTCGTTGTCGAGATACGCCGGAAGGTTATGCACCCCCTTTACAAAAAGGTTGTGACCAAGAAAAACAGGCTTAAGGCGCATACAGATATCAGTATTCCTGAAGGCTCCACGGTTCTTTTGGCAGAGACCCGTCCTATCAGTAAAGATAAGCATCATAGAGTCGTCAGGGTTTTATAATTTAATCTAAGAGGCCCAATTACATGATACAACTTCGGACTATTTTGCAGGTTGCGGATAATTCTGGCGCCAAAAAAGTTATGTGCTTTCACATTATGGGTGGATCTCGGCGACGTTATGCACACTTGGGGGATACCATTGTTGTTTCCATCAAGGAAGCGACCCCAAACGCCTCTGTTAAAAAAGGGGATGTTGCTAAAGCAGTTGTTGTGAGAACTGTTAAGGAAGCTCGAAGAGAAGATGGTTCCTACATTAGGTTTGATCAGAACGCCGCTGTGCTCATCAATGCCCAAGGTGATCCGATAGGTACCAGAATTTTTGGACCTGTTGCAAGAGAGCTAAGAAAAAGAAAATTCATGAAAATTTTGTCCTTGGCTCCAGAAGTTATCTAACATTTGAGGGTGAAATGAGAAAAAAATTAGATAGTCCCTTTTCCTTTCCTTCATTAAAAAAGAATGACAAAGTCATCGTCATGACAGGAAAAGACAAAGGGAAATCAGGGAAAATCATTAAGGTTGACCGCCTTAAGCATCGTGTTTTTATCGAAAACATCAACATGATTAAAAAAACTGTCAAACCAAATCAAACAGCACCCCAAGGTGGATTTGTCGAAAAAGAAAATTTTCTCAATGCATCTAATGTTCTCGTTGAATGCCCCCATTGTCATAAAGCAACTCGAATTGCCCACCGACTATTGGATTCTGGTAAGAAGTTAAGGGCCTGCAAAAAGTGCAACGAAATTATCGATCAAAAGTAGTCAAGAAAGGTAGATGATGGCAGAAAAAAAAGGTTCGGCCCCCGCAAAATCGGGGAAAAAGCCAACTAAAAAAACTGAAGATTCCTCTAAGGCTTCTCCTAAGTCCACATCCTCTTCTCGTGAGAAATCCATTGAGCCACGACTGAAGGTGCGTTATTTTTCAGAGATACAACCTAAGCTCATGGAGGAGCTGAACCTTAAGAATGTCATGCAGGTTCCGAAAATTTCTAAAATCACGTTGAATGTGGCTTTAGGAGAAGCGATTGGAAATCCTAAGCTTCTTGATATGGCCTCCAAGGAATTGGCCCTTATTACCGGACAAAAACCGGTTACGACAAAAGCCAGAAAATCAATTGCTGGATTCAAACTTAGGGAAGGTATGCCGATCGGAGTCATGGTTACCCTTAGGGGTGACGTAATGTGGGAATTTCTTGATCGTCTGATATCCGTCGCACTTCCTCGCATACGTGATTTTAAGGGTATCAATGAACGTTCATTTGATGGAAATGGCAATTACTCTCTCGGGCTTAAGGAACAGATCATTTTTCCTGAGATTAAATATGACGAAATTACAATGTCTCATGGATTTGACATTTCTATAGTTACGACAGCATCTGACAATGCAAGTTCAAAAAAATTGCTATCGCATCTTGGATTGCCATTCAGAAAATAATACGAGGAGAACATGGCTAAAATTTCAATGGTAAATAAAGCAAAAAAAATTCAGAAATTCAAAGTAAGAGCCTATAACCGATGTAAGCTTTGTGGTCGTCCGAGAGGTTACATGCGTGATTTTGGAATGTGTCGTATTTGTTTCAGGAATCTCTCCCTCAAAGGAGAAATTCCTGGTATTACAAAATCATCCTGGTAAAAGGGGGAAAGTATGTCTATGACGGATCCGATAGCTGATATGCTTACCCGTATAAGAAATGCAAATATGAGGGTGTATCAGACTGTCTCATGCCAACATTCAAAGCTAAAAGAGAACATCCTTTCTGTAATGAAAGAAGAAGGATTTATTTCCTCCTTTGAGACATCTGAAGAAAACGGTAAAAAGAATCTGCTTATTCGTCTTCGGATTTCTAATGATCGTGTTCCTCTGATTAGAGGACTAAAAAGAATATCAAAACCAGGACTGAGGGTTTATCAGAAGGTCTCAAAGCACAAAATTCTCATGGGGGGAATCGGAGTTACAATCGTTTCTACATCCCAGGGAGTCATGACAGACAAAAAAGCTAAACAGTTGAATCTTGGCGGAGAGGTTCTCTGTCAAATTTGGTAGTCACCTGAGTCGGAGTTCATTATGTCACGCATTGGAAAATTGCCGATCACTGTCCCTAAAGGGGTTGTCGTTAAGATTTCTAATCTTGATATTCATATCAAGGGCCCCCATGGCGAGATGACACACAAACTTCCGCATGGATTTTCTATTGAACAACAAGAAAATAATATCAAGATCAATAGACCATCTGATTCTGGAAGAGACAAAGCTTTGCATGGCTTACATCGTTCGTTGTTATATAACAAAATTACAGGTGTCGAAACACCGTTCAAAAAAACCTTAGAAATATCAGGAGTCGGATACAGAGCTCAACTTTCTGGTCAAAATCTTTCAATGACCCTGGGATTTACTAAACCTGTTGAAATGACGCTTCCCCCACAGATCAAAGGATCTGTAGAGAAGCAGACTGTTATAACCCTTTCCTCTTTTGATAAAGAACTTCTTGGAAAAATTTCCTCTGAAATAAAACAAGCTAGACCCGTTGAGCCATATAAAGGCAAGGGAATCCGCTTTGAAGGTGAAAAGGTTCGGAGAAAAGAAGGAAAAACTGGTAAGAAGTAATTTCTAGAGGAGAAATTTATGAAGTTATCCACAAGAAATGATAAACGAATTTCAAAACATATTCGTGTCCGAAAGAAAATTAAAGGCAGTTCGGAACGGCCAAGACTCTCAGTCTTTCGGAGTCTTAAATATATCTATGCACAAATTATTGATGATTCAACTGGGCGAACGATAGCCGCTGCTTCTTCATTGACTATTCCTGATATCAAATCCGGGGATACTATTGCCGTTGCCAAGCAGGTCGGTCAGATACTTGCAGACGAGGCAAAAAAGAAAAACATCAAAAATGTAGTTTTCGATCGCGGCGGATATCTTTATCATGGTCGAATTAAAGCTCTTGCTGAAGGAGCACGCGAAGGTGGTCTCCTTTTTTAAAATGAATCTTAGGAGGAAATTTGGAACACGTTAAAATTGACCACAGCGCCCTGAAAGACAAGGTTGTATTTGTAAACCGAGTCTCGAAAGTTGTTAAAGGGGGTAAAAGATTTTCATTTTCAGCACTCGTTGTTGTCGGAAACGGCGCTGGAGTTGTTGGAATGGGAAAAGGAAAATCTACTGAAGTCCCTGAAGCCATTAAAAAAGCCATTGAAAATGCTAAAAAGAACCTTATTTCGGTTCCATTAAAGGCAACAACGGTTCCTCATGAGGTCATTGGTCATTTTGGAGCCGAAGATGTCATGATTAAGCCAGCATCTGAAGGAACCGGACTTATTGCTGGTGGTGCCGTTCGAGCTGTTATGGAAGTTCTCGGTGCGACAAATGTCCTTTGCAAATCGCTTGGGTCCAGCAACCCTTATAATGTAGTTCGCGCAACATTGGAAGGCCTAAAAAAGCTTAGAAGCTTTAAAGACGCCATGGATGAAAGAAAATCTGACGTATCTTAGTTTTATTTTTTTTTGACCAGGGGGAAATATGTCGGATAATAAGATTAAAATTCGTCTTCTAAAAAGCACGATTGGGACTCCACGTAAAATTCGAGAAGTCGTTTTTGCTCTTGGGCTCAGAAGACCTAATAGTGAAGTGATTCACAATGCATCTCCTACCATTATGGGTATGGTCAAAAAAACTAAACATATGATCCACGTGACGGAACTATAGGGAGTCCTTTGTTATGAAATTCCATGACCTTAAGCCCGCTGATGGGGCAAAGCATAGAAAAAAACGTGTAGGCCGCGGTATAGGATCTGGACATGGAAAAACATCTACCAAAGGTCATAAGGGCCAGGGAGCACGATCAGGGGGAGTCAAACCACCTGGATTTGAGGGAGGTCAAACTCCTTTAATTCTTAGAATTCCCAAGCGTGGATTTACTCCGATCGAAAAAGTGGAAGTTCTGACTGTCAATATTGATAGACTTGAAAACTTCTCCTTTCCAGACAATCGGGTTGATGTGAACTCCCTCATGGAATTAGGTGTTATTCATCCTCCGAGATCAAGAAAGTTTTCCATTAAAATTCTCGGGAATGGGGAACCTACTAAACCCTACATAATTGATGGGATTTCTGTAAGTCAATCCGTTCAGGAAAAAATTATTAAAATGGGCGGATCGATTGGTTGAGAGAATTCTTCGCACTTTTGAAAATATTTGGAAAATCCCTGAGCTCAGAGAAAGAGTTCTTTTTACTTTGGGAATGCTTGCTGTATATCGTGTTGGAGCCTATGTTCCAACACCAGGGGTAAATGGCTCTGAGCTTTCCAAATTTCTTCATCAAAATGGTGGAGCTCTGATCGGTTTTTTCGATATGTTTTCCGGTGGTGCTCTATCTCGACTTACCATTTTTGCTTTAGGAATTATGCCGTACATTTCGGCATCCATTATTCTACAATTGTTGACCGTTGTTCATCCTGCCTTGCAAGCCCTTTCTAAAGAAGGGGAACGCGGTAGAAAGATCATCACAAAATATACACGCTATCTTACAGTTGTTATTGCAATGATCCAGTCCTTCGGGATTGCCCTTGGACTGGAACAAATGAATCATGGCCAGTTCGTTCCTCATCCCGGATGGGGATTCAGAATTATGGTCATGATTACATTAACAGCCGCTACGACCTTCGTTATGTGGATAGGAGAACAGATCACTGAGAGAGGGGTTGGTAATGGCATCAGCCTGATTATATTTTCTGGAATTGTTGCCCGCCTTCCTTCAGCGGTCGTTTCGACTTTTAAGCTCTATCAACAGGAAGAAATATCAGGTTTTGTCCTGTTGACCTTAATAGTGATGGTCATTCTCGTTGTGGCTTCAATTGTTTTCATTGAAACAGCAAGGCGAAAAATTCCGGTTGAATATGCAAAAAGGCTAGTTTCAAATAAAATGGTGGCAGGTCAATCCACTCATATTCCTTTTAAGATTAATACAGCCGGTGTTATTCCGCCAATATTTGCATCATCTTTGATTTCATTTCCTGCGACTATCGCAGGTTTCATCAGTATTCCCTGGATTCAGTCCATTGGAAAATCATTGGCTCCCGGAAGTTTTTCTTATACGATTCTTTACGTAATGCTCATTTTATTCTTTAGTTTTTTTTATACGGCAGTCGTATTGAATCCTGCTGACATTGCTGAAAACATACAAAAATACGGCGGATTTATTCCAGGAATTCGCCCTGGAAAGTCTACGGCTGCTTTCATTTATAAGGTTATGAATCGCCTCACTCTTGTTGGAGCAGTCTATTTAGCTATTGTTTGTGTCATCCCAGAAATTTTGATTTATCAGCTTCATGTCCCATTTTATTTTGGTGGAACATCACTATTGATTGTTATAGGTGTTTCTCTCGATACATCTCAGCAGATTGAATCTTATATGATGTCAAGAAATTACGAAGGCTTTCTCAAAAAAAGCCGCGTCAGGGGAAGGATTGCTTAACCAATGCATATTATTTTCTTAGGCCCTCCTGGTGTAGGAAAAGGAACCCAGGCCAACATGCTTGTGGAAAAGTATCCTATCGTCAAAATCTCGACTGGAGACCTTTTAAGAGAGTCTATCAAAATTGGATCCAATCTTGGGATGCAGGCAAAGGGATTTATGGAAAAAGGAGAACTGGTACCTGATCAACTTGTTTTAGGACTGGTTTTAGAAAAAATATCCTCACCTGAATTCGGGAAGAAAATATTTGTATTTGATGGATTTCCTAGAAATATTCAACAAGCCATTGAATTGGACAAAATCATGGCGAAGGTCCAATCCAAGATCAATCTGGTAATTGATTTTACGATGGATGAGGAGGAAAGGATCCTACGGCTTTCTGGTAGACGAATGTGCCCTAAATGCCAAAGAACTTATCACATGACCTATGCAAAACCTAAACATGATAATCTTTGTGATGTCTGTGATGTAAATCTTGTACAAAGATCCGATGATAATGAAGAAATAATTAGACAAAGATCTACTGTTTATTGGGAACATACGCGTCCCCTTCTTGAATACTATAATGTTAAAAAAATATTAAAATCAGCTGATGCAAGCCGTTCGATCGAAAATGTTTTTTCTGATATTGAAAATATGATCAAACCTCTCATGAAGTAACGACATTTAAAATGATATATTTAAAAAGCGATGCTGAAATTGAAAAAATCCAAAATGCAGGCCGAATTGTTGGGAATGCACTGCAAGAGTTAAAACGTATTATCGAACCAGGCATCTCACTCCTTGAAATTGATAAGATAGCGGAAGATTTTGCCTATAAAAATAAAGCAAAACCCGCCTTTAAGGGATACCATTCCTACCCGGCATCGATTTGCCTTTCGGTAAACAATGTCGTTGTTCATGGAATCCCAAATAATTATGTGTTAAAATCAGGAGATATTCTCGGTTTGGATTATGGTATAGAGCTGGAGGGATATTTTGGGGACTCTGCGATTACAGTTCCTGTAGGAGATGTTTCCCCAGAGTCACTTCAACTTATCGAAGTTACAAGAAGATCTCTCGAAATCGGGATTGAGAACGCCACCATGGGATCCCGAATTGGAGATATCTCCTATTCTATTCAGCATTATGTTGAAAGCTTCTCTTATTCAGTTGTCAGAAATTTTGTTGGTCATGGAATTGGAAAAAAGCTTCATGAAGAACCTCCTGTTCCTAATTATGGCCTGAAAGGAAAGGGTATCAAACTGGAACGAGGAATGGTTCTCGCACTTGAGCCTATGGTGAATGCGGGGGGACCTGAAACTCTGGTTCTTGCCGATGGGTGGACAGCTGTCACGAAGGATGGGAGCCTTTCCGCCCATTTTGAACATACTGTTGCAATCACCAAAAATGGTCCGAGGATCTTAACGCACCCTGACTTGTCCTTGTCATGAATTGGAGTGTTAGTGGGAAAAGAAGATACGATAGAGGTTCAGGGTACAGTTCTCGAGACATTACCGAATGCCATGTTCAGAGTTGAGCTTGAAAATGGTCATAAGGTATTGGCTCATATCTCGGGGAAAATGAGAATGAATTACATAAAAATTCTTCCTGGAGATAAAGTTACACTTGAGCTTTCCTTGTACGACCTTACAAGAGGACGTATTACCTATCGATTTAAATAAAATCGAAACTAACGGAGTGTAGACAAAATGAAGGTTCGAGCGTCTGTAAAGCCAATTTGTTCAAAATGTCAGGTGATAAAGCGAAACGGGATTGTCCGCATTAAATGTGAAAATCCGAAGCATAAGCAACGGCAGGGTTAATTAAAATTAAAGGAGAGGCTCCTTGGCTCGAATAGTTGGAATCGATCTTCCCAGAAACAAAAGAATTGAAATCGGCCTGACCTATATTTTTGGGATTGGCAGGCCCACCTCTCAAAAGATCCTTTCTTCACTTAGCATTGACCCTAATACCCGTGTTCATGCCCTTACGGATGATGAAATAGCTAAGCTAAGAGATGCCATTGAAGCCTCTTACTCGGTTGAAGGCGACCTTCGCAGAGAAATATCCCAGAACATAAAACGGAAAATGGATATTGGCTGTTTTCAGGGTCTTCGGCATAGAAAAGGACTCCCGGTTCGAGGGCAAAGAACCAAGACAAACGCAAGAACTAGGAAAGGTCCGAAAAAAGGGATCGGCGCTAAAAAGAAATCAGGATAAAGGATTGATTAACTAAAAGACGAGGGGTTCATGAGCGTTAAAAAAGGTACAAAGAAACGTGAGAAAAAAAATGTTCCCGTTGGCATCGTCCATATTCATGCCTCATTCAACAATACGATTATATCTATCACTGATGCCAAAGGTGATGTTATTGCTTGGTCCAGTTCTGGAGCCCAAAGTTTTAAAGGATCACGCAAGAGTACCCCTTTTGCCGCTCAAAAAGCAGCTGAAATCGCTACCAAAAAAGCCGCTGATATGGGTATGAAATCGTGCGAAGTTTATGTAAAAGGTCCTGGATCTGGCAGAGAGTCTGCCATCAGAGCACTTCAAACCGTAGGAATCAAAATTAGTCTTATCAAGGATGTGACCCCTATACCCCATAATGGGTGCCGTCCTCCAAAAAGACGTAGGGTTTAGGGTCACTTTCCATTATTTATCATAGAAAAAGGAGAACCATTGGCACGTTATAATGGGCCTGTTTGCCGATTTTGTCGAAGAGAAGGTGTCAAGCTTTTTCTCAAGGGTGCACGTTGTCTATCAGCAAAATGTGCGATTGACCGCAGAGCCTACCCACCGGGTGAACATGGCCAAAGTCGGGCTAAAACTTCAGAATATGGATTGCAGCTCCGGGAAAAACAGAAGGTCAAAAGAATATACGGCATTCTTGAAAGACAGTTTAGAAAGACTTTCAAGTTGGCCTCCAGAAAAAAAGGAAACACAGGGCAATCCCTTCTTGCTTCCTTGGAAATGCGGCTTGACAGCGTTGTTTATCACATAGGATGGGGTGCTTCCAGAAGTGAATCGAGGATCCTTGTTTCCCATGGGCATATTCTCGTAAATGGCAGAAAGCTGAATATTCCCTCGTACTCCTGTAAGGTAAATGATATTATTTCTCTTTCTCCTGGACTCCGGACGAGTGAGCGAATTTTAGGAAATTTCCGTGATGCAGAACTTCGTGGTGTCGTTTCCAGCTGGCTTGATATTGATAAAGATACCTTCAAAGCAGTCGTGAAGGACATCCCGCAACGTGACGCCATCAATATCCTTATTGCGGAAAATCTTGTCGTCGAGTTGTACTCGAGATAATAGTTCTCGAAGGATGTAGAGGAGAAAAACATGGATTCAGTTGTGACGTCACAAATGCCTAAAGGGCTCCATTATGAAAAAAACACGACTCGATCGTGTCGTGTTGTCATCGAGCCTTTTGAACGCGGCTTTGGAATTACTATAGGAAATGCATTGAGAAGGGTTTTGCTGTCTTCAATAACCGGGACTGCAATAACAGCTATAAGAATCAAGAATGTATTCCACGAATTTTCAAATATTCCTGGTGTAGTTGAGGATGTAAGTGACATTATTCTCAACTTGAAAGATCTTCGCCTTAAAGCGCTTCTACCTGAATCCCATTGGATTCACCTAAAGGTCAAAGGACCCAGGGTTGTTACGGCATCAGACCTCGATACGGGTGGTGCTGTCGAGGTTATGGATCCAGAGCATGTGATCGCGACTCTTGATGAAGGTGCAACTTTGGACATGGATCTCAAAGTGGAAATCGGACAGGGCTACATTCCGGCTGACAGGTCTCGTCTTGAAGAACCTGAAGTTGGAGTGATTCCAATCGATGCAATTTTCACTCCCCTTAAAAAAGTCAATTATTTTGTCGAAAGTACACGTGTCGGCAGAATGACAGACTATGATCGACTTATTTTCGAAATCGAAACAGATGGGAGCATTTCTCCAAGTGAAGCGCTTTCACAGTCTGCAAACATCCTCAAGAACCATCTCGATTTATTTATAACCAATGACAGTTCTCTCACGGATCCTGTTACAGGAAAACTTTCTCAAGTTTCTGTAACCGATGAAACTCAGCTTCTCCTGGATAAAAGTGTGAATGAGCTTGAACTTTCAGTCCGGGCTGCTAACTGTCTGAAAAATTCCGATATCAAGAAAATTGATGATCTGGTTCGCAGGACAGAAGATGAACTCCTCCAAACCAAAAATTTTGGAAAAAAATCTTTGGATGAAATCAAGGAAGCATTGGCTAATATAGGGCTTTCTCTTGGGATGGATTTGTCCAAGCTGAAAAAAAAGTCTGAATCTAACGAATAAATCCGGAGAATTCGCATGAGACATCGTGTTGCAGGACGCCAGTTTGGAAGGGATTCAAGCCATAGGGCGGCTATGTTTCGCTCGTTGATCACCTCTTTTTTTGAGCATGAAAAAATTGAAACCACGACTATGAAGGCAAAAGAACTTCGGCCTATGGTAGAGAAACTTATCACCAAAGCCAGAGAAAAAAATGTTCATCACCTTCGTGAAGTTCTAAAAGTTGTTAGAAATAAAGATGTAGCCTTTCATCTTTTTGACAGTATAGCCCCCCGCTTTACTTCTCGCCCGGGGGGGTATACTCGAATAATCAAAACACGGCGCAGAATAGGTGACGGAGCGGAAATGGCCGTTTTGGAACTTGTTGAACTAGGTGAATCCCTTTCGTCCAAAAGGGCTTCTTCTTCTGTTCAAAAGGAAACCAAGTCATAAAAGAAGTAATACTGTACAAGGCCTATCATGCCTAATGTGTCTCAAAACAAATCGAATCCCTTTTCGCTCCTCTATATCTTGATCATTGGGACCCTCGTCGTTGTGGTGGGGGTCCTTCTTCTTGTTCGAAAATATCTTTCTCACGATACTCTTCTTTATTCCCGCCAGGCCTTTATTCTTGATACGAGGGGCCTCACCCCGGCCAAGATCCATGAAATTTCCTTTGATGATAACTATCAACAACGTGGATCAGAACTCTGGTATCTTGGGCATAATCTATTCGAATTTCATGCACCCCCTACGATCCGTTTAATACTGATTAAAAATAGTGTTCACCAGAATCAGGGTAAGATGAAAAAGGTGACGATTGAACCTCATTATGTGAGGTATCTCTTTTCCCTTCCTTTCAAACCCCCTATCACAGTTGTGACTAATGGCGGCACATTTCTATTCCGTATTCCACAATAAAAAAAGGGAGCTTTGACGCTCCCCTTTAAAAAGATCCTATAGTCTTTAGAATTATTCTGTTACCCCCCCGTCCCATGAATCCTCGCGTCCGACATAAGCTGGATGGATCAGATCTCTGATCGAGATCAATCCCATGACCGTTTCATCCTCATCTACGACAAGGAGATGGCGAATGTGGTGTTTATCCATCATGTCCTGAGCTTCATAGACTGACGCTTCTGGGGAAATTGTCAGGACTGGAGCACTCATGACCTGTGATACAGGGGTAATATAAGGAACCCGGTCTTCTCCCAGAACCCTGCGAACAAGATCAGTTTCGGTGATGATTCCGACTGTCTTGTCATCTTGGGCTACGAGAAGACTACCCACTTTTTTGCTTTTCATAATTTCCGCCACTTCTCTGGCCGTCGTCGTCATATCAACTGAAATCGGATTCCTTGTCATGATCTTTTTGACCGATACCATCGTTAATCCTCCCTGAGTTCAGAAATTTTTATTTTTTCCTGCCATTTTCGAGAGTGGGTCCTGTTGAGTGTGATCGTTTGACAATTATCCGTATTCAAAGGATAACGGCAGAACTATCGAAAGAAATTCGGGAAGAATCTTCCCGAATTTTTGTTACTACCCATGATAACGGTCGGAATGTTTTTCATTGAAGAAAGTATACATCCCCTTGCTGGCAATATCCGGACCCTTTATCGTCCAGATCCCCTGATCTATTGTCAGGGCTGCGACGGCGATGGTTGGATCCTGGTTCGATGCAGTCCCGATAAACCATACATAATGGCCGGCAGGGTTTTTTCCTGTCAGCGTTCCTGTCTTTCCTGACACCAGGATATGACGTAGCTTGGGGTTGAATCTCCATCGAAAAAAGGCCCGGTGTCCCGTTCCTTTGATGACTGTTGAACGCATCATGCTGATCATGGTTTTGGAAATTGTGGGGGATGTCACCGAAGAAAGATATTCCGGTGAATCTTGGAATATTACCCTTCCCGATCGATCCAGGATTTTTTCAACCATATGGGGCTTCATCATAACCCCATCGTTCGAAAGGGCCCCGGCGATGGCTGCTGCATGAATCGGACTGATTCCGACATCTCCGAAACCAGCCGAACAAAAGGCAAACCCATTGAGATCGTCGGGAATGTCTGCATGACTTTGGTCGATCGGGAGATCAGAGCGAATCGGGTGATTGAATCCGTATCGCGAGGCAGTTTCCCTCAAATCGTTTGGAGAGAGATATCTCAGAGCAATTTTTGCAAAGACCGTGTTGATGGATCTCCCCAATGCTTCGGCGACAGTGAATTCTAATCGGTCCCGTCTCCTGTCATTGTGCCAGTAAGCAGGACCGATACAATACAGGCAACCGTGGAAATAGATCCGCGTGTCAGGAGTGATCTTATGTTGTGAAAGGGCGTCCGTTGTGGTGATGATCTTGAACAGGGAGGCTGCAGGATAGGTGGCCCTGAGGATAAGAGATCCGTCGTATTTGCCATATCTTGAGCCCCAAAAAGCAAGAAGCCTTCCATTCTTCGGGTTTTCTGCGACAAAAAAGCCATAGGGAACCCGATGGCCGCGGATATATTTGCCGATCCTTGTCTGAAGTTCCGGGTCTACGGTCCATACAACAGTGTAACCCCCATCCAGATGCGTGACAAAATGCCCCTCTTCGACTGTCGAAAACTGGGGAACGTAATTGGGGAGGAGTGATGGGATATTGTCCAGAATGCGAATGACGGGAACGCCATTTTTTGTGAGAAAGGACGGATCATCGCTAAGGAAGGATTGGGGAAGAAAAGAGTTGGTGACAAATCGCACCTCTGCCGCTTTTTCGGCAGGACTCTTTCGCGCATTTAAAAGGGAAGCCGCTCCGGAACTGGAAGGACTGGAGACATCGAAAAAGGCTGGAAGCCTGTAAAGGGCTAGCGACAGGAGAAGAAGGACGAAAATACGACTCAGAAGGGCACGTGAAATAGGGTCCAGCATTCTTCCCTCTGCGACAGATAGATGCCACCTCATACATATGCGATGATTATACGAAAGTAAAAAGGAAATTCAAGCTTTTTAGGGATTTTCAAGTTTGATCCGGAGGAAATTTTCAGTTCTTTTTTGGAAAAATCATTCTATCTCATTATTATTAATAATCTTTTTCCTTGTGAAAATGTTTTCGATCCTGAGAGAGCCGAGTGACGGAATTCTTCCTGAGAAGTGATGGATTTCATATTTGGGGGATGTATCGAAATTCATGCCGGCAACGGCTTGAATGGCAAGAAAGAATGAGGCCACCGACCAAGCCTGGATTCTACAGGAGGTCGGGTAGGAAAAGGGACCTTCAGTGCCGGCACCCTTTTCAAAGCCACAATAAAGCTCAGGAGGCCTCTCTGAAGGGAGAAAAGACAGGGTATTGAAATAAGCCCCTGCCAGGACGGAGAGTTCTTCGGCCATGTCATACCTTGAAAATCCTGAAAGAATCATAGCATTGTCGTGAGGCCATATGGAGCCATTGTGGTAAGAAACCGGGTTGTAGCGGACTTCTCCGGTCCCGAGGGTCCGGACCCCCCATCCGGAAAACATGTCTGGCTTGAGGAGTTCTTTGGCTGTTACCCTTGCGTAATTTTCTTCAGCGATTCCTGAAAAGAGAAGATGACCAGCATTGGACGAACGGACTTCACAACGATTTCCGGATCCGTCGATGGCGAGGGCGAACATACGGATTTTGTCCGACCAGAAGGACCTGTTGAAGTGCTCCCTGAGGGTCCGGGCTTTTTTCTCGAATAGGCTGGCTGAGGGAAGATCTCCGAAAAGTGCGGACAGCTTCGAATAGCCAAGATAGGCCATATAAAGATAGCCTTGGACTTCGGAAAGGGCGATGGGATCAGTGGCCATCTCTCCATTGGCATGGAAAACGGAATCCACCGAATCCTTCCAGCCCTTCTGGACCAGTCCTTTCCCGGAGTCTCCCGAATAGACTAGGAATCCTGAAGAGGGGTCGATCCCCTTTTTCTCGATCCACTCCATAGCACGGCAAAGGGGTTTTCTGAGTCGATAGATGGTTTCGCGATCCCCGGTTCTCTGAAAGTACTCCCATGAAAGGGCGACAAAGAGGGGCGTTGCATCAACTGACCCATAGTAGCGACCGAAAGGGACCATGGGATCAGATCCGGCCTCTCCGTACCGGAACTCGTGAAGAATCTTGCCCTTTTCAGCATCTCTGAAGGAGTTGTCCTTTTTTGCCTGGGTTGCTGCAAGAAAATGGAGGACGGACCGAGTCAGAGAGGGAAAGGCCCAGAGTGTTGAAAAACCAGTGACCAGCGCATCTCTTCCGAAGGGTGTGGAGAACCAGGGAATCCCGGCATAGGGAAACGGCCCGTGGCGAGTGGGTGTCAGGAGAATGCGGAGGTCGTTGACCGCATTGTCGGTCCATCGGGCAAGGGGAAGTCCGCTGCTTGAGATCCGGGGCCACATCCCGCGAAAGATTTCCTGATCCCGCTGATCTTTTTTTAGATAGTGGGAAATTGATCGTGGGGCGATCGGGGCCTCTGTCCGGCCCCTCTTTCTGGCCATGTCCGTCTTCTCATCACAGACGATGTGAACCCGGATGGTCCTGGCTTGATGTGGCGGCAACGCCAAAAGTCCCGCGAGAGCCTCCTCCCTCCAATCTACATCAAGGTTTCCGACAATAATCGTGGTTGTCCGTTCCACATGATCGAATCCCATGCAGGAAAGGGTCAGAGTGTTGGATAAATGAGAAAAGGTTTTTTTGACAATGTGCTCCGGTACAGGATTACGGATTCCTCGAATGTCCATGATGTCGAGAAAATCGGCATGCAGAGTGAGGGAGACCGGAACATGGATGGCGAGTGGCCCATGGTTGTGGATGGTCAATTCCTCCACCATTCCGTTTGAGAAACAGAAACGTCCCCGATCAATCAACAAAGGCCCATCCACGACAATCGAGGGGTGAGGGGAATCGGTCATGAAATTCGAGATGGAGGGGCCGAGAAGGCGGTGGTGCCGGTGAAAGGGCGAAGGGGTGTGTCCATCCTGGAATCGTGTCGCCGCAAAAAGGGGAAGGAGTGGAAACCCATCAATGCGGACAAGGAAGTTCGACAGATATCGCATGCCCTTCCAGTAAAGTCCGTAAAAGGGGACCCGGGAGGCGCCGAAATCCATAGTGTTGTTCCAGAGACCGAGGAAATCACCGTTTTTCTGGAGATGGTCATTAATGGTCAGGGCGAGTGGCAGGCTTCTTTTTTCTGACTCGTGGGACGATTTCACCGGAATTCCCCCAGTCTTTCGGAAAAGGTGTCCCGAAGGGCCTCCTCGACCCGGGGTGTCCAGGTAAGGTTCACCGAGAGTCTGAGTCTTTCTTCGCCTTCAGGGACCGTCGGGTGGTGAAGGACCGGAAGGGAAAGTCCGAATTGGGCCAGTTTTGCGGACTCCTGCCTGAGGGTGGAGAGACGGCCGCGAAGGCTGACGATCGGGGAAGGGGTTGAGACTCCCGTGAGATTTTCCTGCCATTGTCTGGAGAGAGCCTGAAGGCGTCCGGGCAGGGGACTCGAGTCTTCGAGAATTTCGAGGCTTCGGCAGGATGCCGCCAGAATGCCCGGTGGAAGGGCGGTTGTGTATACCAGTGGCCTGGCGAGTGAGGCGAGAACTGTCCTTGACTTTTCTCCCAGAATGGCAAACCCGCCGAGACTTCCGAGAGCCTTGGAAAAAGTCCCGGTCAGGATCATGAAGTCAGGGTCGAAGTCGAGGGAGAAGTATTCCAGGGCGCCCCGGCCATTTTTTCCCAAGGTCCCTGTCGCGTGAGCATCGTCGATGACGAGAAGCCCCCCCTTGTCACGGATGATTCCATAGAGTTCGGGAATCGGGGCAAAATCTCCGCTCATGCTGAAAAGGGATTCGGTGACAATCATGGGATGGCTTGCCCCGGTCTTTTGAAGATGCATTTTCACCCATTCCCAGTCCCCGTGCGGGTAGACATGGACTTGCCTTTTGAGAAGCCGCAGGCCGTCAATGAGAGAGGCATGGTTTTCAGAATCTGAATAGATGGCCCCGGCATGGCTTCCGAAAACGGAGGCGACCGAAAGATTGGCATGATAGCCGGAAGAAAAGACCAGCCCGCTCCCTCTTCCCTTTGATTTGAAACGCGAGACCGTCCTCTCGAGTTTCAAGTTGAGCGGATGGTTCCCGGAAAGGTACCGTGAGCCTGTCGCGCCGGTCCCGAACTGCTGGGTGGCCTTCACGGAAGCCTCGATGACTCCGGGATGACGGGAAAGTCCCAGGTAGTCGTTGGAGGAGAGGGATAGCAGAGACGAAGGAGGCATTTTTTTGACTTTGCTCTTCTCCTCCAAGGAGGTCAGGAGGGAGGAGAGGAAGCTGTTCCGGTTGTCCGGGTCGCTCACAGCCAAGGTCCTTCAGGGGAGAATGTCTCGTTGAGCGAGGGAATAGCCGTCAGTCGGGGATGGGTCCTGAGATGATTGACGGGAGACTGACGATCGAACAAAACGGGGGTTGACCTGAGAAACGTCAGGAGATCGGGAATCCGGGTCTCCGGAGAAATGACATAAAGGCGCCCACCCCTTCTGAGTCCCTGCTTTTTCATGTGAGGCAGACGAACATAGCCGAACAGGGGGGAGGCGACATAACCGGTCGTATAATCGGGATCATCGGAGGCACATATTTCCAGAAGGACCGAACCGGAAGAGATCACCTTGCTCGCCAGAACAAGAGCCTCGACAAATCGGTAGTTCGGTTTCCTGAAAAAGCGGTCGAGCTCTTTCTCAAGGGCCTTCCGGAGGGCCGGCAAACACCCGACATGGGTCGTTCTGATTCCTCCGGTCATTCCGTGTTGAAGAATTGTTCCCGTGGATGTGGAGATGACGGCCCCGTTCCGGGGGGGAGTCCCCATGATTTCATTCTGGAAGATCGCAAGAACAGGCTCGACCTTTCCGGCGGGAAGAAGTGGGTCGAGAAGCGCGGAAAGCATGGTCCCGGTCTCTTCGGTGGAGTCGCTGTTCAAGGTTTGGACGGCCAGGAGGGGTCTCCTGAGAATATCCTTTTCGGAGACGGGATCGATGGTGACGATCTGCTGCAGGGGCCGATCCCTCTCCTCACGCAAAAGAGGAAGAAAGCGTTTCGAAAAGGAGGCCATCACCTGTTCGACGTCCCGGAGCGGAACAAGATCTTCCGCTCCGGAAAGATGATTCCCTTCCTGGTGAATCCGCATCCTGATGCTCACATAGTGGTTTTCAGCCAAGATCTGTCGCCACAGGGGTAAGGGGATGGGGCGGGACGAGCTCGAATCCCTGTTCGTGGATCATCCGGATATCCAGATCGGGGGAACGGCCTGAACGGGTCAGATAATTTCCGATCATGACCCCATCCGCCCCGTGTGAAAAAATCTCGGGATGGCGATCTTTGAGGGCCGGCATTCTTCCCCCGCAGATCCGTACCTCCTTTGTCGGAAAGAAAAGCCTGGCCACCGAAATGACACGAAGGGCCTCTTCCGTATCGATTCCGGCTTCGCGATCAAAAAGAGGGGTCCCGGCGATCGGGACCAGAAAATTGATAGGGATCGAGTCCACGTCGAGATCCCGAAGAAGAGAAAAGAGGGAGACCCTGTCATCAACGGATTCTCCCACCCCAAAGATTCCTCCCGAGCAGACGGACATGCCGGCATCCTTGGCTTTGACGACAGTTTCAATCCGGTCATCGTAAGAATGGGTCGACACGATTTTGGGAAAATGGTTCCGTGAAGTTTCGAGATTGTGATGGAGTCTGTTGAGCCCCGAATCCTTGAGGAGGTCGATGGTATTTTGGGAGACGGATCCCAGGGTTGCGCAGGACCAGAGGCCCAGCTCATCGCGCATCCGCCCCAAGGCTTTTTGGACGACACGGAGTTCGAGAGGATTTTCGAGGCTGCGTCCGCTGGTTCCGATACAAAAGCGGCGAGTCCCGTTGTCCCGGGCCTTCCTTGCCGACTCGACGATGGAATCGGAGGCCATGAGTTCATATGTCGGGGCGATGGTCCGGAAATGGGTGGACTGGGCACAAAAATGACAATCTTCGGAACATCCTCCTGACTTGGCGTTCATGACGGTACAGGGGTCGATCCGGTGACCCCTGTGTTTTTCCCTGACCTCGTCAGCCCCTTTCCGGATCAGAGGGGCAAAGCTTTCCGGCAAGGAAAAAAGCCACCGGGCGTCATCCGTCGAGAGATTCTTTCCTGCCAGGGCCGTCTCGGTGCAAGCCGATATCCGGGAGATGATCTCATCGTCCATTGGCATAGGATTTCCTTTGTTTTGAAAGGGGAGTCGAAGGGTTCAGGGTGAATGGGACGGACACATCGAAGTCGACTCACCTTCATTTTGCAAGTCGGTAAGGGAGAGAGGTCTCCTTACACTCTTCCTTCTTCATCAAATCTAGCGCAATTTTTTGAGAATTGCCAACAGAGGATCGGGAAGATATTGGAAATAAAAGACAAAGGACTTTCTCCAAAGGTCGGAATCCTTGGTTTTCTTGACACCGTAGGGGGGGCGGATTACTATTTTCTTTAGGATGTTAGCTCATGCGTCATTCCAAATCGAGCCAGCGAGGAGCCCCGCCATGATGGACAAATTCACAGAAAAGGGTCGGAAAGTCATTATAATGGCCCGCGAGGAGGCCGAAAAGCATCAGAATGATTATCTGGGGACGGAACACATCGTTCTGGCCCTGGTGTCTGATCCTGACGGTGTACCCGTGGCAGTCCTCAAAAGAATGGGTTTGACTCCGGATCAGGTGCGCATGGAGATCGAACGAAATCTCCTCAATGGAACGGCAACCTTGACCTTTGGGGAACTTCCCCTGACACCCCGTGTCAAGAGAGTCATCGAATATGCAGTGGATGAGGCCCGACTTTTGGGGCATACCCACATCGGTTCCGAACATCTCCTTCTCGGCGTCCTCCGCGAGGAGGACGGCATCGGAGGAAAGATTCTTCGCGCCCTGGGATCAAACCTTCTTGCCGCTCGGCAGCTGACCGCAAGTCTTCTCAAAAAATCGGGAACCGGATCGGCCCGGGAGAAGGAGCGGAAGAGCAACACGCCTGCCTTGGACGAATTTGGCCGTGACTTGACCCAGATGGCGACCGATGGAGGGTTGGATCCCGTGATCGGCAGACACGACGAGATCGAGCGTGTTCTTCAGATTCTCGGACGTCGAACAAAAAACAATCCTGTTCTGATCGGCGAGTCCGGCGTCGGGAAAACAGCCATTGTCGAAGGCTTGGCACAGAAGATCGTCAACGGTGAAGTTCCCGACAACCTGCTCAACAAGCGGGTCGTTGCGCTTGATCTGGGTTCACTGGTGGCAGGAACCAAATACCGTGGGCAGTTTGAAGAGCGCCTCAAGGTTGTGATGAAAGAAGTTGTTACGGCGGGAAATATCATCGTTTTCATCGACGAGCTCCATACGCTTGTCGGAGCCGGAGCCGCCGAAGGATCGATCGACGCCTCGAACATGCTCAAACCAGCGCTGTCGCGAGGCGAAATCCAGTGCATCGGGGCGACCACGCTTGATGAATACAGAAAATACATAGAAAAGGACGGGGCTCTCAAGCGGCGCTTCCAGCCGATCTACGTCAATGAACCCCCGGTTGAAGAGGCTGAACGCATTATCCTGGGTCTCCGGGACAGATACGAGGAGCATCACGGTGTCGTGATCACGGATGCCGCTGTCCATGATGCCGTGGTCTTGTCCGAACGCTATGTGACCGACCGGTTCCTTCCCGATAAGGCGATCGATATCATCGATGAGGCCGGTTCCCGGGCAAAACTCAAGAGTTTTTCGCTTCCGCCCGAGATAAAGGAGCTTGACCAGCATCTGAAGCGCTCTCTCAAGGGCAAGGAACAGGCGATCAAACAACAGAACTTCGAGGAAGCGGTCAGGCTCCGGACCCAGGAGGACATTCTCCGAAAACAGATTGACGAGGAGAAGCTCAAGTGGAAGGCGGAGCAGGAAAAGAACAGGCCTGTCATCGGAGGCGAGGAGGTTTCGATGATTGTCTCCAAGATGACCGGCATTCCGCTCTACCGCATCGAGGAGGGAGAGAGCGAGCGACTTCTGAAACTTGAGGATGAGCTGCACCGGAGAGTGGTGGGGCAGGACGAAGCCATCTCGGCGGTTGCGCGGGCAATCCGCCGCTCCAGGGCCGGCATCAAGGGAGAAAAACGGCCGATTGGTTCCTTCATATTTCTCGGCCCAACGGGAGTCGGAAAGACGGAGCTTGCGCGAACCTTGGCCGAGTCCCTTTTCGGGAACGAAGACGCCCTGATCCGTGTCGACATGTCGGAGTATATGGAGAGATTCAATGTCTCCCGCCTGACGGGCGCGCCTCCCGGGTATGTCGGTTATGAAGAGGGCGGACAGCTCACGGAAAAAGTTCGCCGCCGCCCCTACTCGGTCATTCTCTTTGATGAAATCGAAAAAGCCCATCCGGACATGTTCAATGTTCTCCTTCAGGTCCTTGATGACGGATTCATCACCGACAGTCTCGGGCGGAAGATCGACTTCAAGAACACCGTCCTCATCATGACCTCGAATCTTGGGGCGCGGGCGATTGAAAAAGAGGGATCTCTCGGCTTCCAGCGTGGGGCGGGGGAGGTCCGCGAGACCTTCATCAAGAACACGATCCAGGACGACCTCAAGAGGACGTTCAATCCCGAGTTCCTGAACAGAATCGACGAAATCGTGGTTTTCCACCCGCTTGACGAAAAGCAGCTTGAATCTATCATCGACATTCGGATTGCGGAGCTCAACAAGAGGCTTGAACCGAAAGGGATTGTTCTCGAGATCGACCCCGAGGTCAAAAAATGGCTTGTGAAGGAAGGGTATCAGCCAAACTATGGGGCCAGGCCGATGCGTCGAGCCATTCAGCGGCATATTGAAGACCGTCTCTCCGAAAAGGTGATCGCCGGATCGCTCCATGCAGACAAGAAGGTGCGGGTGGTTTTGCGGGAGGGGCAGCCGGTCTTCATCGAGGAAGACTCCATGGCGGCTGTTATCTAGGCCCCCGGGACCGATGATTCTCGCGATCGAAAGCTCCTGTGACGATACTTCTGTGGCCCTGGTCGATATGACCGGGGCCCTTTTTTTTCACCGTTCCCTCTCCCAGAACGATCTTCACGCTCCCTATGGGGGTGTGGTCCCCGAACTGGCTTCCCGGACGCATTCGGAGAGACTTCCTTTCCTGGTCGAAACCGCCTTTTCCGAAACCGGCCTTACACTTGGCCAGGTCTCTGCCGCCGCACTGACCGTTGGGCCGGGACTATCCGGAGGACTTCTGGCGGCAATCGCCTATCTGAAGGGGCTTTGCTGGGCCAAAAACATTCCCATGATCCCGGTCCATCACATACGTGCTCATCTGAGGGTCGCCATGGACGCGTCCATGGCCATTCCCCGGGAATCCCTGGGCCTGGTCGTTTCGGGGGGGCATACACATCTCTACCGGATCCGGGAGTGGCCTGACCTTGATCTGGTGGGACAGACAACCGATGATGCGGCCGGAGAAGCCTTCGACAAGGGGGCAAAGATTCTTGGTCTCCCCTACCCCGGGGGACCGGAGATAGAAAAGCAGGCCCGCTTATGGGATGGCCCCTTGCTGAAATTTGTCCGGGGAATCCATACGAAAAATCCCTTCGACTATAGCTTCAGCGGACTGAAAACAGCCTTTGTTGGGCATGTCCGGGAGGAGGGGAACGATCCTGCAAGGATCCCCCAGCATGCAGCGTCCTATCAGGCGGCCATCGTCGCCCATCTTCTCGATCGCATCGGAAAGGCCCTGGTCACCTTTCGTCCCCCGGCCCTGCTCGTTGGCGGGGGCGTTGCGGCCAACGAACACTTTCGGTCGGGACTTGAAATTCTCTGCAGGGAAGGAGGGATCCCGCTTCACATTGCCCCCCGACCCCTTTGCGGAGATAACGCAGTTATGGTAGCTTTGACGGGTTTGGAATTGTTCCGGTCGGGTTGCGGGGTGATGTCCCCCTATGAGGAAATCCGTCCAAGGCCAAGGTGGGATGAGGATTAAGCGGAGTCTTTGTGTTTGAAAATCGTTTGTCCGGACTGATCGTACGGGCCGTTCAAAGGGCGGGGACCGACGAAGGATGGTCAGAAGAGATTCTGAAGCCGGTGCTGGACCGTGGAATTCGCCTGGAGTGGCCCAAGAAGGAGGAGTTCGGCGATCTTTCGACGCCCTTGGCCATGGGACTCTCGAAAAGTCTTGGAAAGCCTCCCCGGACCATTGCGGAAATCATTGTCCGTGCCATAAAGGACGATCCCCAGTCGGAGGCCTTCCTGTCCAGGATCGACATTGCGGGTCCCGGCTATATCAACCTGACTCTGTCTTTTGCCTTCCTGGTCCAGTTTCTGGAAGAAACCATTCTGTCTGAAGATCTTACGGAAAAGGTGTCCCGTCCCCGGAAGATCAATGTCGAATTTGTCAGCGCCAATCCCACAGGCCCCCTGCATGTGGGACACGGGCGAGGGGCAGCCTTCGGAGATTCGCTCGCCCGGATTCTCCGCGAGGCAGGACATCATGTCTCGACAGAGTACTACATCAATGATGCCGGCAACCAGATGAATATGCTGGGAAAGTCGGTTTACCTGGCCTTCCGGAAGCTGGAAGGGGCCTTCATTTCCGAGGAGAAATCCCGACTCCTGGGAGAGGGGGAGGGATATCGGGGGGACTACATCCCGGAGATTGCCCAGAAAATCAGGGAAGAGCCGGCTCTCCTTGACCCGGAGGTCCGCTCCGAAGCCTTGTCCGGACGTTTTTCTGACCGGGTCCAGGCCGCCTTTACCCATATCGCCCAAACTGAGATCATGGCCGAGATCCGGGAGGATCTCGCACGGTTCGGCGTCTCCTTCGACCGCTATTTTTCCGAAAAGACCCTTCATTCCCCCCAGGGGAATCACCTTCCCAGGATCGCTCACTGGATCGATCTTCTGGAGCGGGAGTCCGGAGGGATGGTCTACGAGTCCGAGGGAGCCGTTTGGTTTAGGACAACGACCATGGGTGATGACAAGGACAGGGTGCTGAGGAAATCGGACGGTTCCTATACCTACTTTGCCGCCGACATCGCCTATCATGCCGACAAGATCGAACGGGGATTCGATACCCTTGTGGATGTCTGGGGAGCTGACCACCATGGCTATCAGGCCCGCATGCAGGCGGTGGTCAGGACGCTTTCCGAACGGGCAGGGCGACCGGTGGAGCTGAAAGTCTGCCTGATTCAGCTGGTCTCCCTCATGCGGGAAGGAAAGAGTGTCAGCATGTCCACGAGGGCCGGAGAATATGTGACGCTCGGTGAGGTCCTCGACGAAGTCGGGGTCGATGCCACCCGGTTCTCCTATCTCACGCGAAGCCACGAATCCTCGCTCGATTTTGACTTGGCCAAGGCCAAAGAACGCTCCATGGACAATCCCGTCTTCTATGTCCAGTATGCTCATGCCAGAGTCAAGAGTCTTCTGGCCCAGGCTGCCCTCAGGAATGTTCACCATGAACGCTTTTCCGTGGAAGATTTCTCCTTCTTGACGGAACCGGAAGAGCGTTCTCTGATCAGGCTTCTCGCACAATTTTCGGGTGTTTTGCTCCGGTGTGCAGACTCCTTCGAAGTGCATCCCCTGACGGACTACCTGACGACCTTGGCCGGGGCTTACCATCATTATTACTTCCATCACCGGATTCTATCCTCGGAAGAGAGTGACCGGCCTGTCATGATTGCCCGTATCGGCCTGTCCATCGCCGTGTCAAGGATCCTGAGAAAGGGCTTGTCCCTTCTGGGTGTCTCGGCTCCGGATTCGATGTGACCCTGCCGCAATTTTTCAGGGTCCGCCATCGGGACACCGCCTCGGGAGCGCGGACAGGGGTTCTCCGAACCTCCCACGGTGTTGTTGAAACCCCGGCCTTCATGCCGGTCGGAACGCGCGGAACGGTCAAGGGAATGACACCGGAGTCTCTGGCGGAATGCGGAGTGGAGATTCTGCTGGTCAATGCCTTTCATCTCTGGCTCCGCCCGGGGACGGAGTCTGTCCGGCGAGCCGGGGGAATCGGCCGGATGATGGGGATCGACATTCCGACCCTTTCCGACAGTGGCGGCTACCAGGTTTTGAGCCTTCTGCACCGGCGGAAGGTCTCGGAGGAGGGGGTCTCTTTCCTCTCTCCTTACGACGGAGCCAAGGTCTTCCTTTCGCCGGAACTTGCTGTTTCGATATCGTCCGATCTTGGTGTCGATATCCGGATGGTTCTGGACGACCTTGCAGGTGCGAATGATCCGGCGAGCCGCATCGCGGAAGCGATGGAGCGGACCCACCGATGGGCCCGCCGCTCTCTGGATGTCTGGGATCCTCTTGAATCCCCCGCACTTTTTGGTATCGTCCAGGGAGGCGTCGATCCGGCTTTGCGCGAGCAGAGCGCGGAAGGTCTTGTGCGTCTCAGGGGAGGGAACGGCCAGGAGTTTTCGGGCTTCGGAATCGGAGGGCTCGGGGTCGGGGAGAGCTTCGAGGAGCGGAACCGGGTTCTTTCCCGGACCCTTCCGATTCTCCCGGAGGATCGTCCCCGTTACCTCATGGGTGTGGGCTATCCCGGAGATATCGTCGAAGCCGTTCGCCACGGCGTCGATCTTTTCGATTGCGTGCTCCCGACGCGAAACGCCCGAAACGGGATGTACTTTACCTGGGACGGCCCGATCTCGATCCGCAATTCCCGTCATCGGGAGGATGAGAGCCCGATTGACGCCACATGCCCCTGTCCGACCTGTCGACGGCATTCCAGGGCCTATCTCCATCACCTCGTGAAGAATTCCGAGTTGACGGGGGCGGTCCTGGGAACAATCCACAATGTGTTTTTCTACATGAACCTCATGCGAGAGATCCGTTGCCGCATTACGGAGGGCCGCCTGACCGGGTGGGACTCTCCCTGCTTCAAACCTCGGGAAACAGAAGGAGCCGACAAATGAATGCCCCCGCCACTGCCGGATCATCGGCGCAGACCGTCATGCAGCTGGTCCCGATCCTCCTTATCATCCTCCTGTTTTATGCCCTCGTTATCTTTCCACAGAAGAAACGCCAGAAAAAAATGGCAGACTTTCTGGCCTCGCTCAAGGTGGGGGACAGAGTCGTGACGGGAGGCGGACTGGTCGGAACGGTGGCATCGATCCGGGATCGCCAGGTGGAGCTTGAAATCGCTCCCGGCGTTACGGTGACCGTGATGAAACAGGCGATCCTGACCCTTGAATCCTGAACGAATGCCGTTCGTGACCTTGCTGAACCAGGAGATGAGACTGCATGCATAAAAGGACTGTCCGGGGCCGAATTTTTCTGCTGGCCCTTTTTACCGTTCTCTCTATTGTCTGGCTTCTTCCTTCCCTCCCCTTCTGGGGGACACTTCCGGCCTCACTCCGGAATGATCTCCCCGGCGGGACGATTTCCCTGGGGCTCGATCTCCGGGGCGGGATGTCCCTGACTCTTCAGGTGATGGAGGACAAGGCCGTTTCGGGAACTCTCGACGAGATCGCCTCTGCTCTGTCTGAAAAGGGAGTCAAGCCGGTGATCTCCGGCACCACCATCTCCGTTCCAGTCACGAATCCTGCGACAAAGAAAAACATTCTTGACTGGGTCAACTCTCGGGCGCCGTATTTGCAAAAGGTTTCGGACGATTCCACCGGACTTGCCTTCGGGCTTCCGAAGAGCGAGGTCATGAGGATCAAAAAGCACGCCATGACCCAGGCGATGGAAGTCATCCGCAACAGGATCGACCAGTTCGGGGTGGCCGAACCGGTCATCGAGCAGCAGGGCAAGGATCGCATCCTGATCCAGCTTCCTGGCGTGACCGATCCGGAGCGGGCGATGGCACTCATCGGCCGAACCGCCCGGCTCGAATTCAAGCTGGCCGACGATTCGGCCGATCCGGCCCAGTTCCAAAACGGCAAGACCCCTCTTCCCTCCGGGGAGGAAATCCTTTATGGGAGCCCTTCCGGCAGGAATGGCGGCCGGATTCCCTATCTGCTGAAATCGCGCCCCCTGATGAGCGGGGACATGATCAGCGATGCGCGGGTCTCCTTCGGCCAGTTCAACGAACCCTATGTCTCGCTCACCTTCAATAGCTCCGGATCAAAGCTCTTCGACCAGATCACGAAGAATCACGTCAAGCAGAGACTGGCGATCGTCCTCGACAAGACCGTCTATTCCGCTCCGGTCATCCAGGAAGAGATATCCGGGGGACAGGCGCAGATAACGGGAAGCTTTTCCATGAAAGAGGCCAAGGACCTGGCGATCGTTTTGCGTTCCGGGGCCCTTCCGGCTCCCGTTCGCATCCTTCAGAATGTGACTGTGGGCCCCTCCCTGGGCAAGGATTCGATCCGGGCCGGCCTCCACGCGACGATGATCGCCCTCGTTCTGGTCCTCCTCTTCATGGCCATTTACTACCGATTTTCAGGAGTGGTGGCAGACTTTGCTCTGATGCTCAACATGCTGTTCCTGATGGGAGCCATGGCCGCCCTCCACGCCACGCTGACACTGCCGGGCATCGCCGGAATCATTCTGACCGTGGGGATGGGGGTCGACTCCAATGTCCTGATTTTTGAACGGATCCGCGAGGAAATTCGGTCCGGACGACCGGTGCGTTCCTCGATCGACGCCGGCTACGACAAGGCCTTCCTGACCATCGTGGACTCCCATGTCACCACTCTGATCACGGCCGTCATTCTGTTCATGTTCGGGACGGGACCGATCAAGGGATTTGCCGTGACCCTGACCGTGGGGATCGCCATCAATCTCTTTACCTCCCTTGCGGGAACACGCATCGTATTCGACCTTCTCGCAAGACGTTCGAAACTCGAACGTCTATCAATATGAACGCATTCCTAATCCGGGGACGCCGCGATGTTTGAATTGATCCGCAATCCTTCCATCGATTTCATGGGGAAGAAAAAGATTTCCCTGGCCATTTCCTCCATTCTCGTTGTTGTGGGCCTTCTGGCCCTCCTCCAGATCATCCGGGGAAAGGCCAATCTCGGGATCGATTTCACGGGGGGAACGGCCCTCATGGTTCATTTCGACCATCCCGAGTCACTGGCAAATGTTCGCCAGATCCTTTCGAAAAACGGATTTGCCGGAGCCCAGATCCAGAATGTCAACAACACCTCCGACCTTTTCATCCGGGTAAAGGTGCGGCAGGAACAGACCCGTTCGGTCACCGAAGCCCTTCTCGGTCTCCTGCGCCAGAGCTTTCCTGGAAATCCCATGACAATCCGCCAGTCCATCGAAATCGGACCGACCATCGGGAGTGAACTTGCGGGGAAGGCTCTTGTGGCCATTCTTTTCTCCCTGGTCGGCTTCATTCTCTATATCGCCGTCCGCTTCGAGTTCCGGTTCGGGCTGGCCGCCGCGATCTCGACCTTTCACAATGTTGTCGCAGTCCTGGGGATCCTTTACCTCCTGGGCACGGAGATCAACCTCCTGATCGTCACGAGCCTTTTGACTCTGGCCGGCTATTCGCTGACGGATACGGTAGTCGTTTTCGACAGGATCCGGGAGCAGATGCGTCGCTCGGTCCGCCAGACCCCCGAGCAGCTGATCAACTCGGGGATCAATCAGGTTCTCAGCAGGACGGTTGTGGTATCATTAACTGTGGAGTTGGTCCTGCTCGCCCTGCTGATCGGAGGGGGGCCCGTGATTCACGCTTTTTCGCTGGCCCTTTTCATCGGAGTCATGATCGGGACCTATTCCTCCATCTTTGTGGCGAGTCCCCTGCTTCTCGTTCTTCCGGGAAAACGGCAGGGGCTGGGATTTCCTTCGAGGAAAACGGCTCCGGAGAACAACAGGGTCTAGGACTCTTCTCCGGATTTTGGAAAGGATCAGTCTGGTGCACGGTGGAATCGACATTTCCGAAGTATTGGGAAGCATTGGTCTCTTTGTCCTGCCGCCGGTGACAGTGATCATCATCCTTTATCTCAAAAAGAAGAATGTCATCTGAGGATCCCCTTGCCGGGGTCCTGAGCCGGACCCGGATTCTCCTCATCCGGCAGGCGGATTTCTCATCGAAGGTGTCTGACCATGGATCAAGACGTCGCCGGTCGTGAAAAGCAGGTGTGGGATGTGGCCGACATGCCGGATGAGGAAGTCTATGCTCAGGCCAGGATCTGGGGGCTCGATCCGGTCTGGGTGCGCGTCCTTTTCCGGCGAGGGATAGATCCCCAGTCCTTCGTCAACGACATCCAGGCTCCCCGTCCTCCGGGGGACGATTCTCTCGGAGAGATGGGCCCTTCGAGAGCCTGGATCCATGATCTGCTGGCGAGCCGGGAGCCGGTCCTGATCTATGCCGACCTCGATGTTGACGGCCTTTCGTCGGCGGCGATCCTCTCCCGGTTTCTGACCCACCGCGGCCATCCCCACTCCGTACTCCTGACAAACCGGGAGGATGGCCGTTCCGTTCGCCCCTCCCGGATCTTCCCCTATCAGGAACAGGGAATACGCAGGATCATCGTTGCGGACATGGGAGCCTCAAGCGCCCATGTTCTCAGGATGCTTCTCTCTTCCGGAATGTCCTGCCTCGTTGTGGACCATCATCTGATCCCGGAGGGATGGCCACGGGCCGCCGTGCCCCTCGTCCACCCCTCCGGCCGGTCGGCCCTGACTTCGGCGGGGTCCGCCTATGCCCTGATCCGGCCCTACCTGGCCCCCGACGAAGAACCCCAGATGGCCTTTCTGGCAGGGTTGTCCGTCCTGGGAGACCGTGCCCCCCTTCTGCGGGAGAACCGGTATTTCATTCGTGTCCTGGTCTCCGAGGAGGCCCTGTCCTCCTTTCCCGGCATCCGGCTTCTCCTCCGAAGGAAGCTTAGGCGCTCCCCGATCGTCAGCGACTATTCCTTCGGGGTCATCCCCTTCCTGAACGCCCCTGGCCGGATGGGCGACCCGAAGCCTGCCTTCGACCTTCTGATGGCCTCTTCGGCGGAATCTTCCGAAAAAACCGTCCTTCTTCTGATGGAGATGAACCGGAAAAGGCAGGAGATGGAGTGGCTTCTCTACGATGAAATTCGAAGAAGGGGGCCTTCCGGATGGTTCCTTTTCGACAAGGACTGGTTTCCGGGTGTCCTGGGACGGGTGGCGCACAGGATATCCGAAGACTGGAACAGGTCGGTTTTCGTCGGAACGATGACGACATCCCTGACCGTGCGGGGGTCGATCCGGTGCCGTAACAACGATCGGCTCCCGGAGATCCTGAAGGCCCTTGAAGGCCTTCCGATCCATGGGGGAGGACACCCGATGGCCGGTGGACTCGAATTTCCGCTGAGCCTGCTCCCCGAGGTTTCTGTGAGGCTCAATCGTGTGCTGAATCAGGCAACCTTCGCGGAAGGCATGGAGAAGGAGTCCGATCCTTCAGAGGGGCCCCTGAAAATCGATGCTTTTTTGCCGGCGTACTTTCGAAATCCTGTTTTCTGGGAAGGGTACAGCAAGCTTTTTCCCTTTGGCGAGGGGTTTTCCTCGCCCCTTTTCGGAGTCCGCCGGGCGAGAATAGAACGTCTTGAGGATGGGTTCGGACGCATGCAGGTCTGCACCTACCGATGGAGACATGGAAGCGGTCGCGCCTTTTTCCGGGACGTGGGAGATCCTCCCCGTCCCGGTCAGGAATGCGATATGGTTGTCACTCCCGAAATTCGGGGCAAGGGGGATTATCTTGAGCGCCTCTTCGTTGTTGTCCAACACCGACCAACCTGAGGGGAGCTCCGAACCTTCGGAGCACCTCCATGCCCTTCCGGCCGGAGAGGTGACGATCGAAAAACTGCTCGAGACCGTCTCCCGGTACAACCCGAGTCCCGAAGGCCTCGATCTCATCCGCAAGGCCTATCTCATGGCTCTCAAATCCCATGAGGGGCAAAGGCGCCAATCGGGGGATTCCTACATTCACCATCCCTTGAGCGTCGCGTTGATCCTGGCCGAGATGCGTGTGGACACCTATTGTCTCGTCACGGCCCTTCTCCATGACACGCTCGAGGACACATCCCTGTCGCCGGATCAGATCGAATCCGCCTTCGGAAAAAAGGTGCTGCACCTGATCGACGGGGTCACAAAAATAGGAAAATTTCATTTCAAGAAATCCCGGGCCGAAAAGCAGGCGGAAAACTTCCGTAAGATGCTGCTTTCGATGTCGGAGGATATCCGCGTCCTCCTGGTCAAACTGGCCGACCGTCTTCACAACATGCGGACGATACAGTGGCTCGATTCCGCCAAGCAGAAAAATATCGCCCAGGAAACCCTCGACATCTACGCCCCTCTGGCCAACCGTCTGGGGATCGGATGGATCAAGCTCGAGCTGGAGGACCTCTCCTTTTCGGTCCTCGATCCGGAAACGTATGCCGATCTTCGGACGAGGGTGGCTCGCAAGCGGAAGGAGCGCACCAACTACATCGACCAGATCATCCGGGCTGTGTCGGGGGTGCTGGCGGAAAACGGCATTCCCGCCCGCGTGGAAGGGCGCTACAAGCATATCTACAGCATTTACCGGAAGATGACCTCCCAGGAAATTCCCTTCGACGAGATCTATGATCTGATGGGGATCCGGGTGATCACCGATACCAAGCTTCACTGCTACGGCGTCCTGGGGCTCCTGCATGGAATCTACAAGCCCATGTCGGGGCGGATCAAGGACTTTATCGCCGTTCCGAAGTCCAATATGTACCAGTCCCTTCATACGACGGTCATCGCACCGGAGGGAGTCCTGGTGGAGTTTCAGATCCGGACGGAGGAGATGCATCGGGTGGCCGAGGAGGGGGTCGCCGCCCACTGGAACTACAAGGAGAATGCGGACGGGGCTCCCGCCCTTTCCGACCTCAAGGTCGTGACATGGCTCAGGCAGCTCGTGGAGTGGCAGAAGGAACTCTCCGACAACCAGGAGTTCATGAACTCTGTCAAGCTGAATCTCTTTCCCGACGAGGTCTATGTCTTCACTCCGGCCGGGGATGTCCGGGAGATGATCAAGGGAGCGACGGCCATCGATTTTGCCTACGGCATTCATACCGAGGTCGGGAACCACACCGTGGGGGCCCGGATCAATGGGAGATGGGTTCCGATCAAGACCGTTCTCGAAAGCGGGGACGTCGTCGAAATCATCACGAACCCCTCCCAGACGCCCAGCAAGGACTGGCTTCGCTTTGTGGCGACTCCCAAGGCTCGCGCCAGGATCAGGCACTGGATCAAGGAAGAGGAAATGCGCCAGAGCGCGGACATCGGCCTCCGTTCCCTCGAGGCCGAGGCCCAGAAGCTTCACCGGCGCTGGTCGGAATTTCTCAAACCCCCCTATCTCGAGACCTTCCTTTCCTTCTCCGACCTGCCGGATCCGACTCCGGAGGATGTCTATTCCCGGATCGGGTTTGGACGACTCTCCGCATCGACGGTTCTCCGGAAGCTTCTTCCGGGCCAGGGGGGGGATCTTCTTCCCCTGGCGCCCCCCGTACCCCTAAAGGAACAGGTGCCCATCGTCGTCCGCGGAGGAGGGAAGGATCTTCTCATCGGCCTTGCGGGATGCTGCAGCCCCGTTCCCGGAGAGGAGATCGTGGGGTATGTCACCCGGGGTCGGGGAATCATCGTCCACACCGCCGACTGTCCCAACCTTGTCCACCTGTCGCTTGAGCAGGACCGGCTTGTGCCGGCCATTTGGGACTCCTCGAAGGATGCGATCTTCGATGTCCATCTCCGGATCTCGATGGAAGACAAGCCGGGAATGCTGGCCGCCGTCTCCTCGGTCATTTCCGAGCGCGGAGCCAACATTACCCATGCCGAGGTGAAGCAGGCCAAACACCGGATGGGGGTTCTCGATTTTGCCGTGACCGTGGGAAATCTCGCCCATCTTCAGGAAATCATGACCCGCGTCCAGCACGTCAAGGGTGTTGTCCGGGTCCAGCGGATCAAGACAGCTTCGGATCCCGTCAACACGCACCCCAACTAACAGGAAATCGGAGGATCCATGGAGTCATCCGGGCGGGACCGCCTTCTTGCCGAACATATCCGGGCACGGCCACACCTGAAGGACATTTTTCAGTTCTACGAAAAAATCGAGGAGATATGGAACACATCACGTCCGGACGACCTGCTGGCTCTGGTCGATCTTCGGGATGCCTCTCTCCGGGACAGGCTCTCCCGCGGGATTCCCCTGATCGACCGGCCATCCTTTGCCCGGATCTCCCTGCCCCAGACCGGACAGCAGTTCCGGAAGCTCATGACCGTCATGAAGCAGGGCGGGGGAGAGCGGGAGCAGTATGCCTCCCGGATTTCGGCCTACATGCGAAACAGCCGCAAGGAGGAGGGGGAGGTGATTGCGGACCTTCTGGCGCGCGAGGACGGCCATTTCGATGCCGTCTCCGAGACGATGGATGTGCCGCGCCCACTTCTCGTCTATCTTCTGAAAATGTCCCTTCGCATCTCCTTCGAGCGTCTTCATGAAACCCTGATCGCTTTTTTGCGGAGCCTGGAATGGGGATACACTCATTGTCCGGTCTGCGGCGCGCCCCCGGTGATCGGCCAGGCGGTTTCGAACGACAGGAGGCGCTATTACTGTTTCTTCTGCTCCTTTCACTGGGAATCCCCTCTGATGGCCGGATGCCCGTCCTGCGGGGAGACCGATCCCGAACTGTTCAATCTCCTCTACAAGCATCCGAACGAACACCAGGGGATCCTGGCTTGCGAAGCCTGCCGGACCTATCTCAAGATGGTGGACCAGAGAGCCGGTCCGGACCTCCTCAATCCCGACATCCAGGAGGTCCTTGGCCTTCATCTTGACATGGCGGCCGGAGAGCTGGGTCTCAGGCCCCTGGGGCAGCCCATGGCCCAGGCCGAGATCATCCGGCGGCCTGGCATCGACGACTATCGTCCGTAAGTCAGGACGCTATTTTTTCAAAGCCATCCGGGAAAGGACCCACATGGACGATACGCCAAGCATTCCCAACATGATCGTCAACTACTCGATCATCATCGCCGGTCTCGTGATGACTGTTTTCATCATTTCGGCCAGCTTTTACTTCGTTGTTCGACGCGAGAGAATCCTCAACAAGAGGTTTCCCGTGGAGGAGAAGAAGGTGGATCCTTGGGGATATCCCCTTGAAGACAAAGGAAACGAAAAGAAAAATACAACGCCGGACGACAAAAAAGCTTGACATGTTTTTCGCTTCCTGATATATTTTTAGCACTCAGTGATTGCGAGTGCTAAAATGGAGGAAGCGTGTCTGACAGTTCAGGGAGAAGGGATGTTCTGGATCAGAAAAAATGGCTGGTTCTCTCTGCCACCGTTTCGGGATATATCCGTTCAGCCCTTCCGGTCGGTTCGCAATCCGTAAACCGGTCATTCGGGTTGCCTTATTCCCCCGCGACCATTCGGAACATCATGAGTGCCCTGGAGGCGATGGGATATCTCACCCATCCCCACACGTCATCCGGCCGCGTCCCGACGGAAAAGGGGTTCCGGTATTTTGTCGACCATTCGGATTTCGACAAGAAGGAATTCGAAGACTGGTCCGATCTGGCCCGGGGAATCGAACCGCTCCTTTCCGAATCCTCGCTGACCGATTTCAGCGAGGTTTTGTCGAAGGTGGTCGCCCAGGTGGGACGCACCTCCGGCTACGCGGTGTTCCTGATGGAGACCGGAACCCTGGGCGATGTCCGCGTCGTGGGGGTCGAGGCCGTCCCGCTTTCCGGACGCCAGGCGCTCCTGGTCGTCATCCTGGAGACGGGCCACCTCCTGAAACGGACCTTCGTCTACCCGGAGGGGATCGGGTGGCTCGAATTCCGCAAGATCGTCGGCAAGCTGAACAGGGTCGGGCGATTCCGAACACTTTCGGAGATCCGGGATGCCCTTCTGTCCGAGATGGACGGAATCTCGAGGGCCTGGGAGGCTATTGTCAGGGAATTCGAACGCCTGGGAGGCGTTCCCGACGTCAAGCTCTTCGGGGCTTCCCGATTTGCCAAGGATCCGGAATTCTCAAAGGCCGGAGATCTCGAGTCCGTCTTTCACGCCTTCGAGGAACAGGTGGCCCTGTTCGGGTTTCTTCGCAAACTGGTCGAGGCTCGGGGAATCTCGGTTTCGATCGGCTCGGAAAACGAGCTTCCGGGGCTAGGTGTGTGCACCCTGGTCTCCCTTCCCCTCATCCGTTCGGGGGCCTGGTACGGGACCATCGGTGTCGTTGGCCCCGTCCGGATGGACTATGGGCAGGTGATCCCCCTGATGTCCCGTCTTTCGGGGCGTCTCAACCACTGGTTGACGGGGCTTGACGGCGAGGGGTAGACCATGGGTGGAGGAATGAGTGGGGACATGTCAGGGAAAGATCAGGACCGATAGGGAAAGGATGAGGGATGTCTGAAGAATTTGAATCCGTGGACGATCTTTCGGCAGAGGAAAGGCCGGAAGGGACCGGGTCACGGTCCGAGGCCGAGGTTCTCCCGGAGGAACCCTCGCAGGAGACCCGGGAGGCCGAGGCATGGAAAGAAAAGTATATCCGTCTTCTGGCGGACTTCGACAATCACAGGAAACGGACGGTTCGCGACCTTGAGGAGGCCAGAAAATTCGCCAACGAAGCCCTTCTGAAGGCCTTTCTGCCTGTTCTGGACAATCTTGAACGCGCCCTCCAGCACGGGGAGACGGGGGGCCTTGGCGCGATTCCCGAATGCAAGTCCCTTGTCGAAGGGGTCCGTTTGACCCACAAGCAGTTTCTCGAACTGCTCGAGAAAAATCATGTGACCCGGGTTCCGTCCTCGGGGGTCTCCTTCGATCCCGAGATCCACGAGGCCGTCGGGTATACTGAAAGCGAATCCCTCCCGGAAGGCATGGTCGTCGATGTCTACCAGCAGGGATACCGGATTCACAACAGACTCGTCCGTCCCTCCATGGTGACGGTCTCGAAGGGAAAGTCCCCCGAAAGGGCGTAAACGGCTGATCAGGCGGCAGGAGGAAGGATTCTGCCGGAGAACGTATCACTCCATATGTGAAAGGAATTCATCTATGAGCAAGATTATCGGGATCGATCTGGGAACGACGAACTCCGTGGTGTGCATCATGGAAGGGGGAGAACCGGTGGTGATCCCCAACCAGGAAGGGTCGCGGATCACCCCTTCGGTGGTTGCCTTTACCGACAAGGGAGAAATCCTCGTGGGGCAGGTGGCGAAGCGCCAGGCGATCACCAATCCGGAGAACACCATCTACTCCGTGAAACGTCTGATCGGCCGGAAGTTCAATTCCGACGAGGTGGTCCACGCCATGAAACGGCTTCCCTACAAGGTTGTCTCCGGGCCGAACGGTGACGCCTATGTCGAGATCCGGGGCAAACAGTACTCTCCGGCCGAGATTTCCGCGAAGATCCTCATGAAGCTCAAACAGGCCGCCGAAGACTATCTCGGAGAAAAGGTCACCGATGCCGTCATCACCGTTCCGGCCTACTTCAATGACGCCCAGCGGCAGGACACCAAAAATGCCGGCGCCATTGCGGGTCTGAACGTCCTCCGGATCATCAACGAGCCGACGGCCGCCTCTCTGGCCTATGGCCTTGACAGCAAGAAGGAGGAGAAGATTGCCGTCTACGATCTCGGTGGCGGGACCTTCGACATCTCGATCCTCGAGATCGGAGAGGGGGTCTTCGAGGTCAAGTCGACCAACGGGGATACCTACCTCGGGGGAGACGACTTCGACACGGCCCTCATCGACTTCATCGTGGCCTCCTACCTCCAGGAATCCGGGATCGACCTGAAGAAGGACAAGATGGCCCTCCAGCGCCTGAAGGAGGCCGCGGAAAAGGCCAAGATCGAACTCTCGACCGTCATGGAGACGGAGGTGAACCTTCCCTTCATCACGGCTGATGCCTCCGGACCCAAGCACCTTGTCATGAAGATCACCCGTTCGAAGCTCGAACAGCTCACCGACGGACTGGTGAGCCATTCCCTCGATCCGGTCAAGAAGGCCCTTTCCGACGCTGGCCTTTCCGCCTCCAATATCGACGAGGTGGTTCTGGTCGGAGGCCAGACCCGTATGCCCAAGGTTCAGGAGACGGTCCGGAAATTCTTCGGAAAGGAGCCTCACAAGGGGGTGAATCCCGACGAGGTGGTGGCCATCGGGGCTGCCATCCAGGGCGCGGTCCTGAAGGGAGACGTCAAGGATGTTCTTCTCCTCGACGTGACGCCCCTTTCCCTGGGGCTCGAGACCCTGGGAGGCGTCTTTACCAAACTGATCGACCGGAATACCACCATTCCCGCCAAGCGGAGCCAGGTTTTCACCACGGCCGCCGACAACCAGAATTCGGTGACGATCAAGGTCTTCCAGGGGGAGCGGGAAATGGCCGCGGACAACAAGCTCCTTGGCGAATTCGACCTCGCGGGGATTCCGTCGGCTCCCCGGGGCGTTCCCCAGATCGAGGTGACCTTCGACATCGACTCCAACGGGATCGTCCATGTGAGCGCCAAGGACAAGGGAACCGGCAAGGAGCAGTCGATCCGGATCACGGCGCAGGGCGGGCTTTCCAAGGAAGAGGTGGATCGCCTGATCCGCGAGGCGGAGGCCCATGCCGCCGAGGACCACAAGCGCCGGGAGAAGATCGAGACCCGGAACGGTCTCGAAAATATGATCTACGCCATGGAGAAATCCCTGGGAGAGGTTTCGGAGAAGATCTCCGACGTGGAGCGGGGGCAGTTCCGGGAAGCCATCGAGGCGGCCCGGGGAAAGCTCGCCTCCGAAAGCATCGAAGAACTCAAGGAAGCCCTCTCGACTCTCGAGAAGGAATCCCACAAGCTTGCCGATATCGTCTACAAGAACACCCAGGCGTCCGGAGCGGCCGGAACCCCCGGCGGGGAGACTCCCGGGGCGGGCCAGGGGCCCTCAGGCGAAAATGTGGTCGATGCCGAATACGAGGACGTGAAAAAGAATCCGTCCTGAGACAGTTCTTTCGGGCGGAAGAAGAGAGCTCTCTTCTTCCGCCTTTCGTGTTAACCGGTTTTGCAAGAGGGGAAGGACGTTCCGTTGGCATCGAAGGATTTTTACAGTGTTCTGGGCGTTCCCCGGAACGCCTCGGCGGATGAGATCAAAAAAGCCTACCGAAAACTCGCCATGCAGTATCATCCGGACCGGAACCCCGGAGACAGGGCGGCCGAGGCCCAGTTCAAGCTGATCAACGAGGCTTACGAAGTCCTGGGGGATCCCCAGAAGCGCCAGCTCTACGATTCGGGGGGCGGTTCGGGATTCTTCGAGGGATTCGACGGGGGCTTCGCCCGGGGCGGGGCCAACTTCGGGGATGTCTTCTCCGAGGTGCTGAACGAGTTCTTTGGAGGGGGCTCTTCCGGTGGGCGCCAGCAGGGCGAGCACATCCTCCGCCAGGTCGAACTCTCCTTCGAGGAGGCGGCTCTCGGCAAGGAAATCTCCATCAAGCTCGCCCGCTGGGAGACCTGCTCCCCCTGTTCCGGAAATGGCTCGAAGAACGGGAAGTCCGTGACGGTCTGCTCCTCCTGCCGGGGAACGGGCTTCGTCCGGATCCAGCAGGGATTCTTTCATGTCCAGAAAACCTGCGGCACCTGCGGCGGCGAGGGGCGGGTGATCACCGAGATCTGCCCGAACTGTTCGGGAAAGGGACGCATCTCCGTCGACCGGACCATCACACGCTCCATTCCGGCGGGAGTCCAGACCGGCATGCGGGTCCGGATCTCCGGAGAGGGCCATGCCGGGGTGGGCGGCGGGCCTCCGGGAGATCTTTATCTTGATGTGGTCGTTCGGCCCCATAGCGTCTTCGCCCGGGAGGGCGACGACCTGGTCATCGACAAGAACCTGACCCTGACCCAGGCCATCTTCGGGACGACCCTCGAAATTCCGACGCTCGGGGCGCCCTATGCGATGAAGGTCGACCCCGGGACGCAGCCGGGAACCGTCCGGCGGGTCCGGGGCAAGGGGATCGCCAATCCCCAGAGCCGGAGCCTGGGGGATCTCGTGATCCGGTTCAATGTGGAAATTCCGACACGGCTCAGCCGGGAGCAGCGGGAAGCCCTCGAACGCTATGCCGAGGTCTCGGGGGAAGCCCCCGCCGGACAGGCCGGGGGGGGGGACGGCGGCCTCTTTTCCAAGGTCAAGTCGATCTTTGAGTGATCGGATCGGCCGCGAACTCCGGGGGAGCCGGTGAGCGGACCCGTCCTTTTCTGGATCACCGATTCCGACCGGGTCGTGACCGCACCCGAAGGGCGACTTCTCGAACCCGGCTCCATCCTCTCCCGCCATCTCGCGAAAAGCCTCCGCGCGAAAGAGGGGGATCTCTTCCGTTTCGTGGATCCGGAGAGCCCGGCCCAGATTTTCCAGGGCCGGATTGTGCGCCTCTCTCCCCTTGCGATCGCCCTTTCCCCGGAATCCGTTCCTGTCGCGGGAGGAGAGGGCAAAGGGAGGCCCTTCGATCTGGCCGTGGGGATTCTCAAGGGGGAGTCCTTCGAAGACCTGATCGAACCGGTCACATGCCTCGGGGTCCGGCGCCTTGTCCCCCTTTTGGCCGATCGCTCCCAGGCCCGCTGGTCCCGGGAGCAGTTTGAACGAAAGCGCGTTCGCTTCGAGTCCAAGATCCGGGAGTCGAGCCAGCTGTCCGGCCGCGCCGACAGGATGCGGCTCGATCCGCCCTGTTCCCTCTCGGAACTCCTTTCGGGCCGGGACGGGGCCTTCGTCCTCTTTTTCGACGAAGATCCCTCCGTCCCGTCTCTTCGGGAGATCCTGGCCGGGGATCGGGAGCCGGCATCCTTTCTTGCGGTCACGGGGCCGGAAGGAGGATGGTCGGAGCGGGAACGGGACCTCTTCCGGGATTTCGAAAAATCGAAGAACGGGGCCAGGGCGAGTCTCGGACGCCGCATCCTTCCGGGCCGGCTGGCCCCCCTTGTGGCGGCGTCCCTGTTCTCGCAAGAGCTTTTGCCGCCACCCAAGACAAGGACTCCCGAATGATCGGACGCCGCATCCTGGCCTTCTGGCTCGATCTCTTCCTGGCCATTTTTCTGTCCGAGGGGGGGCTCTCTCTTCTCAGGCGGGAAATCCTCTCCGGCACCGATCCCGAAGACCCCTTCGATCCGGTCCGGCAATGGGCGGCCGCCTCCTTTCATCCCGCCGCACTCCTCGCGGGCCTGTTCCTCTACTTCTTCCTTTTCTGGGCCATCTCCTCCGAAACCCCGGGACAGTCCCTCTTCGGTCTGACCGTCATCCGGGATTCAGGAGACGCCGAGCGGGTCCGGATCGGTCCGGGAGGGGCCCTTCGACGGACGCTGGTCTTCGGGGGATCCTTCCTGCTCCTGGGTTTGGGTTTTCTGGCCGCCCTGGCCAACGACCGCAGGCTCGCCCTCCACGACTGCCTCTCCGGAACCCGCGTGGTCAGGGAGCGATCGAGGCCCGCTCCCAGGCCAGCAGAGCTTCCTTGACCGCTACGCCCCCCGAATAACCCGTCATTTTTCCGTCCTTCCCCACCACCCGGTGACAGGGGATCAGAAGAGGCAGAGGGTTCTTTCCCAGCGCTCTCCCGACCGCCCGGGACGATCCCGGCCGCCCGATCCGTTCCGCCAGCGTTCCGTAGGTCCTCGTTTCGCCGAAGGGGATCCTCCGGGTCTCCTCCAGAACCTGCCTTTCGAAGTCCGTGAGATCGGGGGGAAGCGGGCCGCAGTAGGCGGCCTCGCCCCGGAACACGCTCTCCACAAGCCGGCCAGGATCTGACGCCCGGGGAGCCTCTTCGGAGGAGAACGTCCGGCGTTCCCCGGAAGAGAGGCGAATCCGGCATCGGAAAGGCCGGCCGTCCCGGAGGGAGAGCGCGACGACGAAGGCCCCGGGAAAAAGGAGGAGGTCTCGAGGCTCTTCCGTCATCCGATCCTCTTCCGGAAGAAATGGCCGGCCAGAAGGAGCGTTCCCAGGCCGATGGCCGCGAGGGCCCCGTATTCGGGAAGGAGGATCCGGACATCCGCCCCCTTCAGAAAAACCTCCCGGAGGATGACGAGAAAGTATCGGAGGGGGTTCAGAAGGGTCATGTCCTGGATGAATTGCGGCATGTTTGCGATCGGGGTCGCAAAACCCGAGAGAATGATGGAGGGGACGAGGAAGAGAAAGGCCCCCAGAAGCCCCTGCTGCTGGGTCGAGACCAGGGAGGAGATCATGAGCCCGACCCCCAGTCCCGAGAGGGTGAAGAGGAAGACCCCGAGGTAGAGGGCCGAAAGGGTTCCCCGGAGCGGGACATGGAAGAGGAAGACGGCGACCAGGACGATGGCCGTGGACTCGGCGAATCCGATGACGAATCCGGGAATGATCTTTCCCATGATGATGTCGAAGGGCCGCAGGGGAGTGACCAGGAGCTGGTCGAAGGTTCCGTCCTCTCTCTCCCGGGCCACCGACAGGGCGGTGACCAGAAGGGAGACGACCAATGTCAGAAGGCCCACGATGCCGGGGACGATGAACCACCGGCTCTTGAGGTTGGGGTTGTACCAGGCCCGGATTCCGATGGGGGCGATCGGCGGGGTCAGGCCGTTCTGGGCCATGAAGTCGGCGCTTGCGTTTTGTACGATGGTTTGGACGTATCCCATGAGGATCATGGCGGTGTTGCTCTGGCGCCCGTCGAGCAGGGCCTCGACCGTCCCCTGGCGTCCGGCCAGGAGGTCCCGGCTGAAGGTGCTGCGGATGTGGAGGACCAGGAGCACCTTTCTGTTGTCGATCAGGGAGCGGACCTCCCCTTCCGAGTTCACCGACTCAAGGAGCCTGAAGTTCGGGGATCCGGAAAAGCGGGCCAGGAGCTGCCGGGAGTAGAGCCCCGGATCCTCGTTCCAGACGGCATAGGAGATGTGGTTCAAGTCGAAGGTCGCCGCATAGCTGAAGACGACGAGCTGGACGAGGGGCGGGACGATCAGGACCATGCGGGACTTCTTGTCCCGCAGGAGGGCCAGGAACTCCTTCTGGGCGAGCCTCAGGATGCGCATCACGAGCTGTTTCACAGGATCCTCTTTCGGCTGATCCTGGCCAGGAGGGCGAACAGGAAGACGGAAAAGAAAAGGAGGGCGGACGCATTGGGAATGATCACCCCCGGAATGTCCCCGGCCAGGAAGACGGACTGGAGAATGGTCACGAAGTAGGAGGCCGGAATGATATGGGTGAGGATCCGGATGAAGAGCGGCATCGAGTGGATGTCGAAGATGAAGCCCGAAAGGATGAAGGCCGGGAGGAAGGTGAAGACGATGGCGATCTGGCCGGCCACGAACTGGTTTTTGGAGACGGTCGAGATGACGAGCCCCATTCCCAGGGCCGTCGTGAGAAAGAGGGCCGATGTGAGCAAAAGGACACTCAGGGTTCCCCGAAGTGGAACATCGAAGAGAAAGTGGCCCATGAGCACCGAAACTCCCATGCCGCTCATCCCCAGGACAAAGTAGGGAATGAACTTGCCAAGCAGGATTTCCCCGATCGTCACCGGGGTCGAGAAGAGGGACTCGAGGGTCCCCCGCTCCCATTCCCGGGCGATGACCATCGAGGTCAGGAGGGCCCCGATCAGGGTCATGATCACGGCGATCAGCCCCGGAACGAGAAAGTCCCGGCTCCGGCTGTCGGGATTGAACCAGATCCGGACGTCGAGGCTGATCGGCTGAAAGGAAAGGGCCCGGCCCCGGGTATTGCGGAAGCCGATCCAGGTTTCCCAGGTGTTGGTCAGATACCCCTCCACCAGGCGGGCCGTGTTGTCGTCGACGCCGTCCACCACGACATGCACCCCGTGGGTCCGGAAGGACTCGATCGAGCGGCCGAAGTTTTCCCTGAGCCAGAGGATGCCCTCCACATCCTGCCGCTTGAGGGCCGCGATGGCCGAATGGATGTCGGGGTAGCTTCTGGGGACAAACCAGGGGGACTGCCTTAGGCCTGCGACAAAGCCTTCGGAGGCGGGTGTCCGGCTTTCCTGCACGACGGCGATCGGCACATGCCGGGCATCGAGCGAGACCCCGTAGCCGAAGATCAGAAGGAGAAGGACGGGAAGGACGATGGCGATCGCAAGGCTCGAGGGATCCCGGACGATCTGGATCGATTCCTTGCGGATCATGGCCCGGATCCGGAGGATCCGTTCAAGGGGGGAGGCCTCGGGGGTCATGCCGGGACCAGTGCCGGAGGGACGTTTTCAAGGAGCCGGATGAAGGCGTCTTCCAGGGTCGGGTCGGGGGTCTCCGGCGTCCGGGCCTGACGCCGGATGTCCGCAGGCCGGCCCAGGGAGAGCAGGCGTCCCTGGGCCATGATGGCGACCCGGTCGCAATATTCCGCCTCGGTCATGAAATGGGTGGTGACCAGAACCGAAACCCCCCAGAGCGACAGCTGGCTGATCGTCCGCCAGAACTCCCGCCGGGCGACCGGATCCACTCCGCTCGTCGGCTCGTCCAGAAGAAGAATCGACGGTTCGTGGGCCAGCGAAGCCGCAAGGGCCAGCCTCTGGCGGAATCCCAGAGGGAGAAGTCCCGCCGATTCGTCCCGGTAGGGAACCAGTTCGAAGAACTCCTCGATTTCCGCGATCCGGTCCTTCTGGCGCTTTCCGCCCATCCCGTAGGCGCTGGTGAAAAAGGTCAGGTTCTGCCGGACTGTCAACTGGGAATAGAGGGAGAACTTCTGGGACATGTAGCCCAGGCGTCCTCGGATTCTGGCCACATCGGAGCCAAGGACATCCTGCCCGTCGATCCTGAGCTCTCCCGAGGTGGGAAGGAGAAGTCCCGACAGCATGCGGAAGGTGGTGGTCTTTCCTGCGCCGTTGGCTCCCAGAAGACCGAAGATCTCTCCCCGGCGCACAGAGAAGGTCAGATGGTCGACGGCGCAGAAGGATCCGAAATAGCGTGTCAGGTCCCGGATGACGATGGACTCCTCCCGGGCGCCGTCGGGGAGACCGGTTTTTTTGTCCTGCCATCCCAGATCCCGGGGGGAAGAAGAGATTTTCCGGATTCCCCCGGGGCCGCCATGGGCGAGGCGCCGCATGAAGGCATCCTCGAAGCGGGGGGGGACCGGGTCGGTCCGGGGAGAGCCGAGTTCCTCCGGAAGGGGAGGAGGCGACATTCCCTCCGCCACGATCCGGACGCCGTCCTCCTCGCCCACGGCGTCCTGGATGCCGGGAACCCTCGCCAGATACGGCTCGAGCTTCCGCGGGGACCAGTCGGGGACGGCCACATGGAAGACATGGCCCCTGGCCTCCTCGATCAGCTCCTCCGGTTTCCCTTCTCCCAGGACATGTCCGTTGTAGAGGATCACCACCCGGTCGAAGCGGCTGGCCTCGTCCATGTAGGCGGTGCTGACCAGAAGGGTCGTCCTTTTGTCCCGGACCTGGTGGGTGAGGATCTCCCAGAGTTCCCGCCGGGACACGGGATCGACCCCGACCGTCGGCTCGTCCAGAAGGAGAAGGGGAGGCGCATGGACGAGAGAGCAGGCGACCCCCAGCTTCTGCTTCATGCCTCCGGAGAGCTTCCCGGCCAGGCGGGCCCGAAAGGGTCCAAGGGCGGTCATCGAGAGAAGGGGGGCATAAAGTTCTTCCCTTCGTCCGGGGGGGACGCCGTGAAGGTCGGCATGGAGGTCGAGGTTTTCCGCCACCGTGAGATCCTCATAGAGGCCGAACTTCTGGGGCATGTAGCCCAGATGGCGCTGGAGGGCCGGGGCCTGGGTGGACGGGTCGAAGCCCAGGATCGTCGCATCTCCGCTGTCGGAGCCCAGAATGCCGGCGAGAATTCTGAGAAGGGTGGTCTTTCCCGCCCCGTCCGGCCCGATGAGTCCGGTGATGGTTCCCGGGGCGACCTCGAAGGAGACATTGTCCAGGGCCCGGATCGTGCCGCGGGGGGAGCGGAAGGTCCGGACGATGTTTTTGAGGGCGATCGCCGGAACCCGGGGGGGGCTATTCTCCGCCATGGATCGTCTCGGCCGGGGAGCCGTCCGGACAGGTGACCGGACGAACAGGCCCGTCATGGAAGGGGATGGTGACCGTAACCGGCATTCCGAGCCGGAGCTTCAGCGTGGGACAGGAGAGATAGACCCGGGCCCGGTAGACGAGAATGGTCCTCTGGTGAAGGGTCTGGACCTCCTTCGGGGTGAATTCGGCGGACGGGGAGATGTATCCCACGTAGCCCACGAATTTCTCGCCGGGGAATGAGTCTGAGGCGACGTAGGCGGCCATCCCCTGGTGGATCCTGCCGAGCTCGGGCTCTTCGATATAGACCCGGGCCCAGAGGGGTCGGCTGCGGGCCAGCGTGTAGACCGGAGACTGGGGAAAGGCCATGTCTCCCGGCTCGAGGATCCGGTTCTGGACGATCCCGTCGACCGGCGCGTAGACCTTCGTGTCGTCGAGCTGGCGGGTGTCGTAGGCCAGCAGGGCCTTGTCCCTCTTGACCTGGGCCCGGGCCATGTCGAGTCCAGCCCGGGCGTCGTCCTTCTGCTGGTGGGAGTTGAAGGAGGCCTGCGTCAGCCTTCTGACCCGGTTCCAGGTCCGCTCCGCATCGAGCCGCTGGGCTCGGTCGTGTTCGAGCTGGCGATTGTCGGCATCCACCAGGTCCTGGTAGCGGATGGGGTCCATGAGGGCCATCAGGGCTCCGGCCTTCACCGCAGCCCCCTCCACATAGAGGAGTTTCATGATGCGGCCGGTGTCGTGGAAGGCCAGCTGGACCTCGCGAAGATCGATATTTCCATAGAGGACGAGGGCGGAGGATGGAGGCTTCGTCCGGTGGGAAGTCCAGTACCAGACTCCCCCTCCGGCAAGGGTGAGAAGAATGAGGAGGATGATCAGACGTTTGGGCTTGGAAGCCATGGGTTCTCCTTGAAGCCGCGTCTCGGCGGCATTCGTCATGGCCCGGGTGGGACGGCCGTTTCTCCGGGAGGGGCGAGGGTCCCCCGGGCATACTGGTAGGACACGTAGCTGTTCATCAGAAGATACCGGGCCCGGATGACCGACTCCCGGGCTTGCCGGAGGGAGGTCTGGGCATCCATGACATCGACCGACTGAACCTGGCCCTCGCGGTAGGCCTCCTCCACCAGCGTTTCGTTCTTGAGGGCATTTTCCTCTTCCGTCAGGGCCTCCCGAAGCTGCTGCCGGGCATCGGAGATGGCGATGGCGGCCCGTCGAAGGTCTGCGGCCACCTGGAGACGGACCGACTCCCGGGTGTCGAGGGCGGCCATGAGGTCCGAGCGGGCTTTGGCGGTCTGGTGGATCATGGCGCCCCCCGCGATGATGGGGATTGTCAGGACCCCGCCGAAGTTGAAGGTCGAATAGGGGCTGTTGTTCGGGATATAGGTAAAGGGCAGGGCCCCGCGGGGAATTGTGGCAGTGAAGGACTGGACGAGGGCGTTCAAGGTCGGATAGTTCTGGGAGCGGGAATTCCTGAGGCCGGCCCGGGCCGCCCGGACGTTGGCCTTGGCCTCCTTCCATTCGGGTCGGCGGGAGAGCGCGACCGGAAGGTCCCGGTCGGGGTCGGGAGCCAGGATCTCGTTGGGGTCGCGGACGACCTCCTGGGCCACGAGACGGACCCCCTTCCGCATTCCCATGATCTGCGCAAGGTTGACGGAGTCGGTCCGGACCTGGTCCCGGGAGCGGATCAGGGCGAGGCGGGCCGCCTCGACGTTGACCCGGGCCCTTGTCACGTCAAGGACGATGCCCGAACCGGTTTCATACCGGAGCCGGGCCCGGGCGAGCTGGAGGCGGGCATCGTCCAGGCTCTTTTCATCCGCCCGGACCTGGTGCTGGTCGGCGAGAAGGGTGAAATAGCCGGATTCGGCATCCCGGACCGTCTGGGACCAGAGGGTGAGTTTCCGGGCCTCCTCCGCGCGATAGGTCCAGCGGCTCTGGTCGACCTGGGAGCCGGTCTTCCCGAAGTCGAGGAGATCCTGGGTCAGGGTGAAGGTCAGGAGATTCAGGTCCTCGTATTCGTAGTTTGGAAAAAGGAAGAATCCGAAAAGGCTGTTCCCGTAGATGGTCTGGAAGCTGGCCACAAGCTGGGGATACTCCGCCGCCCGCGCCTGTCCGACCACCTCCCGGGCGCTTTTGACCCGCGCGGTTTCGGCGCGGAGATCGGGCCGGGCCGAAAGAGCCCGTGAAACGGCGGTATCGAGAGTTACGGGAACAGTGGCCGGATCTGTGGCCGCCCTGGCCGCCACAGGCAATAGAGCCGGAGAGGCAGAAAAGAATCCCCAAAAGAAAAGAAAAAGAAAGGCAAGACGAAAGAGGCGAAGAAAGCCGGAAGGAAGAAGAGGCGGCGTATGGGAAAACGGGAGGATCCTCCCGTGCGGGGCGTGACTCACATTTTTCTCCCTCGATGTCGTACCCGAAGATCCGGCGACCTCGGCAACCTCCTCGGCGACCTTCCTGGTCCTCTTTGTTTCAAATCGTACCATGGATTCGGAGATCTTTCAATGAAAGTTGAAATATTCTTGAACTCATGCCGCGCCCCTTCGAAAAGAAAGTTATTTTTCCTTAGTATTTTAAGGTTTTATTTATTTTGGAAAGGGATGCCGGACAGAATAATACAAGCAGTCTCTTCAGTGCTTCGAAAGCCACCGACTCATTCAGACACCGGAGAGCCATGATATCGGCCGGACGCCTGTCTCAATCCGAAAACATCGCTCAAGAAGGAGCGGATATCTTCGAGAAACACGCCGGTGCGGCCATCTGCGCCATGCGGACCTCAATCCAGGAACCCCCGTCCGTCCCGGAACTGGCCGAGGAGGCCCGCGTTACCCCATGGCATTTCATCCGCATGTTCCGCCGAATGGTGGGGATTCCTCCAGGAAAGTACCTGGCCGCCCTCCGGATCGAGTCCTCCCATCGAGGGGACGCTCCGACTGGATATTCTCCATCATCGCCCGGTCGCTGTTCTTGACCGATTCCCGGCGAAGACCGAAAAGAAGTCCGACCACCTCGTGGGTCGCAATCTTGCACAGCCCGTACACCAGATGGGCCAACAGCTTTGTCACCCGAGGACCGCGAACAGGCAGGAAGTCCAAGCCTTCCGTCACGATCTTGCACGTCGGGCAGGAGACACGATACCGGTTGAAGCGAATCACTGTCGGGTGTTGCCATAACAGAAGATGTTGCACCTCCTGCAGGCAGTGATCATACCCGGGAAGGCCCTCTTTACCGCAAGAGCCGCACTGGAAGGTCGTCTGACCCTGTCGATTGTCATAACGACAGATCGTTCCTGCATTTCGATGCCGACGATGCGAAACCCTGGAAAGCCGAGAAGTCTCGTGATAAACTCGTAAGGCATCCGGTGGGTCCTCCGTGTTCTCATTTGGCGATGGATACACGGAAAAATAATACATCACCAGATGCTTTTTTCACCCACACTTTCCCGTCAAGAGCCGAAACCTGGAACTGATCCTTCAGGGTGAAAAGCCCTACGACATCTTCGTGCGATGGAAGCCCCTCGAACTACAGCCCATCGGGTGGCATCCGGATATCAACGACGGGGTGCGCCTCAATATCCCTCCTTTCATGATGGCCGGGACGTTGCGCTTCAACAAAAAGCCGCAGGTCAATATTGCCTGGGAAACGGACCGAGGCAAGGATGTGGAGTCGGTTCCCTGGTTTGGCGTTTTTGACGGGAAACGCATCAATGATCATCACCTGGGTCTTGACGAAAAACGGGTGGCTCGAGAAGAAAAGAGTCGAAAGGAGAATGCGCGGTGAATATCAATGCGTCGATTATCGACCAGCGTCTGACGGCCGTTTGCGAAGAAATTCGGGAGCGAGCCAGGGATGAGTTGGGATTGATCGATGAAGAGAAACTTCGCTCCCTCTCTTTCATCTATCTTTGCGTCAAAACCGTTCTTGACCTTGACACTGATTCCGGTTTCGATTGTCTGACCGAAGGAGGCGGGGACTTTGGGGTGGATGCGATGCATCTGTCGGAGGAATACGACGGCGAATTCACTGTCACTCTCTTTCAGGGAAAGTATTCTCGGAACCTTGAGGGAGGGTCCAATTTTCCGGAAAACGGGATCAATTCCCTGATCAACGCCATTCGTCATCTTTTTGATCCAGAAGCAGATCTCCAGAATATCAACGATCGTTTGAAGGCCCGGATCGAAGAGGCGCGAAGTCTGATCCGGGACGGATACATTCCCCAAATCCGTTCACTGCTCTGCAACAATGGTCTTTCGTGGAACCAGGCTGGCCAGGAGGCGATCGACCGGGCGGGCTTCGGAGATCAGGTCGTCTGGGAGCATGTCAATCATGACCGACTGGTGAGCATCATCCAGGCCAGCCGACCGGTCAGCGACACGCTTCAACTCACCGGACAGGCGATCGTCGAGGATATGGATTTCAGCCGGGTTCTGGTCGGACGGATTGCGGTTCAGGAGTTGGCCAATCTGATCGAAAAACACGGGGAGAGACTTCTGGAGAGAAATATCAGACGTTATCTCGGTCTTCAAGGAAATCGCGTCAATGAAGCCATTAAGAACACTTTGCAAGGAACCGAGAGCAGTAATTTCTATTTTTACAACAACGGGATCACACTGACATGCGACAAGTTTTCCTATAATGCCCTTCAAAGCGGTAATTTTCAGGTTCGCATCGACAACCTGCAAATCATCAACGGTGGACAGACATGCATGACGATCTATCGGACGTTAAAGACTCCGACTTTATTCGCTCGCACATCCCGAGCCTACGTCCTGTTCAGACTCTACCAGTTGCCTAGCGACAATGAGGATCTCGTACGCCAGATCACCTATGCCACCAACAGCCAGAATCCGGTCGAACTTCGCGATCTCAAGGCGAACGACGAACGACAGAAACGACTAGAGACCGATATCGGGCAACTTGGGTATGTCTATCGAAGCAAACGCACCGATTCGGGCGGCAAAAACGATATTACCTCCGGGGTGGCCGCCGAAGCTCTCCTGGCCGTCTGGCGCCATGCCCCCCATCAGGCAAAATTCTTCACGCGAGAACATTTCGGAAAATTGTACGAAACAATCTTTGCCCAGGATCTGAACGGCGCTCAGGTTATTTCGGCGGTACTCCTCTACCGTATTGCGGAAAATCGTCGCAGACGGCCCGGATCAGATGATCCTTTCTTCGTGCGCTACGGCTCCTGTTTTATTGCCATGCAGATGGGACGGCGTCTTTTGCGGGATCTGGGAGTATCTCTGTCTGGATTGAGTCATCAGAACTTCAAAGAGGCTGTCCGGCTAATCGAAGAGAATGGATCTGTCTACTATGTGGAATCAGTTCAGGACGTAAAAATTTCCCTCGAATCTCTGTATGGATGTGGAGAGGACGACATTCTCGATCACATTTCCTTTCAACAGCTTTCGGCAACATTCAGAAGAGGGGATCTGATTCACGCGCTTCTCGCGATGGATCTCTCGCGGGATTAAGAGCCCTCTTGGGATCGGTCATGCATGAGGCGTGATCCCCTTCTGCTGGACCCTCAAAGAGTAAGGATGAAGCTATCTGATGATTAATCTAGTTTCTTGCTTTCTGTCTCGACCCATACGATATTGATTCTCTGCGACGTGCCGAAAGGCGCGTGCCCGCGAAGCGGGCCACGAGGAGCGGGACTCTCCGAAGCCAAAGACTCCTGCGATCCCGAAAAGACACGACGCCCGAAACGGCTTCGCGCAACGACCGCGAAAGAGGAATTTCCGATCGCGAGGCCGGACCCCTCCCGCTCCCCGACAGCAAAAGCGCATCGGTGAAGGAGGGTTCGGATACATGCGCCCTGCATGGACACCCGGAAGGGCTTTTCCCCGAGAGAGTCCAAGGTACAGCCGCTCCCGGGAGGATTTCCCGTCTGTGTTCGTCCCGTCATCTTTTCTTGAGATTCCGTTTTTTCCCCTCTCTCATAATGGGACCCGCCAAAAGTCCAGGCGTCGATGCTCTGATTCAGGAGGGTGCCCATGCCCGACCAGCCGCGGGTTTCCGAAATCGTCTCTCTTCCTTCGTTCCTTCCCGTCTCCTCCCGCCTCAAGCTTCCGGTCCGTCTGGCCCGGGAACTTGTCGTCACAACGGCCTGGGTTTCCGAAAACACCCCCGCGGAAAAGGTCTACCGGATGTTCGGCCAGGATCCCCGTCTTCCGGGGCTGGCCATCCTCCGGGATCAGAGTCCCGTTGGTCTTGCGAGCCGCACCACCCTGGTCGAACGCTTCTCCTACCGATTTTCCCACGAACTCTTCGGCAGCAAGCCCATTTCGGCGTTCATGGATTCCCGTCCCGTCATCATCGAGGGAACGAGCGACATCGATGCCATCGGCCGAAAGCTCCAGGGAGACTGGCTTCCGGAAATGATGGATGACGGATTCCTGGTCGTGGAGGGGGAGCGGTACGTCGGTATCGGGACCTGGCAGCTCCTGATGCGGGCCCTTTCCGAACGGCGCGAGGAGCTTTTTTCCTTCATGGCCCACCACGATCCCCTGACCGGACTTCCAAACCGCATCCGCTTCCTGGAGGTCCTTGAGGAATCCCTTTCCGCGGGACGTTCCGGCGCCCTCTTCTACCTGGACCTGAACCGGTTCAAGGAGGTGAACGACCGCCATGGCCACCAGGAGGGGGACCGCCTCCTGAACCTCTTTTCCGACAGGCTCCAGGCCTCCTCGCCTCCCGACGGCCTCGTGGCCCGACTCGGGGGGGACGAATTCGGTGTCCTGATCCCGGGGCTTTGCGAGGTCCGGGAGGCCAGTCTCTGGATTTCCCAGCTCCGGAAGAATCTGGAAGAGCCCTGTCTCGTGGCGGGGTCGCCCTACCGGCTCTCGGCCTCCGTCGGCTATTGTCTCTTTCCCTTGCCTGGCATGGGGTTGAACGATGTTCTCATGGAGGCCGACAGCCGGATGTACCGGAGCAAGCGGGAGCGGGACGGCCTGGAGTCGGGAGAATGCCTGCCCGCAGAGCCGTCCGGAGGTCGCGTAAAAACAGGCGCTCCGGCCCTGGCGGTCTTTGACGATACGGGGTCCTGCATCCTCCGGAACGATGCCTGGCGCCGTCTTGAATCCTCGGGAGGGAGCAGGACTGCCGCCGGGAGGCTTCTCTCCCGTCCGGCCGGCGACAGCCTCGTCCTGACGGTTCCTCCGGAGTCTCCGGAGGGCCGTCCGCGTTCGTTCCGGATCTGCGCGGTCCCGGAAGAGCGGGCCCCGGCCAGGGAGCCGGTCTCCCCCTCCCGGGATCCGCTGACCGGGATTCTCGACCGGACCTCCCTCTATCTGGCCGTCTCCCGGCTCATCGTGGAGAGAGGAAGCGAGGAGGCCGGGGGTCTTCTCATGATCGTCCTCGATCTCGACCGCTTCCAGAGGACGAACGACATCTATGGCCATACCCACGGAGACCGCCTCCTGGCTTCGGTTGCGGCGAGGCTCAAAGGGGCCGTCCGGGAGGGGGACATCGTGGCCCGTCTGGGCGGGGACGAATTTGCCGTCGTTTGTCCCGGCCTCCCCGGCCGTGAGGTGGCCGAAGGGGTGGCCGAACAGATCCTTCAGGCCCTGGCCATGCCCTACCAGGTCGAGGGGCAGGAGTATTTTCTGACGGCAAGCATGGGCGCCACCCTCATGCCCGAGGACGGGGAGAGTTTCGAGACCCTTGTCAGCAATGCCGACCTTGCCCTGTCGCAGGCCAAGGATGGCGGACGATTCCAGGTGCGCTTCTTCGAGCCGTCCGTCCGGAAGAGGCAGAACGACCGCCATGCCATGGAACAGCGTCTTTACCGGGCTCTCGAGAATCAGGAATTCCAGGTCTTCTACCAGCCGGTCATCGACATGGAAACAGGGGGGAGCACGGGGGCCGAGGCCCTGATCCGGTGGTCCGGCGCCGATGGCATGCCGGTCCCCCCCGACCAGTTCATCCCGATCGCGGAAGAGAACGGGCTGATCGTTCCGATCGGGGAATGGGTCTTGGAAAGGGTTCTCTCGGACATGGGACGGTTTTGCCTGGAAGGCGGGGAGGAGCTTCGGGTGGCGATCAATCTCTCGGCCCGCCAGCTTGGCCTGCCGGAGGGCTTCGAACGGCTTCTGGCGATCGTGGAGAAGGCGGGCGGAAGGGCCCGGAACCTGACCTTCGAACTGACAGAAACCGCCATCATGCTGAACCCCGTCGACGCCCTCGATATCATGACCGCCCTGCGGGAAAGAGGGGTCCGGATTGCCGTTGATGATTTCGGAACCGGATATTCCTCTCTGGCTCAGCTCCGCCGATTTCCGGTCGATCTTCTCAAGATCGACCGCGCCTTTGTCCGGAATATCCACCAGGACAGCGACGCTTCTGAAATCGTCCGCCTGATCGTTCTCCTGTCCAAGGCCCTGGAGATCGAAACATGTGCCGAAGGGGTGGAAACGGAAGAGGAGAGGGGCTTTCTCCAGAGACTTGGCGTCACGAGCTTCCAGGGATTTCTCGCAAGTCCCGCTCTTCCCTTCGATTCATTTCTCTCCTGGAGAAGCGGGACGTCCGGGCATCCGACCTTCTCCCGCTTTTCCCGTCCGGCCGTTCCCGGCAAGAAGTGACTTTAATAGCTCAACACAAAGAGTTGCGGTTCCGACGACTCCCAGAACGGTGAGGAGGACCGGAAGCGGGAGGGGAGCCAGGAGAAGCGGGGTTCCCGAAAGAAGAGCGGCCGCCAGAATGTCGGCTCCGAGAATCAGGAGAAGGGAGCGGGAGGGAGGGGCGGAGGCGAGGGATCCGGGGTGCCGGACGACCAGGACATTCCCGATGCCGGTCAGGACGAGAGTCAGGAAGGAGAGGGTCTGGCATTGCTCCCCGGAAAGATGGAGAACGGTCTGCCCCGCCCGGAAGAGAGAAAAGGTCAGGAAGAGCCAGAGGGCCGCAAATAGCCCTCCCCGTACCATCGTCCGGGGGACATCGATGGTGTCGGGATGATTCGATATCCCCACCCGGTCGCTCGCCAGGGCCATGGTGACGAAGTCGTTCGTGAAGATGAGAAGAAGAATCTGTCGGGATCCGATGACGGCCGTATGGAGAAACAGGAGGCCGCCCGTCAGGAAAAAAGCGATTTCGATGGTTTTCACGATCTTGTTGAGAATATAGCTCTGGAGTCTCCGGGTGACTCTCCTGCCTTCGAGAACGACCTCGACGAGACCCGAGAGTCCGGGCGAGAGAAGAACCAGCCCGGCCGAGGCCCGGGCGATATCGGTGGACCGGGCCACCGCAATCCCGACCTCCGCCTGGCGGAGGGCCGGAGCATCGTTGACCCCGTCTCCGGTCATTCCCACGATGCGTCCTTTTTCCTGAAGTTTCCGGACAAGAAAGAGCTTGTCTTCCGGAAGGATCCCCGCAAAAAGATCGCAATCGTCCTGAAAGTTTTCCGCCTTTTCCATGCAGGGCGACCCCGAAAGGCCCAGGGCCCGGGCAACGGGAATGGCCGCCTCCGTGGTGTCTCCTGTCGCCAGACGGATCCTTACCCCCAGCTCCCGGAGGCGGTCCAGGGTCTCTCGGCTGTCTCTTCTCAGGGGATCGGAAAAGGACAGGACCCCCAGAAGAGAAAGGGGACCCTGTTCGGAACCGGATAGGACGGCCACCGGACGCTGTCCTCCGGCTTCGGACGGCGGAAGGGTTTCGGTGAGAAGGCCCATGGAGGCGAGCAGGGGGGGAGAGCCCTTGACCACCCGGATTCCCGTGGCTCCCCCCTGAAGGATCGCTTCCGTTCGCTTCGTGGACGGGTCGAAGGGTGTGAAGGAGATCCGGGCGAGGCCGCCTCCGGGGAGAAGGCCCTGCCCGGAACCCTCCCGCAGAATGGCAAGATCCAGCGGATCGAGGGTTGCGGCATCCGAGGCCGCCATGGCCGCCTCCAGGAGATCTTCCCGGGAATGGCCGGGAGCCGGCCGGACCTCCTGGACTGCCAGGCGATTTTCGGTCAGGGTGCCTGTCTTGTCGCAGACCAGTTCCTCCATGGCGGCCGCATCCGAAATGGCGGAAAGGCGGGTGACGAGAACGTCCCGCTTGCCCAGAGTTGCGGCGGAGAGCGCATTGGCCAGGGTGAACATGGGGGGAAGGGCGATCGGAATGGCCGAAATCAGGAGGACGAGAACGAAGGCGGTGATCGCGGACAGCGACAGGCCATTCCGGAGGGAAAGGGGGATGAGGACGACCGCCAGAAGAAGGTCCATCAGAAGGAGTGCCCGGACGATCTGGAGAACCGTCGTTTCGGCGTGGCTCCGTGTCTTGGCGTCGTGGACGAGCTGGACGGTCCGGCCATAGGCGCAGTCCTTTCCCGTCCGCGTCACGAAGCCCGTTCCTTCCCCCCGGCGGACGACCGTTCCGGCAAAGAGGGGATCTCCCGGACCCTTCGGGACGGGCAGGGATTCGCCGGTCAGGGAGGACTGGTCGAGCAGGGGGGTTCCTGAGCCGAGGAGGAGGTCGGCCGGAACAAAGTCCCCCTGACGGACATGGACGAGATCCCCCGGAACGATCTCCCGGGCGGGGACGGTCTTCCAGAGACCGTCCCGGCTTACGCGGGCCGTCACCTCCATCTTGTCCCGGAGAAGGCGGAGGGCGGCCTTTCCCCTTTTTTCCTTCAGAAAGGCCAGAAGGCCGTTCAAGAGGAGAAGGAGGAAGATGATGAGGGCTTCGAGGGGTCGTCCGGTCGCAAGCTCGAGGAGAAGGGCCGTTCCAAGCATCCAGGGGACGGGACCCCAGAATTTTTTGGCCAGAAGGCGTCCGGGAGAGGGTTCCGGAAGGGGGACCGAATTGGGTCCCGCCTGTTCGAGCCTTTTCCGGGCATCGGCCTCGGACAGGCCTCCGGCGATCTCTGCCGGAGGGCCGTCGGGCGGGGGAGGAAGGTCCATGGTCCCCCGCCTAGAGGGAGACGACGATAAGGATCGTGGCGGGGGTCACGTCCGCATTTTTCCAGTTGTGCGGCTGGTGGGGGTCGAAGTAGACCGCATCCATGGGGCCGAGGTCGTACTTTTTTCCCGCCTGTTCGAAGACGACGGTCCCGGACACGACGATGCCGAACTCTTCTCCCTTGACCCCGACGTAGGGCTGCTCTCCCACCTCCCCCCCGGGATCGAGGGTGATGAGGATCGGCTGCATTTTTTTTCCGGAGAGCCCGCGGGCTAAAGGTTCGACGGTGGCATGGGAGGTGGTGCTGTAGACCCGTCGTCGGTTCCTGGCCGGCATGAGGAGGGGGTCGCCGTTTTCGGGCTCGTCGAAAAGAGAGGTGACGGGAAGGGACAGGGCGGCACAGACCTTCTCGAGCGTCGCGATCGAAGGGGAGACAAGTCCCGCCTCGATCTGGGAGAGGGCGCTGGCAGAGATCCCCGCATTTTTTGCCAGCATGCGCAGGGAAAGATTCCGTTCGAGTCTCAGTTGGCGAAGACGTTCGCTGACCTGCTTCATGGGGGTAGTGTAAGAAAAAGAGAGCTCCGGTTCAAGGAAATTTCACGAAAGAGAGGGAATAATCTCCCGTCGGCGGACCGGGAGGATTGACAAAAGTTTATATTAAAACTAAAATACTTTCCTGCGACCCGGCCGGGAAAGACTGTCATTGATCCGAATCCGGAGCGATGCGGGGCTGGGATGCTCCTGTTCTTCGTCTTCCGGTCCGCGGGTGTCGGGCGGACTTCTGTTCACCCATCTTTTCTTTCAAGGAGGATTCCATGGACGTCTCCGTCAAGTGCATGAAGAACGGTCCCCTGGAGATCAACGGGGAGATCACGATCACCGACGACCACGGCAATGTGATCAAGGACGGACAGAGGGTCCATCACCTCTGCCGGTGCGGTCATTCTGCGAAAAAGCCCTTCTGCGACGGATCCCATACCCGGGTCCACTTCACCACCTGATTCCGGCCCCTTCCCGCTTTTTCTCTTGGGCCCTCCGAGCCGCCCGCCGGCTTGGGGGCCCTTCTTGAGTCTTTCTCCATCCTCGGCTAATATCGATGCAGACCTCTTGGACCCACTTTTCCAGTCAGGACTTCCGGATGACGACCTTTCAGGATATGATCATGACCCTCAAGGCCTTCTGGGCCGGAGAGGGATGTCTTCTTCTCGAACCGTACGACATGGAGATGGGAGCCGGGACCTTCCACCCGGCCACCTTTTTCGGAGCTCTGGGACGGGAAGAGACACGCGTGGCCTATGTCCAGCCCTGCCGTCGTCCCACCGACGGACGCTTCGGGGAGAACCCCAACCGGCTGCAGCACTATTACCAGTTCCAGGTCCTGCTCAAGCCTTCCCCGGTCCGGTCGCAGTCGCTCTATCTCAAGAGCCTGGAGGCTCTGGGACTCGATCTTTCCTCCCACGACATCCGGTTTGTCCACGACGACTGGGAGTCGCCCACGCTGGGAGCCTGGGGACTGGGATGGGAGGTCTGGCTCGACGGGATGGAGGTGACCCAGTTCACCTATTTCCAGGAGGTGGCGGGGCTTCCCCTCGATCCGGTCAGCGTGGAGATCACCTACGGCCTCGAGCGGCTCGCCATGTATCTTCAGGGAATCTCGAACGTCTATGACCTGCGCTATAACGACCGTGTGACCTATGGCCGCATTTTCCAGGAGAACGAACGCCAGCAGTCGGTCTTCAACTTCGAGAAGTCGGACCGTGTCGCGATCCGGGAGCAGTTCGACTTCTGGGAGAAGGAGTCCCTCGCGCTCCTCGAAGACGGCCTCTACCGGCCCGCCTATGAAAGGGTTCTCAAGATGTCCCACTCCTTCAACCTTCTCGATGCCCGCGGGGCGGTGGGGACGGAAGAGCGCCAGCGTCTGATCGGCCGGGTCCGGGGGTGCGCCAGGAAGGTCGCGGCCCTCTATGTGGGGGCGGAAGACCTGGCCCCGGCCGGGAGCCGTCCATGACCCCTTTCGCCTCATCCGATCCAAAGAACAGCGCCCTCCTGGAGGTCGGATGCGAAGAGCTTCCGGCGGCCCTTCTTCCCGGGGTCGTCGAGAGTCTCCGGCTGCAGGCCGAAGAGGCGGCGGCGGCCTCCGGAATCTCCTTCGAGAGCATCCGGTCCGCCGGGACCCCCTTCCGCCTCATCCTGAAACTCGACGGCTTGGCGCCCGAGACCGTTCCGCGGGAATCCGTGGTGACGGGCCCTCCCGTCTCGGCCTCGGGAAACTTTCCCTCCGATCCCTCTCCGGCGGCCCGAGGCTTTGCCCGGACCCACGGGGTGGCCGTCGAGGCTCTCGAGATTGTGGAGATGCCGAAGGGACGCTACCTGGCCGTCCGGAAAAAAGAGGCCGGGCGGCCAGTCTTCGACCTGCTTCCGGAGCTCTTCCTCCGGATCCTGTCGGGGCTCGTTTTCCCGAAAACGATGCGCTGGGGGGAAGGGGTGGGTCCTTTTCTTCGCCCGGTCCTCTGGATCCTTGCCCTCTACCGGGACGAGGTGGTGGGGTTCGAGTTTGCGGGACAGGTTTCGGGACGGCTGACCTTTGCCCCCCGATTTCTGGGCATGGAGCCGGTTCTCGTCCGCAATGTCGCCCAGTACGACCGGGAGATTCGGGACTGGGGGGTGGCGGTCGATCTTGCCGACCGGAGAGATCGCATCGAGAACGATCTCGCGCTTACGGTCAAGCTTGAGACAAGTGCGGGAAACTGGCCGGAGGGAGCCTTCATCCTTCCCGATCCCGACCTCCAGACGGAGGTGGCCTGTCTGGTGGAGGGATACCGGATCATTCCGGCGGCCCTTCCGGAAAAATTCCGCTCCCTTCCGCCGGCCGTGGTCCGGACCGTTCTCAAGGTTCATCAGAAATTTTTCGTCGTGGTGTCCCCCGACAGGAAAACGGTGCTCCATTTTCTCGGGGTGTCGGGGAACCCGAAAGGAGACCTCGCGGTTGTCCGGGACGGATATGTCCGGGTCGTCTCGGCCCGTCTCGAGGACGCCGCCTACTATATCGCGAGAGACGGCGCCCGGACGCTCTCGGACCGGGTTCCCGAACTCGACTCCATCGCCTTCTTTCCGGGAGTCGGCTCCCTGGGAGACAAGGTCCGGGCGACCCGGCGGCTGGTCCTCGAGTTGCTGGGGCTTATGCCCGACGCCCTCCTGGAAAGCCACGGGTGGTCCCGGCAGGACCTGGCCCTTGTCCTGGACCGGGCGGCCGCCCTTTACAAGGCGGATCTCCTGACCGGACTGGTGAAGGAGTTCCCCGAGCTTGAAGGGGAGGTGGGAGAGATCTATCTCCTCCGGGAGGAGGAGAAGTCCGGAAAGGCCGATCCCCTTGGCCCGGCGGTGGCCCATGCCATCGCCTCCCACTACCAGCCCCGGACCTTCCGGGATCCCTGTCCGGAGGATCTTCCCTCCGTCTTTCTCTCCCTGGCCGACCGGGCGGTTGGCCAGGCGGGAGCCTTTCTGGGAGGGGCGACCCCCAGCGGCTCGCTCGACCCCTTCGCCCTCCGGCGTTCCGGGCAGGGGATGGTGCGCCTTCTTGTCGAATTTGCCCTGCCGGTGCCTCTTTCAACCCTTGCGGAGATGGCGGTCATCTCCTGGAACCTCCCGGATTCCCGGAATGTCCGGACCTCTCTCGTCGAATTCTGGGAGGACCGTCTTCTCTCGGTCCTGGCCCGGGACGGGGAGCCTCTCTGGGGTCGGGCCGCCCGCCTGGGCGACGAGCCTCCCTTCGTCTCGGCCCGCCGGGCCGAATTCCTGCAGGAATTTTTTGCCTCCCCGGACTTCGCTCCCTTCGAGACGGTCAAGACCCGGATCGAGCGGATCCTTCCGGAGGGCTCCGAGGGACCGGTCGACCCCTCCCTCCTGGCCGAAGAGGCGGAGAAGGCCCTCTGGGAGCCCTTCGCCGCTCTGGCTCACCTGGCCTTTCCCGGACAGCCGGAACGGGCCGACTTCGAGGGCGAGGTCCGGCGTCTCGGTCCTCTGCTTCCGCTGGTCGATGCCTTCTTCGATGCCGTTCTCGTGAACGATCCCGATCCCGCCCTCAGGAAAAATCGTCTGGCCCTTCTCTCCCTGGTTTCCCGGAGACTCTCCGTCCTCGGGCGCCTCGACATTCTCCTGTCGGCGGCCCGGAAGGAGCGGAGCCACGGGTGAACTCTCCCCCGGACGACCTTCGATGGATGCGCCGGGCGCTATCCCTGGCCTGGCGCGGCCGGGACACGGTCGCCCCCAACCCGATGGTGGGGGCCGTGGTCGTCCGGGACGGCCATCCCGTGGGGGAAGGCCATCACCAGAAGGCTGGCCTTGACCACGCCGAGGTCGTGGCGCTCCGGGCCGCCGGGGAAAAGGCCCGGGGAGGCACTCTTTACGTCAACCTCGAACCCTGCTGCCATACCGGCAAGCGGACGCCTCCCTGCACCGAGGTCATCCTGAAGGCCGGGGTGAGGCGGGTGGTCCTCTCCATGAAGGATCCCAATCCCCGGGTCTTCGGGGAAGGAATCAGAAGGCTCAGGGAAGAAGGGGTGGAGGTCGCGACCGGCCTTCTCTCCGGGGAGGCCTTCGAGCAGAACCGCGGATTCGCGTCCCTTATCCGCCAGGGCCGGCCCTATGTGACCCTGAAGGGAGCCATGAGCCTCGACGGAAAGATTGCGACCTCGACCGGGGATTCCCAGTGGATCTCGGGAGCGGAATCTCTCCGGTATGCCCACCGGCTTCGCCATACCCACGACGCGATCGTGGTCGGGATCCGGACGGCCGAGAAGGACGATCCAAGGCTTACGACCCGGACAGGCCGAAGCCGGGCCCATCAGCCCATTCGTGTCGTTCTCGACTCCTCGGGGCGTCTCTCCCCCGCCTCTCGCCTCTTTTCCGAACAGGGGGGCGGGCCGGTCTGGGTCGTCGTGGGAACCGGCTGCCCGCAGCGGGCCATCGATGCCCTGGGGAAAAAAGGGGCCCGGGTCCTCGTTCTCCCCGAGACCCGGCCGGGGGAGATCGATCTGTCCGGTCTCCTGTCGGAGCTGGCTTCGGCCGGGGCCCTGACCGTCCTGGTGGAAGGGGGCTCGCGGATCAACGCCTCCTTCTTTTCCGAAGGGCTTGTCGACCGGATCCGGGTCGTCCTCGCCCCCCTCGTGATCGGGGGGTCGGATGCGATCGGATGGATCGGGGGGCACTCGCCCGAACGTCTTGCCGACGCGCTCCGCATTCCCTCCTTTTCCGTGGTCCGGCGGCTGGGGGCCGATCTGCTTGTGGGGGCCGATCTCTGGGGGCCCGAGACGCTCCCGCCTCCTCCGGAGGAAAAAGGGCGCGACAATAACGGATGACGATCTTTTAAACCGCAAGGGGTGTGGAATTGTTTTCGGGAATCATAGAAGCGACGGGCCGAGTCCTTTCTTCCGTTCCTCCGGAAGGAGGGAGGCTGACCATCATCGGCGTCTCCTTTGCCGAAGAGCTGGTCGCCGGGGAATCGGTGGCCATCAACGGGGCCTGCATGACCGTTGTCTCCCGGGGCCCGGACCGTTTTTCGGTCGACGTCTCCCTCGAAACGCTCCGGGTCACCCGGATGGGCGAAATGGGTCCGGGAGAACGGGTCAACCTCGAGCGGGCCATGCGTCTTTCGGACCGTCTCGGCGGCCATCTCGTCCTGGGCCACGTCGACTGTCTGGGCCGGATCGAAGGACGCCGGACCGAAGGGAACACCGAATTCTTCTCCCTCCAGGTGCCCTCTCCCGATCACCGATATCTGATCCCCAAGGGATCGATCACCGTCGACGGGATCAGTCTGACCGTGAACGCCTTCGCAGACCGAGCCGATCCCCCGGGAAGCCTGGTGGAGCTGGCGATCATCCCCCACACCCTGGAGGTGACGACCCTGGGGGAGCGGGAGCCGGGGGACAGCGTCCATCTCGAACTCGATCTGGTCGGGAAATATGTGGACCGCTTCCGGGAGGTCGACGGGGCCCGGGGGGAGGTCGTCCATGGCTGAACCTTTGCATATACGCCGATGCCCTGTCTGCCGCGCGGAACTCCCCGCGACCCTCCGCTCCGTCTTCTGTTCGGATCGCTGCAGAAAAATCGACCTTTCCCGGTGGCTTTCGGAGGAATACCGGATCCACGGGGGGGAAGGGGAGGGCGAGGGAACCCTCGTCCATTCACGGGAAACGGGGGAGGATGCGCGGGAAGAAGAGGAGGAAGGACGGCCATGACGAACGGAAAACCGGGAAGTGCCTCCGAAGAGGAACCGCTCCGGGGAACCCTCTACGGGATCGGAGTCGGGCCGGGCGACCCCGAGCTTCTCACCTTGAAGGCCGCCCGGATCCTCGGGGAGGTTCCCGTCATTGCCGTTCCCACTTCCTATTCCGATGCGGGATCGATGGCCATGGAGGTGATCGCGCCCCTTCTCGAGGAGAGGAAACGGTCCCACCGCTCCCCCGAGATCGTGAGTCTCCTCTTTCCCATGACCCGCGACGAAACCGTTCTCCGGGAGGCCCGGATGCGAAACGGAGAACTTCTTCTCGGGGCCCTTTCCCGGGGGGACGTGGCCTTCGTGGCCCTCGGGGATATCCTGTTCTATTCGACCTTCGGAAATCTTCTGACCGGGCTCTTTGCCCTCCGCTCTCCCGTGCCGGTGGAGGTGGTTCCGGGGGTGACCTCCTATTCCGCCGCGGCCGGACGGCTCGTCGAACCCCTCGTCCAGGGCTCGGAGCGGCTGGCGGTCCTTCCGGCCGTCTACGATCCTTCCGAGATCGAAGAGGTCCTCGAGCGTTTCGAAGTGGTCGTCCTGATGAAGATCAACAAGGTCTTCGCATCGGTCCGGGACATTCTGGAAAGGAAGAACCTTCTCGACCGGTCCGCCTTCGTCTCGATGGTCGGACGACCCGAGGAGCGGGTCAGCCGGACCCTGGACGAGCTTGCCCCCGGGTCGGTTCCCTACATGTCGCTCCTGGTCGTCAGAAAGAATGGATGGTTGAAATGATGGCCCTCTCGCCCGCCAACCGGGACCGTGAAGCGGCGATCCGCTATGTCCAGCGCTATTTCCTTCCCAGTTCGGCCCTTCTGGGGATGGTCGGCATGATCGGAGTCTTTCTTCTTTCGACGGTCGAGTGGCAGCGGCACACCCTGACGGTCATGGCCTTCACCCGGGAGATGACCGTCGGACTGATGGGGGCCCTCCTCTCCCTTCTCCATGCCCGCTACCAGTACTTTCTCTTCGAGAACTTTCCGGGCCACTACCGGGAGATGCTCGAGAAGGCCGACCGGTTCGCTCTCGGGCGGCCGTCCGCGGTGCGCCATCCCCGAAGGCCCCTGGTGGTGGGAGGATATGCCGCCGGCATCCTTTTCTACGGGGTGGCCATCTGGCTTCTCCACGGAGGGGTCTCCTGGATCGGAATCGTCTCCTTCGCCCTCTCGGGCTTCTTCATCACCCGCGTCGTCTTCTGGAAAAGGGTCGTCGACACTGAAACCGGCGGAAAGGGAGGACTCTGATGGCGCAAAATCTCCGAAAGACGGAGCGGGGACGGGTCTATTTCATCGGGGCGGGGCCGGGGGATCCCGACCTCCTGACCGTAAGAGGGGCCCGGATTCTGGGCGAGGCCGACCGGATCGTCTTTGCCGGGAGCCTCGTTCCGGAGGAGGCCCTTCACGACCTGAATTCCCGGGGCCTCTGGGTCGACTCTGCGGCCCTGACGCGCGAGCAGATCATCGGTCACCTTCTGGAAGGAGTGGCGAATAACGAAATCGTCGTCCGCCTGGCCTCCGGGGACCCGTCGATCTTCGGCGCGATGGCCGAGATGACGACCGAACTCGACCTCCGGGGAATCCCCTGGGAGGTGGTGCCCGGCGTCTCCTCGGTCTTTGCGGCGGCGGCGGCGCTCCGGATGGAGCTCACCCTTCCGGAGGTCAGCCAGACGGTCATCCTGACGCGCACCGCCGGCCGGACCCCCATGCCTGCCGGAGAGGAGATCGAGGCTCTGGCCGCCCACGGGGCGACCCTGGTCATCTTCCTGTCGATCGACCGGATCGAGGAGCTGGCGGCACAGCTCCTGACCGTCCGGGATCCCGCAACTCCCGCCGCCGTGGTGGCCCGGGCGAGCTGGGACAACGAAGTCGTCTGCCGGGGAACCCTTGCCACCATCGCCGGAGAGGTCCGGAAGGCGCGCATCATGCGGCAGGCCCTTCTGATTCTGGGGGAGGCCCTCGATCCGGAGCGTCGGAAAAAGGCCCGGAGCCGTCTCTATGCGGCCGATTTTACCCACGGCTTCCGCGAAGGGAACGTTCCGGATCCCCCCCGCTCCTGAGCCGCCGGTTTCGGTTTTTCTCCGGGTCGATCTTCCTCCCGGACCATCAAATCGCCGGTTCCATTTCCTTCCGTGATTCATTTCTGATCCTTATTTGTTTCTTCATTGAAACACTTCAGGGCGACTGGCCGGCTCGGAAATTTAAAAGTCGTTGGAATGCAGGGCCGGGAAGAGGGGAACGTTTTGGTACGGTCCTTGCTTAACTAATGAGTTTGCTTTTACGGGAAGGTCTTTCCCCTTCCTATTTTTCCCACGCTGTCCGGCCCGGCCGGACCTTTGCGGGACGACTCCCGTAGTGAAGGATTTCTTGTGCGTCTTCCCCTTGCCACGCTTCGCGATCATGTGACCACCTATAACGAACTGGCCGACGATGCGAACTGGAACCGCTTCAAAAGTGTTCCCTGGCCCGAGATCCGGCCGGACCTCCTCACCGAAGGCCAGAAACAGGCCGTCATCTTCGTCACCCATGTCGAGGATTACACCCCGGGATACTGCGCGGAATATGCGGCGCTCTTTCCCGTCAACGCCTCCTCTCCGGAGGAGGCCATGCACAACCGGGAACTCTTTCATTTCGTGTCCCGCTGGGGACTGGAGGAAGACCGCCATGCCCAGGCCTTGGCCCTCTACCAGGTCCACGCCGGGATCGAGCCCGACTGGGATCGCCTGTCGGCGCAGATGATCCTCGAGAGCCAGAAGGAGTTCCTGGTCGGATACAAGGGGCTGCTCCAGGTCTGCACCTATGCTTTTCTCCAGGAAAAGGCCACCCAGCTCTATTACCAGAGTCTCGCCAGAAATGTCGACGAACCGGTTCTGGTCAAGCTCCTCCATTTTCTGACCCGGGACGAATCCCGGCATTTCGTCTTCTTTTCGAACATCATCGGCTCCTACTTCGAGCATTTCGGACTCGATTGCCTCGCCCTCGTGGAGGAGGTGGCGACCCATTACCGCATGCCTCTCCACAATACGATGAGCGATTACCGGAGGAGGGCGATCCGGATGGCCCGGGAGGCTCCCGGCTATGACCGGTTTCTTCCCATCCGGATCCTTTTCCGCTTTCTGGAACAACTGGGGGAGCGCCACCCAGAATGGAAAACCGAACTTGAGGCCGGAGTCCTTCGGATGAAGACCCGTCTCCGGATCGACTCTCTCTGATCCACGGGCCGGGAATCCTCTTTTCCCGGCCCCTTCTTCCGGTTCTCGAACCTTTTTCCTTCTTCACGTCGCCCCTTTCCGACCCGTCCCCCACCTATTCGCCGGAATTGACAATTTCCTCCGCAATCCTGCTGAAATGACATTCCCCTCAGGAATCCCTCAAGAAAAGCCGCGTTGACCCGTCCTTAGGTTTTATCGTTTATGCAACAACGCTTCATCAAATGATTTTTTAAAATGTTTCTTGTGGAGTCAAAGGGTGGAAAATCTGTGGAGAATGTTGTGGAGGAGTTCCTTTAAGTCTGCAAGAGGATGGGGGGGGGGACGTTTTGCCCATAAATTGGCCACTGCCGAAAGAGAAGGATGAGGGGGCCGAAGGGGCCTTCCAAGGAGAGCCGGAAGAGAAAATCGGAGGATTTTTTCCCTTGAACTGGTCCGGGCGAAACGGGATGATAGAGGCAGGGAGCGATGGGGCTTTTGTCGTAGCTTAAAAGGAAGGAATAGCGTGCGGGCGCTTCGCAGGATGGTGCTGGGGACGGGATCCGGAGTCGGCAAATCCCTGACCGTCGCGGGAATCTGCCGGGCGGCTTCCCGGATGGGTCTTCGGGTGAAGCCCTTCAAGTCCCAGAATATGTCGAACAACTCCTCCTCCCTTCCGGGGGGCGGCGAGATCGCCCGGGCCCAGGCCCTCCAGGCCCGGGCGGCCCGCATCCCTCCCGAAGCGGCTATGAACCCGATCCTTCTGAAGCCGATGGGGGAGGGGATGAGCCAGGTGATCTTCATGGGGCGTCCCCTCGGGATCGCCTCCATCGCCGGATACCGGGAACTCAAGAAGGAGCTTTTCCCGAAGGTGGTCGGGATCTTTGAGGAACTGGCGGCGGATTGTGATCTGGTGGTTCTCGAGGGAGCCGGCTCTCCGGCCGAAATCAACCTTCTGGACGAAGATATCGCCAATACCCGAATGGCCCGGGCCGTCGGGGCCCAGGCGCTTCTCCTGGGAGACATCGAGCAGGGAGGGGTCTTCGCCTCCCTGTTCGGAACGCTCTCCCTTCTTCCGGAGCCGGAGCGGGAGGTGATCCGGTGGCTGGCCATCAACAAGTTCCGGGGCGATGCCTCCCTTCTGGACAAGGGTCTCTCCGGGATCACCGCCCTGACCGGAATTCCCTTCCTGGGCGTCATGAACCACCTGGGACCTCTCGCCCTCCCGGACGAGGACTCCTTCCGGACCCGACCTCTCCCCGAAGACTCCGAAGGGGGACGGGCCCTGCGGATCGCCGTGGTCTCCTGGCCCCATCTTTCCAACCGGTCCGACATCGATCCCTTCCTGGCCGACCGCGGGGTCGACGTGCGCCTCCTTCCCCTCTCCGCCTCTCCCCCCGGTCCGGTCGACGCCATCCTCCTGCCGGGAACCCGGCGGACCATGGCGGACCTCGCCCGTTTTTACGACTCTCCCCTCTACCCCTGGTTCGTTCGGCACTGTCGGGAGGGAGGCGCCGTCGCGGGCATCTGCGGGGGATACCAGATGATGGGACGGGAGATTCTCGATCCGTCGAAGGTCGAGTCGGACCGGCCCTGGATGCCGGGGCTCGGCCTTCTTCCCGTGACGGTCCGCTTCCGCAAGGAGAAGATCGCCCGTCCCGTCGTGGCCCGGATCGAAAGACCTCTCTTCCCGGGCGGGGAGGATCTGGTCGGCGGGGTCCTGGAGGGCTACGAAATCCGCCAGGGACGCCAGGAGCTGGCCCTGGCGGCGGAGCCGCTCCTTGGGCTCTGGGATCCCTCCGGGGGGTTCCTCGAGGCGGAAGGGGCCCGGTCCGGGGACGGCCGTTGCCGTTTCGGCGTCCCCGTCCACGGACTCTTCGAAAACAACGCCCTCCGGAGCGCCTTCTACCGGGCCATAAGGCCCGGAGGCCTTCCGGAAGGCGATCTTGCCGACCCGGCCTCCCTGCTGGAATCCGAGATCGAGAGGCTGGCGGATGAGGTCGTCGCCTCTCTGGACCTTCCCGCCTTCCTGGGCCGGGAGGAGGTCCGGGATCCGGATTGCGAGAGTCGCCCCCTCCATGCTCCCTGATCCCCTTCTTCATGCTCCGGTCGCCCTTGTGGCGCTTTTGATCGACCTGGCGACCGGAGAACGGATTTTTTTTCTCCATCCCGTTCCTCTCATGGGCCGGCTCACGGTCTCGCTCGAAGGAAAAATCCGGGCCCATGTCTCCTCGCGGCGCCTGCGTCTCGGGGGGATCCTCCTGCCGCTTCTTGTTTGCGGACTTTTCGGGGTGGGAAGCTGGGCCCTGCTCGTTCTGGCCGAAAAGGCCGGGGGGCGGCTCCTTCGCCAGGGACTCGAGGTCTTCTGGTCTGTCCAGCTTCTGGCCTCGAGAAGTCTCTACGACCATGTCAGGAAGGTCGGGGAGATGCTTTCGGCCGGGGATCTCGCGGGGGCCCGGGCCGCCCTTTCCCGGATCGTGGGGCGGGATACCGAAGGTCTCGGGGAGGACGGGATCGCCCGGGGGGCCCTCGAAAGCCTCTGGGAGAACACCAACGACGCCCTGGTGGCCCCCCTGTTCTATCTTCTTGTGCTCGGCGTTCCCGGACTCATGGTCTACAAGGCGGCCAGCACCCTGGATTCCATGGTGGGATACAAAAACGAGCGCTACCGGGATCTGGGCTGGGCCAGCGCCCGGATCGACGATCTTTTCGCCTACATCCCGGCACGGATCACCTTTTTCCTGATGTTTCTCTTTCTCCTTCCCTTTGTTTCCCCCGGACGGGAGGGACAGGGGCGCCTCGCGGGGCCGGATTCCGTCCTCTCCACCGCCCTCCGCTACCGGAGGGCGCATCCCAGCCCCAACAGCGGCTATCCGATCGCGGCCTTTTCCGCCCTTCGGGGGGTCCGCCTGGGAGGCGGGGCTTTCTATTTCGGCCGCTGGGTCGAGAAGCCCGTCATCGGTGCCGGTCCCGATCCCGGGCGGGAGGACCTGGAGGCGGGGCTGAATCTTTACCGCATGTTCGTCTTCTCCCTGGTCATCCTCCTGGCTCTTCTGGTCGCTCTCCCGAGAGTCCTGGGATGAGGACCCTGCCTTTCGATCCTTCCGGATGGGACCATGGAGGTCCGGCTCCCGGAGAGCGCGGGAGGCCGATGCTCGACGCGAGCACGACCGTCAATCCCTTTCCCTCGCCCGAACTCCTGTCTCTTCTGGGACGCGAACTCGCTCTTTCCCGGAGCTATCCCGAGCCCTGGGCCGCGGAGTGCCGGGAGGCGATTTCGGCCCGGCATCTCCTCTCCCCGGACCGGATCGTCGCAGGGCCTGGCGCCACCTTCCTTCTCTATCATCTATTGGGGACGGCCTCCTTTCGGCGCCTTCTTCTTCCGGAGCCGGTCTTTTCGGAGTACGGACGGGCGGCGGAGGCGGTGGGCCTCCCGGTCCTGCGGATTCCTCCCGGCCTCGATCTTCGGCTCTCCGGCGGCCTCCCCCTGCGATGGGGGATCGACCTCGACCGGGCGGGCGGGCTGATCCGTCCGGGAGACCTGCTGGTTCTCGTCAATCCCGTAAATCCGACGGGACAGGAGTTTTCTGCCTCCCGGCTTCTCGATCTTTCCCGCCGGATCGGGGCGGCGGGGGGGGCCCTCCTGGCGGACGAATCCTTCCAGGACTTTCTCGACAATCGTTCTTCCGTACTCTCCCGGGCCGGGGAGGAGGGACTCATCGTCCTTCGCTCCCTGACAAAGATTACGGGACTGCCCGGAATACGGGCGGGCTTTTTGGCGGGACCGCCGGAAATCGCAGGTCGCATGCGCGCGGCCCTGGGGCCCTGGAGCGCCGGGCATCTCGAGCAGGCGGTGATCCGGTGGGCGATGGGAAGGAGAAAGGCCTCCGAATTCGGCTGGAGCGACCGGGTCCGGGACCGGCTTCGTGCGGGACTCGAAGCTCTGGGCGTCGCCACCTTGCACGGGGAGGGTCCCATGATCCTGGCGGCCCCGGGGTTCGGGGCCGACGAAGGACGGTCCTTCCGTCTCCGTCTCGGGGAGAAGGGGGTTCGCATCCGGCTCGCCGAGGGATTCGGTCCGCCGGAGGGAGCCCGTCTCGTTCGCGTCGGCTTCGAGGCCTTCTCCGACGCCGACCGCTTTCTCGAGCTCTGGCGGTCGACCTTCTCCGGAGCTTCGGGGAGATTTCCCGCCTAACCTCCGGTTACTCAAAAAAATTAAAAACTCTTGAAAACCGCTTCCGATTGGATCACTATAAGAAGAATAGCGGCCGATTGTTGTGAAAGCCGTTTTCGTCCATGAACGTTCAGCTTCAGGAGGAGGACATGGAAGAAGGAAAGTATCAGAAGCTTCTGACCGTCCGCGAGGTCGCCGAAGTCCTGGGAGTCTCCCAGGTGACGATCCGGACATGGGACCGCATGGGCAAGATCCGGACGATCCGGACGCCCGGGAATCACCGTCGTATTCCCGAAGGGGAATTGAATCGCCTTCTCAATCCCTCGGAAGAGGAGGCCACCGTCTGACGCAAGCCCAAGATCGATCCAACGGGTTTCGCTCCTGAAGAGAAAGGGAGAGCCCGGTTTGATTCATTTTGGGCTTTTGAGGGGAAGGCGAAGGCCTTCCCCTTTTTTGTTTCGGGTATTCACGCTTTTTCATTGTTCCCCAGACAATGCCCGGAGGCATCACGCTCATGGTCGTCGTTTTTGGGATCTTCTGCGGTATGAGACGGCAACATCCAATTTAAGCTTTTTCCCTCCCCCCATTGCCCGAAGGACTTTCTCCAGGGAGAAAAAGATCGGATCGGTTCCGGATCTTTCCCGTCTTTGGATCTTCTGATCAGTGGTTCCTGCCCTTCTCGACAACGCCTTCCGGGGCATTCCGGCCGCCAAGGGCCTCTTTCTCGCGAGGATCGGAATGGCAATCCCGGGATCCGGCGCGATCTGGTATCTCTCTTTCTCTTCTCCTTTCCGCTCCGCCGGATCCGGAATATCCTCTCGTGGCCGATCATCGACCCAAGAATTCCGGTGAACGAAGGGGATTCCTTCCTGCCCGCTCCCCGGCTCTTCACGGAGATCGATTCGCGTCTGAACGGTCAGGCGACGCACACGCTGGATTGACCCGGGGTTTGGGACCCCGGATCCTTCGGAACGGGGATCTCGGGGAGGTCCGGAAAAATGCCCACAGCGACCCGTCCCTTTCCCGTGAGACCGGATTTTGCGGCATTCCCCCAGCCGTCAGGCCGTCAGCGGGCGTTTTGCTTTTTCTTTTGATTTAAGTTATCATGAAAAGAAAGGGATTTTCCGATAATATCCGAGAAAGTCCTTGGGAAATGAGCTTCCGGTGACAGACCAGGCGTGTTCGCCCTACCGTTGGCCTCTCTGGCCCGAAGGAGGACCATGAAAACACCCGAGACGGAGTCACGAGAGTTCTTTCAGGTTCCCCTCCCCAAAAAATCCCTTGTCCTCCTCGAGTCGGGGGTCGTTCCCTCCCTCAGTGTCCTCGAAGCCCTGAAGGATGAATGGGCCATCGTTCCGGTCCGCTCTCTTGAGAGCCTGAAAAAGTACAGCAGGAAAGAAAAGGTCGACGTCGGTCTCGCCTATTTGCCGGCGGACATGACGGAGAAAAAATACCGGGACCTCCTCTCCCTGTCCGAGGTCACCTGCCGGTGGATCGCGCTCCTCGAGCCCCGGGGCCTGGGAAATTTCCATGTTCTCCGTCTGATCCAGAATGTCTGCCACGACTTCCATCTCCTTCCGGTCGATCCCGATCGACTGAAAGTCGTGATGGGCCATGCCCTGGGCATGGCCCGGATCCCTCTCCTGTCCGATCAGGCCGTCCCGGAGGAGTCCGTTCCCTTGTCCGATCTCGTCGGAAGGAGTCCGGCCATGCAGGAGGTGGTCCGACGGATCCGGAAGGTCGCCTCCGTCGATGCCTCCGTCCTGATCACGGGAGAGAGCGGAACGGGAAAGGAGCTGGTGGCCCGGGCCATCCATGAGCAATCCGGCCGGAGACGGGGACCATTCATCGCCATAAATTGTGGCGCGATCCCCTACAACCTTATCCAGTCCGAACTCTTCGGTTACGAAAAGGGGGCCTTCACCGGGGCGGCGTCCCGCAAGATCGGCCATATCGAATCGGCCCACACCGGGACGATCATGCTCGACGAGATCGGGGATATGCCTCTCGAACTCCAGGTCAACCTCCTGCGGGTCCTGGAAACGGGAAAGATCCTGCGGGTGGGGAGCTCTCTCGAAATTCCCGTCGATGTCCGGATCATCGCCGCCACGCACAAAGACCTCGAAAAGGCCTGCCGGGAGGGACGTTTCCGTGAAGATCTCTTTTATCGGCTGAATGTCCTGAAGATCCCCCTCCCCCCCCTCCGGAGCCGCGAAGGGGACATCATCGCCCTGGCCCAGCATTTTTTCAGGAAATTCTCGACGGAACGGGTGGGCAACCTGAAGGGATTCACCCCCGCCGCCCTGCGCGAAATGCTGCGGTATCCCTGGCCCGGAAACGTGCGGGAATTGATCAACAAGGTCCAGAGCGCCGTGCTCATGAGCGACGGTCCCTTTATCCGGCCGGAAGACCTGGGTCTTGACGCGGAGGAAGGGTCCTCCCGGAGTCATGGGGAAACCTTGCGGGAGATCAAGAACCGCGTGGAACGCGAAATCATCCTTGCCACGCTCCACAGGAACAACAACAACGTGAATCTTTCTTCCCGCCATCTCGGCGTCACGCGGACCACTCTGTACGCCCTTCTCAAAAAGTACGGCCTCGGCGCCGACGGCAGGGTCTCCGCGGAGGGTGAGGAGACGGACGTCCGATGAGTCGGGCGGACGCGAAAATGGATTGTTTTTTCTGACCCCCCCCCCGGGATCCCGAAAGCTTTACTCTGATGTTTTTCCTGAAATGATCCCCGATTCCGAGCCCGGATCTTTCCTGATCTTCCTTCCATCGGCCATTCGTCCGCCAGTCTGTGGCGCCTCCTCTGTCCAGTTTCCCTGAAGTCCCGCGATGGCGGGAAAATATCATCAAGATGTGTTGTTGATTGAAAGATTTTAAACTCTTGTCCTGTCGATGTTCCGCCAGCGATTTCCGTCGGACTGTCCAAATTCCGAGACAATTAAATGGCGTCGACGGGGAGAGAAGACGGCCCCCGGTGGACCTCTCCTCGGGAGTCCACGAAATTCCTTTGTCCGGAAATCGGGAAAGGGTCCTCGGACCCCCGCCTGGAGAATTTTTAATTCTCGATGACTGGCAAGGACTTGTATGGCATGAGCGGATGCGGGATCTTCCTTCCCCCGGACCGGACTTGGGGCCTGGTTCGATTCTTGACTTTTATCTTGCTGTGATCAAATGATGTTTTTTTCTTAGAACAGATCTTGCATAAACATTATTGAATGTCTGGAGAGATCTTTCCCCAGAAGTGACAGGTGAGGGCATTCACTGTCGGATTGAGGCCTTGTCGGGCGAAAAGTCTTTGTTGGGTTTCAGGTTCCTTTTCCCCTTGTTGATCCTTGTCGGCCTTGTCGGCCTCATCGAAAAGAGCGTCAGTTCCGATAACGATCGGAGGTCCGGAATGGAAAAACAATCGAAAAATCGGGGCGTGGTCTTGCTTCGGAAAGACGGGGTCGTCCAGAACTTCCTTCCCCTGGACGGATCCCTTCTCAAGCTCCTCGAGAAGAGATCCGGATCCGGAAAATCCTCCTCGCGATCGGCGAAATTTGTGTCCGGTTTCCGGAGGCTCCTGGGTTTTGGGGGCTGAGGGAACTCCGGAAAAGATTTCGCAGGAGCCCCGTCCCACAGGTCGGGGAGAGACCTTTGAAGAGGAGGCCCATTTCGGGGGCCATGAATCCGGAGTGCGCCCGTTAAGAGAAGATTCCTTCGTCAATGGGCAAAAACAGCCCTGTTTCAGACCATTGCCAGGGAGGGTCGTGATGAACAGTCAAGGAGCGCCGGAGACTCTATTTCAGGGACCTTGCCCCGAAACGTCGGGGGAGGGAGCTTTTTTCCCCCCCTTTCGGATTCCTGTGAAAGCTGGAAAAGAGGGAGGCGGAGATCCAAAAACGCGCCCCCGGGGAAGAGACGGCCGTGAGACTGGAATCTCCCGCGTTCCCTCGGTGTGGAACAGCCTTCTTCAGGCCGAAGCGGAGGGTTCCCTTGTCCTGCATCCCTCCCGCCATACCGTCCTGGTCTTCAACCGGCTCCATGGGCCGGAATTTTGGAAGGGGATCCGGGCCTTCGCCATCCATTCCGAGGTCTTCGAATATGCGGCCCTCTGGGCGATGCAGACGCCGGTGGCCGGAAAAGACTACGACATCGAAAAATTCCTCATCTCCCTGTCTCCTTCGATGCCACTTGTGGAGGGGAAATGGAAGGACGATCTGGAGCTTCTCCGGTATTCGATCGAGATATCCAACGAATTGATGACTCTTTTCGGAATCGATTCCAATAGTGTCTGGCGAAGGCTGACGGCCCGTCCCGCCTCCCGGATTTCCGGGGAGTGGGACATCTTGCACGGAGGAATGCTCCTCGATCTCGTGCTGGAGCGTGTCCGTGAAAAATTGGAACAGGGATTCTCACCGGAAGGAGCCCCCCGCCAAATGAGGGAGGACTCCTGTCTCCCTCGCGGGATTGAAAGAGAGGAAAAGGATGGAAGTCCGGAATATCATGACGAGTGACGTCAAGACCTGTACGCCCGATTCAACCCTGGCCTCCGTGGCCAACGTGATGTGGTCGGAGAATGTCGGCAGCGTGCCTGTGGTGGATTCCGGGGGGAAACCCGTGGGGATCGTGACCGACCGTGACATCGCCATGTCCTCCTTCCTGAACCACAGATCCCTCTGGGAGCTCCAGGTCCAGGAGGTCGTGCACGGCCAGACGCTTTGGACCTGCCGTCCGGAGGATCCGGTCGAGACGGCGATCGAAATCATGAAGGCACACGAAATCCGGCGGCTTCCCGTGGTCGACAAGGCGGGCCACCTGGTCGGGCTGCTTTCTCTGGGAGACCTGGCGTCGGCCGCCGAACCCGGGGCGGGACGCATGAAACCTCCGCTCCCCCTCAATTCTCTGGACCCGGTCTTCAAGGCCGTTTTTTCCCACCATGCGATGGCAACGGGCTGATCCTCTCCGCTCCATAGACGACCAGCCCGGCCCCCTCTCTGGCCGGGGCTCCTCCTCCTTGCAAAGGGGGAGGGGGGCCCCGAAAAGGAGAGGGTATTATGGAAAATCCAATCTCCACGGAAGGAGATCCCGATGACGGTTCATCTGACTGGATATGACGCTCTCGCCCTGGCCTATTATGCGGACCACAACGTTGATGTTCTCGTCAACACGAAATTCTTTGTCGACAAGGACGGAAAGAGGATTCCTGTGGACCCCTTCCAGACCCTCGAAATGGTCGAGAAGTGGGGTCTGCCGATGGAAAATCTTGTCTGCGAAGCCATGTCCGTCTGGGACTACATGCAATGCGTCGGGACCGCGGACGGCCCTCTGGCCATCCACCCCTGCCAGAGGACGGTGCTCGTTCTGACGCGGGATTTCGGGGATTTCCTCTCGGGGGGGATCTGCGGCTTTGCGGTCGAGCGGTCCGTCTTCGAAAAAGCGGCTCTGTGGGCCAAGCATGCTCCCCTGACCGAGCCCGAGAACGACCTTTATGTCTTTTTGGGGAGGCTTTCGCCCCGTTTGTCCCTCGGGGTCGGGGCGTGGCAGAACGACGGGGACCTCCGAAGACATGCCCGGGAGATTGCGACCGCCCTGATCGCGATCTTCGGGGTCGATCCGGAGTCTGCGAGAGAGATTCTCCAGGCGAGGAATGTCGTGGGCTACGAGCGAGAGTTCACGTCGTACGGGGGGGATCTTCTGGATATCGTGCTGGAGCGGATCCGGAAGACCCCCTCCCGGTTCCTCAGGGGCGGGACCTTCCCGCATGAAGGAGCGGCGTCGCCTGCGGCATCCGCTCCGGGCGGATCCCCGCTGACCCATGCCGGCCGGGAGTCGGGGTAAAGCTCTTTGGCAGGATTCGGGCACGGATCCCCTCCGGGGCGGGGCCGGAAGGAGAAAAAGAGGCGCGACAACCGACCGGAGATCCCGTCCGGAGCCGTTGTCGCAGGAAGAACTTTGTGAGGAGGTCGGTCATGAGCAGTCTGTTGAGGTGGGATCCTGTCCGGGAGTTCGAGGAGTTCGGTCGCCGCATGGCGCCCTGGTTCGGACGTCGCGGAAAAGAGACGATGAGGGAAGGAGAGGGAGCGGTCACGATCTTCGACTGGTCTCCCTCGGTGGATGTGGCCGAGGAGGAAAAGGACTATCTCGTCACGGCGGAGCTTCCGGAGGTGAAAAAGGAGGACATGAAGGTGACGGTGGAGAACGGGGTTCTGACGATCTCCGGGGAGCGAAAGAAGGAGAGGGAGGAGAAGGAGGGAGTCCGATATCACCGGATCGAACGGTGCTATGGATCCTTTCTCAGAAGTTTCACCCTGCCGGAGGATGCCGATCCCGCCAGTGTCAAGGCGACCATGAAGGAAGGGGTCCTGAAGGTCCGTATCGGCAAACGCCCCGGAACCCCTCCGAAGGCCGTCCCGATCGGGACGGAGTAGCAGGGGGACATGCTCCCTGCCCGGAATTGTCTGAAGGATTCCCTGGACCGGAAAGTTCAAGTCGGGTATGCTCGTAGAGGGATCGGAAAAAAAGGAGCAAGAGACGCTGAACGGCATGATCTTTTCTGACCGCATCGAGGCCGCCCACAGGCTTGTCCGGGTCCTTGCGAAATTCAGGGGACGCCGTCCCCTGATTGCGGCCATTCCCCGGGGGGCCGTTCCCATGGGGGAAATTCTGGCCCGCGAACTGGACGGGGATCTGGATGTGGTGCTGGTCCGGAAGCTCCGGGCTCCCTATAACCCCGAGTTCGCCATCGGGTCCGTGGCGGAGTCCGGATGGACCTATGTGGCGCCCTATGCGGAGGAGGCCGGGGGGACCGCCGACTATATCGACCGGGAAAAGACCTTCCAGCTCGGTGTGATCCGGAAGCGGCGGGTCCGGTATACCCCCCTCCGGCCTCCCATCGACCCGGCGGGACGGATCGTGATCGTCGTGGACGACGGTCTGGCGACGGGGGCGACCATGATTTCCGCGCTTCATTCCCTGCGCTCGCAAAAGCCGGCACGGCTTGTCTGTGCGGTTCCGGTCGCTTCTTCGGAGACGGTGGAGAAGGTCCGGCCCTATGCCGACGAGGTGGTCTGTCTTGAAACTCCGGAGTTCTTTCATGCGGTGGGAGAGTTCTATTCGAACTTTCCCCAGGTGTCGGACGAGGAGGTCGAGGCCATTCTCACGCGTGCGGCGGGAGGTGCAGCAAAAACCAGTCCGTAGCGAGTCTGCCGACCTCTTCCAGGGTGCCCGGTTCCTCGAAGAGATGCGTGGCGCCCGGAACGATGACCATCTTTTTCGCGCATCGAAGCGGACCGAAGGCCTCCCGGTTCAGGGCGATCACCTCCCGGTCGAGTTCCCCCACCAGAAACAGGGTTGGCGCCATGACCCCGGCCAGGGCCCGGAGGCTGGCCATGTCGGGGCGTCCTCCCCGCGAGACCACGGCGAAGACATCGGGTCCGAGAAGGGAGGCGGCTTCAAGGGCCGCCGCAGAACCGGTGCTGGCTCCAAAAAGGCCCAGCGGCAAAGACTCCGTCTCCTCGTTCGTCTTCACCCATGCCCCCGCGGCCATCAGCCTCTCCGTCAGAAGGCGGATGTCGAAGCGGTGTTCGGGAAGGTCCTCTTCCTCCCCTGTCAGAAGATCCATGAGCAATGTCGCGAGACCGGCCTTTCTGAGGACCCCCGCCACGAAGTTGTTCCGGGGGGAGAGCCGGGACGAGCCGCTGCCATGGGCGAACAGAACCAGGCCCCGGGCGCTCCGGGGGACTCCGAGCAATCCGTCGATCGTCCCATGGTCAAAAGGGATGCGGACTGGAAGGGACGAGCTCATCTGGATGCCTCCGGACAGGGAGAGGGGGCCGGCTGCCTGCCCTCCGCCGGGAACTCGCCGGAGGGAAAAAGATCTCTGAATTTTGTCCTGTCTCCTGGCGTATCCATGAGGGTGCCTCCTTGCCTTTCCTGGCAGATGCCGTTTCTTCCGGTTTCTCCGGACCCACTTTTAATAACAGCGGTCCGGCCGGCCTTCGTTTTCATGCCGGAGAGCCGGACCGGGGGGCCCCAAAAGGGCCTCTTTGCCGGAAGGACGGCCGACGAAAAGAGCGTCCGCCTGGCCGGCCATTGGAAGAACGAGGCCGGACAGTCGTGAAAGAGAAGGCCCCATCCAAACGAATTTTCATCCTTTGCGCGCATTGGAAACTCCATGGTTTGCGGCGGGGAGGAAGGCGCACTCCTTTTTTTATCCTTTTTATTCACTGGCTCCGCACTCCTGAACTTGGAGTCGAATTGGTCAGTGAGATGCCGTTGCAAGAAGAAGGGGGAGGTGCAACTTCATTGGTTATTTTGTTGAATCGGTTCTATATAAAGTAAGGTCACGGTGTTTGCGTCATCGATCCTGAAATAAATCCGAAATGGTGGGATACCCAAAGCGGGCTCGGTCAAAATGACCCGAATATCCATTTCGAGGTGGGGAACTCTTGGAAATTTCTCGGGGACAGCCGCCAAGGCAGCATCAATTCCCCATAAAACTTCGTCGATTCGGCGGGAATTTTGTTTCCAGATCTTGAGACAATCTTGAAATAGTGGATCCCATCGGATTGTCCGGGCCAATTATTTCCAGCCATGTTTTTTAGCCAGCTCATGTGCTCTTCGGATTTCTCCTTCATCCAAAGGAAAGGGAGGAGAGATAAAAGCCGCCTCGTAGGGAATTGTCTCCCCATAGCCGACCATTTGATATCCAATGGAAAAGTGGGAAAAATCGCTAATTCCGGTCCCATCCATTTCTCGGAAAATGTCTATCATTTCATCAACGATTGCGATTTCGGCACCAGAAAACTCAGACAAATCAGGATCCCTCAGCGCAAAAAGTCTTTTCTGAGGGTGATTGAAGTATTTTTCCTGAACTAAGATTGCATCCTGCTTATTTTCAAGTTCTTCCCGGATTTCTGGAAGTGGGCAGGGAACTGGACCGTGATCCAATTTTCGATAGTCCGCTCCCGTAATAGGTCTCCCGAGTTGAAGATAGGCTTGAAAATCACAGAAAAAAAGCAACTTGTTGAGCTTTGTTGCTCCAAAAGTAGGATCCTTTTGGGATTTTCGGGCGACATATAACAAAAGCTCGGCGAATTTTTTCTTATCGAGCTTGAAATGAGTTTTTTCTAAAGTGGTTTTCATAATTTTTCTACCTGGTAAAGATGTATTTCCGAAACGGGTATCACTTTGGTTATATTATAATGCACGAGTGGGTTTGGCAAACTTCTGATGAAGGCTGAAAGAAGATTGACTTCAATAACTCTGCCCGGTCTTCCGCTTCTAGGTGTGAGGGGCTCTTGAGCATTTACGAAAAGTCAATAATAAGCTCCTTTCGGGCCTCGTCAGCTCAGGGATCCCCTTCTTCCTTCATCCGGTAGACCGTGCCTGCCCTCTGCCGGGAACTCGCCGGAAGGAAAAAGATCTCTGAATTTTGTCCTGTCTCCTGGCGTATCCATGAGGGTGCCTCCTTGCCTTTCCTGGCAGATGCCGTTTCTTCCGGTTTCTCCGGACCCACTTTTGAACTCCTCATGTCCGGGCTGTGGACATAGAAGGATTCTGCGATTCGTGCGGCTGGAATCTTTAAGACGGCAGGTTCGCCTGACCTCATAACGACAGGGTGATCAGGGCAAGGGACAAATCAAGGCCCCTACAAAGGGGCCTTTTGCGTGAGCGGAGGGTCCGGTGAATTCCCCGGATCCTTTCTCCCACATTTCTAGAATACCACCCTTGGAAGGATTGTCCATGGTGCCGGAAATCCTGGGCTCCGGCGGAATCGGACGGGAGGAGGCACTATCTCTTCCGGTTGAGAGAGGGAGGAAGGAAGCGGAAAAAAGGACCGCCCTCCCCGGGGGACAGAAGGGGAAAGGGACCCGGGATCAGGAAGACCTGCCTGCCCCGCCCGCCCCTTTGGCCGCCAGCCGGACCGGTTCCCCTCACCGCGACGGGCGGGATTGTCAGGGGGCCCGTCGTTGATGTATAGTAGGGGAATCTTTCTTGATTCCGTGGAGGAGATCCTCGGACCAGGGGCTTTGTCGGGGCGTGGCGCAGCCTGGTAGCGCACACCGTTCGGGACGGTGGGGTCGAAGGTTCAAATCCTTTCGCCCCGACCATTTTTTTCTTGATTTACTCTTTTCGCCAGCAACTCCCGTTCTCTGGCCTCCTTAGCCGATGTTTCCGGTCCTTCGCACTGTTTGACTGCCGACCATGCCTATGAAAAAATGCGTCCTCCATATCAGGGTGACCGGACAGGTGCAGGGTGTGGGCTTTCGCGCCTATGTGAAAACGCAGGCCGACGAGAGAAGAATTCTGGGCTGGGTCCGCAATCTGTCCGACGGCTCGGTCGAGATTCTTTCCCTCGTTCCCGAAGAACAGCGCTCTTCCTGGGTGGAAACCCTCAGGCAGGGCCCCGCCGGATCAGCGGTTGTCTCCCTCGATGTTCGGGATCTCCCGCCGGAGGAGGTCGGATCGAGGGTCGAGGATTTTCGGGAATTCCGGATCGAGAGGGTTCTAGAATGACCGACGATATTCTGGAGGACGCGGGACCTCCGGAGGAGGCCGGGGAGGAGGCTTCCGCTCCGGAGGAAACTCCGGAGAAGGCCGGATCCTCGCCCGAGGCCGGATCCCTGGGGCTCTATCTGAAAAACCTGCGGGACTATCCGCTCCTTTCGGCGGAGGAGGAGATTTCCCTGTCCCGGGAGATCGCCAAGGGCAACCAGGCCGCCCGGGAGCGGATGATCCTCTCCAACCTTCGCCTGGTCGTTCTGATCGCCAAGCGCTATGTCGGCCGGGGCCTGGGGTTCTCCGACCTGATCGAGGAGGGAAACATCGGCCTCATGAAGGCCGTGGACCGCTTCGACCCGGAGAAGGGATTCCGCTTCAGCACCTACGCCTCCTGGTGGATCCGCCAGGCGATCGAGCGGGCGGCCATCAATCAGGGACACCTGATCCGCCTGCCCGTCCACATGATGGAAAAGGTCAACCAGTATCTCTCCCAGGTCGAGCAGATGGTGGCCGACGGTCGGGCGCCGGATCCGGAAGAGGCCGCCCGGAAGGCGAGGCTTACGGTCTCCGAATTCGAAGGCCTTCATCAGGTCCTTCGGTCAGCCGTTTCTCTCGATGCCCCCATCGGCGAGAGGGACGAAAACAGCCTGAAGGACATCCTCGAAGACCGGAACGCCGACTCCCCCCTCGATGTGGTGGAGAAAAAGGAGAACATGCAGGGAATTTCTGCCGCCTTCGGGATCTTGAGAGCGAAGGAGCGCCAGGTCATCGGCCTCCGCTTCGGTCTCGAGGGGGGAGATTCCATGACGCTCGAGGAAATCGGAAAGATTCTGGGCGTGACCCGGGAACGGGTTCGCCAGATCGAGGCGGTGGCCCTTTCCAAGATGCGCGCCTATCTCGACGATGCCCGGCCCTTTGCCGCCCATTCTCTTGGGGACGTGCCGGAAGAGAAATGACGGGACATGAGTCCCGAACAGGATCACACCTCAAGACCAGGAGACGTTCATGGATTTTGGTACCTATGTCCGGACCGTTCCGGACTTCCCGAAGAAGGGGATCCTCTTTTACGACCTGATGCCCCTTTTTGGCTCCCGGGAGGCCTTCCCGAAGCTGGTCGAACACCTGGCGGCCCCCTATCGGGGAAAGGGGATCACCCGCGTCGTCGGGATCGAGGCCCGCGGGTTCATCCTGGCGGCTCCGATGGCCCAGCTTCTGGGGGCGGGATTCGTTCCCGTCAGGAAAAAGGGCAAGCTTCCGGGGAGTGTCCGGGAGTTCTCCTACGATCTCGAATACGGGCAGGATACCATCGCCATGCAGGAAGGGGCGATCGCCAAGGGAGAACGCGTCCTTCTCGTGGACGATCTACTCGCGACGGGCGGGACGGCCCGGGCGGCCCTCGGTCTCGTCCGGCTCCTGGGAGGGGAGGTCGAAGAACTCCTCTTTGTGGCGGAGCTCGAGGGTCTCGGAGGCCGGGACCGGCTCTCCGGGGAAAAGGTCCGCTCCGTTCTCTCCTACAAGGTCTAGGGGACGGCATGGAGGCGTCCTTCCGGTATTTTGTCGTCCATGTCGTCTATCTGAAACCCTTTTCGGAGATCGAGCCTCTGGTCCCGCCCCACCGGGCCTTTCTCGACGGCTGCGTTAAGGACGGGTCCCTGCTGCTCTCGGGACCGCTCGTCCCCCGGACGGGAGGCCTCCTGCTCATGCGCGGCAGGGACAGGGGGGAGATCGAATCCCTTCTTTCCGGGGATCCCTACGCCAAGGCCGGTGTGGCCCGCCACGACCTTCAGGAATTTCAGCCGGTCAAGGCCTGTCCGGAGCTGTCGGGTCTTCTGGCCGGAGGCTGACGGCATCGGAGACGGGCCGGCGGAGGCACCCTCGTGAAATGGGCGGCATTTTCCTTTCTCCGGGGGTTTGTCGTTGCGCTTCGCGGCAGCCTCCTCTCCCGGTCGCTGGCCTCGGCTCCCTTTGTCGGCCTTCTCGCCGCCTACACCCTCACCCAGTTCAGCGAGGGAATGACCCAGACCGCCCTGACCTGGATCGCCTTCCGGATCCGGCACAACGATGTGACGCTCGTGGGCCGGATCGGACTTCTCCAGACGATCATCCCCTTCCTGATCCTCATCCCCGCCGGGGTCCTCATCGATCTCCTTCCGCGTCAGATATTCATGGCCGCCATCAACCTTTTCAAGGGGGCCACCTATGCCATCATTCCTCTGATGAGTCTCTTCGAACCGCTCCGGACTCCCACCCTCCTGACGGTTGTCGTGGTGACGGCCCTTTTTTCCGCCGGTTTCGGACCGGCCTTCAACGCCGCGATCCCCGGCTTCGTCCCCACCGATCGCCTGAAACACGCCAACGGCTGGATTCAGATCGCCGGGCAGGGAGGATATTTTCTGGGCCCCCTGGTGACGGCCGGCCTCTTGCTCTATTTTCCCGCTCCCTGGCTCCTGGTGGTCTCCGGCGGAGGGTTTGTCCTCTCGGCCTTTCTGCTGGCCCTCATCCCCCCTCCGCTCGATCCTCTCGAGCGCCGTCGCATCGAGGGGAAGGGACACGACCCGGGACACTCCCCGCGGGATGAAGGATCGTCCAGGGCCGGGATGGTCTCCGGCTTTCTTCACTCGGCGGGAATTCTTCTGAAGAATCCGGTCCTCATGCTCTGCAGCCTCCTCCTCATGCTTTTCGCCCTCTTCAATGCGCCCATGTCGCTGGTCTTTCCGCTCCTCTCCTCCCAGGTCTTCCGGACACCGCCCTCCTTCTATGCCCTGTTGTCCGGCGCCTACTTTCTGGGCTCCTTCCTCGGAGGAGGCCTTCTCCTGGGCCGGAGGCTCCCGGGTCACTTTTCCCTGATTTCGGGAGGAATGCTCCTGGCGTCCGGAGCCTTTCTTCTCCTGCCGGTTCTCCCCTGGCCTTCCGCCGGATTCCTGTTTCTCATTCTCATCGGGGTCGGGCTCTCGTGGGCCCAGCCGCTCGCCTATGCCCGCATCCAGCAGATCGTTCCCTCCCTGGCCCTGGGGCGCGTTCTGGCCGTCGTGATGACCCTCTTCCTCCTGGCCGCGATCGTGGGCATCGAGGGAGGGACGCTCTTCCTTCATCGCCACCCGGTGACAGCCTTTCTCCATATCGAGGGAGGGATCCTGTTTGTCGTGTCGGCAGGCGTGTTGCTTTTGGTAACACTTTTCCGCTCCCGACTGTCCTGAGGGGAAACGGATTTCCGGACCCGGGCGGCCGGATCGTCAAAGACCTCCAGCCCCGTCCTGCCCCTTTTGCCTGGCCCGAATTTTGCGGTACCTCCGGTGATCAAGTTCTCCGGGAGCCGGAGGCGAATGGAATGACGGGGGGAAAGATAAGGCATGGCTTTTATCGCCAATATCCGCGAATCGAGAGACCTTCTCGTCGAGCGAAATTTCGGACTTCTGCTTTTGGGCCAGCTGGTCTCCCAGCTGGGAGAGAACCTCAACAAGGTGGCTCTCTTCTGGTTCGTCTATCTTTTTACGAAAAGCCCCCAGGCGATGATCATCGTGGGGGTTCTCCAGACCCTTCCCCCGATGCTTTTCTTCTGGGCCAACGGAGTCATGCTGGACCGTTGCTCGAAGCGGAATGTCATGATCGCTGTCGATGCCGTCCGCGGATTGCTCGTCCTTCTGATTCCGCTCCTCTACGCCCTCCATCACCTCTCCCTTCCCATCCTCTATCTGCTCGTCTTTCTCATCGCCACCGCCAGCGGGATCTTCGGGCCGGCCCTCTATTCGGCCATTCCCCTGATGGTCCACGAACCGCGGAGGGTCTCGGCCAATGCCCTGATGCAGACGACCGGGCAGGTGGGAATCCTGGTGGGTCCCCTGCTGGGCGGGGTCCTGTCGGCCCTCTACAATCCGGTCTTCGTCATGATCGCAAACGGGATGACCTTTCTCGTCTCGGCCCTCTTTCTCCTCCTCATCCGGATCCGGGAGGTCGGAGGGGAGGACCGGGTCTCCCTCCCGGGGTTCGCCGGAATCCTGGCCGAGGTGGGGGAGGGGGTCCGGTTCGTCTTTTCGGGCGACAGGCTTCTTCTGGGGCTCTTTGTCATCATGACCCTGTACGGGCTGATCACCGGTCCGGTGACCCTCCTTCTCCCGATCCTGTCCCATGCCGTCCTCCATGCCGGGTCCCAGGGATTCGGCATGCTTCTTTCCGCCTATGGGGTGGGGATGCTCCTGGCCTCGCTGGCCCTGACCGTCCGGCCCCCGAAAAATCTCTTCCGGTGGATTGCCACCGGCTTCCTGGCGGGAGGGATCCTGATCCTCCTGGTCTCGGCTTCCCGCCAGATGGCGGTCGACCTTTTGCTGATGGCCCTTTTCGGGATGGCGGTCTCGCTCGTGAATCCCCTCGTCCACACGCTCCTTCAGAACCATGCCCCCGCCCGTCTTCTCTCGCGGGTTCTGACGACCATGAGTCTGGGCTTTCTGGGGGGGGCGATCCTGGGGATGACCGGACTTCCCTCCCTCGTGACGGCCATGGGGATCCAGACTGTCCTGATGTTGCTTGGCGGTGTCCTGATCCTTTCCTGGGCCGCCGTGAACCTGATCGAGGCCGGACATCGTTCGGGGAGGACCTTCGGCCGTCCGGTGCCAGGATTTCTGGCCGCCCTGGCCGGCCTGTCGCCCCGTCCTGAAACACCGGCGAAAGGAGAATGACGCGTGAGAATCGCCCTGGTATCGACTCCCTTTGTCAGCGTTCCTCCCAAAAAGTATGGGGGAACCGAGCTCTTCCTCTACCATCTGGCCGAAAAGCTGATCGACCGAGGCCATGAGGTGGTTCTTTTTGCCACGGGAGATTCCCGGACGCGGGCCTATGTCGAATGCGCCTTCCCCTCCGCACGCTGGCCCATCGTTCCCCGGGACGAGCAGATCCATCTCGCCTTCTCCACGAAGCGGATCATGGAGCGGAACGATATCGACGTCGTCCACTGGCAGTCGCCGGTGGCCGTGCCCTACGCCTCAATCACCAATGTTCCGGCCGTCGTGACTCTCCACCATTCCCGAACCCCCGAGTTTTCGGAGATCTATCGCCACTATCCGGAAAACCACTATGTGGCGATCAGCCACTCCCAGAAGGAACAGGAAGTTCCGCTCTCCCGGTTTTCCGTCATCCATCACGGCCTGGATCCGTCGGCCTATCCGCCGTCCTTCGAGCCGGGAACCCATGCGGCCTTCCTGGGACGCCTGGCCCCCGAAAAGGGGCCGGACAGCGCCTGCCGGGTCGCCCTCGAGGCCGGGATGCCGCTCCATATCGGGGGGGCGGTCCATCCTTGCGATACCTGGTTCTACAACGACACCCTCCGGGGTCTTCTGAAAAATCCCCTCGTACACTGGCTGGGCCAGGTCGACCATCTCCAGAAGGTGGCCCTTCTCCAGGGAGCCCGGGCCCTTCTCGTCCCCATCCGCTGGGAGGAGCCCTTCGGCCTTGTCATGATCGAGGCCATGCTGTGCGGAACGCCCGTCGTCGCATTCCGTCGGGGCGCCGCGACCGAGCTTGTGGAAGACGGGGTGAACGGATATCTGGTGGACAGCGAGGCGGAAATGGCGGAGGTCCTGGCCCACAAGATCTCCGGGATCGACCGGCGGGCCTGCCGGTCCCGGGCTGTTGAGCTCTATTCCACCGAGGTCATGGTGGACGGCTACGAGGCGCTCTACCGCTCCATCCTCCGGGAAACGAGGGGAAGCGCCCGCGCCCCCCGGACGCCTCCCTTGAAGGCCGCGCTGACGGAGGTCCGCTGATGGCGTCGGTCCTTTCTTCATCCCCGGCGCCTGCCTTCGGGAAGGAGGACCGGGGGGGCGAATGCCGGACGCCGGAAGAGATGCTGGCCTTCTACCGGCGGGAATTTGGTCCGGCCCCCCTTCTCGTGGTCACCAATCGCGAACCGGTGGTCTGGGAGGGCGCCGGGACTCTCTCCTTTCCGCCCGGAGGCGTGAGCCAGACGATTCACCGGCTCCTGGGACGGGTGGGGGGAGAATGGATCGCTCTCCGGGATTCGGGGGGGCCGGATCTTTTGAGAATTCCGCCGCCCGGAGAGGCCCCCGAGGGACCGGGGTATCGTCTAAAGCGCCTCTCGCTTCCGGACAAGGTTCGGGAGGCCCATTATGCGGGCTTCTCGAACGGGGTGCTCTGGCCGCTATTCCATGACGACCCGGACAGGGTCGTGGAGAGCGGGGATTCCTTCGAGGCCTATGTCCAGGTGAACCGTCGTCTGGCCGGCCGGGTGGTCGAATCCCTTGCGACCCTCGCCCCCGGGGCCATCTGGATCCACGACTACCAGCTCGCCCTCGTGGCCCGGGAGATCCGCCGGATGGCCGGAGACCATCTTCCGCCCCTGGCCTTCTTCTGGCACATTCCCTGGGTCGAGATTTCCTTCGCCGCGGATCGTCCCTGGCTTTCCGAGCTGGTCGACGGTCTTCTCTTTCACGACCGGATCGGTTTCCAGACGGAGCGTTACCGGGACAGCTTCCTGGACACGGTCCGCCTTCTGTACGGGAATCGCGCCTCCTGGGACGGCCGGCATCTTTCAGTCATGACGGACAACGGGCTCCGGACCCTCTCCCTGGGTGTCTTTCCCGTTTCCATCGATCCGGCCTATTTCGACCGTCTCTCCCGGGATCCCGCGGGAGTCCGCGCCGCCCGTGAGATCCTCCGGGAGGCGGGGCTTCTGGGGCCTTGTGAGGAGATCCGTCCCTACCTCATCTCCGTCGAACGGATGGACTATTCCAAGGGATTCCTGGAAAGAGTCGAAATCCTGGAGGCCCTCTTCACCCGCTACCCCTCCCGCATCGGAACCCTTTCCCTTCTTCAGGTGGCGCCTCCCAGCCGCCAGTCGGTAGGAGCCTACCGTCGCTATGCCGAAAAGGTCCAGGCGGCGGTCGAGCGGCTCAATGCGACCTTCGGCCGGGAGGACTGGATTCCGGTCCGGACCATTGCCCGCTCTCTTCCCCAATCCGTCCTGGCCCCTCTCTACCGCCTCTCCGAGGGATGTCTCATTACCGCGACTGCGGACGGAATGAACCTCGTGGCAAAGGAGTTTCTGGCCTCCCTAAAGGGAGGGGACGGGGTTCTCTTCCTGAGCCGCCATACCGGGGCGGCCCAGACGATGGAGGGTCTGACCCTGATCGATCCCTTCGATCCCCTTCTGTCGGCCCGGCTCATCCACCAGGGACTCTCCCTCGACCGGGAAATCCGAAGACGCAGGAATGACCGGGCCCTGGCTCTGATCGAGCGGGACAACGTCTGCCGGTGGATGGCCGAGAATCTCCGTTCTCTCGGGTCCCTCCGGGTTCCGGCGCCGCTTCGGCGATGACAGGAATGCCGGCACAGGAGCGGGGAGCCCGGCTTGCCCTGTTTCTGGACTTCGACGGGACACTGGCGCCGATCGCCCCCCGTCCCGACCTTGTCCGTCTCGAAGCCCGGGAACTCGCCCTGCTCGAGTCCCTCGGCCGTCTCCTTCCCGTCTTCGTCATTTCGGGGCGGGCCTTTCCCGACATTCTCCTCCGTCTTCCCGTCTCCACCCTCTCGGGTCTTTCCGGCGATCACGGGGCGGTCCGCCGCTTCCGGGACGAGATTGCGATCCATCCCGAGGCCTTGCGCGCCCGGGAGTCCCTCGCGCGGTGGGGGCCCGTGCTGCGGGAGGTGACGGACCGGGTTCCGGGAGCGGTGACAGAGGCCAAGGAGTTCAGCCTGTCGATCCATTACCGGGGGGTGGAGCCGGAGCGGGTTCCCCGTCTTTTTTCGGAGGTCGAAGGGCTCTTCGGCGTCTGGGACGACCGGGACCGTTTCCGGATCTCGCATGGAAAAATGGTCTGGGAAGTCCGTCCGGCGGGGGGGGTGACCAAAGAGGAGACGATGGACTTTTTCCTGGAACTCCTGGCCCGGGAGTCCGGAGGGGTTCCGGGGGAGTATCGGCCCGTGATGGTGGGGGACGACACGACCGATCTCGGCGCCGTCAACCGCGCCCTGGTCCTCGGCGGCCGGGGATACTGGGTCGGCGATCCCCCCCCGGGACTCGCGGCCGGGGCCGCCCGGCTCGGAAATCCTGCCGAGGTCTGGAGTCTTCTCGCCCGTCTGCGCGACGCGCTCGCACAAGGAAAGGACCCCCTGAGGGAGCTGGCGTAACCTCTCAGGAGCCGGCCAGAAGGCCGCTCCGCTCCAGATAGTCCGCCAGGGCGATCTCCCAGGAGGGGAGGACGATGCCGGTCCGGTGGGCCTTTTCGTTCGAGAGGACGGAAAAGGGGGAGCGGGGGGCGACCGGCCGGTAGAGGGCCAGCGGGACCGGGGACAGGTCCGGGGCGAGTCCCGAAAGTTCGAAGATCCGCCGGGCGAATTCGTACCAGCTGACATTGCCGGCGTTGGTGAGATGCCAGAGGCCGAAGGGCAGGGGAGCGGTCACGAGGCGGGCGATGCCCCGGGCCAGATCCCGGGCGGCGGTGGGGCCGACCCTTTGGTCCGAGACGACCCGGAGGGGCTTTCCCTCCCGGGCGAGCCGGACCATGGTCGTGACGAAGTTGCCTCCCTTCTGCCCGGACCCGCTCCCGCCGTAGAGGCCGCAGGTCCGGACAATCCAGGACCGCTCCCAGGCTCCCGTGACCAGCCGCTCTCCTGTCGCCTTCGAGAGGCCATAGACCGAGAGGGGGCGGGTCGGCGCCTCCTCCGGGTAGGGGATCTGCTCCTCTTCGTGGATGCCTCCGCTCATGACATAGTCGGTCGAGACGTGGAGAAGGGCCGTGCCCGCCTCCCGGCAGGCCCGCGCGAGAAGCAGGGGAGCAAAGGCGTTGAGCTCGAAGCACTCCCGGACCTCGGTCTCTCCGCGGTCGACGGCATTGTAGGCGCTGGTGTTGAGGATGATGTCGAACCCCGCCCCGGGAATCTCCCCCAGGGAGGAGGGGGAGGTGATGTCGAAGGCGGGCCGGTCGAGACAGAGAAGGGAGACCTTCCGGGAGAGGTCGGGCTCGGAAAAACGCCTGACGAGCTCCTGTCCCAGCTGGCCGCGGGATCCGATCAGGCCGATCTTGAGGGGAGAGGGCACGGGCTTGGGTCCTTTCGCTGGATCTGCCATAATGGGGAAAAAGTTTTCCGGCCCCGCACGGGGACCGGAGGGGATCTTACCATATCCGCCAAAGCGGGCGACAGGGCGGGAAAAGGAGTGCGGTATGCGGTATCTGGTGACGGGGGGAGCGGGCTTTGTCGGATCGAATCTGGTCCTCCGCCTTGAAAAGGACCGCCACGACGTGACGGTGATCGACGACCTCTCGTCGGGCCATTTCAAGAATCTGATCGGCTTCCGGGGAGATTTCTACGCGCAGGACCTCGCCGAAACCGACCTCGTCGCGACCTTCGACAGAAAACCGCCCTTCGATGCCATCTTTCACCAGGCCTCGATCACGGATACCACCGTCATGGATCAGCGACTGATGATGCACCGGAACGTGGAGGGGTTTCACCGGGTCATCGAGTACGCGCTCAGGTTCCAGATCCCGGTGGTCTACGCCTCGTCGGCCGGGGTGTACGGGGCCAACCCGAGTCCCCAGACCGAGGAACAGTCGCCGGCGCCCCTCAATGTCTACGGATTTTCGAAGGCCGTCCTCGACAATGTGGCCAGAAAGGCGGCCATCGGTTTTTCCCGGACGATCGTGGGGCTTCGCTATTTCAATGTCTTCGGTCCCGGCGAGCAGTTCAAGGGGTCGGCGGCCTCGATGATCTATCAGCTCTATCGCCAGATGAAGGCCGGCAAGGCCCCCCGGGTCTTCAAGTGGGGGGAGCAGGGGCGGGACTTCGTATACGTCAAGGATGTGGTGGAGGCCAATATTCTCGCCCTTTCGGCCAGAAGCTCCGGAAGCTTCAACATCGGATCCGGCTCCGAGACCTCCTTCAACACCCTCATCGAGACGATCCGCACGGCGTTGGCTCTCGACCTCAAAACGGAATACTTCGACAATCCCTATGACTTCTACCAGGAACACACCTGTGCCTCCATCGACCTGGCCCGGGAGGTTCTGGGCTACGCTCCCCGCTTTTCCGTTCCCGACGGAATCCGCGACTACCTCGATTATCTCGAGCACTCCGGACGATAGCGCCCGGCGGGGAAGGGCGGACGGATGAGCGGGCTTGGGAAGGTCGGCCTCTGTCTCGGACTGGCCCTCATCCTCCTTCCGGGCCCTCTCCTCGCGGCGTCCGGGCCGCCCGGACCGAAAGACGGGCGGCCCCCCTCCTTTGCGGCGCTGTCCTCCCTTTCGGTGGTCGACCGGGTGGAGAACGAGCGGGAGGACCTCTCCCGGGTCACGACGGAGATCGAGCTCCACTACGGCACGGTCAAGAGCCGCTCCATATCCCTGGCCCTGGGCCGGATCGCCCGCTCCCTCACCCCCTTTCTCCTCCACCCGGAATTTCCCGCGGAGGTAATCCTCATCGACGACGCGAAGCCCGCCGGGTTCTATCTCGGAGGGGAGACCGTCGTCCTGACGCGCGGGCTCGTCTTCTCCGGCCTCGTCCGGGACACCGACACGATGGCGGGTCTGATCGCCCTTCTTCTTTCGCGCCACGACCTTCTCGAGGAGGGGAAGACGCGGACGCGTCTGTCGGGTCCCGCCCTTTTGAAAAACCGGAACAGGGAGGCCAGGAACGCCGCCCTGATCCTTCTCCGGGCCGGCTATCACTATGCCGGGGCCGTGGAGGCGGTGCGCGTCATGGACACGGTCCGGGAGGGCGAGGGATGGAAGAAGACCATCGACTATCTGAATCGCGAGAAGGCCCGGATCGAGGTCGACGCCTCCGAACTCGAGGACGGGGTGTCGCTTCTTCTGGCGGGCCGTCCGGCGGCCTCCGTTCCCTTTCTGGTCCGGTATGTCGACCGCTCCCCCCGCTCTCTCGAGGGGAGGTTCTGGCTGGGGCTGGCCTACTACCGGGACTATTTCCGGACCCTTCCGGTCTCCCGGGAAACCCTTCTCTTTTCGGTCGACCCGCTTCCGACCCTCCCCCCCTTGCCTCCCCGGGAGGAGCGCAGGAGGCGCTGGGAGCGGGATTTTGCCCGGGCCATCTGGTCGGGGATCCTTTTGGACAGCCCCTCCTTCTCCCCGGCATGGAACGGACTGGGTCGGATCGCCCTGTTGAAAGGACATCTGCGGACGGCCCGACGTTTTTTCGGACGGGCCTCCCATCTCAATCCCACCTCCCCCTGGTATGCGGCGGATTTTGCCCTGGCCCTGTGGATGCGCGACCACAAGGTGCAGGGGCTCAACCGGTGGAACGAGGCCACGGGGCTGGCGGGCTATGACCCCCGTCTCGTCTACGACCAGAGTGTGCTTGCCCGGATGGGCGAGCCGCTTCTCCCGACAGGGCTGGCCTCGGTCGAAGAGCTTCCCGGCTGGGAGTTTGTCCGGACTTTGTGGGGGGAAAGCATAGGAGAGCGGAGAATCCGGCCGATGCCCTCCTTTATCGGCCAGGTCCTGCCCGCTCCCCTTTTGCCGGGGATGGCCTCCGGACGGGTGCGCCGCCTTGTGGGACTTCCCTCATCCGCTCCCATCCGCTCCCACCGCTACCTGATCTGGGACTATCGCCTCAGAAGCTACCGTCTGGTCTTCCGGGGAGGGATCGTGCGCATCGCGGAGTTTTACGGAAAGATCCGCAAAAAGCTCCCGAAGTATCCGGACAGGGGGCTCGAGAAGACTCCCGGCCTGCATCCTGAGGACGATCCGGTCGAGGTGGTTCCCTATGCCCGGATCGCCTACCTCAGATACCGGACGATCCGTCACCAGTGGGTGGTCCAGAGGGTCGGCACGGTGCTCGACCGGTTCATCGTCCTCTCCGACCGGCCGGACGAGCCGGGGGGAATCGCCCGTCCCGAAAGGAAAACAACCGGCTCTTCGAAAACCGTCCCCGAAAGGGTCCGTCCCGGAGCGGACTCTCCCCCGGGGGGCGGACCGGGGCGACCCGGATGAAGAGCGAACGGAGACAAGGAAAAGGAGGTGTGATGAAAAGGATCGGAAGAAGCCTGCTCAGCGGGGTGATGTTTCTCCTTCTCGGAACAGGGGCGGCCGCGCCCGGGCCGGCCCTGGCCGACGGCGGGGAGGGGAAAAAAATATACGAGGCGCACTGCCTTTCCTGCCACGGGGTCCGCGGAGACGGGAAAGGACCCCGTTCCCGGGAACTCTCTCCCCCTCCGCCGGATTTTTCCGATCCGGCCTTCTGGGAGAACCGGACGGACTCCTTCCTTTTTCATGTCGTCCAGAACGGACTGGGATCCATGCCGGGCTGGTCCGAGACCCTGTCGCCCGGCAGCATCGAGGATGTCCTCTCCTATCTCCGGACCTTCCGCCGGTAACCGGCCTCAGGAGGGAGGGGACGACGGGGGGTTCGGGATCTGGAGCTCCGCCACGATGCGGCCCTCCGACAGGTGTTCCTTCATGATGCGCGCGATCTCCTCCCGGTTTGTCACGCGGTAGTAGACGCCGTCCGGGTAGACGGCCAGGACCGGGCCCGATTCGCAGGCATCGAGACATCCCGAGCGGTTGGCGCGGAAGGGTCCGGGAACGCCGGCCCGGAGGGCCTCTTCCTTGACGGTCTCGAGCAGGGGGACCGCTCCCCTGGCCTGGCAGGAGCCCCGGGGGGAACCGGCGGGGCGCTCGTTGGTGCAGAGAAAAAGATGGTAGCGATATCGGCTCATGGATCTCCTTTCGTGGTGTTCCGGGGCGGTTTCCCGCCTGCCGGAAGAGGAAGAAGGGTCGGAATCGGCCCGATCTGCGACTCGGGGAGACGTCCCGGAAAATGGTGCGGGCAGGTGGGCAGGTCTCCGATGGAGGACGATCGGCGGGGTGCAGGGAGAATGAAACCGACTCCCTCCGACAGACCGCCGGGCGGTTTCCGATCTTCACGACGAAGATACGCTAGGCGCAATTCCCGATTCTGTCAATGATCCGATCATCTCCGCCTCTGCTTCCGGAACTCGCCCGGACGGAAGCGTCGGGGCTTCTGCGTTTCAAGCCAGATCAGATTGGGGAAAATTTTCAGGAACATTCCGATCGATTCATTGATTTAGAGACTAATTTTGATACATCTGGCTATGAAGCGAGTGATCCGGGTTGGGAGTGTGAAAAAAGATTTCCGGCAACATTTTTCCAAAATCGCTCAAAGAGAAGCCGGACACCAGATCTATCGCCTTCAGGAAGGATTCGGTACAAAAGACTGGAAGCCCCTTCATGGGGTTGGTTCTGGTGTTCGGGAGATTCGCATTCATAAGGAGAGACGGATAGGAATCCGGAATGGGAAGAAGGGTCGGAGAATATTTTCAAAGATCTGGGATTTTCAGAGACTGAGGCGGAACATCTCATGATCCGGTCTCGCTTGATGATCGAAGTTGACACAGAGGGAAACGGCGAAAAAATTTAATTTCACCTGAGTAAACCCCCGGCTCTGCCGGGGGACCCCAACGGTTTGACATTTCCGGGAATATGGAAAAGCCTCCTTAACGTGGACCGCTCAAAGTCACGAAAAGGAGGCTGTATGAACGAGG
>JAMCWM010000028.1 GCA_023481175.1 Nitrospirota bacterium
GCACCGGAGGTGAGTCTGGGGAGATGCCCGTCAATAAAAGGGATCGAAGAACCAGAAAATCTCAGGAGTGATCCTGGGAATCCCCCGCTACAACCGCTTCTCAGGTTTAGCGGCGGGAGGATGTCAAGATGTGATGGTGTTTCTGACGGAGCGCCGTTCGGTCGGGTCGGCGCCCGTGCAGTTTGTTAGGGGGACGGTTGATGGACGCGCTTGACAATAAAGAGATCGAAGCTCTCCTGAAGGATCTGGAATCGGATCGGGTCGAGCGCAAGTCGTCTTTTCGGGGTTCCGCGCCGGAAACGGTGAGGGAGGCGGTGTGCGCCTTCGCGAACGATCTGGCCGGCCAGGGAAAACCGGGCCTGGTGTTCGTCGGGGCGAGAGACGACGGCAGTCCGGCCGAAGGCTTCGAGGTGACGGACGAAGTGCTGCGGTAGCTTTCTGACATCAAAACCGATGGCAACATTGCCCCTCCACCGTCCTTGCTGGTGGAAAAGCTTCGTCTTGCCGGTGCCGACTTTGCTGTGATCACGGTTTGGCCTTGCGACACGCCGCCGGTGCGTTACAAGGGACGCGTCCATGTGCGATGGGGGCCTCGCCGGGGGCTCGCGACGGCGCAGGATGAGCGCATCCTCAATGAGCGCCGCCGCCATCGCGACCGGCCTTTCGATGTCCAGCCCGTCTCCGGAGCGACTCTCGCAGATCTCGACCGGTTGCGCTTCGAGCAAGAATATTTGCCCTCGCTGGTGGCGAGGGATGTGCTTTTGGCCAACGATCGCAGTTACGAACAGAAGCTTGCCGCGACCAAACTGATTGCCGGGGAAAACGAGCCGACACCGACCGTGCTCGGAATCCTGGTGTGTGATTATTCGCCTTCCGACTGGATTTCCGGGGCTTATACCCAGTTCCTGCGCATTGCAGGCGACGATCTGACCGGTCCGGTTCTCGATGAGGAGGCGATCCACGGGACAGTGGCCGACCAGATCCGACGTCCGGAAGAAAAGCTGGAATCGCACAACCGGCGCCGTGTGGCGTTCGCAAGCGCCGAGAAGGAGTCGCTGGGGGAGGACTATGCCCTGGACGGGTTGCGTCAACTCGTGCGAAACGCCGCCATGCACCGAAGCTACGAAGCCACGAACGCCCCGGTGCGGGTCTACTGGTTTGACGACCGCCTCGAAATCCATAACCCCGGCGGTCCCTACGGCAGCGTGACGGTGGAAAATTTCGGACAGCCCGGTGTGACCGACTATCGAAATCCCAACTTGGCCGAAGCGATGCGTGCGCTTGGCTATGTGCAGCGTTTCGGCGCCGGAATCGCCATTGCCAGAAAGAGCTTCGGCCCACGATTGCGCTTTCAGGTACAACCAGGCGTCGTGGCGGCCATCGTGACCCGGGAGGCTCCATGATCAGCATCGCGTTTTTCAACAACAAGGGAGGGGTCGGAAAAACGTCGCTGGTCTATCACACCGCCTGGATGTTTGCCGAATTGGGCTATCGCGTGCTGGCAGTGGATCTCGATCCGCAGTCGAATCTTTCCATCATGGCGCTTGACGAGGAACGGATGGAGGCTCTCTGGCAGGACGAAGTCCCCCGGCTGACCCTGTACGGGGCCGTCGAACCCTTGTTTGTCGGACGAGGGGATCTTCGCGAGGCTCACGTCGAACCCCTGTCCGGAAATCTCGGACTCATCGTCGGGGATCTGGCGCTCTCTCGCATCGAAGACGATCTCTCTACCCAATGGTCGCGCTGTCTTGAAGGGAACGAGCGCGCATTTCGCGTCACTACGGCATTCTGGCGGACGATGAAAAAGACTTCAAAACGTCATGGGGCTGATGTTCTTCTGATCGACGTCGGCCCCGATCTCGGGGCCATCAACCGTGCGGCCCTGGTTGCGTCAAGCCATGTCGTCGTGCCGGTGGCTCCCGATCTTTTTTCGTTGCAGGGGCTCAAGAACCTCGGTCCGACACTGGGACGCTGGCGCGACGCCTGGCAGCAGGCCCGCCCGAAGTCGCCTTCGAGTCTCGGCGAACAGCCGGAAGGGGCCATGCGGCCGGTGGGTTATGTATTGTTGCAGCATGCCGAGCGGCTGGGACGGCCGACTTTGGCCTATGCCAAATGGCAGGGCCGCCTTCCGCTGGTGTATCGGCAGAGCGTCCTGGGAGAGACCGGCGAACCGCAGGAATGCAATCCCGACCCTCACCAGATTCAACGGATCAGGCATTATCGCAGCCTGATGCCCATGGCCATGGAAGCGCGCAAGCCGATGTTTGCCTTGCGACCCGCAGATGGGGCCATCGGCACGCATCAGAGCAACGTTTCGCAGTGTTATGACGATTTCCATAACCTCGTTCTGGAGATCGCGAGGCGCGTGGGGCTTGAACGGGGGACGTCGGCATGAGGCATCGAAACGGCGGACTTAGCGCCTGCGCCCTGACCGAGGCTCCTTCTCCCGTCTCTTCCCGCCCCCCGGGACCCGTCTTCCCGGAAGACTTCGGAAAGGGAGACGGGAGAATGGCAAAACAATGAAGGGACGGAAGAAGGAGCGGCCCGGGGGTTCTTCGGTCCCCCGCTTCGGGACACCCCGGCTTCCGGCCGAGAGGAAGAATGGTCCCGGAAGACTCCGGGGGGAGGAGTTCCATCGACTACGCCCGGCTTGACGCTCTTCGCCGCCTCCATCCCGCCTGGCGTCTTCTTCAGGCCGACCATGCGCCCCTGGTGGCAAGCTTTCTCTATGACGCCTATATCGCACCCAATGTCCGGAGCCTCTCCCGCCAGGAGGTCGTCTCCCGGCTCGAGGATACCCTCTATCTCCTCCGGGAGTCTGCCGGGGCCGAGACCTTTCCGAAGGAGGCCCGGGAATATCTCGAGGACTGGGCTTCCGACGACCGGGGATGGCTTCGCAAGTACTATCCGGGAGACAGCGACGAACCCCACTACGATCTCACGCCGGCCACGGAAAAGGCGCTCGAATGGCTTTCGGGGCTCGAGGAGCAGCGCTTCATCGGAACCTCCTCCCGCCTTCTCACCGTCTTCGATCTTCTCCGCCAGATGGCGGAAGGAAGCGAGACCGACCCCGAGGTCCGCATCCGCGAACTCGAGCGGAAACAGGCCGAGATCGCCTCCGAAATCGGTCGCATCCGCTCGGGAAAAATGGAGCTGATGGACGAAACCGCCCTCCGGGAGAGGTTTATCCAGGTGGAGGCGACGGCCCGGGCCCTTCTGGCCGATTTCCGGGCCGTGGAGCAGAACTTCCGGACCCTGGACCGGGAAATCCGGGAGCGCATCGCCACCTGGGAGGGAACGAAGGGGGCCCTTCTCCAGGAGTTCTTCGGAGAGCGGGACGCCATCGCCGACTCGGACCAGGGGAAAAGCTTCCGGGCCTTCTGGGACTTCCTTATGAGCGCTTCCCGTCAGGAGGAGCTGACCGGCCTCCTCGAGCGGGTCTTTTCCCTTGAGGCCGTCCGGAGCCTGCGTCCGGACCGGCGGTTTTTGCGCATCCACTACGACTGGCTTGCGGCAGGCGACGGAGCCCAGCGGACCGTCGCCCGGCTGTCCGAACAGCTGCGGCGCTTTTTGGACGAGGCGGCCTGGCTGGAAAACCGGCGGATCATGGAGCTGGTGCGGAGCGTCGAACAGCAGGCCCTGAAAATCCGCCGCGACCCGCCGGCCGGACCGGTCATGACTCTGTCGGAGGCGAGGGCGGCGGTCGACCTTCCCTTCGAGCGCCCGCTCTACCGGCCTCCGGTCCGGACGCAGTTTTCGAATAAACCCCTCGAGGCCGGCGTGTCCGACCTTTCCGCCGATCTCCTCTTTTCCCGGACGACGGTGGACCGGGGACGTCTCGAAGCCCGGATCGACCGGGCCCTTCTTAGCCAGTCGCCCCTCTCCCTCGGAGAAATCCTCGCCCGCCATCCCCTGACGCAAGGGCTGGCCGAACTGGTCGTCTATCTGGCGATCGCCTCCGACCGGTCCCGGACGCTCTTCGACGAGGAGCGCGAGGAGACGGTCGCATGGCGGGACGGGGAGGGGTGCGAACGCCGGGCGACCCTGGTGCGGATCCTTTTTTACCGGGAATAGGGGTGGGCCCCGGGGGGAGGAATGGATTTTTCCTCCCGCGTGCGGGAAGATGGAAAAAACAGTCTTGCTCCCGGGACAGGGGGGCCGGACAATCCCAAAAAGGAGCGAGGCCGGAAGATGTGGTCCGATACGGAGGCGAACCCGGGGACTCTCCCCTCCGAATTTTCCCGGGTGGCGATCACCCTCATGAAAGGGGTCCTTTACCGGGACGCCAGCCCGCTTCTCTGGCAGTCCCTTCTCCGTCACCAGCCGGGGATCCGGGACTATGTGGCGGTGCTCGGCCTCGAGCTTCTGGTCGACGAGGGGGAAGGGTACGCCTTTCTCCGGCAGGCGGAGCCTCCCGAAGGGACAGCCCCCTCCCAGGAACTCCCCCGGCTCGTCCCCCAGCGTCCCCTGGGCTACCTTGTGAGCCTTCTCCTGGTCCTTCTCCGGAAGAAGATCGCCGAGTCCGAGGCCCGGAGCGGGGAGGCCCGTCTCATCCTGACGGCGGACGACATGGTCGAGATGGTTCGCCTCTTTCTCCCCGACACGGCCAACGAGGTGCGCCAGCAGGACCGGATCCGGGCCCAGATCGGACGGATCGCGGAGATGGGGTTCCTCCGGAAGCTTCCCGGCGCCGGCGACCGCTACGAGGTGGGACGGATCCTGAAGGCCTTCATCAATGCCCAGTGGATTGCGGACTTCGACCGGGAGCTTTCCGCCTATGCCCGGGAGGAGGAGACTCCTCCGGAACCGGACGACGACCGGGAGGAGTCCGCGTGAAGCTGCCTTTTTCCGAATTTCCGGTGGGGGAAGGGTCCGGCTTCCGTCTCCACCGCTTCGAGCTGTACAACTGGGGAACCTTCCACGACCGCATCTGGAACCTTCTCCCCCGCGGCGAAAACATCCTGGTGACCGGAGACATCGGGTCCGGGAAGTCCACGCTGGTGGACGCCCTGACCACCCTTCTGGTCCCTCCCCAGAAGATCGCCTACAACAAGGCGGCGGGAGCCGAGGCCCGGGAACGCTCCCTGCGCTCCTATGTCCTGGGCTATTTCCGCTCCGAACGGACCGAGGCCGGACTCTCCGCCCGCCCGGTGGCCCTTCGGGACCCGGGACACTATTCGGTCCTTCTGGGTGTCTTCAGGAACGCGATCCTCGACCAGTCCGTGACTCTGGCCCAGCTCTTCTGGATGAAGGAGCTCCAGGGGCAGCCCTCCCGCTTTTACGTCATCAGCGACCGGGAGCTTTCCCTGGCCACCCACTTTGCCTCCGCCGGTCCGGAGATCGGCGATCTGAAAAAGCGACTGAGGAGTTTGCCCGCAACCGAAATTTTCGAGAGTTTCCCCCCCTATGGGGCCGCCTTCCGGCGCCGGTTCGGAATCGACAACGAACAGGCCCTCGATCTCTTTCACCAGACCGTCTCCATGAAGTCGGTGGGCAATCTCACCGGCTTCGTCCGGGAACACATGCTGGAGGCGGGGACGAGCCAGTCGCGGATCGAGGCTCTCATCGCGCACTTCGACGATCTGACGCGGGCCCATGAAGCCGTTGTCCGGGCCCGGATGCAGCTCGAGCGCCTTCGTCCGCTGGTGGAGGAGTGCGACCTCCACGACGCCCTGTCGGGAGAGGTCGGATCGCTGGAAAGACGACTCCAGGGTCTGGGTCCCTGGTTCATGAAGTGCGAGAAGGTCCTCCGGGAAAAGGAGCTGGCCGACATCCGCCTCTCCCTGGCCATGACGGGCGAGCGCCTGGAGATGCTGGAGGAGAGACGGGAGTCGGAGCGCCGGGAACGCGACGAAGTCCGCTCGGCCATCGCCCAGAACGGAGGGGACCGGCTGGCCCGGATCCGCGAGGAGATCCGCCAGGGGGAAATACGGAGAACCGAGCGGCTCCAGAGGTCCGAACGGTACGAGGCCCTGGCCCGCTCCCTCGACCTTTCTCCTCTTTCCGGGCCCGAGGCGTTTCTTGAAAACCAGGCGGCCCTCGGAGTTCTGCGGGAACGGACGGAGAGCCGCCGCTCCGAGCTCCGGGAACGGGAGACGGAGGTTTCGGTCCGGCGCCAGACCCTGGCCGGACGTCATCAGGGGCTGGTCGCCGAGATCACCTCCCTTCGCCTTCGCCTCTCCTCCATTCCCGCAGGGCAACTCGCCCTCCGGCGGACCCTGTGCGAGGCCCTCGGGACCGAGGAGGCCCTGCTCCCCTTCGCCGGAGAGCTGATGGCCGTCTCCGAGGAGGAGCGGGACTGGGAGGGGGCCATCGAGCGCGTACTCCATACGCTGGCGCTTTCCCTTCTCGTGCCCGACGCCCTTTATCCCGCCGTCTCCGAGTGGGTCGACCGGAATTCCCTCGGGGGCCGTCTGGTCTACTACCGTGCCCTCTCAAGGGAGCGGGACGGAGAGGAGCCCGTTTCGCTTTCTCCGTCCTCCCTTGTCAGAAAGCTCGTCCTCCGGCAGGAATCGCCCCACGTTTCCTGGCTGGGGGAATTCCTTGCGCGCCATTTCGACTATGCCTGCGTCGCCGGGATGGAGGAGTTCCGGCGGGAACGTCAGGCCCTGACCCGGACGGGCCAGATCAAGGGAGCCCGGGGGCGCCACGAGAAGGACGACCGGTTCCCCGTCGGCGACCGGACCCGGTATGTCCTCGGGTGGTCGAACAAGGAAAAGATCGCCGCCCTGGAACGGGAAGCCCGGAGTCTCGAGGCCCAGATCGTCTCCTGCGACCGGGAACGCCGGGAGTGTCTTCGGGAGGAAAAGGAGGCGGCCGCCCGGATCGATCTCCTGGGGCGGATCGGGGAATACCAGGAATACCGGGAGCTCGACTGGCGGTCTCTGGCCCTTGAGCTCGACCGGATGAGGGAGGAGCAGCGGCGGCTCGAGGAGGCATCGGAAATCCTCCGGGTGCTGGAAGCGCGTCTGGGAGCCCTCGAGCAATCCCTCCGGAAGACCGAGGAGGAGATCGGCGCTCTCCAGTCGGCAAAAGGCCGCGAGGAGCACCGGAAAACGAGCACCCAATCGAGAATCGCCCTTCTTGGAAAGGAGCTTTCGGAGGTTCCGCCGGTCTTTTTTGACGACGTCTTTCCCGGACTGACGGAGGAGCTGGAGGGGATGTTCCCGGAGGATGAGCTGGGAAGTCTTGACAGGCTGGGCGCCTGCGAACGGGGGGCGCGGCAGGCCCTGAACGTCCGGCTGGAGAGGGAGCGGAACCGGAGAGACGGGATACGGGAGCGTCTCGTAGGCCGGATGCACGCCTTCCGACGGGAATTTCCTGCGGAGACCCAGGAGATGGATGCCGGCATGTCGGCTGCGCCGTCCTATCGGGTCCTGATGGAAAAACTTTCCGGGGACGATCTTCCCCGCTTCGAGAACCGATTCAAGGATCTTCTGAACGTGAACACCATCCGTGAGGTGGCCGCCTTCCTCTCCCACCTGAACCGGGAAAGCCGGGAGATCCGGGAGAGAGTGGCCTCGATCAACCGCTCCCTGTCCGGGATCGACTATACCCCGGGCCGCTACATCCAGCTCGAGGCCAAGAGCGCTCCCGACGGCGAAATCCGTGACTTCCAGCAGGATCTCAAGGCCTGTACGGAAAACACCCTGACCGGTTCCGAGGACGAAACCTACTCCGAGGCGAAGTTCCTGCAGGTGCGCCGGATCATCGAACGGTTCAGGGGCCGGGAGGGATTCTCCGAACAGGACCGGCGCTGGACGGAAAAGGTGGCCGATGTCCGGAACTGGTACGTCTTTTCCGCCTCCGAGCGCTGGCGGGAGGACGACACCGAATACGAACACTACACGGATTCGGGGGGAAAGTCCGGGGGCCAGAAGGAGAAGCTCGCCTATACCGTTCTGGCGGCGAGCCTGGCCTACCAGTTTGGCCTCGAATGGGGATCCCCCCGGACCCGGAGCTTCCGGTTCGTGGTGATCGACGAGGCCTTCGGGCGGGGCTCCGACGAATCCGCCCGGTACGGTCTGGAGCTTTTCAAGCGCCTGAACCTCCAGCTTCTTGTGGTCACGCCCCTCCAGAAGATCCACATCATCGAGCCCTTCGTCTCTTCGGTGGCCTTCGTCCACAATCCGGAGGGACGGGAGTCCCGGATCAGGAACCTTACGATCGAGGAGTACCGGACGGAGAAAGAGTCCCGGGAGGCCTCATCGGCCGGGGAGGGGGGAGGGCCCCCCTGATGGCGACGACGGGAAAGGAAGTCCGTTCCCGGACGGGTTCCGCCGGGATCAGGGAACGGCTCGGGAAGCTCTGGGAGCGGGGCGATCTCCTGCGACGGCTGTACCATGGAGAGTCCGGACCGCTCTCTCTCCCGCTGTCCCCCCCGGGATCCCGCGAGCTTCTCGAGCGGTTCGGGGAGGTTCGCGACTGGGTCCGGGAGCTTGAGGCCGCCGCGTCCCGGGACGGCTACCGGATCGCCACCCGGACGGTCAATCACCGGGTCCTGGGAGAGAACCGACTGCCGGTGGCGGTGGTCTTTCCCTCCACCGATCAGGCGCTCCGCCTTCTTGGTCGTCTGTCCGAAGGCCGGGAGTGGCTCCTTCTGGCACGACGCACGATCCGGGACTTTCCCGGGCTCGAGAGGTGGATCCTCGGCCATCCCCTGGAGCTTGCCGGCCATCTTTCCGACTGGGAGGGAATCCTTGCCGTCCTCTCCTGGTTCCGGAACCATCCCCGACCGGGCCGCTATCTTCGCCAGCTCGACATTCCCGGCGTGGACACGAAATTCATCGAATCCCGCAAACGACTTCTTGGGGAGCTTCTCGACCGGATCCTCCCGGAGGGGGCGATGGACCGGAGCCGGACCGGGGTCCGGGGATTCGAGGCCCGGTACGGTCTTCTGGACAAGCCCTCCCTGGTCCGATTCCGGATCCTCGACCCCTCCCGGACCGTGGGCGGATATTCCGACCTGACGGTGACGGCGGAGGAGTTCTCCGAAAACCCGCTTCCGGTCTCGCGCGTCTACATCGCCGAAAACGAGATCAACGGCCTTGCCTTCCCGGATTGTCCCGACAGCCTCGTGATCTTCGGGCTGGGCTATGCGGTGGACCGGCTGTTCGGGGCGGCCTGGCTCCAAAAGACCGAGATGGTCTACTGGGGGGACATCGATACCCACGGCTTCGCGATTCTCGACCGGCTCCGGTCGGGGTTCCCCCGTGTCTGCTCCCTCCTGATGGACCGGGAGACCTTCCATCGCCACCGCCATCTGTGGGTCAGCGAGCCGGAGCCCTTCTCCGGAGAGCTCTCTCGGCTTGGGCCCGGGGAGAAGGAGGTCTTCTTGGAGCTCAAGGCCGGGATCCGGGATGGACGGGGAGTCCGGCTCGAACAGGAGCGGATTCCCTATGGGGAGGTCCTGGGCGCCCTGAAGGACTGAGGGGCATCGGGATCTTTGCCCGTCTCCTCCTGAGATGTGTGCCGGGGAGGGAAGCACTTTTTGTGGGGAGAGAAAAGGCCTGGAAGGAGAAGGGCGGGGGGCGACAACAAGAGGGAGTGTCCCTTCCCGAAAGAATTCGGGAGCTTTGCGGAATTGAAAACTCCCCCGTCCCTGGGGAAGGAGGGGGGCGGAGAAACGGCGGGTCCCGCCTCACAGGAACCCGAAGAGCATTCCTTTCCGGATCATCTGGACCTGGTTCCTATCTTCTGGACCCTGTCTTCCGGGAATCCGAGGATGGCCGCAATCAGGCGGGAAGTCCGGCCGCGATTTCCTCCCGGCCTTCTTCTCGACCTTTTTTCGTCCTTCCTCAAAAATCGCTTCCATGTTCGCATCGACAAACGGGGACAATCGGCAAAATTCTGGCTCAGACCGGTCGGAATCGCGAGAAATACCGGATTCGGCCCGAAAGAACTCAGGGAGATCCGGGGAACGGGTCGAACTCAATCAACAATCCTTTCTGGAGGCATGGCATGGGTATTCTGGCACCGGAAGCGGATGAACGCGTCAAAAACGTCCGAACAAACGAGGATACGCTGAGCGTGGATCTGATGGACGGACGCACGATCACCGTCCCTCTGGCCTGGTTTCCCCGGCTCCTCACGGGAAATCCGGAAGCCCGCATGCATTGGGAAGTCTGTGCCGGGGGATACGGAATCCATTGGCCGGAACTGGACGAAGATTTGAGCACGAAAGGGCTTCTGAGAGGCACACCCGCACCGGGACATGTCTCTCGATAGAAAAATGATGTCACCGGTCGGTTCAAACCCAGCCAGTGTGATGGTTGAAGCGGGAGGTTCGGGGGGAACCTCCCGGGAGTGGCTCCTATCATTTCCCCTAAACAGCGCAAATGTCAAGGTATTTCCTCCTTTTGTCTCCTTTCTGGGGGAGTTTTCTTTGATGTTTTCTCCGGGCTGAAGACGGAGGACTTGGCGGATTTGTTGAAGTAGCGCCTTTCTTCCCGTAAAATCGAGTCAAAGGAGAACACATGGCCTCATCGATGGAAGCGATCCAGAAGATCCTTCAGGAAACCGTCGCGCCGGGAATCAGCGATATCAGGGTCGAGTTGGCCGGTATCAAGGCAGATATCAGGTCTCTCCAGTCGGAAATCAAGCGACTGGATGACAAGATCGACAATGGCTTTGTTCGGATGAACGAACGGTTCTTGCGTCAGGAGGAGCGGATGGACCATCTGAAGGAAGAGATGAACACAGGGTTTGTCAGCCAAGCCGCCCGAATGGACCATCTGGGAGACAACCTCCGGACCGCCATCGTAATCCGCGAACGCCCCGCCCTGGAGGGCCGGGCCTCCCGCTAAAAACCAAGCACGTTCTCCCCATGTCCATTTCGCTTTTCGGCTCTCCACGAACTTCCCCGACCTCCGGTACGAGGCCACCAGCCGGTTCTTCGAGAAGGGCCCGAATCCCAGGCAGGTGGCCGCCATCACCGGCCACAAGACATTGCAGATGTTGAAAAGGCGGCCCCGATCTTTTAGAATTATGAACAAGGAGAATTGATGACCTTCGATACGTTGGCCGTTGCGACAGAACTGAAAGAGGCGGGGTTCCCTCCGGAACAGGCAGAGGCTTTGGCCCGCGCCTGGAGCCATGTCGCCTCGGGCGAACTCGCCACCAAGTCCGATCTGGTCGGGGTCAAGTCCGATCTTGAAAGGCAGATCGCTGGGGTCAAGTCCGATCTGGAAAAGCAGATCGCTGTCGTCCGGACAGAAATGATGCAGATCAAATCCGAGCTGGAAAAGAAAATCGATGCCGTCCATTCCGACAACGTTCTTCTGAAGTGGATGATCGGATTTTCACTCGGTCTCTCCCTCCTCATCCTCGGAAAGCTCTTCGCCATCCATCCCTGATTCCTGCCATTGGGTCCGTGACTGGTCACGCTCTCCCCATGGACCGTTCCATCCCCGGCTTGTCGTCGATCAGGCTCCGGATCATGTCCCTGTCGGCCTCCAGAATCAGCCGGGCGACCATGGCCGCCTTCGTGAGTCCATGATTCCGTGCCAGGCGTTCGAGAGCCAGCCGTTTCTCATGGGTCTGAGTGACGCACAGCCCTTTTCCGAGGCCCAACGCTCCCTTGACCGCCTTTGGCCGTTTCTCCTGCCGCTCTGCCGCCGTCATCGCTATGGCTCCCTCCTGTCGTTGTCGTGATATTCCCGGATCATCCTTTCTGCCCTTAAGCCACCGACAGTTCTATTTTCTTCCCCAACGCCCGGAATACCTTTTTCAGAGACGCGATGGTTGGATTGGTGCCGGGGCGTTCCCACCGCTGAACCTGCTGATAAGACACCCCGATTCTTCCCGCCAGTTCCTCCAGCGTCAGTCCGGATTCGAGACGCGCTTTTCGGATGAGGATCGGAACAGCCACTTTAAGATCGGGTTCGATCCAGTAAACATCTTTCTCCTTTCTGCCGGGAACCGGATCGGGAATCTCCACACCGTGATCCAGCATGGATTCGAGAATGCCCGTCAGGGCTTCACCGGCATTGGACAAGGCCTCGTCAAGCGTCGCTCCCCACGTAAGAACATTATCGAGCGGAGAAAGACCCTGGACCAGATATTCTCCTTCCTTTTCCTTTTCGATCCGAACGGGATAAATCGCTTTCATTTGATCCCCGCCTCCTTCAGAATTCTTGCGGCCAATTTTTCCGGGATGTCCGTTCCTTTGTGAACGGGAACCGGAACGGAACGACAGCCGGATTTCGTAAAAATGTGGTGCGACCCTTTGATCCTCTCCAGTACCCACCCGTTTTCCTTGAGAATCTTGATGAGGTCCCGGCTCTTCATAAGCTCAATCTTACATCTTATAAGATGTAACCACAAGTCCTTTTTTCCTGTTGTATAGAGAGCACATAATCTGTCCGGGTTTGTCGCGCAATGGTCGTCCGGGTTAAAAATGGGTCAAGGGGGGTCCAGCGATGAACCGAACAACCGTACTACAGGAGCCTCGTCCGTGGAATCTGTGGGGAAAAAATAAAGCATTTTCCTTCTCTTCAGGTATCCAGTAGCTCCAGTCCGGGATCGAGGTGCGTCCCCGCCCGGCCCCGCAAGAATCACCTGTCGGTACAGGCTGTGCCCGCCGGTGCGGAAGCCTTCCTGTCTTCGAGCGTTGGTTCCCGGGTCAGGAGTTTACACCTCAACATCGAACCCCAGGTCAACATCGCAACCAGCCTGTCCCCCCCGAATCCCCCAATTCTCCCTCGGGATTTCACGCAGCAGAATTTTGATGTGGTTTTTGGGGATTCCGAATGGCTCAAGGTTTTTGACAATGGTTCTGTATAAGTTGCGCTTGGCCTCGAGCGAGCGACCTGCAAAAGCGTCGATGCTGATGTGGGTGTAAAACTCGGGTTTTTCTCTATCGGGGGGACAGGCAAAGCGGTGCGGTTCATGAACGATAAGACGAATATTTTTGTCGTGGGACAGGATTCTGAAGGCTTCACGCAGGGCGGCATGGACCGCCTCCATAAGAGCAATCTCTTCTTCATGCGGATATCTCTTCCTCACCTCAATCAGTATGCTCGGCATGACGGCCTCCCCCTCGCACTCTCAAAGCGGTTTTGAAATTTCTTTTTTTCTGAAAAAAATGGATCGATCCCGGAAGACGGGCCATTCTTGCGCAGGAAAGCCCCCTTGTCAACGAGAAGGGACGGCGGAGAAGTCGGAAAAACGGAAACTCTCGCCCGCCCGGAAGCGCTTTTTGTTGACGATTCCGGCGTTCCCGCCGGGAGAGAGCGGCCGGACTCCGCTTTTCCGGACGCCCTTGACCTTCGTCCGGGGGAGAGTATCGTAGAAAAGAGGGGAATCGCGATGGGGGGATTCCCCGGACGGAGGAGGATCGCCCCTCGTACCTTCAAAGGGGAAGGGGCGTTTAAAATCGTCTTGAAGGGGGGTAGCAATGGCACGAACGGTGAGCGACCGCATCGTGGAGTTTCTGGCGGAACGGGGAGTGGGTCAGGTCTTCGGCATCCCGGGAGACACCATCGACTCCCTGATGGAGTCGCTCCGGAAACAGAAGGAGGTCCACTTCGTGGTGATGCGCCACGAGGAGGCCGGGGCCTTCGCCGCCAGCGCCCAGGCCAAACTCACGGGAAAGCTCGCGGTCTGCGTGGGATGCCAGGGACCGGGCGCGATCCATCTGTTGAACGGTCTCTACGATGCCGCGCTGGATCATGTGCCGGTTCTGGCCATCACCGGCCAGATCCCCCGGGACCAGATCGGTACCGGCAAGCCCCAGGAGATCGACCAGCTCCGACTCTTCGGCGACGTGGCGGTCTATAACCAGGAGGTCCGCTCTCCGGACAATCTCGAGCCGGTCCTCGCCCGGGCGGTCCAGGAGGCCCTGTCCAGGAAAGGGGTGGCCCATGTTTCGATCCCGTCGGATGTGATGCGTCTTCCTGCCCCGCCCCGACCGCCTTCCGAAGAGGAGGAGGCGCGGTTCGACAGCCGCACTGTCGTGCGTCCCCCCCAGTCCGAAATCCGCAGGGCGGGGGAGATCCTGGACCAGGCCGACCGGGTGGTTCTCCTCTACGGAGAAGGCGCCCGGAGGGCGGAGGCCCCGCTGGCGGGCCTCGCCTGGCGGCTCGGGGCGCCCCTCGTCCACACCACCCGCTCGAAGGACATTCTTCCCTTCCGTCATCCTTCGGTCATGGGAGGAATCGGCCTCATGGGTTCCCGGACAGCGAACCGGGTGATCCAGGAGTGCGACGCCCTTCTGGTGGTTGGGTCGGATTTCGCCTTCCGGGAGTATTACCCCGAAAAGGTCCCTGTGGTTCAGGTCGACATCGATCCCGCCCGGATCGGCCGGCGCGTTCCTGTGGCGGTCGGGCTTGTGGGGGAGGCCCGCGAGGTCCTTCCGGCCCTGGCGGAGGAGGTCCATGAACGGACCGATTGCACCTTTCTCGAACGGATGCGAAGAGAGCGGGAAAAGGAGATCGCGGGGCAGGGCCGGGACCGGGAAGATGCCCTTCTGCATCCGGGAACATTGACCCGGGTTATCGGAGAGCGGGCGCCGGAAGAGACGCTCTTTCTGGTGGACGCGGGGACAGTGACGGTCTGGGCCAACAACTTCCTTGAAATCCGGGGAAGCCAGCGCTTCGTCTGGTCCGCGAATCTGGGATCCCTGGGATTTGCCCTTCCGGCGGCGATCGGGGCCAAGTTCGCCTTTCGGACCCGTCCGGTGGTTGCCCTGACGGGGGACGGGGGCTTCGGGATGCTCCTGGGGGATCTCGCCACCGCGGTTCGCTACCGTCTGCCCCTGGTGGTGGTCGTTTACAACAATGGCTCCTACCAGTTCATCGAATACGAGGAGGCCGCGGAAGGGAATCCCGTCTTCGGAACCAAGCTCACCAATCCGGACTTTGTCGCTCTGGCCCGTGCCTTCGGTGGGGAAGGGATCACTGTCCGGAGCAGGGAGGAGCTACCGGAGGCGCTCGACCTGGCCTTTGCCTCCCCCGTTCCCTTCGTCATCGACGCCCGGGTCAATCCGAAGGAACTCTATATCCCCCCGCTCCTGACGCCCCGCATGGTCGTCGAATTCGCCCGCTCCCAGATCCGGAGTTTTTTTGCCCCTCCGTCGGAGGCGGAGGGATAGGGCGACAGGTTCGTTATTTTCTTTGGCAGCGTCCGGGAAAAGAGCCGGGCACCGGCACTCTTCCTGGACATTCCCTCGGTCGAATCCCGCTTCGGTCAGAATCGCCAACGCGGTGGTCAGCCCGAGGCCGTCCATGGCTGTAAGATACTTTCCGCCAATCTTGATCCCCCATCAGGGTGAGAAATGAGGTTTTTTGCAAAATAAAAAAGGGCTCTTCAGCTGAATCCGTGGGTACCCGGTGGATCAGGTAAATTTGCAAGTGTATGGTAAAGAGCAATTTTCAGCGAATCTGTGGACCGAAACCCGAACGATTTTCTCATAGTCAGTTTCGCCTTGAGATTCAGGCCCTCCACGGCTCCGCTGGAAAGGGTGCCTTTGGCCTCG
>JAMCWM010000002.1 GCA_023481175.1 Nitrospirota bacterium
TCTTTGTCACAAAATATCGTCGCGAGGTGTTCAGTAAAACCACTCTTGACGATCTGCGTACGATCTTCGCCAGCGTCTGTGCCGATTTCGAGGCGGAGCTGGTGGAATTCGACGGCGAGGACGACCATGTCCATCTCTTGATACACTACCCCCCCCAAGGTGGCGGTCTCTGCCTTGGTGAACAGCCTGAAAGGCGTTTCGAGCCGTCTGATCCGGAGGAAAAAATATTCGGAAATTCGCAAGAAACTTTGGGGTCGGGCACTCTGGTCCCCCAGCTATTTTGCCGGAAGCTGTGGCGGCGCTCCCATCGAAATCATTCGCCAATACATCGAACAGCAGCAAACCCCTCACTGAATGTCAAAATTCCAGGACGGCTTTGCCGTCCGCGCTATCCTTCCCCGGCATGAATGCCGAGGTTTGCCGCGCGACTCGATCAACTCATGGAATTTGAGGTACGAAACGAGTTCTTTCGATCATCTGTTTCACCTCTCTTTTTGTGTTTTGTGACACTTCGTCACCATTTTTGGCGGGGAGACGTCATCAAACAGTTACGATAAAAGGATAATTTTCTATATTCGAAATTCTGACATGTCAAGGGAGCAAGGAGGAGCGCTTTCCTCCCCGCCTTTCACGGCGGGGTTCCAATGCGCGCTTAGGATGAAACGTGAAGAATAGGTCCAGGATATTGGGACAGCGTCGTATCGGTCGTGACCAGGGTCAGGCCTTCAACGATCGCCTGGGCGACGAGAATCCGGTCGAACGGATCTTTGTGAATCATGGGCAACCCGTCCAGCCTCAAGATATGAGGACCAAGAATGTCGAGTTCCTGATAGCCGTTATCCAGAAGTCCCCGCCGCAAGACATGTGGATCCACCTGAAAATCCCGCCGGCCAAGACTTCGCTTAATCACAACTTCCCACAAGCTTGCCGCACTGAACATCAATATGTTCGCCCGATCCTCGAGAATCGGGCGTATCGAGACAGGCAGCCTCTCTGGAACTCCCGCAGTCCAGAGCAGCAATTGTGTATCGAGAAGCCACCTCATTCTTCTCCCTCGAACATTCGCCCGATTTCCTCCGCATGCATCCGGTTGAAATCGTCCGGAACCAGAATCTGTCCGGACATAAAGCCGATTCGACGAGTCTGGTCGGGAGAGGGAGAATCCAGAGGCATGACCTTGACAAGCGGTTTCCCTGCCTTGGCGATGATGAAGGAATCCCCTTTCACGGCTTGCTCTACGAGTTGAGAAAGGTGGGTTTTCGCTTCATGAATATTGAATGTCTTCATGACATCCTCCTTTTGGACTAAGTTTAATTGACTTAGTTTATCTTGTCAACATTCTTCATGATGACGCTCAAAGGCCGGGACTTTTTTCCCCCAGAATAGGGTATCCGGTTTGCTCAATTCGGAGGAAGCAATCCGCCCCCTCCGAAAAGTGATGAATTTAAACGATACTGGCGGTAAGGCGCTCACCAATTTTTGCCCGGAGGAGATGAAATAAATGGCTATGGCTTTGGAAGTTGTTAATTTAATCGTTAAATGATATCATAATAACCATATTTAAATTATAATACTATAAGTGATAGTATCATATCACTAAAATGGGGATATATGCTTACGCTCCACTCTCCTCGGGACATCTCTCTCCGAATCGCACATAACGTCAGACAGCAGCGTCTCGATAGAAATCTTACCCAGGAAGATCTGTCATCAAGGTCGGGAGTCCCCCTGGGAACGCTTCGAGTCTTCGAGCGCTCTGGACGCATTTCGCTTGATGGTTTGGTCAAGATCGGGCTTTCCATGGGTCTTGAGGATTCCCTCCTGAGACTTCTGGAACCGGGAGATTCCACGAATCTCTTCAAGCCGGAAACGAAAGCTTCAAAACGTCTTCGGGCAACTGGAAGAAAAGGACAGACTCGTGAACAAGGCGGTTGATCGGCTCAATGTTTTTCTTCGTTTCGGAGAAGAGGAGCTGTTTGTTGGCATCCTGGCCTCGAAGGGGGGGCGGATTCTCTTCCAATACGCCCCCGATTTTCTGAACCGCGAGATCAGCCTCTCTCCCTTCCGCCTTCCCCTGTCGGGCCAGATTCACAAGGGGGATCCCGAGAGATTTTCAGGATTGCCCGGGGTCTTCTTCGACTCTCTTCCGGACGGGTGGGGGCTCCTTCTGATGGATCGCCATTTTGAGAAAATGCGCATTCCCCGGGAAAGCATCGGCCCTCTCGAGAGACTGGCCTTTATCGGAGACCGAGGAATGGGGGCTCTCGTTTACCGGCCAGAGCAGAAAATCGCTTCGCTCGGCCGTCGGAGGATCGATATCGAAGAACTCGCCGGAGAAGCCGCCCGCGTTCTCGAGGGAAGCCCGGGCGACATACTCCCTCAACTGCTCCTTCTCGGAGGGTCTCCTGGAGGGGCCCGCCCAAAGGTTCTGGTCGGGTTCGATCCCTCCTCCGGGCACATGCTCTCCGGAGTTTCGGATATCCCTTCCGGATACCGGCACTATCTTGTCAAATTCCCGGCCGAGACTGATCCTCCCTTCCCTGGAGAGACGGAGTACGCCTACTCCCTCATGGCCCGGGAGGCGGGGCTTCACGTTCCAGAAACCCGTCTCTTCCAGGGAAGGAAGGGACAGGCGAGCTTCGGAATCGAGCGATTCGACAGGAAAGGGAACGAACGACTCCATATTCATACCCTCGGCGGTCTGATCGCCTCCGATCATCGCATCCCGAGCTGTTCCTATGAAACTGCCTTAAAAGCGACGGGAATGCTCACGCGAAACAGGGGGGACCTGGTCTGCCTCTTTCGACAGATGGTCTTCAATATCTCCACTCACAACAGGGACGACCATGTCCGGAATGTCTCGTTCGTTCTCGACCGGCGAGGAGACTGGAGACTTTCTCCCTCCTACGATCTCACGTATTCTCCGGGACCAGGTGGCGAGCATTCGATGACGATCGCCGGCGAAGGGCGAAATCCGACCCTCAAGCATATCCTCAGCATCGGCGAGGAATTCGGTTTTAGAAAATCCGAATTGGAAAAGATAGTCGGGGAGGTTGAAACCGCGATGGACCAATGGCCTTCTTTGGCCCGGGAGGCAGGGATCCCTGACTCTGTCTCCGAGAGGATTTCCAAAGATTTCATCCGTTTCCTCGGGCCCCCTTCCGGCGTTTTGCGGCGGCGATAGAACACAGAAACGCCCCGCCACAAAGCCGGAGTCCCGATCCCCTCCTTCCTGGTTCGTGGCCAAGGTCGGCCCCCTGTCCGAACCGACATCCCGAGGGAACCTCTCCGTTTCGCCCCCGCCCGAAGGTTCGGCCCGGGAATAGTCCCGGAAAGAAAAAGCGGCGAAGGGGGAATTCAAAAATTTGGAATCCGGAATATCCTTCAAACACCATAGATTGAAAATTATCTTCCCGAAGAATGTAAAAAAGGCTGACAGATCCTTTTTCAGGAATCCGACCGTCCTGTCGCCCGACCCTCCCGATCCAGAAACGGGAACCCTTCCGGACAATTCCTGTTAAATCCATTTTTATCGACGACTAAAGAGAGGAGAGATTCGAAGACGGGCTCTCCGTGGAACTTTGGCACGGCTTATGCAATTACAATCCCGGATCGATCGACCGTCCGTCCGGACGGGTTAAGGGATCAGCCTTTCAGGGAAACGCTGACAATTTCCAGACTTTATAGGATGGGAGTCGCCACCGGGATTCCGGAGCGACTCCGTCAAGGAGCGACGATCATGAACACGGCCTCTTCTCTCCGCTGCCTCGCCCCCGCCTCCGGGGCCTCCTTCGAGAGCTTCTTTCTCGAGACCCTCTCCGAGGTGGGATCGATGAACCTCGTCCTGGCCCTCTCCTCCGATCCGGCCTCGGCCGAGATGCTGGAGCGGATCCGGAAGATCACGAGCGGCCTTCTTGTCCTGAACGGCGTCTACTACGAGTCGGAATGCCTGCGCTTTCTCGGGCCCCTGGAGGCGGAGGCCTTCCACCGCAAATGGGGGCTGCCCGTGAAGTGGCTCCGGATGGGAGGGGGCCGGAACGGCTCCTGGAAGGCCGACGGTCAGCCCTGCCCCCCCTATCTTCTCAAACCCCTTCTTTTGGCCCACAATATGACCTGTCTCATCGCCCCGGAGCCGAAGGTCTTCGCCTGGGCCGCCCTGGCCCCGGTCGAACCCAACCTTTTCGGATCCGAGCCGGCCGCCCCGACAATGGTCCACGCCCTCTAGGAGCCTGGGAAATAAGTATACAGGACTGTCAATGAAGTGACGCATCGAAAGGGGTATTGACAAATAGTATTTTTTCATGCATACTTAAACATGCTAGCGGGTTTTATTTTCTCACCACGTCCTGTTTGGAGGATGCATGTTCCGACCCTACCACCAGACTCAGAACTTTCTGCTTCCCCGGGCCTTGTCGGAGTTCATTCCGGAGAACCATCGGGCGCGGATCATCAGCGACATCGTCGACCAGATGGATCTGTCGGCCTTCTATGCCCGGTATAGCGGGTTGGGCCCGTCGGCCTACAATCCCAGGATGATGATCAAGGTGATCCTGTACGGGTTCACGGAGGGGATCTTCAGTTCGCGCAAGCTGGCCAGGGCCTGCGAGGAGATGCTCCCGTTCATGTATCTGTCGGGGATGCAGACGCCGGTCTACCGGACCTTTATCGAATTCCGGGAACGGCACCGGGAGGAAATGGGAACGGTCTTCAAGGAGACGGTGCGGGTGGCCCGAACGATGGGGCTGGCCGGAATGGGGGAGGTGGCGATCGATGGGACGAAGGTCCTTTCCGACACCTCCAAGCACAAGGCGATGAGCTACGGCCGGATGCAGGAGGAAGAAGAGAAGCTCAAGGGCGAGATCGACGACTGGATCAAGAAGGCCTGCGAGGAGGACGCGCGGGAAGAGGGAACTCCGGAAGGGCCCGAGGTCCTGCCGACGCCGTTGTCGGAGGGGGCGGCCCGAAAGGAAGCGATCGCCCAGGCGAAAGAAGAGATTGCGATCCGGAAGGAAAAGCTGGAGAAGATTCAGACAGCCAAGACGGAACTCGAAAAGCGGGAGGCCCTGGAGAATCCGGGAAAGGAGATCGAAAAGACGAAGCAGATTTCGTTTGCGGATCCGGAGGCCCGGGTGTTCTCGAAGAAGAGCGAGGGGACGGAGTATGTCTACAACGCCCAGGTGGCGGTGGATATGGAGAGCCAGATCATCGTGGGGACGGACCTGACCCAAACGGTGAGCGACAGCCGGGCCATCGGGGGGATGCTCGAGAAGATCCTGGAGACGACCGGGGAACTTCCCGAAATGCTGGTGGCCGATGCGGGATATGGAAACGTGCACACGCTGGAATCCTGCGAAGAGGCGGGGGTGATCCCGGTGGTGGCCACGGCCCGGGAGAGGAAGACGGCGGCGAAGATCGAGAACGTCCCAGTCCTGGCAGGAAACCTGGCCCAGGAGGGAGCGACCTTGGCGAAGATCGAGGACGCCCCAGTCCCGGCGGGAAAGACGGCTCAGAAGAGAACGACGCCGGCAAAGGGTGAGAACGTCGCGGTCCTTACGGGATTCATTCTGGTGGAGACGGAAGGGTCTCCTGACGCCCTCTTCTGTCCTCACGGAATCTTCTATATCTGGATCTACTCGACCCTTGGACGGAGGCGGACCTATCGGGCAGTCGGAGGAGGAGAAAAATGCGCCTGCGGGTGTCCCGATGATCTCCGCGTGGAGGACGCAACCTGGGCGCGTTTCAAGCTCCGGCAGAAGCAAAAGGAGCACGAGGAGGTCTATCGGCGCCGAAAGTCGTCGATAGAACCGGTCTTCGGGCAGATCAAGTCCGGGATGGGGTTCCTGCACTTTTTCTGCCGGGGATTCGAAAAGGTCAAGAGCGAGTGGAACCTGGTCTGCGGGGCCTACAACCTGAAGAAGATGAGGCTCCGGAGGCAACTTCTCGCGAATGGTCCGGCTCCTCCGGGAGCCGACGGTCGGAAAAAAGGCGAAAAAGTACCGAACAAGCCCTTCTCCTGCGGCCTTTTTTCGGGGGCGATAGCGGCAAATGCCCTCTGAAAGAGGGGTTTTTACCTTTTTTTGATCAAATTTTGGTCAGACGAAGAAGAACGCCTGAGAAAAACTCAAGCCTGACCCTGTCGGAGGGAGTGTGAGCGTAAAAATAAAGCGTCATTCAATTGACGGATCGATTTTTGATTTTTATTATTTCTCAGGCTCCTAGGACCCGGACCGGACCGACGACACCCACCACAAACCAAGGGGAACGCATGTCCATTCTCGTGACGGGCGGGGCGGGCTTCATCGGAAGCCACATCGCCCGCGCCCTGGTCGCCCAGGGAAAGAGCGTCCGGATTTTCGACAACTTTTCGACGGGGAAGGAAGGAAACCTCGACGATCTCGACGGCCGGGTGGAGGTGGTCCGGGGCGATCTGCGGGACATGAAGATCCTCGAAAGCGCCCTTGCCGGGGTGACCCACGTCTACCACCAGGCGGCGGTGGGCTCGGTGCCCCGGTCGATCGCCGACCCCTTCGAGACCCAGACCGCCAACGTGAACGGCACCCTGAACCTCTTGTGGAAATGCCGGGAGGCGGGGGTCCGCCGGGTGGTCATCGCCGGCTCCTCCTCGGTCTACGGGGACACCCCCGGCATGCCCCGGGTCGAGACCCTTCTTCCGGCGCCGCTCTCCCCCTACGCCCTGAGCAAACTCTCCCAGGAACTCTTCGGACGGATCTTCACCAAGACCTTCGGCCTCAAGACGGTGACCCTCCGGTACTTCAACATCTTCGGACCCTACCAGGACCCGGACTCCGAGTACGCCGCCGTCATTCCCCGGTTCATCCGGGCGATGCTCACGGGGGCCCCGGTCACGATCAACGGGACGGGGGAGCAGTCGCGGGACTTCACCTTCGTCGAGAACGCGGTCTCGGCCAACCTCCTGGCCATGGAGACCGCCTCGGGGGTGGGGGAGGCCTTCAACGTGGGCTGCGGATCGAGCTACAGCATTCTGGATCTGGTGACCACGCTCTCGGAGATCCTGGGGGTCCGGCCGGAGATCCGCCACAATCCTCCCCGCGCCGGAGATCCGGCAGCCTCCCTGGCAGACATCGCCAAGGCCAGGATCCATCTGGGGTACACGCCGAAGGTCCTGTTCCGGGAAGGGCTCGAACGGACCGCCCGATGGTTTTCGGAGAGATACTCCCGGTAGGGGGCAGGGGAGGGAGAGAGATCAGACCGCGTCGAGGGCGTACTTGCGCATGAGATTGTAGACCGAGGGGCGGGAGATGCCGAGTTCGTCGGCGACCTTCCCCACGTTCCCTCCGTTCCGGGAGAGACAGGCGTAAAGGACCTCCCGCTCGTGCCGTTCCTTTCGCTCACGGAGGGTTCCGACGCCCCTTGCGTCGACCGGGAAGCCGACGCCCAGGTCCTCGGGAAGGATCTCGATGTGGCGGGAGACCACCACCGACCGGTGCACGGCATTCGCGAGCTCCCGGACATTCCCGGTCCAGGGATGGGTCAGGATCAGCCGTTCGGCCTCCGGGGAGAAGTCCTTCGCGATCAGCCCCATGCGCCGGGAAATCTTCCGGGCCAGGAAGCGGGCCAGGGGAAGGATGTCCTCGGTCCGCTCCCGCAGGGGAGGAATGGTCACGGCGACCCCTTCGAGCCGGTAGTAGAGGTCCTGGCGGAAGCGGCCCTCCCGGACCTCGCGCTTCAAATCCTTGTTGGAGGCCGCCACGATCCGGCAGGAGAGGGGGATCTCCTCGTGGGATCCCACCCGGGAGAAGGCCCGCTCCTGGAGAACCCGCAGGAGCTTGACCTGGATCGGAAGGGGAAGATCCCCGATCTCGTCGAGAAAGATCGTTCCCCCCTCCGCCTCCTCGAAATGCCCCTTGTTGCGGGTATTGGCCCCGGTAAAGCTCCCCTTCTCGTGGCCGAACAGGAGGCTCTCCGCCAGCGTCGGGGGAATCGCCCCGCAGTTGACCGGAATGAAGGGGCCACTGGCGTTCTGGCTCAGGCGGTGGACGGTCCGGGAGAAGACTTCCTTCCCTGTGCCGGTCTCTCCTTCCAGAAGAACCGGAAGGGCGGTGGGGGCGAAGAGACGGATCTTCTCGTAGACCTTCCGGATGGCGGGGCTCGCCCCTTCGTAGAAATCCTCGGCGTCCCTTCCGGAAATCTCCTCTTCCAGCGAAAAGGTGCTGTTGCACCAGCTGATCATGGTATTCACCAGGGAGTCGGGGGAATTCCGGAGAAGGGTGCCCCAGATCTTCCGGAGGGTGGAATCCTCCCGCCCGGCCTCGGCCGTCCCCGACAGGGGGGAAAGAAAGTCCCGGAGGGCATGGAGGCTCTTGCGGTCGGTCCAGAAAAAGTGGACCCCGAAGCCCTCCTCTGCCGGACGGACGACCCGGGCGGTGGTCTGGAGAAGGCCTACGGAGGCGTGTTCGATCTCGAGGCTGAGCCAGGAATGGAGGGGGACCAGCTGGGAGGAGGCGATCCGGGCCCCCGAGAGGGAGAGGTCCCGGAGCGATCCCTGGACCGGGATCCGGCCCAGGGAAGGAGAACGATAGGATACGCTGGCGTTCACCGCATACCGGTCAAACTGTCTCATCGTCGTCTCTCGTTTAAGGTAAGCTTGCAGGGAGCTTGGCCTCCCCACCCGGGAGGCGACAACCGGAATCCCGAATTCGATCGTGCCTGTCTGGAACTGACCGGCACCACAATTCCTGTTGCAGGATAAATCAGCAGGATTACAAAAGAATCAAGGGAAAATATCCCTTTTTAACCGTCTGAAGTCTACCCCCTTTTGTGACGAAGGTCAAACCCTCTTGAAATCGTCTTTCCGACAATGCGATTCTATAGGAACGCCTTCGCACGGGACCCTGTCTCTCCGTCCGAAGGAGACCGCGAAAGGTCGACAGAGGAGTGGAGTCCTTGGACGAACGGCAGCGATTCTGGAGTGAGACCGCCCGGGGGCTGACCCCCTACGTGCCGGGCGAACAGCCCAAGACCGGACGGTTCATCAAGCTCAACACCAACGAAAATCCCTATCCGCCGTCTCCCCGGGTCCTCGAGGCCATCTCCCGGGAGGTGGCGGCGAGCCTCCGCCTCTACCCCGACCCCGACATGGGTCTCTTCAAGTCGGCGGTGGCCGAGAGCTTTGGTGTTCCGGTTTCCGGCGTCTTCGCCGGCAACGGCTCCGACGAGGTCCTGGCCCACGCCTTCTGCGCCCTTTTAAAGCACGAGCGGCCCCTCCTCTTTCCCGACGTGACCTACAGCTTCTATCCCGTTTACTGCCGCCTGTACGGCATCGCCTTCCGGTCCGTTCCCCTGACGGAGCGCTTTTCGATCCGGGTCGAGGACTACGCGATCCCGAACGGCGGGGTGATCTTCCCCAATCCCAATGCCCCCACCGGCTGCCTCCTCTCCCCCGGCGAGATCGACTGGGTCGTCCGGCACAATCCCGACTCCGTGGTGGTGGTGGACGAGGCCTACATCGACTTCGGAGGGGAGAGCGCGATCCCCCTGACCCTCCGCCATCCCAACCTCCTGGTGGTCCAGACTCTCTCCAAGTCCCGCGCCCTGGCCGGCCTCCGCGTCGGCTTCGCCGTGGGGCACCCCGACCTGGTGGCCGCCATGGAACGGGTCAGAAACAGCTTCAACAGCTATCCCTTGGGCCGCCTCGCCCTCGCGGGGGCGACGGCGGCCCTGGCTGACCGGGAGCATTTCGAGGAGACGCGGGGACGGATCATCCGGAGCCGGGAGCGGCTGGCGAAAGGGCTCGTCTCCCTGGGCTTCTTTGTCCTTCCCTCCGCCGCCAACTTTCTCTTCGCCCGCCATCCGGACCGGACAGGCCGGGAGCTCCTGGAGGCTCTCCGGGAACGGGGGATCCTCGTCCGCCATTTCGACCGGCCCAGGATCTCCGATTTCCTGCGGATCACCGTGGGCACGGAGGAGGAATGCGACCGCCTTGCCGAGACCCTTCGGGAGATTCTGGGGGGGGCGGCCGGACCGGGAGGGGGGACCGATGTCCGCTAGACTCCGCCCGAAAGGTCTCCGCCCGGCCCCGGGACCCGGCCGGACGCTCTTCTTCGGGCTTCTCCTCCTTCTCCCTCTCTCCCTTCTGTCCGAGCCCGGACAGGCCAGGGCCGCCACCCCCGCCCTGATCACCGACAACCCCGTCACGGTGCCGGACGAGCTCGACCTGGGGCTGGGAGTCCAGGACTGGTACTATCGGGAAACCGCCGGGGACGGCGACAACGCAGGCCTTCTCGACGGCCACCTTCGGACCATCTCCTACTGGGGGCCGGTGATCCTTGGAGCCGATCTCTCCTACATGGGCTCCTTTTCCGGGCGCTACACCGGCTCCGACCTCGTCACGGGGGCCCCCCTCCAGATCGCCATGGCCGAAACGGTCTTCCAGAGCTCGGTCCACCTGGGTCTTCTGGTCCTGAACACCGCCACCGACGCCCTGGGGCTCTGGGCCTCCTGGGGATACCACCAGCAGATCTGGATGACCCCCGCCCAGTTCGGGGGCTACGAGGAGAATTACCAGATCCCCTATCTGGGAGGAGCCTTCTACAACCAGAACTTCCTTCCGGGAACGGGATGGAGCTTCTACGAGGAAGGGGGCTACCGCAGCGGACTCTCCCCCGCCATGACGGTCACTCCCTCGGCCGGCCAGTCCATTCCCTCCGGAACCTTCAACCTCGGATCGGCCTGGAACCTCCACGGACTGGTCGGAGTCCGGTACCTCTTCACCCCCCATGTGGGCCTCTACCTGACGGGAAACTACAGCTACTGGGCCTTCTCCCAGTCGACCAACACCCTCACGGCGGGGACAAAGTCGTATCTGGAGCCCGCCTCCATCACGAGCTACTTCGGGGTGGAAACGGGGGTCACCCTGGAGTACTGATCCCCTTCATTTCCGGGAATCCCCTTCCGAAAAGAAGGAGGGGGGATGGACGCTTTCTCCGGCCGGATCCCGGACCGGTCTTCCCCACGATTCAAGGAGGACGCATGACCGCCACGTCCCGCGACAAGGCACTGTCTCTCACCACCTCGCCCGAGGCCACGCCGGCTTTCATCCGGCTCGCCAGGATTCTCCGCTCCCTTTGGCATATACGAAAGATCTTCGCCCTTCCCAAGACCCCCGACCCCTCCACCCGGGATCCTCTCTCGCGCTGGTTCGAGTCTTTCCTGGCCATTCTGGGGATCGAGGTCCGGACCTCCGGGGAGAGGCCCGTTGCCACAGCCTTCCTGATCGTGGCGAACCACACTTCCTGGCTCGACATCATGGTTCTGCGTTCGATTTTCTCGACCTGCTTCATCGCCAAGGAGGAGATTGCAAAGTGGCCGGTGGTGGGGCCGATGGCCCGGGAGGCGGGCACGATCTTCATCGGCAGAACCCGTCTCTCCTCCTTCCGGGAGACGCTGGCCGCCTCCCGGAAGTCTCTCGGCAAAAAAATCCCCATCACCGTCTTCCCCGAGGGGACGACCACCCTCGGGGACCGTCTCCTCCCCTTCAAGACCGGGGTCTTCGATCTCTGCACCGAGACGGGAAGTCCCGCCCTCCCGGTCTCGATCCGCTACGAGACCCCCGACGGGCTCCAGCTGACCTCGGTCTCCTACACGGGGGACGAGCCCTTCTTCCGCTCCTTCGGACGGACCCTCCGGGAACCCCGGGTGGTGGTCCGGCTCCATATCTCCCCCCCCGTCTTCCCCGAAGGGAAGGACCGCAAGGCCATGGCCCTGGCCTCCCAGGAGGCGGTGGCCAACGGCCTCGCCCTGCTGGCCTCCTCCCGGTCCTCCCCTCCCGCAAGACAGGATTCCCGGTCTGTCAACTCTCCTTTACAGATGTAAAGAAAATCGACACAAAAGGGGAGAGTCCCTTCTTGGGTCCTCCTCCGGAGGGGGCGAATGGGCCGTGTTTCCGATTTGTGGCATATGATTTGCTTTTTACTAGACAGGCTCTGAAGTCAGATCATTTTTCGGAAGGATCTGATCCGACGGGGCCGTCCCGGACGCCCACATCGCGGAAGGTCAGGGACCCGGGAATACGGGCGGGGGAAGGAATCGACTCCCGCTCCCCTTACGTTGTCTATACCCTGGACGGAACCGGGATTTTCCCGGGGGATGCATGGCCCCCGGAGAAATGAGGCGTCCGGACAGGGCCGCTGGGCCAGACCCCTTCTGGCCAACTTCTGGGGCCCCTTCTTAGGGGCCCTTTTTTTGAGCGGACGGAAGGATCCGGTCTTCCCCGTCATCCGGAGAAGGAGAGACCGGTCTCCTGGACCTCCCGGAAGGGCAGGAGCAGACCATCGATTCGTCGTGGAGATCCACGACCTGGATCCTGTTTCCGAAGGGATCCCGGAAGTCGCACTGGAAGGGAGGCTCGAGGGTCAGACCGTACTTTTTCGTGACCTTCTCCCGCACCTCCGCAAGCTGGGCCTCGTCCCGGACGATCAGGGAGAAATGCTTCCTCCGGTCGGGACGGATCCGGTCGACAAGGAACATGGCCAGGAACTGGTGTTCGCCCAGCCGGAAAAAGGCGTCCCCCTCGCCGCCCCGGAGCTTTTCGAGGGCGAAGACATCCTGGTAGAAGGCCACGGCCCGGTCGAGGTCGTCCACCTCGATCGCGATGTGGCCGCATCCGTAGACTTTGACGCTCATCTTCTCCTCCCTTTCAAACGTCTGTCTTCTTGCACGATTTTTTTCCGAAACCCGCCTCCCTCCCGGTTTCCGCCGGAGGCCGGCCCCCCTTCCCTTATTGTTTGAAGGAAATGGAGTCTTTCGCGTAATCCTTCCTCTCTTCCTGCCAAAAGAAAGATGGGGGGCCGGACCATTAAAAAAGGCCTCTGGGATGAGCAGAGGCCTGAGGTGACGAAACGGGTCGGGCCCGGATTCTATGATCTCGCCATCCTCACATTTTTCCGGAGGAGCAGACGTCCGGCCAGAAGGGCTCCTGTTCCGAAGAGGACAAGGGTGGATGGTTCGGGAGTGGTGGCCAGGGTAGTGGAAATTTCCTGAACGGACAAGGTTCCTGTTCCGGTGTTCACCTCCCCGTCGAATCCCAGCTTTACGGAATAGCTCCCCAGAATGAACTCTCCCACCACTAAGCTGACGCTGTCGTGGGGGTTTCCGGTCTCGCGACCGAAAGTTCCTCTTTCGCCGAGGATGCGCGAAGGCGTTTGGACCTTCGCGTCTTATTCTCCTCTCCGGAGGCTTTGTCTTCGGACAGTTCCTGCCCTAGTTGTTTCCGTTTTCCGATCCCGCACCGCCGGACTGGCTTCCTCTGGACATCCCCTTCCAGAAGAAGCCGGATTCCCCTTTTGGCAATGACCAAGCCCGCGTTTCGATCGGCGTTATCCCTCTGTCCGCAGCGCTGGCAGCCAATCTTACATGGTTCGGCCTGAGAGGGCTGGTTGTCCGGGTGAATGTGCCCGCACCGGGCGCATTCCTGCGAACTGAATTTCGGCGAAACCTTGATCACGAGTTTTCCGTTGCGTCGGGCCTTGTACGAAAGAAAGAGGACAAACAGGCCCCAGCAAGACGACAGGATCGCCCTGTTCAGGCCAGCCTTGGCCCGGGCCCCGTTTTTGACATACCCTCCGGATGCGTCTTTTTTCGGCTCCGGCCTCTTCGTCATGTGATTGACCTTCAGATCCTCGACGACGAAGAGGCTCCGTTCGGGATCTGTGGCAAAAGTATGGGTGGCCTTGTGGACCACATCCTTCCGGACGTTCTTGCCATATTCGAAGCTCCGGGCCAGGCGTCGCTTTGTCTTCTTCCGGTTCTGCGACCCTTTCTTCTGTCTTGCCAATCTTCGCTGGTACCGCCTCCGGGCCCGCTCCTTCCTTTCGGTCCGGCTCTTGTGCACCGGAAGAAGATCCATGCTTCGCCCGTCGCTTGCCACGACAGGAACCGCCACGCCCCGGTCGAAGCCCAGGGTCCGGACTTCGAGCTCCTCTTCCGTAAACATCCGGAGCCAGGAGACCGTCTCCTCCTCCTTCGGCTCCGGAAGACCGTCGTCCGAGGAGAAGGAGACGTACCACTTTCCCGCCTCGACCGAGACGTGAAGGGACGAGGGTCGGGAGTACGGGGTATGGGCCGTAAAGGACAGAACTCCCACCGGGAACTTTCGGGTTCCGAGGCCAAGCTCTTCGGTGTGCGTCTTGTCGTTGTATTTGAAGCAGAAGAGTTCGGAGGTGATCCAGACGGACTGTGTCCCGTCCTTTCGCTTGAAGGTCGGTCGCCCGGCCAGGCCGGAACAGAAGCGTCCGTAGGCCTGCTTCCAGAGAACCGCTCCGTTCCGGAGAATCTGGGAAGGGACCTCCCGGAGCCAGGGAGTGCTCTCTCCAATAAAGCGGGCGTATTCCTGGTCGACGGGTACGGGAGTCCCGGAGAGGGCCACGGCCGTTTCCTCGAAGGCGCGGTAGTACCGGTCCTCCGAGACCTTGGCGTTGTAGATGAACCGCTGGTGTCCGATCCACTGGAGAAGGATCTGTTCCTGGGCGAGCGTGGGATAGGCCCGAAAGCGGTTGCCGGTCTGCATGGGAAGAGAATACCTCAAGGCGAGGACGGAAATAAAGACTGACCGTCCGCTTGACCCCCTCTTGGCCTGTGGCCTAAGAAGGGGAATGCGCGGACAGGAGTTCAAAACTGAAATTCCATCCCTGGGAAAGACCGGTTGTGGAATTTTGAGTGGATGAATAGCCGTTGTAAAGATAGCCGGCATACATATTGGCATCATTAGGGGAAGTCCAGGTGCCGGATCCCGAAATTTCATAATAGCTCGTCGCATGGGCCACAGGGGGTGTCCCGATCATGATCACGGATAATACAGCAGGAAAAATCAGGAACCGAAAAGAGTGCCGTCCTTTTTTTCCATGGAAACCTCCCGAACAGAAAAATTTATCTGATTAGCACGATTGCTCAGCCGGGCGGAGCCAAGTTCTAGGAGGGGCCGAGTTCCAGAAGGCCCGGAAGTCGACGCATAGGCAGGGCCATGAGCCGAAAGCACCGCCTGGAGCTGACCATAGGGGTCTGGCTGAAGATTCGTGCTAATCAGGAAAATTTATGATTAAAACAGGCAAGTCTCCGACAATTTTTCATAAGCAATATAAAAGCCAAAAAATAATATTTATTTAAAATAATATTCTACAATAATTTAGAAATAAAAAATCGATTCCTTTGCAGGATTTTTTTTAAAGAATTTGAACCTGTGTAAAGGAGATTGACGACTTGTTGGATTTGTCCCGGACCCGTTCAAAAAGCGATCAGGACAAAGAAACGGAAAATTTTCATGAAAAAGATTATTATCACTACAGCGGCTAAAAAAAGACTAGACTTTCCTTCCTGACCCTGCTATTCTGCCACCGGAACACGTTTTTCCCAACCGGTACGCAGAGGAGGGTTGTTCGAAATGGAGGAAAAGATCGTACCCGAG
>JAMCWM010000010.1 GCA_023481175.1 Nitrospirota bacterium
AGGGAGAGGGACTGGGAGATCTGCCGGATCTGCAGGGTGTTGCCGATCCGGTGGACCGTCCCCTGGCCGTTCGTGACCTTTCCTCCGTGCGGAAGGGCAAAGGCCGCGCCGGCCGGGCCCCCGGGGGTGATCGAGAGAAGAAAGGCCAGGAGAAATGCCAGTCCTTTCCGGAGTCCGCTCTGTCCGTCAGGAAGGAGCGTCCTTCCGCTTTCCCTCTGCTTCGCCATCTTTCTCTCCTTGCTGTCTGAGACCGTTCCGCAGCCGTCGGAGTTCCGAAAAACCCTCTTTTTCTAATATACCCCCGCTCCCCAGACCTCTCAGTAGCTCTTCGCCACCTGGAACCAGGCCTGGACCCTGCCACCTCTCTCCCGCTCCCGGCCCCGCGAAGGAGAGAAGCTCTCCCGCGTAGGTCACCTCCGACGCGTCGAAGAAGAGCGAACTCCGGAAGGTTCCCGGAACGGCCCCGAAGGCGCTGTCGTGGCGGAGCTCCGCCGTGGTCAGATACCCCTGGTCCCCGAAGAGGATCGCCGTCGCGAAGGGTTTTCCCCTCCCAGGGCGATGCCGCCTTCTCGAGAACCGGAGCCGGAACGATGCGGCTTCCCGTGATCCGGACCGGAGGAAAGACCGACGAAGGAGGCGACGTACGGGGCTGGACGGGCTGGATTTCCTGGAGGATCTGTCCCGCCCCGATGGGAGGCGGGGACGGATCCGAAGCCGGGGAAACGGACGGGAAGAGCAAAAGGAAGGACAGGGAGCCTGCAAAGGCTGGGACTCCGCAGAAAAGAGTCTCGAAAGAAAGGCGCCCCCCGGGTTCCCGGCGGGCGCTCATGCCATCCTCTTCGTTCGGGTCATTTCATCGGATGACTGTATTTTTTATCGATTTTACGCCATATTTCATGCGCCAAGTCTCTTTCTGCGTACAAATCCCGGAGGACCTCCTTCCAGGATTTTGTCCCGCCAACCCAACGTAGCGCACACAGGACCTTCAGGAGAATCTGGTTCGAAAACCGGAGACCGGAAGATTTCTCGTTCATTCTTTGGCTCCGTCTTTTTCTCCGTCGGACAGACAAGCCGGAATCATCCAGGATCTCATGCCCCGACCTTCCCGGCATCGTAGGATTGCCAGCGATCCGTTCCGGATCCGCCAGTATGATCGCAATCATCGTGCCTGCAAGCGATCGTCTTTGTTTATCGTGCTGTGGCCGACTCTTGCTGTTCGATATGACCTGGGGGTCCGGGATCGGAAAGGTCGAAGAATGGAGAAGAATGGAAATGGAAAAAGAAACCTTTGTTTCCGCCAGGAAACAGGGAGGGACTGCCGGGAGACAGGAGAGAATCTGTGTTTTTGCTCCCCGAATGCGTCCGGAGAGAACAAGGAGTGTTTGTCGGCAAACTGACTCCGGGCGGGAAGAGCGCTTCTCCCCCGCCTCCAGGAATCGGCGCATCGGGCGAAAGACCACGACCCGGTGGCCCGGGAGGGGCAGGGGGCTCCGGTTTTGGGGTTGAGCCCCACACAGTCGGCCCTCCTCCGGACATCGAAGGTCCCGAAGCCCGACAATGTGACGGACTCCCCGGAAAGAAGCGTCTCCGTGACTTCCTGCACCAGAAAGTCGAGGGCCGCCCGGACCGTCTTCCGGGGAAGAGAGTCTGGCTCATGCCGGGACAGTGCGGGTAAAAAACACCGGTGAAGCAGAATATTCCCGCGGGTTATACCGCCCGATGGACCTTCGGGTCGATCTATCCCCGATCTCTTCGGCAAAGAAATGATCCGAACGACCGGGTCTTCTCGCGGTCGGCCTTCTTGAGTTTCAGTCCGAAAGCTTCTGGAGTGCCTCCCTCAAGGAGCGACTGGTCTCCGTCAACTCCGATTTGAGGCGCGCCAGCACCTCCGCGTCGTTTCTGTCCCGGGCCGACAAGGCTTCCCTCGCCAGAGCGTGGAGCGCGGCGTGAACCCGTTCCAGATCCTCGAACGGGGGAGTCCCCCCGTACCGGTTCCTTCCGACGCGCTCGATCCACTGTCCTGGAACGCACTTTCCGGGGTCCGACCACTCCTCTTTCATCGCTCCGGGAGTTTCGAGTCCCGCCAGAATCCCTTTCAGAAAAACCTTCATGGACTGCTCGACCATCAGCCGGGTGTCGTCCGGAATTCCGCCTTTTTTTCCCCGTTCCTGGCGTCTCCACGACTCGAAGGGTCTCCACTCTTTCACCCACCCGAGGATCTTCTCCGGAGCCATCGGCCGGGCAATGGCATACCCCTGGGCCACATGACATCCCATCTGAATGAGGATCTCCCCTTCTTCCTCGGTCTCGACTCCCTCCGCCACCACGTCGATCATCATCATGCGGGCGGCCATGGAGAGGCTCGAGACGATCGCCAGATCCTTCTGGCTTTCCAGCATCCGATGGACGAACCCCTTGTCGATCTTCACCTCCTTGACATCGAGTTCCTGAAGGGAGGTGAGAGAGGCCTGCCCGGTTCCGAAATCGTCGAGGCTGACTGAAACCCCGAGCGTGCGACATCTCTCGATCATCTGGTGGGCCTTCGAAAGATCCCGAAGGGCTTCCGTCTCCGTCACTTCGATCTCGATCATCAGGTGTTCGGGATGAGCATTGCCGGAGAGAATCCCTTCCAGATCCCCGACAAATCCGTCGGAGAGGAAATGGCGCGCCCCGATGTTGACGCTGAGGCGCAGATTGAGCCCCTCCTTCTCCCATGCCACCTGCTGGGCCATTGCGGTCCTGAGAACCCATCGGCCGAGAGGGGCGATCAGGTCGCTTTTTTCGACCACCCCGATAAAGGAGTCCGGGGTGAGGCACCCCCGTTCCGGGTGGTTCCACCGGACCAGGGCCTCCGCTCCGATCACCTGGCCGATCTCCATGTCGACTTGGGGCTGATAGTGCAAACAAAGCTCCCCGTTTCCCAGGGCCCGGTCGAATTCCATCCGGATCCGGTGCTGCTCAAGAAGGGATTCTTCCATTTCGTTTTCGAAGATCGCCCAGCCATTGCGCCCGCACTCTTTCGCCCGGTAAAGGGCCAGGTCGGCATGGGCGATCAGCGCCGTCGCATCCCCACGGTCGGGAGGGCAGATCGTGAGTCCCAGACTTCCGGAAATCCGGACCCGCTCCCTGGACCCGTTCTCCACATCGAACGGCTCCAGGAGCGCTCCCACGATTTCCGTGAAGAGATTCTGGGAGTCCGCCCCTTCTTCCAGGTCCGTCAGAAGAAGACCGAACTCGTCTCCGCCCAGACGGGCCAGCGTATCGGTTTTTCTCAAAAGAGTTTCCAGTCTTTTGGCGACCTGAATCAGGAGTTCGTCTCCCTTTGGATGGCCCAGACGATTGTTGACCTCCTTGAATTCATCGAGGTCGAGAATCCCGACCGCGAAGCTTTCCCGGAATCTTCCGGCCCGGAGGAGAGTCTGGCCGATCCGGTCCAGAAAGACGCGCCGGTTGGGGAGGTTGGTGAGGGGATCGTGTGTCGCCATATGTTCGATCCGGCGTTCGTCCTTCTTCCGCTCGGTGATGTTCTGAACGATCGCGACAAAGACCGGCGGAGAGGTGATTTGCGAGAACTCCAGCCGGACCTCGACGGGATAGAGACTCCCGTCCTTTCGCCGATGCTCTGAGGTATACCCCAGTCCCGGCCGCTTCCCCTTGTAGTCGATCTCGCAGCAGGACCCCGGCTTGAAAACCTCTCCGAAACGGAACGCCGTCTCCGGGTTCCGCCGTCGGAACTCTCTCCAGAAGCTTACATAGGGAACCTGCCACAGGGGATCCTCAGGAGACAGTTTCTCCTGGAACTCCTCCCAGTAGTGGGCCAAGGTCTGCTTGTCTTTCACAGCCTTCTCGACCTCCTTCCAGTCCACCCTCTCCGACCAGGGAGCCTGGTAGGTCCCCGGCCCGCTCTTGGCCTCCCCTTCCGCCTCCGGATCCCAATACTTCCGGAGCGTGTTCCGGGAAATGCCAAGCGTTCGTGCCACCGTCCGCTTCCCCAGTCCCATCGACTTCAATCGCTGAATTTCTCGAATCATACGTGCCCCTTTCCTTTTTCTGGCCAATTCCGGCCTCCTTGTGAATAGGTTTTAGTTATGAAGCCTATTCAAGTGACGGTTTTGACGCAGTTAAGCAACATCCCATTTGCTGGGTCAGTTTGCGTGAAATTGGGGGGGAGGCAGTTTCGATGAAATCCAGTGGATCAGATTGGGGAAATCGGGTGGGTCAGTTTCGATGAAATCCATCACTTGAACTCCTGTCCGCACAATCCCCTTCTTAGGCCATAGGCCAAGAGGGGATCAATCGGATGGCTTGAGAAGACGTCGTTCATGTGACATTTCCAGTGCGAAGGAAAGCGTGCTCGTATTGACAATCTCGGACAGTCCCTTATGCCAATCGTAGCGTGGAGGTGAAAATCGCACGGCCTGTTCTTAGCGATGGGCCAGCAATGACTTCCTGTTACCCGACCGAGGGAGGCAGGGTCAGAAATGGCCCTCCCTTACACGGCAAGGCGATGAGGGAGGGGGCATTCCTCCCACAGAGTTGGCTTCGGGGTCCCCGAGCGTCTTTTCTTCTATCTTGATAATGGGGAGTCCCATACTGTAATGTGTTACATTGTACTTTAATTCTAACTCAAAGGGTGATGACATGAGCGAATCTACTTTTACTTTTCGGGTTGATGAATCATTGAAAACAGAGTTCGCCACGGCTGCCAAGGCCCGCGACCGCAGCGGTGCGCAACTCCTGCGAGATTTCATGCGCGAGTTCGTGCAGCAGCAACAGGAAGCGGCCGCGCATGACGCATGGTTCCGTCGTCAGGTGCAAATTGGTCTGGATTCGGCCAATGCCGGTAACCTGATTCCGGCGGACGAGGTTGAATCCAGGTTTGTGGCCAAGCGGACGGCCACACGTCGCCGACTTGAAGCCTCGGAATGACGAAACTGTTCTGGACACCAGAGGCGATACAAGACCGCGACGACATCTATGACTACATCGAGGCCGACAATCCGGCCGCCGCGCTGGCCCTTGATGAGCTGCTTTCAGAGAAGTCGGCTCGCCTAGTAGATCACCCAGGCCAGGGCCGGCCTGGGCGCGTTGCCGACACCCGCGAGTTAGTAGCGCATAGGAATTACATCCTGGTTTATGACCTGGCAGAAGACCTGGTTCGCGTATTGCGCGTCCTGCACGCGGCCCGGCAGTGGCCGCCAGTCAAGATGTGACGGCCTGCCAATGGAAATGTCCAGCGTGTTTTTGCTTTGATATGAAGCGCAGTCATTGTCAGTACTTTGGCATGCTACTGTCTCGGAAGACCATTGATGGACCTTCGGGTCGATCTATCCCCGATCTCTTCGGCAAAGAAATGATCCGAACGACCGGGTCTTCTCGCGGTCGGCCTTCTTGAGTTTCAGTCCGAAAGCTTCTGGAGTGCCTCCCTCAAGGAGCGACTGGTCTCCGTCAACTCCGATTTGAGGCGCGCCAGCACCTCCGCGTCGTTTCTGTCCCGGGCCGACAAGGCTTCCCTCGCCAGAGCGTGGAGCGCGGCGTGAACCCGTTCCAGATCCTCGAACGGGGGAGTCCCCCCGTACCGGTTCCTTCCGACGCGCTCGATCCACTGTCCTGGAACGCACTTTCCGGGGTCCGACCACTCCTCTTTCATCGCTCCGGGAGTTTCGAGTCCCGCCAGAATCCCTTTCAGAAAAACCTTCATGGACTGCTCGACCATCAGCCGGGTGTCGTCCGGAATTCCGCCTTTTTTTCCCCGTTCCTGGCGTCTCCACGACTCGAAGGGTCTCCACTCTTTCACCCACCCGAGGATCTTCTCCGGAGCCATCGGCCGGGCAATGGCATACCCCTGGGCCACATGACATCCCATCTGAATGAGGATCTCCCCTTCTTCCTCGGTCTCGACTCCCTCCGCCACCACGTCGATCATCATCATGCGGGCGGCCATGGAGAGGCTCGAGACGATCGCCAGATCCTTCTGGCTTTCCAGCATCCGATGGACGAACCCCTTGTCGATCTTCACCTCCTTGACATCGAGTTCCTGAAGGGAGGTGAGAGAGGCCTGCCCGGTTCCGAAATCGTCGAGGCTGACTGAAACCCCGAGCGTGCGACATCTCTCGATCATCTGGTGGGCCTTCGAAAGATCCCGAAGGGCTTCCGTCTCCGTCACTTCGATCTCGATCATCAGGTGTTCGGGATGAGCATTGCCGGAGAGAATCCCTTCCAGATCCCCGACAAATCCGTCGGAGAGGAAATGGCGCGCCCCGATGTTGACGCTGAGGCGCAGATTGAGCCCCTCCTTCTCCCATGCCACCTGCTGGGCCATTGCGGTCCTGAGAACCCATCGGCCGAGAGGGGCGATCAGGTCGCTTTTTTCGACCACCCCGATAAAGGAGTCCGGGGTGAGGCACCCCCGTTCCGGGTGGTTCCACCGGACCAGGGCCTCCGCTCCGATCACCTGGCCGATCTCCATGTCGACTTGGGGCTGATAGTGCAAACAAAGCTCCCCGTTTCCCAGGGCCCGGTCGAATTCCATCCGGATCCGGTGCTGCTCAAGAAGGGATTCTTCCATTTCGTTTTCGAAGATCGCCCAGCCATTGCGCCCGCACTCTTTCGCCCGGTAAAGGGCCAGGTCGGCATGGGCGATCAGCGCCGTCGCATCCCCACGGTCGGGAGGGCAGATCGTGAGTCCCAGACTTCCGGAAATCCGGACCCGCTCCCTGGACCCGTTCTCCACATCGAACGGCTCCAGGAGCGCTCCCACGATTTCCGTGAAGAGATTCTGGGAGTCCGCCCCTTCTTCCAGGTCCGTCAGAAGAAGACCGAACTCGTCTCCGCCCAGACGGGCCAGCGTATCGGTTTTTCTCAAAAGAGTTTCCAGTCTTTTGGCGACCTGAATCAGGAGTTCGTCTCCCTTTGGATGGCCCAGACGATTGTTGACCTCCTTGAATTCATCGAGGTCGAGAATCCCGACCGCGAAGCTTTCCCGGAATCTTCCGGCCCGGAGGAGAGTCTGGCCGATCCGGTCCAGAAAGACGCGCCGGTTGGGGAGGTTGGTGAGGGGATCGTGTGTCGCCATATGTTCGATCCGGCGTTCGTCCTTCTTCCGCTCGGTGATGTTCTGAACGATCGCGACAAAGACCGGCGGAGAGGTGATTTGCGAGAACTCCAGCCGGACCTCGACGGGATAGAGACTCCCGTCCTTTCGCCGATGCTCGGTCTCGAAAACGACGAGAGTCTCGTCCCCGCGACGGAGGGGCGAAAGGAGCTCTTCGAAGGCGTCGCGCGCGAAGCCTGGCGTGATGTCGAGAGGCGTCATCTGCCGAAGTTCGTCAGAAGAATAGCCGAGATTTTTAAGGGCCCCCGCATTGGCCGAAACGAATATCAGGGAGTCCGAGTCGAAGGTGTAGATTTCGCTCGGTGACTTGTCCAGAATCCGTCCCAGTTGAGTCCGGATGATCTCTGACTTCCTGCGATCCGTGATGTCGGAAAAAATCCCCAGATAGTTCACGATCCGGCCGTCTTTTTTCAGACTCCCGATCGAAATCCGTTCGAGGAAGACCTCTCCCGTTTTTTTCCGGTTCCAGACCTCCCCCTCCCAGAGGCCCTCCCGATCGACCGTCTCCCACATCGACCTGTAGAAATCCCGGGTCTGCCGCCCGGAATGGAGAAAGCTGGGGTTTTTTCCCAGGACCTCCTCCCGGGCATATCCCGTAATCCGGGTAAAGGTCGGGTTCACATCGACGATGTTGCGGTCGGAGTCGGTGATCACGATCCCTTCGTAGGCGCTCTCGAAGATATGGGCATATCGTTCCCGGATCTCTTCGGACTTTTTCCTTTCGGTAATATCCTGGGCCGAGACCACGAGCCCTTTCCGGGTGCCGTCCGGGTTGAAGAGAGGAACCTTCGTCGTTTCAAGATGGACGACCGTTCCATCTTGTCGGGGAAGGCTTTCGATCGCCACCGCGCTTTTTCCGCGATCCCAGGCCTCCAGATCCCGCATCCGGCCTGTCTCGAGGGCTTCCCGATAGAAGGGGTGCTCCCGGGAAAGTTCGAGGTCGGTCCGGTTCTGCCAGGTTTTTCCGGAAAGATCGAAGAGATCGAGCCCCGCCCGGTTTACCTTGAGCCAGCGGCCGTCGGCGGCCTTCAGAAAGAGCGCGGCAGGCACGGCTTCGATCAGAGCGTTCAGGTAGGATTCCGAGGTGGAAATCTTTTCCAGCGCCTTTCGAGCGGTCCGCTGGGTCAAGATGGAAAAGGAGAACAGACCGAAGGCGGCCAGTCCTACACCGAAGAGGCCGGATTCGATTCTGGAGAGCATTCTTGAAAGGCCCCGGGATTTCCGGTCGAGATGATGCAGGGTCACGTTGACATTTTGGTAAAGCGACTGCCGGATGCTGAGGATCTCCCGAACCGTTGCGGCCAGACGGTTTCGCGATGTCGCCGGAGAGGAGGAAATCTCCCGGAAGAATCGATCGAAGGTCCGGTCGAGACGGGCGACCCTATGGATGTCGGAGGGAGACCATGGAACGAGACTGTGGGAAAGGCTCTCGAGAACGCTTCGTATCTGGATGGACCATCCCTGGAGGAGGGCGGACGGAAGCTTTCCACGATTTTCAATCGATGTCAGAAGCAGAAAATCGGGGCTGGTCGCATCGATCATGTAAAGGATCCGGGTTCCGGCCATGACCCGCTCGTCCAGAACATGCTTCTCCCGCGAGAAATGCAAGAAAAGAACGACAAGAAAAAGTCCGACCCCCAAGCATGCGACACCGACAACACTGGTGGCTCGGGCCATGGAGAGTTGCTGTTTCTCAAGGCTCATTCGAATGGATCCATGCCGGGTGCCCCTTAGGTTTCGGACTGACGTGTCCCCCCCCCCGGAAGGAACGGGACCATGGGGCCGCTTGTTGTGGATCGTGACCGGGGGCGCTGGCTTCCGGAGCCGGAAGGTTCGGCTGGACCTGCTGCAGGATGATCTCGCCCTCTCCGAAACGAGGTCACCGGGGCCGTGAAGGCGGACATTCCCGCAAGTCCAAGAAACATCCAGAAAGTCATCTATTCAAGAAACATTTCTCCCTTGTTGTTTTGAAAGGCCGGAGGCTTTTCGGACTCTCCCGGGTTTTGGGACATCCCGGCCTTCCGTCCGAGAAATGTCGCGTCGGCCGAAAGACCGTCCCCCGATGTTCAGGAATCGGCAGGGCCCCCGGTCTTTCGATCGGTGGAGAAAACTCAGGCAGATTGAGGCTCCTATGGCTTCCGTCCGGGACGATCAAGCGCCGATCCTTGTAAGGAGGGGACGGATCCCCTTCAGATGCGTTTGCTGACGTAGTCGATCGCGTTCTGGACCGTCGCGATTTTTTCTGCATCCTCATCGGGAATCTCGAGGCCAAACTCCTCTTCTATGGCCATCACGAGTTCGACAGTGTCGAGGGAGTCCGCTCCCAGATTGTCCATAAAATTTGCCTCGGGAGTCACTTTTTCCTCCTCGACGCCCAGTTGGTCCGAAATGATTTTTTTGACACGATCGTTGATAGCCATGAAAAGAATCCTCCTTGAGAAGTGATGTGGCTCTTGACGACAAAGTGGGAGTGAAAATATTGATGGAGCGCCCCTTCATGGATCGTCTGGGCCTTTGTCTGGTTGGCAAAGAGATGCGCAAGAATCTGGATTTCAGCGAAGGAGAACGCTTTCCGGGCGGCGGTCAGATGATCGGCGCAAATCTTTCCTGCTGATCCGACCATTGATTTTGAAAGGGCGCCGATCGATTTACGCTCCTCCCTGTCGGGTTCGATCGTTTTCCGGAGCAGCCTTTTTCTGCGTTCCGCTCCATCGGCATAGATCGCAACCTCCAGGGCCCCCTGGAGCTTCTCTGCATGGAAGGTCAGGCGAGAGGCGATATTCGTCGTTTTTTGGAGGGCGATGGATTCGGCATTGATTTGCTGGGCCCTCTGGAAGGAACGGAGGGTGCCGACGGATGAGGTGAGAAGGATAAAGACCCCGAACATCAGATACTTTTTTTGTTGATGGACATCGAAAACCTCCGGTCGAATCGGACCTCTCGCCATTTAAAAAGCCTCAGAAAATGATCCGGAGGGGAGATCGACTCAGGAATTCGTCATCGACTCCGGGCGGTCCAACTCACTCATGACGCGGGCACACTGTTGTTAATCTCAGTTTGCGAAACCTGAAGCCGTCGCACGAGTTGGCCGTTTTGGTGGCAAGTGGAGGCAGTCGCTGGTGGTATCACATCCAGTCTGGCCTAAATAAGGCTCTCACGGTGTCCTGGTTCGACAGGTCGGGAGAGCCCCGGCTCTTATGATCTCCCTTTCGAACTGCCCGGTGCGGATACGCATGCCGGGTAGGGTGGCAGGGGGCCCTCCCTTATGCCGATTTGAAGAGTCAGGAAAGGACTTGCCCCCTTTACTTGACGCCGAGAGTTCCTAGCGTCTGTCCGAGCTTCTTGTCGGTTTTCATGATGTGGTTGGTCAGCCAGTCTCGCAGGAAGTTCATGATCTCGACCGAGACCACAGCATTGCCGGAATCGAATTTCTTTTTGAAGTCCCCGACGGTCTGGACAAACTTGACGTGCTCGGCCTTGTGAGTCGGTGAATCCGCATATCCGTACTGATCCATCAATTTCTCCTCGTAGCCGAAGTGAAACACGGTGTAATTCACCAGTTCCGACAGGACTTTTCCAAGAACGTCCGTTCCGTGGCCCGCTTGCATGGCATCGTTGAGCTGGTTGATGAGTTCGATGAGCTTCTTGTGCTGGGCATCTTGTTCGTCGATGCCCGTGGAAAGCATGTTGGACCATGTAATAAGAGCCAATTCGACCTCCTTTTTTGTGGGTGAAGTTACAACGGTTCATTTTCTGATGCATCGTTGACAGTTTGGTTCGCACCTCCTTTCTCGGTTATGGCCAGTCTCGACTCTTTGATCAACTCCATTGCTGTGTACGAAAGTCTTACCGAAGTCTGCAAGATTCGTTCTGCCACCTTGTCCGTGTTCGCGGTCATGTCCAGTATCTGAGTCACGCTGTCCACGACGCTGGATACCAGTTGCGATTGTTCATCCGTTTCTCCGGCCAGTTGGGTGATCTTGTCCACGGTATTTTGTGATTCTTCTCGGATGTTCCTGAGCACTTTCGAAGCCTGGTCTGCCTTTTCCAACCCTTCTTTCACCAGAGGCATGGCCTGGCCGATGCTTTGCACGGCTTCCATGGTCTGGCTCTGCATGAGGTGGATGGTGCTGGCAATGTCCTGAGTCAATCGCGAAGTGCGAGCAGCCAGCTTTTTGACTTCTTCAGCCACCACGGCAAATCCACGCCCCTGTTCTTCAGCGCGTGCCGCTTCAATGGCCGCATTCAGAGCAAGCAGGTTCGTCTGTTCGGCAATGTCCCGGATGACGCTGGCAATCTTGTCGATTTCATGGGCATGGGTGGTCATGGCGTTGATTTGTTCCGCGGCCAGTGCGATGGCACAGGAAATTTGTTGCATGGCATGCACGGCGTCCTGCACCACGGTTTCTCCGTCGGAGGAGAAGCTGTTGGCTTTGTGAGAGATGATTTCAGTGTCGCGTACCAGTGTCGAGACAGCCTGGATACGTTGCGACATGTCTTGCATGACTTGCCTGGTGTCGTTGATCGAGGCGGCTTGCATCTGGGAGGTAAAGAGAATTTCATTGCTCCCGGCGGATAATTGTTCGACTTCGGAATTGATTTTTTCTACGTTGGCGCTGATGCTGGTAGAGATTTTTCCGACCTGGCCGGCCAGCTTGAACAGGGAGCCAGCGATAGATCCGGCTTTGTCGGTCACCAGCACTTTTTGGGGATTGCCCGCCGCCACGCCGCGCGCATAATCGGCCACACGTTCAATGTCGGAGCCAAGAATGCGGGCCAGGATACGGTGGCCGATCAGGTAGGTTATGGCCGGAATCAGGACGAGGGCGACAGCAAAGAAGATGACATTGACTTTGGAATCTAAGGTCAAGAAACTTTGGACGGAGTACAGCAGAACGCCCAGCACAACCATTGTCGTCAAAGGCAAGAGTGCCAGAATCTTGGTTTCTGGAGACAGGAGCCTTGGTGATCTCATCCACACATCCTTCTCTCTTGCACCACCGCGACTCTTTGCGCTACGGCATTGAGAACTTCTCCCCATACCAATTTTCCAAGGCTCTGTTTGCAGAGGATCCGGCTCGAAAACCGGAGGCCGGAAGATTTCTCGTTCATTCTTTGGCTCCGATTTTCTCCGTCGGACAGAAAAGCCGGAACCGTCCAGGAATCTCCTGCCCCGACCTTCCTGACCTCTTGGGATTGCCAGCGATCCGTTCCGGGTCCGCCTGAATGCTCGCAATCATCGTGCCTGCAAGCGATCGTCTTTGTTTATCTTGCTGTGGCCGACGCTTGCTGTTCGATATGACCTGAGGGTCCGGGATCGGAAAGGTCGAAGAATGGAAATGGAAAAAGAGACACTTTGTTTCCATCCGGCAACAGGGAGGGCTGGCCAGGGACAGGAGAGAAGCATCTAGGGCCCAAGAGCGAAGCGGTGATTTTGGTCCCCGAATGGGTCCGGAGAGATCAAGGGGTGTTTGTCGGCAAACTGTCGTCATCCGGGCGGGAAGGACCGCGACCGAAAAGGTCCTGTTCCCGGGAATCGCCCGCCGCCTCTCGCGAAGGACGATTCTTCCCTCCTTCAGGAATCGGCGCGTCGGGGGAAAGACCACGACCCGGTGGCCCGGGAGGGGCAGAGGGGCTCCGGTTTTTGGGTTGCCCCCCACACGGTCCACCCTCCTCCGGACTTCGAAGGTCCCAAAGCCCGACAGCCTTATACCAATCGAGAGTGATGGTGCTACCGTCCGATTGGGTTTCCCTCAAGCAGGATCCCCCCTTCCCCGTTCAGTCCCTCCATGTTCACTCCAGTTCCGGCAATGTGGAGGATATCGCCCATCCCCGGGAATAGAGAAGAAGTGACCTCTCCGGGGCCGGAGACGATCCTGTTCCGGATGGACCACTGTTGCAAGTCGAGGTCTTTGCGTACCATTTCTCCAAAAACTCCTTCAATGGAAGTCCCGGGGGCGTAATACAGGGTATACAGCGGTTCCTTTGTGGGAAGACCGGAAGAAGTGATCGTCCCTCCCAGAAAGGTCGGGGGCAGGAAGTAATTCGATGTCCTGAATCCGTTTCCTCCCTTCACGTCGCCTGTCGAAAGAGAAATGGTGCCTCCGAGATCGTATCCGATGCTGGGCGAATTGAGCGTTCCCGTAACCCGTCCGGAAAGACTCGCCGTCTGACTTCCAATCAGTCCGGAAAAGATCGAATTGCTTGCGGTGAGGGAGAGGGAGGGGGTACCGTCATAGGTCTTCGAGGCCGTTGTGGAAAGCGTCAGCGGCGCCGGGGTCACGGAGACCGAGGTCTGGGGGGTGGAGAGGGGATTGTAGTTCGAGGCCAGGGCGCCGCCGTTTCCCGAAAGGGTCAGGCCGGAGACGCTCGCCAGGTTCTGGTTCGTCTGGACGTTCCCGGAGTTTCCGAGGGTTCCGGTCCCGGAGGCGGAGAAGGTCTGGCCGTCGACCCCATTTACCTTCAGGTTGGACCCGGAGAAGCCGGTTGTCCCGTTGTAGACCTGGGTTCCCGTGGCGGAGAGGTTGGCCGGGGTGATGTTCCCCGTCCCGTTGTCTGTTGTCGGCAGCGTATAGTTCGAAAGAGAGGTTCCGGAGTTCGCGGTCACGTTGGAGGTCGTCAGGGGCCCTCCTGTGATGGCAAGAGCATTGCCGACATTGGATTGACTGTAAGTACCCGTCGTCCCGCTGTTGACCGTCGCCCCCTGTCCGGTCACAAATCCGGAGAAGGTGGTGTTGCTTCCGCTGAGAGAGGCACTATCCGTTCCGTCATAAACCTTGTTGGCAGAGACTGACGCTGTTAAGAGGGCCGGATTGATCGTCAGAACTCCGTTGACATATCGGACAGATCCCACTTGGGTCTGGATTGTCGGAGCCGACAAAGTGAGGGCAGGAATCACGGTATAGGCTCCCACATTCGTTGCCGTGGCGGCCGGACCGGAAAAGGACACGGATCCCACATTCCCTGTGCCTGCTCCCATCGTCACTGTCTCGGTTGACGCGAAACTGTGGCCGGAACCGGTGTAGGTGTTGGCGTCATAGACCATGGAAGCGCTGTTGGCCGTGGCCGTCAGGGCTCCAAGATCGCCGACGAAAATGGGGGCCGCGATGGAGGTCCCCCCGGTCGTCACGTAGCCCATGAACCACGGATTGCTGTTCTGAAAAGCTCCGGACGAGAATGAGTTGAAGCTCCATCCGCTGAAACTGCTCTGGGTTCCCATCTGAACCGTGGTGAGTCCCGTGACTCCAGTGCTTGTGCCGGTCCCGACCCCGGTTGTTGTCCCGGAGGTATCGGTATCCCAGTATCCATTGGTGATCGTGCTCCCGGAGGTGTTGACCCCTACGAGACCACCGGAGGTTCCTCCGGGGGTGATGTTCCCCGTGGCGTAGGAGTCGGTGATCGTTCCGACACTGTTGTTATAAGGATTGCCGTTGTACCCCGCGAGGCCGCCCGACCATTGCCCCAAGGAGACGTTCCCCGTGGCGTAGGAATATGCGACTGAGCCACCACTGTTACACCCGACGAGGCCGCCAAGATCATTGCCGCTATTTACCGTGCTTCCCGTGCCTCCCGAGACGCTCCCGGTGGCGTAGGAATACGCGACCGTGCCATAATTCTCCCCGATGAGGCCGCCAACAGTATTGCCGCTGCTTGCCGAGCCTCCCATACCTGTCCCCGAGACGTTCCCCGTGGCGTAGGAATACTTGACCGTGGAAAAATTCTCTCCCACGAGGCCGCCAACATCATTTTGGCAGTTTACCGAGCTGTTCGGGCCGCTCCCCGAGACGCTCCCCGTGGCGTAGGAATCCGTGACCGTGCCATAGTTCTCCCCGACGAGGCCGCCAATAATATTTCCTGATTAGCACGATTGTTCCGCCAAGCGAAGCCAGCGCTCAGGACGGGGCCCTGTTCCAAGGGCAGCTGCAAGGAGCCGCACAGGCAGGGTCTTGAGCTTGAAGCGCCGGTTGAAGCGATAGGCA
>JAMCWM010000052.1 GCA_023481175.1 Nitrospirota bacterium
TAAGCCCTCCAGGGCCCATGATACTGCAACCGCGAGGTTGTGGGAAAGTCGGTCGCTGCCGGACTCCTTTTCTTCTCTCTTCCCGTTTTCTTCCCCCCAGTCCTTTCCTCCCTGGGGGGTTTTTTTTAAGATTCGCGAATCCATGGCTGAAGGGGCTCGCGTGACGCGATTCCGATCTCTCCTGATAACAGTTCTTCTTCTGGCCTCCTGCAGTCCCCATTTCCACTCCTTGTCGAACCTCAAAAACTCCGATCTGGTCCTGGCCATTCCGGACGATCCGGCCACCCTGGACTGGAACAAGGCCACCGACGGAAACTCCTTCGAGATCATCTCCAACCTGATGCAGGGGCTGACCCGCTTCGACCGACACCAGAATGTCGTGGCGGCCGATGCCGACTCCTGGATTGTCGATCCGACGGGGCGCCATTTTGTTTTCCATATCCGGAACTCCGCATCCTGGAACGATGGACGGCCTGTTCTGGCAGAAGACTACAGAGATTCCTTCCTGAGGCTTCTAGACCCCAAAACGGCCTCGCCCTATGCCTATTATCTTTTCGACATCAAAAATGCCCGCTGTTTCGACGAGGGTCGCTGCGCGGCCTCGTCGGTCGGCGTTCATGTCCTCTCTCCCCACCGGCTCGCCATAGACCTGAGCCATCCGATGCGGAACTTCCCCTCTCTCCTGACGAATGCCATTACCGATCCGATCCGTCTCGACCTGATCAAAAAGCATCCCGCCCACTGGACGGATCCCCGATACTTTGTCGGAAACGGCCTTTTTACGTTAAAGGCATGGCATCACGATGCCTACCTCGTTCTTCGGCGATCCCGTCCCTCTCCCGAAAATTCCCGTCTTGTTTCGACCCTGACCTTTCTCGTCATCCCCGAGCCCGTGACACAGCTCACTCTCTATGAGCAGCACCGTCTCGATATCGAGGGAATCCCCTCGTTTTATATCAAAAAGTACATGAACAGCCCGGAGCTTCACCGGATTCCCCAGCTGAGCACCATCTACTACAGCATGAACATCCGCCGGCATCCCTTTGACAATATCCATGTGCGCCGGGCCTTCGCCATGTCCGTCGACCGAAAGAGGCTCGAACGGATTTTTCTTTCGGCTCTTCCTTCCCTTTCCTCCTTCATTCCGAGGGGATTGTCCGGATACGATCCCGGGGCGGCCTACGGACTCGACATTCCGGGGGCCCGGAAGGAACTGGCCAGGGGAGGCTATCCCGGCGGAAAGGGATTCCCCGCGGTGACGCTCGTTTTTCCGGAAGGGACGCAGAGTCGCATCCTGGCCACCTTCATGCAGCAGACCTTCAAGGAGGCGCTGGGGGTGACGATCCACCTCCGGTCCCTGGAGTGGAAGGCCTTTCTGGCGGGGCTGGATTCCCATACGCCTGAGATCTACCAGTCCGGATGGATCGCCGACTATCCGGATGCCATGACCTTCCTCTCCCTGATGCGCACTGGATCCGGAAACAACCGGACAGGATGGTCGGATCCGGCCTTCGACCGGCTGCTGGACCGGGCCCAGGATGCCGAAGAGCCCTTGAAGGGAACCCTCTACGACGACGCCCAGAGGCTCATGCTGCGAAAGGCGGTCGTAGCCATTCCTCTTTCCCAGGGCATCTCGAATATCCTTGTCCCATCGACGGTGATCGGATACTGGCACAATGCCATGGGGATGGATTCCCTGGGATCGGTCGAAAAAATATCGAAGTATCCTGCGATGTGATATCCTCGTAGGAATGAATTTTGAGCGCGGGAAAGGTCTTCCTCCGTTTTTTCCGTTCCCGTCCCTTTTTCTGACATTTTCAGAATGGAGTGTTTGTGGCATCGCTCAAGTCGCTTCCCGCATCCGAACGTTTCGAGGAAGAGGTCCGGCAATTCTGTCTCACGGGTTTTTCCGCCGGAACCCTTGGCCAGGACCATTCCGACTGGGTGGATCCCTTTGTGGCGGCGGGCGTGGTTGTCTATTTTTACGAGCGGAACATCTATACCCCGGTCGGGCAAAAGGAGATCGACGGATTCCTGGCGACGGACCGGGGTTTTTTTGTGGTCGAATGCAAAAACGTCTCGGGGCAGGTGACGGGAACGCTGAATGCGGCCTGGCAGGTAGGAAGGGAGACCATTCTGGTTTCGGGGTCGAGCCATGCCAATCCGATCACCCAGATCAAGAACCGCATCGGACCCCTGGCCTCCTTTCTCCGTGACAGAAAGGTTCCCTTCTATCTGACGGGCCTTATCGTCTTTCCCGACGATGCGGATCTTTCGAGGCTTTCCGAAAGCGGAACCCTGAGCATTCACGAGCCCCCGAATCGCGACCACAGCTATGTGGTGACCTGTCTGTCGCGGATTCCCGGGATCTTGGCCCAGATGCCGGCGGGGACTGTGAGCGCCCAAGATGCGGCCAAGGTGGCGAAGCTCCTGGGACTGGTCGTCTCCGACTTCGATTCCCCGGAGCGGCTTCTCCGGTTTCCCGTGGGAGGATTCGACGACCTGTCGCCAGCCCAGAACGAACGGATTCTCGACCGGAAACTGGATCAGGCCCAAAAAATCTGCGTCAGCCGTCCCGAAGAGGAACGGGATACCGCCTTGCGTCATCTTGATGACGCCCGTAAAAGCCTCTCAACCTCCATCCGGATTCATATCGGACGGGGAGGACCGGAAAGCCGCGGACTCCTCCTTCCGGTTCTGGCCGGAGTGCTGTTGCTTCTCCTCATGGCCGGGACGGTGACCTGGTATTACCAGAACCGGAAAGAGGTTCTTCTGATCCAGAAGAAAAACGAGGAAGAACTCCTTCCGGAGCTCATCGGAAAAGATCCGGAGCTCACCACGTATGCGATGTTTCTTCTGTTTTACAGCCAGCATCCGGCGATTCCGCCCGACAAGGACCTTCTCTCCCTTGCCTATCCCCTTCGGACACGGGAGAAGGCCAAGGTGGATCCCGTGTTCCGGAAGAAGTTTCGGGCTCGGATCAATGAGGACATGAAACTCGTCGGGACCATCGCCCGGTTCAAGGTCTCGATTTCGGCGACGCTTGTCCGGTACGACACGGGCCGGGACACCTTTTACCTGACCGGGATCCTCCCGGTCAAGCTCCCGGGGGACCATGAGAACGGGAACCAACTGTTTCCGACGGGTCAGATCGGTGTCGCGACTCGTCTTTCCTGTCCATTCTGCGACTCCCAGGTCCTCCTTCGGGACTGGCCGCTCAAGCCCAGCATCTCTCCCCGGGGGATATTCTTTTCCTTCCCCTATCCGCCGGGGGACGTCTCGGGAATCATTGCCCAGGCTCCCTGTTCCGGATGCGGGATTCCTGTCCACGTCAATGTCTGGATGACGCCGGAGGCCGTCGATGCTGGACGGACCTCCTCGGGAAAGCCCTTCGTCTCCGCCATGGGCTCGGTGAAGGTTCTTTCCATCGTCCTGGACACCGATGGCCGGGAGCTTTACCGGAAAAATCCTCCTTCCATCTGAAATCCCGGAACAAGATCAACACTCGGGCCTTTTGTTATCCTCCGGACAGAGCGTCGAGTCTGTGGTCTATCTCGCTCAGAATAATGGGGGGAATTCCGGCTTTTCTGTCGAGATACCGGCCGAGCATGTCTTTTTCCGACACGACATGGAAATAGTCCACCGCATTCTTGATCTGTGGGGAAAAAAGCTGGATCTGTCCCGGTTCCCCACGGGAAAGGGAGAGCGAGTAGACAAGCTTTAAGCTATCCTTGAGGTACTGGATGAGCGGAACGAAGTCGGTGTCGCCCGAGATGAGGACCGCCGCGTCGTAATGGCCCATCTTCGAAATCATGTCGATCGTGATCCCGATGTCGACCCCTTTTTCTCCCTCCACCGTTCCCTGATACAGAAAGGATCCCTCGCGCTCCTTGTCCCTCACAAGCTCCTTGACCTTGTAGGGGCGAAGGACGAGCTGTCCCACGTACTTGAACTCCAGAAAGGAGGTCCGTTTCTGGATGCCGTCGAAGACCTCCTCCTTGGCCCGGGCCAGGAGCTCCCTCTGGTGCTGGTGCCAACGTTGGGCGAGGGATTCGACCACGGAGGGAAGAAGGTCGGGGAATTGGTCCCGGTATTGCTCGACGATATCGCGGACGGCCCGGTCATAGCGGTGAAGGGGTGTCGTCGCCTGGGTGTTGTACCAGTAAACCCGGAGAAGGCGATGGGGCATCCGTGTCTGTTCGGAGATGGCATCGATGGCCTCGCGAAAAAAGTCTTCCCAAAGAAAGTGCTTCTCGTCGAGACGGTACTCCGGAAGGTTGTGTCCGGTGGCCTTGAAGCGGTATTTCTGGAGGTCTTTTTTGAAGTTCTGGCCATCGATGAAGATCACCGTTTTCTGGATGTCCATTTGTTGTCTCTCCGGGTGGAAAAAACGAGTCATGATAGAACGAGATAAGCGGACGGGAGGGGGTCATGGGGACGTTCGGGGATGGAAATGAAAGAGCCCCTAAACGGGGCTCCCAATAAACTGAGTAAGCGGACATTTCGTCCGGGACAAATCTTAGCAAGGCTTTTCCGGGGATGTCAAGGAAAAAGTCCGGAAAAAGCCTCCCGTATCTTCGAAAATATGTCAGGGAGTTTGCCCGGACCGGGGGCCACCGGGAGGCCGGATGAATTTCGGAAGGGCAGGGGGTCACCCCGAGTGGCCGGACTTCGGGCCTCGCTCCTCCCGGATCCGTTCGACGAGCCATTCTGTCAGTTCTCGTCCCGAGAGATCGTTCGGACCATTCTTGTGAAATTTTTCATGGAAGATGAGGACTTCCTTCCCGTCGCCCGCGAACTGCGAAAGGAAGGGTGTCAGGGGACAGCGCCGGATGTCCGGGAGGCCCGGACCGGGCGTGGCAGAATGGATCCATCGGTGAAAGGAAAGGGCTCCCAAAAATGTGGTGATGGAAGCGGACACTGCCGCGTGCGGGAGAGTCCGGCTCCATTCGAGAATCCGGTCGGCCGGCATGGGCCGAGCCAGGGCGTATCCCTGCCCGAAGGAGGCCCCGAGGATGGTTGCGGCCTCGACCATCGCCCGGTCCTCAAGACCCTCGACAATGACGACCCGTTCGAAGTCCTGCCCCATCCGAACGATCGTTCCTATCATGCTGAGGGTATGCAGGGGGGCGATATAGATCCTCTTGAGAAGGCCCTGGTCGACCTTGATGTTGTCAAAGGGAAGGGTCGCAAGACGCTGGAGACTGCTGAACCCCGACCCGAGATCGTCCATGGCCAGCTTGACCCCAAGGCGGATCAGCCGCTCGACGGCTTCGTCCTGAGTCCGATGATCCATTTCCCGGGTTTCAAGAAGCTCAAGCGCCAGACGTTCCGGTCGCACCCCGTGATGGTTCAGGGCTTCCTCCACCCATTTCGGACAGTCGGGGTCACGTAGGGTCCCGGGGGGCAGGTTCAGGGAAATGTCCAGGTGGAGACCCGCGGCATCCCAGCGAGGAACCCAGGCCAGGGCGAAGTCGAGTCCCGCCCGGAAAAGCCGGTCGAGTTCGGCATCTCCAAGGGAAGGGAGGAAAAGACCGGGAGGCACAATCTCGCCGTTTGGCCGGACAAGGCGAGCCAGTGCTTCGACTTTGACAGGACGTCCTGTGGCGAGGTTGAAGACCGGCTGCATATACATGGAAAGGCCGCCGGAAAAAAGTTCTTTCCGGTAGTGGGCGGCCTGATCTTCCGGAATGACGCTTGCCGGAGCCCGACAAAGCTCCCAGAGCTTTTCCCATCGCTGGGAGAGGCCCCGGGTGAATTGGATGCTCCAGGGGGTGTCGAACTGGTTCGGATAGGATCCATAGAGAGAGAGTACGGCGACGGCCGTTCCGTCGGGGGTCCGGATCGGAATCGAGATGCCCGACCGGATTCCTAAGGGGGTGACCACGTCCCTCCAGTGCGAGACCCGGGGATCTTTCTGGTAGTTCGAGATTTTCTGGGGCACCAGACTTCGCCAGGCATGGGCAATGAGACCCCGCCCCCGCGGCGAATCGGGGTCGACGACGGCTTCGAAAAGGGGATTTCGCATGATGGAGGCGCCCTCCTGACCTTTCGGTCCGGCGCTGTCCTCTGTGATGAAGGTTCCGTTGCTGTTGAGGCGCATCAGGAAAACGCAGACGATGGAGGGAAGTCGTCCCAGAAGTTCCACCTCCTGCCTCCGGATGTCGGCCCAGAGGGCCCCCTGGGGGGGGAGGGGGGCCGACAGGACAGAGAAATATTCTCCTGAGAGTTCGAGTCCGGCCCGGAGTTCCTCCTGGAGATCGTCCTGGAGGCGGATCTCGTTGGCGAGAAGGATCCGGTAGCGGTCGCGGGCCGTCAGGAAGGTCTTGTTCAGATGATCGGCGAGGAGGCGCCGGTAGAGAGCCATCGACTGGGTGAGCATGGCGCCGTTGACGCCGATCAGGGCATGGGCCCGTCCCGTCCTCTTCGCCCGTTCGATGATCTGCTCCCTTGAGGTTTCGGAGGAGAGCAGAAACCGAAGGTGGTCGGCCTGGATGGAGGCGATGCTCTGGAGCTCTCTCTCGTCCTGTTCCTCGAGGATCTTTTTCTGTTCCGGGTCCTGTTCGATCTGGGCGAAGAAGGCTTCGACAAATTCGAGGATAACCGATTCGATGTGGGATTGGTGGCGCCGAAGAAGCGCTTTTGTGTCGGCGCCGTAGGCGTCGAAGGAGGTCTCCGGTGCGGATGGGGCGGGAAGATAGGCCCCGAAGGACCACCACTGGGAGCGGGATCCCTTGGATGACTTCGACTGATAGAGGGCTGCATCGGCCTGTCGGATGAGGGTGTCCCCGTCTTCCCCGTTGGACGGAAAAAGGGCGATCCCCATGCTGATGTTGATCCGGACCTTCTCGTCCTTGTCGAGCGGGAAGGATGTTTCGATGGCCTGTTGGATGCGGTTCAGGACATGGGAGAGTTGACTGGTAGTCTTCTCCATGGAGAGATCCTCGATGACGAGGCCGAATTCGTCACCGCCGATGCGTGCCACGAAGTCGCCTCCCCTGAGCTGGGAGCGAAGTCGTCGCGCAAGCTCTCCAAGGATCGCGTCCCCTTTTTCCGGACCCAGCCGGTCATTGATCGGGCGGAAATCGTCGATGTCGAGGGCACAGACCGCGAAGACGGTCCCTTTTCTCCTGGCGCGGGCCAGGGCTCCGCTGAGAGCCCCTTCCAGGCCGTGGCGATTGGGAAGGCCCGTGAGGGGGTCCTCCGAAAGACGCCGTTCCATTTTTTCCCGGGTTTCGTGGAAATCGGTCATGTCGAGGATGACGAGCATGGCTCCGTCTTTCCGGTCTTCCATCGGGGCGGGACTCCCTGTCATCTCCGCCCAGAGGAGGGTGCCGTCACTTTTCCTGAGACGCAGGCTCGAACGGAGATTTTTCCCCAGAAGGACCTGGTGGAGGAGAAGAAGAAACTTCTGATAACCCTCAGGGGGATCAAAGAGAAGTTCGAACGAGAGTCCGGAAATCTCTCCTGCCGTGTATCCCGTCATGCGCCAGAAGGCCGCATTTCCCTTCCGAATCCGTCCGTTCTGGTCCAGAAGCAGGATTGCGGCGGCGTTGTTTTCGAAAAGAAAGGAGTTGGAGGACTGGAGGAAATCTTCGGAAGTCGGGCGGGCGGAGAGGTGGATCAGACAGTGATCATCGAGCTTCATGCAGGCGTATTCGGCATCGACGGGGATCAACGAGGCGTCCTTCCGGCGGAAAAGGGCCGGTTGCCTCCCTTCGGGGAAATCGCATCCTCCCCTCCTGGTGGAGGCGATTCGGCTGTCCCATGAAGAGGCATGCGATCCCAGGAGTTCGGAACGCGGAAATTCCAGAAGGTGACAGAAGGAGTCGCTGGCCTCAAGGAGGGTGCCACTGTCGTCGAGGACGCACACCGGATCTGTCAAGGACTGAAGAACAAGATCTCCATGGCTGCGCAGAAGGGCTGTCAGTTCTGCGAGCCGTTCCCGATTGCGGTTGGCGTTCTCTGGGGCCATGGATTGTCCGCTCCCTTGAAGAGCCTTGATTTTCGGTCCCTTGAGAGATGGAAAGACCCGATAACAAGGATGCAGTCTACAGGAAATCCCTTCGGGAGGGAATATCTTCCCTGTGACGGAAATCACAAATCCGGAAGGGAGATAACTAAATATTCGGGGAAAAAATAAATAAATTAATTATTGAAGAAGGGTTGCATTGATTTTTCATGGGGAATCAGCCTTCCTTGACGAATCGGATCCCTGGAGCATATTTATAAGGTTTCATGGAATTTTCCCCATCGTCTTTCCTGAAAGAAAGGAAAGAAGGCTTGGTCCCGGAAGAGGGAGGCGGGTGCCATGAAAAAAGAATTGCCCTTGAAGCATCAGGAGATCAATCGTATTTTGCTTGAACTCAGGGATCTTCTTCCCAATCTCGAATTCAGGTATTCCGAACAAACGGGTTTTCTGGAAAGTCTCCACTTCGACTTCAGGGAAGAGCCTCCCCTCGATCTCAATTTCTTCGACTCCCTGCCCCGATGTTATCCGACTCCGAATCTCCTGAGACGATCCCCCTCTCATGGTCGTCCTCCCTCATTCTCTGAATACAATGGGGGGATGAACGGGGATCCCGAGGAACATCCCTATCCTCGCCCCCGGGGGGCCTCTGGTCTTCCGAAGAGAACGTCCTAGCCGCGGTCTTCTCCGTTGGGCCGTTTCAAAGATGGGACGGCGAGGTGCGCCTTGCTTCTCCGGGACGTTCCCAATAAAATAGGCGAACAGTAAAGGTCTTTTTCCTGAACTTCAGAAAGAATCGGGATCGATCGCCTGCGGAAGCCTGTAAGTCGGTCTCCGGTCCCTGTCATCCCTGGGGACGCCTTCCGGCAAATACCTCCGGGACGCGGTGGATCACCTGGAGGCTTCCTTTTTGGACGTTTGTGAAAAGTGAGGGACCCCGTGGAATATCCTGGAAAATCCGGTCCGGTCGGAAGTCGAAGGCTTGGTGCGAAAGTCGTTCTCTTGCTCTCTGTTCCGTTGGTTTTTTCCTCATGCTCCAGCCTGTCGACTCCTCCCGGGGGTCTGGGGGTTCCCCATCTCGAAAGCCGTTCTTCCGAAAAACGCCCTCTCTGGATCGACTCTCCCGGACTTTGGCAGAGCAGGCACCCGGACCGCGAATACTTTGTCGGATCGACCTCAAAGGAGCCGGACCAGGAATCGGGGCGAACAGATGCCTACGAGAATGCGATGCGCTCCATCGCCGAACGGATCGGAGAGCGGGCCCGCTCGCTTTACCGGGAGGAAAGTCTTCGAACGATGGGGGTCGGACATGGCGGGATGGAGATGAGTGTCCGGAGACATGTGGCATCTCTCGTCATGACCCAGGCCCAGGCCAGAATTTCCGGGGCGCGGGTTGAGGACTACTACTGGCGAAAGTACTGGGAGAAGGACCGTCCGGAGGCGGCCCCCTATTCGTTTTACAAGTATCATGTGCTTGTGTCGATCCGGAAGGATCTGTATGAGCGTCTTCTGAGACAATCCATCGCAGGAGCCCGCGACAGCGAAAGGGATCCCCGGACAAAGGCTCTTCTCGACCGAATGCTCAGGGACGAATTTTCTCATCCCTCAGACTGAACCTTGTAAGGGACAATGCCCCCATCCCGAGGAGCGACTGTTGGTCCGATGGAACGCGTCCTGTGTCTCGTTGATTCTGCTCATCCTGTTCATGTTCTCCTCCGAATCGGCTATGGCCGGTGAAAAATGGTACGAAACCGGCCGTTCGGACACGGTTCCCCAGAGCCGCTACCTGACGGCCCTCGGCTATGGGTCGACTCTTGACCGGGCCCGGAAGGACGCCGCCAAAAACTTGGCAAACCAAATCGACTCCGACATCCGTTCGAAATTCGAGCAGAAGACCTCCCGGAACAACATGGCCATTTCCCGGTCCACGCGAGATGTTCTCTCCGTGAGGACCCATGCCAAGCTTTATGGTCTGAAAAATGTCCGCGGGGCATTCGTGCCGTCCCAGGGATCCTACGTGGCGCTGGTAGCGGTCGTCCGGAACGATCTCGTCCGTTATCTCAAAGGCCGAATCCGTTCCTGCAGGGAGACGATTTCCTCCCTTCGGGACGACCTTGGGAAGACCCCCAACCCCATGCGGCGGATCCATGATCTGTCGGGAATCGTCCGGGCAAAGGAACGGGCCGCCTTTTTTGATCGCGAGGTGGCGGCGGTTTCCGGGGGAACCCCCTCAAGCCGGTACAATCCCCAGCCTGAAATCTCTCGGATCCAGACGCTTCTTTCTCGCGAGATGACGGTTTCGGTCTCCGTCGTGAACGATTGTGGCCAGATCGACTCCTTTGCCCGCCACGTCCGGGGGGCTGTCGAACAGGAGGTGACCCGGATGGGACTTCTGGTTGTTCCCTCCGGAGGCCATATCCGGATCACCGGCCATGTTTCGGCCACACCCCTTCCCCCGGGATTTTCACGAAGGTATCGCTACTATGTGCTCCGATACGCCCTTTCCATGTCGTCCCCGGATGGGACGGTCTGGGGATCTGTGGCCGATCAGCGAAAGGTCGCCGGTCTCGATCCTGCCCAGGCAGAGCTGCTGGCGTCCAGGACGGTTTCGAAGAAGGGTGTGGGCCCACTCCTCGACGGCCTGAAAAGCCGCCTTTTTCTGGACAAGAGCGATTCCCGCTTTGTTTCGTTCCCTCGGGCGGGGTCCGGAAAAGGGCTCTCGAAAGGGGCCGCGCCCCTTTCGGACAAGAAATGCCAAGGATTCTGATGGGAGCTCCCCTTCGGAGAGTCCGGGCAATAGGGATGAGAATGGATGACAATTGCGTTCGCAAGGTCAGCCAAGGCAGAACCTCGGTCTGACGGCGGCCAGAACCTCCCGGTGTGCGGGGGGCCAACAAGGAAAGGAGAATCGATGAAGCAAAAACTGTTATGGGGAGCGATGGGGGCCGTTGCGGGATCCGCCCTTCTTCTCTCCGGCTGTGCCTCCCTGTCGAATATGCCCAAGGGGCCGGAAGGGTACAAGGTTGTGGCTCGATCGGATTCGAGTGTTCCGTCGTGGATCAATGGAATCGGCCAGTGGAACCAGAAGAAAAGCCACCGCAGCTCCAAGTGGTTTGCCGCGAGCTCTCCCCTGGAGAATTCCCTGCAGGGAGCCAAGCACGATGCCTACATCCGGGCACAGAGGAAGGCCTCCGACAGGATCGGCGACCAGAACTGGAGCCTTGTCGGAAATTCGGTCAAGCGTGAGCTCAACGCCGATACCCAGACCATGATGCGCATCAAGGACAACACGAAGACCCAGATTCGCCAGACCTCCCAGGGATGGCTTGTGGGAGGGGAGGAATACCAGTATTACTGGCTTGAATATCAGCCCAAGCATCCCAACCGTGTCTCCCCCGACAAACGCACCCTTTACCGTGCCTGGGCCCTTGTCCGCTACAGCCAGCCGAACTGGGAATGCTCGCGGCGGAATTCGCTCAAGCTTCTTCCTATGATTGCAAACAATCTGGGCGGAGAACTGAAATACAAGAAATTCGATCCAAACAAATTTTCCCAGGTCATCAAGGAAATCTCTGACAAGAATCTCTCCCTGATCCCTGAAAGTGTCTGCACCGGAGGGTAGTGCGCCTTCCCCGGCGGGAAAGAGCCATTCTTTCCCGCCTCTTTTTTGTTGCGTCCTTATTCTTCCTTTCTCTTCGCCTCATGGATTCCCGTCAGGATCGATCCCATCCATTGATAGATGTTGTTCCGGGAAATCTGCTCCCGCAGGATTTTGTTGCGCCCTTTTCTGATGGAGACAGGCTCCATCAGTGCCCGGTTTATGATGGCCGCCGAAGCGGAAGGGTCAAACGGATCGATCAGGACCGCTTCGCGGAGTCCCTGCGCGGCTCCGGTGTAACGGCTCAGGAACAGGGTTCCTCCCTCGTCTTTCTGGGCGGCCAGGTATTCCTTGGCGACAAGATTCATCCCGTCGTTGGTGGAGGTGACCAGAGCTCCTTTGGCCAACCGGTAGAGCGGTGCCAGAATGCGGTGCTCGACAGTCCGTTCGACAGAAATTACCGGGACCCAGGTCCCTTTTTTCCATCGGTCGTTGATGCTTTTCACCGTCTCGCGGACTTTTTTCTGGTAGCTCTGGTAGGTGGGATGGGTCGAACGGGTCAAAGGGGCGATCTGGAGGAGCCGGATCCTTCCGACCCGTTCCGGGTAGGTCGTGAAAAGGGAATCGAGGATCTGGAGGCGTTTCAGAAATCCCTTGGTATAGTCCATCCGGTCGACCGAGATGAGGAGATCCTCCTCATGCGTGATTCCCTGTTCACAAAGAAAGCCCCGGGCATCGGCCTGTCCCTGCGGGTCCAGAGAGAGCCGTTCGAATCGACCCGGGTCGACCCCGATCGGGTAGTCTCCGACATGAATTCTCCGGCTTCCCTTGAGGATGTGGTCGGAGAAGACGGAGACCCGGGAGTCGTCCCCGAATTCCCGTTCGATCGATTCAAGGAAGCGCTCCCGGTAGAGAGCCGTCTGGAATCCGATAAAATCGTAATCCAAAAGACCCTCGAGAAGGAGTCTCCGTTCGGGAAGGTGCGTCAGGAATTCCTGGCGGGGCCAGGGAATGTGCCAGAAGAAGGCGACCGGAGGCAGGGGGGCGGAAACGAGGGATCGAAGCCACTTGGCGACGAGGGAGAGCTGATAGTCATGGATCCACAGGACGCCGTTCTCGTGATCTGTGGCGACCCGGGAAATGTGTTCTGCAAAGAGCCGGTTGACCGCTTCGTATCCTGAAAAATCCCCGGGGGTTGACCCCACTCGCCCCGGCTCTTCGTGGAAAAGGGGCCACAGAAGGTCGTTGGAAAACCTCTGGTATCCCTCTTCCATGGGGGACTCCGGGACGGTCAGGCGATAGAGTGTGTAAGAGGCCGGATAACCGGGAAGCGAGATCGGAAGAGTGGGTGGACCTGGAGAGTTGCGAAGCGAGACCCAGTCGCCCCCGGTCTGAAGAAGAAGACGGTGGAGGGACTGGCTGACACCTCCGGCCGGATAGCGGAGTTTGGGGGGCTCCGTTTGTGAGGAGGGGGCTTTGGGGGAAGCTTGATAAATGATCGGTTCCCGGTGAGTCGCCACAAGAAGCTTCTTTGTTCCGAAAAGGCTTCTGAAACGCTCGGACACGGTCAGGGCGGTCCAGTTCCGTGGAGTGTTCCGTATGGCTGGACCCTGTGTTGTCGGTGATTTTTCAGAAATACTCAAGCAACGCCTCCTTGTCAGGGATATCTGTCAAAGCTCGGTCTCCCAAACGGATTGTCCCAGGAAACCCGACCCCCATCTCCGAAGGGCAGAGAGAAGGCTCCTCAGGGCAGGTAAAAGGAGGCAGAGTCCAATGACCATAAAGGAGTCGAGAATCCCGATCTGCGTCGAAAGGGTGGGAAAAAGACCCATGCCGACCAGAATTCCGGTCAGGAACCCCAGACTCATGACCGTCAGAACACGTGCCAGAAGATGCGGCGGGGTCGTATGCTGGATGAGAGTCTGGGAAAGAGGGTTGACCATGGAAACGGCGGCCCCCCAGAGGGCGAAGAGCACAAGGTCGAGTGGAAACGAGGAAAAGAATCCGATCGCGAGGGAGAGGACGCCGGCAAGGGAAAACCCTCCCGCAATGAATTTCATGGAGTTGCGCGGGTGGTAAAAGGTCAGGAGGAGGGAGGCAAGAAGCATCCCGACTCCAAAGGAGGAGACCAGGTCTCCGAATCCTTCCGCCCCCTTTTCCAGCACCTTTTTCGAGAGAAGCAGAAGGAGGATGTTGATCGGCCCGGTCACCAGGCCGTAGAGGGCCATAAAGAAAAATGGTCCCAGAAGGGTTCTGTCGGAGGAAAAGACAAACGAGAAGCCCTCCCGTACCTCTTCAAGCATTCCCGGGTGCCGGCGTTCCCCCAAGGGGGCATGGGATTCCCGAAAAGTGATGAAAAAAAGGAAGAGAGCGGAGGCAATAAAGGTGATTCCATTGATGAACATCTCGCCGGAGGCATTCCAGAGAACGGCCAGGACTCCTCCCAGCAAGGGCCCGATGAGAAGACCGATCTGGCCGGTCGTCTGCATGAGGGCATTGGCGGAAAGAAGCCTGTTTTTGTCGACGATGAGGGGGATGGCGCTGTAGAGGGCCGGTCCGAAAACGCCGCTCATGGTCGATATCAAAAAGATCAGAAGATAGAGGAGGGGAAGGGTCAGAAGGTGAAGGTCGAATAGAAGGGGGATGAGGAGGACCAGAACACCCCGCGTGACATCGACACCGATCATGATGGCCTTTTTCGAATAACGATCGAGGAGAACCCCGTTCAGCCAGCCAAAAAGAAGGGGGGGGAGAGTCTGTAGAACACCAACAATCACCATGTCCTCCACCCTGTGGGTGAAAAGATAGACGAACCAGAAAAGGGCGACACGGTTGAGATTCTCGCCGATCTGAGAGACGATCTGTCCCCCAAGGAGCAGGGAAAAGTTTCTCTCGCAAAGAAGGGCGCGAGAACTGGAAAGCGTCTGTGGGAGGGTGAAGGCCATTCCTGGACTCCTTGCTTGAAGGTTTCCCTTGGTCACGCAAATTCAATGCCTGGAAAAATATCTATGGGTATCTGTAAAAATCGACCTCCCGGGTGTCCGTCCTGGTGACAGGGGGACAGTCAGGTGTAACGAAAGGAGACGAAAACAATATTTTCTAGGTATTTCGCTTGCATGTTAAATAGTTGTATGTTTCGGGAATAGGATTTCCCGAAACCATTTGACAAAAAAAGGGGGAAGGCGTATAAAATGGACCCTTGTCGAGCGGGCCCGGCGAACGACCCTGGAAGGGGGAGGCGGCGGGGGGTTTGACAGGAAGAAGCCTTTTGGATAGGATTAAAAGGTTCGCCCGATTCCGGGGAAGAAACGCCGGGGCGGGCGGGGATCGTTGACAACTAAATAGGAGCAATGCAGATCGCGGGCCCGAGCCAATGA
>JAMCWM010000050.1 GCA_023481175.1 Nitrospirota bacterium
CCTGAAAAGTGAATGCCGGGTCCGGGTAGCACCGGGCTTCAGAAAGGCATGAGCGGGTTGCGGTGAAAGTCGCACGGCCCGTTCTTGGAGGGCTCGGGGTTGGCGACAGCTCCCGGCTACTCGACAAAGTCGACCTTCTCCGGCGTGTCCGAGGGGCGATGATAGTGTTCATAGCGGAAATTGGCGGTATCCGTCACCATGATGGCCGGAACTCCTTCTTCCCAGAGGATCTGGTGATCGCTCCGGGCAAACTGCCTGGGAAGGTCCGGGAGGAAGGTCCGGAGAAGGGGCCCGACGACCGGAAGGTCTCCCGGCTCCCTGATCTGGACGACCTTCTCTTCTCCTGTCAGGAAGGCGAGCCTTTCTCTGAAGAGCCGGGCGACCTCCCGGGAGTTTCGGCGGTGGATCACCGCGGTGAAGTCTCCGGGCGATCCGCGCCTCCGTATTCTTCCCACCGCCCGGGGATAGAGGAGCCCGGCCCCCACGGGGAAGGACTGGGTCCGGAGTCCGGTCCTGACGGAGCCCATCGTCTCGAAGACGACCGCTCCCCGGATCGCGTATTCCCGAGCCAGATCCGGGACGAGGGCGCGGGAGCCCACCAGCCCGTCTTCCTCCCTGTCGAAGGCCGCGAGAAGGAGAGTCCTTTCGGGATCGAGCCTGCCTAGAAGCCCTGCCAGAACAAGAAGAGCGGCGACGGAGGCCCCGTTGTCGTTCGCCCCGGGAGAGTTCGGGACGGTATCGTAGTGGGCGCCGACCAGCACTGCCTCCTGTCGTCGTCTTCCCCTGCGAACGGCCAGGATGTTGGTTCCGGAGAGGACGGGCGGGAGCCGGGAAAAAGGGGATCGTTCCGGAGCATCGGGGCAGAACTCTCCGGTGGGGGCCCCCGAGTTGACATGGACAAAGGGGCGCCGTTCGACGCTCCACCCTTCTTCTTCCAGGGTCTCCGCGATCATCCGTTCCGCCTCCCGGATCTTGTCGGGAAACGAGTCCCTGTGGCGGGGGGCCGGCAGGGTTTCGACAAGGTGCCTGAGGCGGGCCGGATCGATCCCGGAGAGAAACTCTCGCAGCAGGTCAGGAAGGCCGGCGGCCATCAGGAGTCCCCGCGATCATTTTTCGGGAATGGTTTCGGCTCCGAAAACCACTGGACGGACAGGGGATGGCCAAGTCCGATGTCCCGGCTTTCCGTCACCGACAGGGAAAGGGATTCGTCCGATTCCTCGAGGTTCCGGGGCAGGATCCTGAGAACGGGAGCCCGGTAGGCCAGGGTGGCCGTCTCTCCGCCGGAAGCGAGGAGGATGTCTCGGGCCAGGACGAGAAGGGGAGAGAGGAGGCCCAAAAGGCGCTGGTCTTCCTTGGTCAGGTGACGCAGGTAGGGGTGGGGCTTCTTTTTGGAACGTCCGGTCCGGTCTTCCGTCTGGCTCAGAACGAGGCCGCAGAGGAGCCGGTCCCGTTGGGACAGCCCCGGAAGATCTCCGTGGAGAAGGAGATCCCAGAGCTCCCGTGTGTTGGGGGAGGGATTGTAAAAAACGGGGAGCAGGGCCAGGGTTCCCACCATGTCGCAAAGAAGTGCGAGCCGCCCCGACGGGAGGGAGGACGGGAGAAGAAGCCGGAGAAGTTCGTGAAGAGTCTCCCTCAGGGGCTTCGAATCCCGGATGCGCCCGTAACGGCGGGCGAGGCGCCGGAGGGTCGCCCGGCCCACCGGACCCTCCTCCCTGTCGTTGGTCTTCTGGTAGTACTCCATGAAGAGTCCCTGGCGGAGACCGTAGTGGGAAAAGGTCAGGGTCGGGGCCCGGGAGAGGGCGGTGATCGCGGCGATGACGGCGAGTCCCGCGGGAAGGATGTCGGCCCGGTCTGCCCCGATGTTGAAGGTCCGCGCCTGCTCGGCTGTCAGGCGCCGCCCGGTCCGTTTGGTGATCCGGACCACCTCCCGGGAGGGGATTTCATAGTGGTGGATATCGGGCAAGAAGGGATAGGAGCGGATTTTTTGCGAGATGCGCGCCAGCTGACGGGCGGTTCCTCCCACCCCGATCAGGGCTGGGTAGGGGCGGTCGAAAAGTCCGGACTCCTCGAGGGAGGTTGCGATGAAGCGTTCCATCTTCTTCCATTCCGCCTGGGAGGGCCGGCCCCGGTTTTCGATGAACATTTCGGTGAGCCGGACGGCTCCCAGGGGAAGAGTCAGGATTTTCCGGGGATGATGGTCCTTGAGGTCGATGAGCTCGGCGCTCCCTCCCCCGATGTCGAAGACGAGGGCGTCCGGCTGGTCGAAGCCGTTCTGGACTCCGAGACAGCTGTACCGCCCTTCCTGCTCCCCGTCGAGGACCTCGACCTCTCCTGCCAGGGAGGAGGAGAGACGCGAAAGAACCTCGTCGCGGTTTCTGGCGTCCCGGACGGCCGAAGTGGCGACGCAGCGGATTTCCTCCGCCTGGTGAAGGGCGATCCTCCGGCGAAACTCTTCGAGAGCCCGGCAGGCTCGCTCGATGGCATCCGGGGTGATCGCAAGCTTCGGGTACATCCCCGACGCGATCCGGGCGGAACTCTTGTAGCGGGCAACGGTCCAGAAATCGCCGCCCCGGACGGCCACGATCTCGAGGCGCATGGAGTTCGATCCGATGTCGATGAGGGCGATTTTCTGGAGGCTCATGATTTGATTGTGCCACAGGACAGGACGACTTCCAAGGAGAAGAGCCCCAGCGAGTCCTAAGGAGGTCCGGCACGACAAGGTGCAGGGGCGACTGGGGGGAATTCCCCGGTTATCTGCGGGCAGGAAAGATTCAGGCTTGCAGTAACCGTCGTTGCCGCAGTGTCTGCATATCGCGGCGGCCGTCGGCAATCACCATGACATAGACATTTTCGGCCAAGACCCGGTAAATGATGCGGTAGGGTTTGAAGTGGAGAGGGCCCTCCACCCTCCGGGTCTTTCGACTCTGCCCTTACGGGCCTGGTAACGCGCTTCTTGTGAAGCGTCTCCCCTTGACAATGTGCGCACCGGCTCCCGCCTTTCGGCAACGGCCGGATCCGTTTCGTCCTTACCCTATGGTTGTCTGCAACTCGACCTTTCAGAGCCTGGAACTTTTGAAGCCTCCCAGGGTGAGTCTTGACGACCTGTTTGCAACGTAGCACGCAAGCGGGCTGAGTCTGGTCAACCGGCCTGCCGATCCTGCCCTTCTTTTAGGGAATCGGTGAGCCTGTCGGCTTCCATGGCATCGGGCGTCCGGATCTTTCAAGTCCCCACGACAGCGTCCGCTTAGTGGAGGGTAGTAAACGTAGTCGTACAACTCTTTCAGGTCCCCGGACGTATCGTCGGTCAGAAATACCTGGAAAGCCCTCAGCGATTCTTGCTCCGGTCTCGAAGTCGCTGGACAACATCACCGGCGGGTTGAACTTTGCCTTCCTCAACCTGGTGCGTGCCGAGCGCAAGAATCTTCAGAAGAGCCATAGTCTCTTGGGTTTGCTCATAGCTTTCGATGTCCTGCATCACGACCTTGGCTTCGCCATTCTGGGTGATGACTTCCTCTTGCCCCGACATGTTGCGCACGATTTTAGCGGCATGGGCCTTCAGGTAACGGATCGGTTTTATCTGGCTCGATAGCTTCATAACCGTCCTGATTTTATGAAAAATGTAGTCCTTAAACAGGTCAACTGTCAATCTGAACTCCTGTCCGCCCATTCCCCCTCTTGGCCTATGGCCCGAGAAGGGGAATGCGGACCATATTTATTTTTGTTTTTTTCTCGACCCACACTATAATATTTTCCATGCGACGTGCTACAAGGCACGTGCCCGCAAAGCGGGCAACGAGGGCCGGAAGGGACCGAAGTCAAAGCCTCCTACGATCCCGATAAGAGGCGAAGGTCCAAACGCCTTCGCGCGTCCTCGGCGAAAGAGGAATTTTCGGTCGCGAGACCGGAAGCCCCCACGACAGCGTCTTCTCCGCGCCTGTTCGCCGGGGCAATCCGGCGTGTTCGTCGTCTGACCGTTCAGACGGCGAGTCGATCCCCGTGAAGAACCAGGGAGTTGGCAGGAAGGAATCCCTGAAATTCGCGGAGGGGAGGATGTCGACCCGCAAAATCTCGGTCTCTCGGGAAGCGCCGGAAAACTCCGTGGGGCAGTCCGGAGAGACAGGGCGTGTCTTGTATTTGTGACATCAGGCAAGATATATTCGAATCATAGGGATCGGACATCAGCGGTTCATTTTCAACGCGAAGTTCTCGGAAGACCGGTATTGCCGGACCCAGGCCAAAATGGTGGTTCTCCTTCCGGAGTCCCCGTTCCCGTGGATCAGGAGACCTTCCGGTGCCGGCCTGCGGATTCGAAGCGAACACGGACCATAAAGCCGCCATCGACACACCAAGGGCCGGCCGTCTCCTCCGCACCAGTTGGCCGGGACAACCCGACAGGTTTGTTCCCCGACCTCTCGGACGGCGAATCGATCCCCGTTGCCAAAAGGTGATCCGGCAGGGTGAAATCCTGAGCCTTTTGGGCCGGGGCGGAAGCTGGCCTGGGAAAACTGATCAGCGGCCATCGGCCCTTCCATGCGACGGCGGGGCACAGCCTTTTTTGCCACCATCCGAAAGGACCGGAATGTCGGAATATTCCCTTCCTGCCAAGGAACGCAAGCAGGACGTCGTTCAGAACATGTTTACCTCGGCGGCCAACGCCTACGATCTCAACAATTCCGTTCTGAGCCTTGGCCAGCATCACCGTTGGAAACGCCTGACGATCGACCTCCTGAAGATCGAGAAGGGCCATGTCGTTCTGGATCTGTGCGGGGGGACGGCCGATCTGTCCCTTCTGGCGGCCGAAAAGTCGGGAGGGGACGGTCTTGTCATGACGGTCGACCTCAACATGGCCATGCTCCGGGTGGGACTCTCCAAGGCGCGCTCCGGGGTCATCGACGGCCTCAAGGAAAGAAAGAGCCGGGCCCGCCCGGTCATGATCCAGGCCAACGCGGAAAACATTCCCCTTCCCGAGGGTTCGGTGGACCGGCTGACGGTGGGATTCGGACTTCGCAATGTGACCAATCTCGACGTGGCCCTGTCGGAGATCTACAGGGTCCTGAAACCGGGCGGACGTTTTGCCTGCCTGGAGTTTTCCCATCCCGTCAATGCCGTCTGGGATGGTCTGTACCGTTTCTATTCCTTCTACATCCTGCCAAAAATCGGAAAATGGATATCACATGACAATACGGGGATCTACGAATACCTGCCCGCGTCGATCGCGAAATTTCCGGACCAGGAGATCTTCAGCGAGACGATCAGGAAGACCGGCTTTAAAAATGTCGTCTACCGTAACCTGTCGGGAGGAATCGTTGCGATCCATTTGGGAGAAAAGTAATGGAGACAATGGAACTGCCCATGGTGGCGGGAACCGGCCTCCGGCCGCCGAGCCGGTACCGCCGGGTGCTCTTCGTCTGGCTTCCCGTCCGTCCTATCTTTCCTGTAGGAATCGGCTATCTTGTGAACTGGATCCACAGGGAGCATCCGGAGGTGACGCTCGAGGTTCTTGACCTGACCCGCTTTCCGGAGCCCGACCAGATGGGCGCCCTGACTTCGAAGATCGCGGAATTCTCTCCCGATCTCCTGGCCTATTCCTGGCGGGACGTCCAGATATTCGCCCCCCACGAAGGGGACAACTCCCTCCGGCGGGCCTTCGAATTCTATTACTCCCCCAGTCTTCTCACCCGGGCCTATGCCGCCTGGGACGGTCTTCGCATGGTCTGGAAATATCGGTCGGAATTCCACAAGAAGCTCCGGTTCATCAAGGAGGGGGTCCGGTGCGCTCCGAAGGCCAAAGTCATGGTGGGAGGAGGGGCTTTTTCCGTCTTTGCCGAACAGATCATCCGTCTTCTTCCCGAAGGGGTTCTCGGGGTGGTGGGAGAGGGCGAGGAGGCCATGATCAAGACCCTTGAGGGCCGGCCGGTCGATGACGAACGGGTCATCTATCGCAAAGGATCCCGGATCGTCCTGGGGAAAAAGGCCGGGGCCGTGGAAATTCGGCGCGCCCCCTTCGATCTCGGATACCTCGAGTCTGTTTTTCCCGGACACGAGATGTACCACGGGAAAACGGTCGGCATCCAGACCAAGCGGGGCTGTCCCTACGGGTGCTCTTTCTGTCTTTACACCTACATCGAAGGCAAGCGGGTCTATTATCGCGATCCGGAGGATGTGGTGGACGAGATCCGCCAGTACCGCGACCGGTGGGGGATCCGCAACTTCTGGTTCGCCGACGCCCAGTTCATCCCCGGCGTCAAGGCGGTTCCGGAGGCCATCGCCCTTCTGACGGCCCTCAGGGACAGCCGTCTCGACATCACCTGGAGCGGCTACATCCGCACCAGTCTCATTTCTCCCGAGATGGCCCGACTTATGGTGGAATCGGGAATGGGGGACCTCGAGGTGGCCATCACCTCGGGTTCCCAGGAGATCCTGGACTCCCTCAAGATGGGATTCCGCCTCGAGGGTCTGATGGAAGGATGCCGCAACCTCAAGGCCGCCGGCTATCGGGGAAAGATCATCCTGAACTACTCCCTGAACGCCCCCGGAGAGACGCCCGAGTCCCTGGCCCTGGCGGTCGAAAGCTACGAGAGGATCTGCGGGATCTTCGGCCCGGAAAATGTCTATCCCATGGTCTTTTTTCTGGCGGTCCAGCCACACACGAGTTTCGAGAAGCGCCTCATGAGGGAAGGATGGCTCGAGGAGGACTACGATCCCATTTCGCTCAATCCCTGGACGATCAGAAAGCTTCTCTACAATCCCGGACCTCTGGGAGAGCTGATTGCGAAGGCCTGTCTTCTGGCCTGGGACATCGAGCCCATGGCGATGGGACGCGTGGTGATGCGGGAAATCAAGAAATCCCTCGCAGTCGCCGGTGCTTCGGCCAATGGATCGGTCGTGGCCCGGGCCTCGTGAAGCGGGGACTGGGGACGTCGCCTGTGGAAACGATTCTTGAAGGGCCTGTTCCGGAAGGATTTTTCCTTCTTCCGGGTCCGTTTCGGATGCTCCTGGGACTCGACGGAACGCTGACCCGATCCCTCACCTTCCTCTCGGGGGAGGGGGTGGAGGTCGAACCCGTTCTCCTTCCGGATGCTCCTGACGGAATCCGGAAGGTCTATCTCCGGGTTCCCTCTTTCGGGCGTCTTGTCTTTGCGCGAACGCGCCTTCTTCCGGGCCAGGGGCTGGGTGAGGATCCCTGGATCGCCACCCTCATGCGGGGAGATCTTGCGATCGGACAGTCGATGGAGGCCCGGTATGGGCCGCTCCTCAAGGACGAATTCTCCGTCTTCTCCGTCCTTGCTCCCTTCGATCCCCACGGGCCGCAGGAGAGGGGGGAAATCTGGGCACGTTCCTACCGGATGCGGACCCGGGAGGGACTTTCCCTGAGAATCGAGGAGTTCTTTCTTCCTCCCCTTCTCCGTCTCGCGGGAGCCGGATTCCCTTGAAAGGACGCCTTTCAGCCACGCTGGACCTGATCAGGCTCGGACGGCCTGTCGGCTGGGTTCTCCTCTTCCTTCCCGCGGGGTGGGCTCTCCTCCTGGCCAGTCCCGGGGAGGTCCCGTGGAAGTGGGTCGCCATTTTTCTGGCGGGATCCTTCCTGACCCGATCGGCGGGTTGCGTCATCAACGATATCTTCGACAGGGAACTCGACCGGAAGGTGGCCCGGACGAAGGGACGCCCCCTGGCCGACGGTCGTCTGACGGTCGCCTGGGCACTCGGGGTCTTTCTCTTCCTGACCCTTCTTTCGGCGTCCCTCCTCCTGTTCTTTTCCTGGATGGCCATCGTGGTTGCTGTTTTAGGTTTCGGCTCCGCGGTGGTCTACCCCCTGATGAAACGCGTCTTTCCCCTTCCCCAGCTCTTCATGGGGATCCCCTTCGGGGCGACGGCGCCGCTCATGGCCTGGATCCAGCTCACGGGAAGGATCTCCCACCCCGGCATTCTCCTGGCCCTGGCCGGTCTCTTCTGGGCCACCGCCTACGACCTGATCTATGCCGTGGCCGACCTGCCGGACGACCGGTTGGCCGGGATCCGTTCCGGGGCCGTCACCTTCGGAGGCTCCCTCTGGGCCGTCTTTCTGTTTTTTTCCGCTTTGGCGGCGTTCCTTCTGGGGGTGGCGGGCCGCTCCCTTCCCCAGTCCGGATGGCTTATCCTCTCCCTTGTCCTCTTCCTTTCCGCCACAGTCTGGCAGTCGCTCAAGCTGCGGGCGGGGCTGACCGGGGAGGAACCCCTCCGCCTGTTCCGCTCCCATGCCGTCCTGGGGGCTCTCGTCCTGGCGGGGTTCTGGACTTCTTCCCCGACCCTTGTCTGAGGAAGACAATCGGGTGCCTGCCGTGCCGTGGGCCCCTTCATGGAGGATTCGATGCGTTCAGGAAAAAGATCAGTGTTATTGGGATTTTGTCTGGCCATCCTTGTTCTGGCTCCGGCCCTCTCCTTTGCCGCCTCTTCCCTCAGGGTGACCAGCACCGCCTTCAGAAACGGCGGTCGGATCGGGGAGAAATACGTCTTCTCCGGATTCGGGTGCAAAGGACGGAATGTCTCTCCCGAAATCCGCTGGGGATCCCTTCCCCGTGGAACGAAGAGTGTCGCCGTCACCGTCTACGATCCGGATGCCCCGACCGGATCCGGCTGGTGGCACTGGGTGCTCTATAATATTCCGCCTTCGGTCCATGAACTTCCGGAAGGGGTCGGGACGAAAGACGGCCGCCGTCTTCCGCCGGGAGCCCTCCAGGCTGTGACGGACTTCGGAGCCCCGGGCTATGGGGGTCCCTGTCCGCCGAAAGGGGACCGCCCCCATCATTACATTGTCACCGTCTATGCCTTAAAGACCGCAAAGCTCGGGGTATCGCCGGGAGCCTCTCCCGCCCAGGTCGGCTACTTTCTCCACTTTGCGACCATAAGGAAGGGAACCCTTGTGGGGCGTTACGGGCGATAGGAAGCGGGGGGAGGAACGATCCTCCTCTCCCGAATCCGGATTTTGATTTGCCAATTTGCGACTTGCGATTTTTGATTTCTTGGGATAATCTCTAGGAATCGGCGACGCACCTCTTTGCCGCCCGAACTATTACAATATCCTGACTGGAGGTTCCAGAATGGCTCCCATTCAAACCGTTGGAAACTGGACTGCGCTGGAGTGGACAATTCCGATCGCCCTTGGGTTTGCGATTGTTGCTGGCTGGTTTATGGCCATCTCCTCCATCTATTCCAACCCCGACAAGTAGGTTTTCGTGCCGGTCTCCTTCTAGGAATTCCTGATGCGGGTCATCACGGAAATCAAAAAGATGTGGACCGATGCCCGGCCGATATTTTTCATATTGGCCGGTGTCATCGGTCTTTTTCTTCTCCTCTTCGGTTCCATGATGTGGGGCCTCCTGGGGAAGGATTCCTTCAGCAAATATTCCCATCCCTCCTCGGTCCCCTCCGTCGATACCCAAAAATAATCCCCGGCTCTGTGAAAGTTGAGGATTCTTCGGCGAATTCCCTTCCCATGGGGGAGATTTCCGAGTTTTTCCTTGTCCCTGTCGATACCTCTCCTTTTGACCAGCTGAATCGACCTCCGTTGTCTGGAAGGAGATGGACAAATATTTGCCCATGCGGGACCTGTCTTCGTGCCCTCTTTTGGCTTGAGGACGGGTGCCGGTGCGTTTGATTCTCTTGTACAGAGCTTTGACAGGTCGAAGAGAATTGTCCCCGACTCTCCCCCGGAACTTTCTCGCTATCCGGGTGCGATGGTTGAATTTCAATGGCTTTCCCGGTTACTCTGTAAGGATGTGCGCCTGTGGTCTCAAGGCGCACCGGAGTCTCCGGAGAGAAGAAATCCAAGCGATCTTCAGAAAGGATAGTGTCATGGCAGGTGGCGGGGAAGGATTGAGTACGGTCGAGAAAAAAACTTTGGCCGGTCTCAGCCTGATTTTTGCGATAAGAATGTTCGGTCTCTTCATTGTGCTTCCGGTGATCAGCCTCTATGCGCGGACCCTTCCGGGAGCCGATCCCCTGTGGCTAGGACTGGCCCTGGGAGGATACGGCCTTTCCCAGGCGCTCTTCCAGGTTCCCTTCGGAATGCTGTCCGACCGTTTCGGCCGCAAGCCGATCATCATTATCGGACTTCTGATCTTTGCCGGCGGATCGGTCTTTGCGGCGACGGCCCATTCGGTCCTTGCGCTCTTCGTCGGACGTCTCCTTCAGGGGTCCGGAGCCGTGGCCTCGGTGGTGATCGCCCTGATGGCCGACCTCACCCGGGAAGAGTACCGGACCCGGGCCATGGCGGGAATCGGGATCTCGATCGGACTTTCCTTCGCCGTCGGGATGGTCGTGGGGCCGATCGTGGGGGCCCATTACGGAGTCTCTTCCCTCTTCTGGCTCACGGCCGTCCTTTCCCTTGTGGGGATCGCGATCCTTCTGCTGATCGTTCCCAATCCCGTCGGCGCGGTCCACAAGAACGAGATGGAGCTCTCCTTCTCCCAGCTGGGATACGTGCTCAGGAATCCGGCCCTTCTCCGCATCGACATTTCCGTTTTCACCCTGCACCTTTTCCTCACGGGGGTCTTCGTGAGCTTCCCGGTCCTGCTCCACAAGTACATGGCGGCCCAGAGCATGTGGAAGGTCTACCTGCCAGTGATTCTCGGAGGCATGTTCCTCATGGTTCCGGGCATGATCGTGGCCGAGAAGCGCAAAAAGCTCAAGGTGGCCTATCTGATCGCCATCGCCTTCATCGTCCTGAGCTTCGTGATCTTCCTTCTGGGCTACAAAAGCGAATTCGGCCTGATTGCGGGTCTCGCGGTATTCTTTGTCGGATTCAATCTCCTGGAGCCGCTCATGCCTTCCATCATGACCCGTTTTGTCCGGACCCGGACGCGGGGGACCTCTTCCGGGGTCTTCAACATGAGCCAGTTCCTGGGGGCATTTCTCGGCGGAGCCCTGGGCGGGGCCCTGGTCACTGTCTCGAACGAGGCCTTCTTCATCGGGATGCTGGTCATCGCCATCCTCTGGTTCTTCATTGCGATGGGTCTCACGGACCCGAATCTCCTCGAAACCTTCGAGCGCACTGTGGAGAGGGAGCTCTCCGATCCCATGCCCCTTGTCCGGCAGATGGGAGACATGGCCGGTGTGGTCGACTGCCGATACCGGGAGTCGGAGAGAGTTCTCTGGGTCAAGTATCTCCGGGACCGTATCACACCGGAAGATCTCGAAAGAAAGCTGGCAGGATTGCTCGAAGCCTGACAATCAGGAAAGGTCCCTGTGACGCCCATCCAGCGATTTCGCCTTGCTCTCGTCCTGTTTTTCCTCCTGACCGGAGGGGGAACGCTCGGATATGTGGAGATCGAGGGATGGGGATGGGTGGACTCCCTCTTCATGACGGTCATCACCCTGTCCACCGTCGGTTACCAGACGGTCCATCCGCTCGACAGGGCGGGCCTTTTTTTTACCATGGCCCTGATCGTCGTGGGAGTCGGCACCTTGGGCTACGCGATCGCCACCCTGTCGGAGATCATTCTGGAAGGACATCTGCAGAGTTTCTGGGGAGGCCGCAAGATGGAGCGGATGATCGAAAAGCTTGAGAATCATGTGATTGTCTGCGGGTACGGTCGGATCGGTTCGCTGACGGCGGCCTCCCTGGCCGGGCGGGGCATTCCCTTCGTCGTGGTGGAGGAAAATCCCGATCTCGTCAAGGAGGCCGTCGCGAAGAAATTCCTGGCCGTGATGGGAAATGCGACCGAGGAAGGGGTCCTCAGGAAAGCCGGCATCGACCGGGCCCAGGCGCTTTTGGTGACGTTGTCGACGAGGGTCGCCGACGCTGCCTATGTCGTCATGAGCAGCCGGATCGACCACCCGGCTCTCACGATCATCGCCATGGCGAACGACTCCCGGACGGAGTCGAAGCTCATGAAGGCCGGGGCCAACAAGGTCGTTTCCCCCTTCATTCTCGGAAGTAACCGCATGGTCATGGCCCTCACCCAGCCGACCCTGCTCGACGTGATGGATATCGTGACGACTCGTGACGGAATGGGGCTCACCTTCGAAGAGATTGTCGTTCCGGAGATGTCCCCCTTCTGTGACCTGTCGATCGCCGAGATCGGGAAAAAATTCGGGATCCGATCCCACATCATCGCCATCCGTCCTCACGGAGGCAAAAACTTCGTTCTGCCGACGGCCCAGAGCATTTTGCGGGCGATGGACCAGATCGTCATGATCGGCTCCCGGGACGAATTCGACCGGATCAGGTCGTTGATGGCGGGGGAAGAGGGAGCCGGGGTCCGGACGTGACCAACCAGGGGAGGCAATAGGTGAAGCTTGAGGAAGGGGTCCATCCGATACCGTTATCGAATGCCCAATGGGTGGCTCGGGGAAGCCGGGTGCTTGTGGGAAACGTCCTCCGTGAAGAGCTGGTCTTCCGGAAAGGGAGAGGCGCCTGGCTCTACGATGTGGAGGGTCGCCCCTTCCTCGACTTTCTGGGAGGGGTGGCCATCCATGTTCTGGGCCACTGCCATCCCCGGGTCACGGTCTCGGTCCAGAAGCAGGCCCAACGCCTTCTTCATACCTCCAACCTCTATTACCATGAACCCCAGATCCTTCTGGCGGAATTTCTTGTCAGGGAGACCTTCGCCGACAGGGTCTTCTTCGCCAACTCCGGGACGGAGGTGGTTGAGGCGGCCATCAAGCTTGCGCGACGCTACGGAGCCAAGACCGGCCGTTACGGCCTTATGGGAATGGAGGGCAGTTTCCACGGACGGACCCTGGGGGCCCTGACCCTGACGGGCCAGAAAAAGATCCGGGAGGGAATCGGGCCGCTCCCGGAAGGGTTCGACTGGGCACCCTTCAACGACTTCGAGGGCGTCGCAAGGAAGGTGACGCCGGAGACGGTGGCGATCTTCGTGGAGCCGGTCCAGGGTGAGGGAGGGGTCGTTCCCGCCGATCCCGCTTTTCTCAAGGCCCTCCGGAGATTCACGAGGGATCGGGACATTCTTCTTGTCTTCGATGAGATCCAGACCGGAATCGGGCGGACCGGGACCCTCTTTGCCTATGAATCCTACGATGTCGTTCCCGACATCCTCCTCTCGGCCAAGGCCCTGGGAGGAGGGCTGCCCCTGGGCGCCCTTCTCACGACCTCGCCGCTTTCGGAGTTCCTTCCTCCCGGCTCCCACGGCTCGACCTTCGGGGGCAATCCCCTGGCCTGCGCGGCGGGTCTGGCCGTACTCGAGGCCCTGTACGAAGAAGGCTATCTTCCGGTGGGAGGGCAGCGGATCGCCGAAAATCTCTGGGAGGAGCTCGCCTCCCTGAAGGAACTCTATCCGGAATGGATCCGGGAGATTCGGGGCCGGGGGATGATGATCGGGCTCGTCCTGCCCGGACAGGCGGGAGAGGTCAAGGACCGATTCCTCCAGGAGAAGATCCTGGTCAACGCCACAGGGCCCGAGGTGATCCGGCTTCTTCCCCCCGTCAATCTCTCCCTGGAGGAGATCGCCACCTTCATTCAGTCTGCGGACCGCGTCTTCGCGTCCATGGGAAAACCCGGAGGTTCCTGATCTTGAGCAAAAGCCATCATCGCTCCTTCCTGACTCTACTTGAACGGACCCCCCACGAGTTGCGGACCATCATGGACCTCTCACGCCGGATCGACGCCGATCCGGAAGAATTCCGGGACCCGCTCTCCTGGAAGACGGTCGGTCTTCTCTTCGAAAAGAGCTCGACCCGGACGCGTCTCTCCTTCGAGGCCGGGATCCGTCAGCTCGGCGGAGGAAGCCTTTTCCTGGGAGGAGATATCCAGCTCGCCCGGGGGGAGACGATCGAGGATACGGCCCGGGTCATGAGCGCCTATCTCGACATGCTGGTCATCCGGACCTTTGGCCACGACCGGATCGAAGCCTTTTCCGCCGCGGCAAAGATCCCGGTGGTGAATGGCCTGACCGATGGCCACCACCCCTGCCAGGCCCTGTCCGACTTTTATTTCATGGAGAAGGTCTTCGGATCCCTTCCCGGACTCCGGATGACCTACGTGGGAGACGGCAACAACATGGCCCGCTCCCTGGCCGAAGGGGCGGCGCTTTTGGGGGTCCGCCTGACCCTGGCCTCTCCCCCCGACTATTCTCTTCCGGAGACCGAAGTCGAGAATCTCGACCGGATCGCGCAAGGCAACGGCGGAAGCGTCGGGACCCTTTCGGATCCGATCGAGGCCTCAAGGGGAGCGCAGGTCCTCTATACCGACGTGTGGACAAGCATGGGACAGGAGGCGGAGTCGGCGATCCGGGAAAAGGCCTTCCGGGGATACTGCATCGACCGGAACCTGCTGGCCTTGGCCGATCCGGAGGCGATCGTCATGCATTGTCTGCCGGCTTACCGGGGAAAGGAAATCAGCGCGGAGGTCATCGACGGACCCCGCTCGCGGGTCTTCGAGCAGGCAGCCGCACGGCTACCGCTCCAGAAGGCGATCATGATGTTCTGCATGGGAAGGGAGCGCTAGGAGATGGAACAGAAAAAGAAAGAGGGAACAGACCGGCCTTCCCGGGTTGTCCTGGCCTACTCGGGAGGCCTCGACACATCGGTGGCGATCGTCTGGCTCAAGGAGACCTACGGATGCGACGTGATCTGCTACTGCGCCGACCTGGGGCAGGGGGAAGACCTCGCTGCCGTGGCAGAAAAGGCTCGAAAAAGCGGGGCGTCCGACGTGGTGGTGGTCGACCTCAGGGAGATCTTCGTCCGGGACTATCTCTTTCCCATGATCCAGGCCGGGGCCGTTTACGAGGACGGCTATCTCCTGGGAACCTCGATCGCCCGTCCCCTGATCGCCAAGGTCCAGATGGAAATCGCCCGGGAGCGGGGGGCCGATTCGGTGGCCCATGGGGCGACGGGAAAGGGCAACGACCAGGTGCGCTTCGAGCTCGCCTACTACTACTTCAATCCGCGGATCCGGATTCTGGCGCCCTGGAGACTCTGGAACTTCTCTAGCCGCTCCGAACTCATCAACTATTCGAAGAAGCACCATATTCCGGTGACCGCCACCCTTGAGAAACCCTACAGCGTGGACCGGAACCTCTTCCACACGAGCTACGAGGGCGGGATCCTCGAAGATCCCTGGCTTGCGCCTCCGGAGGAGATCTTCCAGCTCACCCGGGATCCCCGCACGGCCCCCGACGAGCCGGAAGAGGTGACGGTCTCCTTCGAAAAAGGGGTTCCGATCGCCATCAACGGCGATCTTCTCTCTCCGCTTGATCTCATGGAAAAGGCCAACAGCCTGGGCGCCCTTCACGGGATCGGACGAATCGACCTGGTGGAAAGCCGTTTTGTGGGCATGAAGTCCCGCGGCGTCTACGAGACGCCGGGGGGAACCCTTCTCCACGCCGCTCACCGGGCCCTCGAAACGCTGACGCTCGACCGGGAGATCCTGTCCATGAAGGCCCAATTCATGCCGCAGTATGCCCGCATGATCTATAACGGGTTCTGGTTTTCTCCGGAGCGTCTGGCCCTCGCCGATCTCATCGCCTCCACGCAGCAACGGGTGACGGGGGATGTCCGCCTCCTTCTCTTCAAGGGGGGAATCCGGATCATGGGGCGGCGGTCCCCCTATTCGCTCTACCGCAAGGATCTGGCCACATTCGAAACCGACAGCGTCTACCGCCAGGCCGACGCGGACGGCTTCATCCGGATCCAGGCCCTGAGACTCAAGCTTTTTTCCGACCAGGAAGGAACCTCCCTGTGACGGGGGAGGAGTCGGGGGCGCTTCCCGGAAAGCCCTGGGGGGGACGATTTTCGGAGCCCACCGACCGGGATGTGGAGGCCTTCACCGAATCCATCTCCTTCGACCGGCGTCTTTGGCATGAAGACATCGAGGGATCCCGGGCCCATGCGCGCATGCTCCGGCGGATCGGCCTCCTTTCGGAGGAGGAGCTCGGTCAGATTCAGGCCGGTCTCGACAAGGTGGCGGCGGAGTTTTCCTCGGGCTCTCTTCCCTTCCGGATCGAGTGGGAAGACGTCCACATGCATGTGGAGAAGCGGCTGGTCCATCACGCCGGGCCGGCCGGGCTCAAGATCCATACCGCCCGGAGCCGGAACGACCAGGTGGCCCTCGACCTCCGCCTCTTCGTCCGGCGGGAGGCCCGTGAAATTTCGACCTCCGTCGAGGCCCTTCTCCGGAGAATCCTTGTCCGGGCCCGGGAATACAGGGACCTTCTCCTGCCCGGCTACACCCATACTCAGCAGGCCCAGCCCATCTCGGGAGGGTACTATTTCGGCGCCTATGCGGAACGTTTCTTGCGGGACCGCAGGCGCCTCCTGGCCGTGGTGGAGAGCGCAAACCTTTCCCCTCTGGGCTCGGGCGCCCTGGCCGGCACCACCCTGCCGATCGACCGGGAGGGAGTGGCGGCGGAGCTGGGCTTCTCCGGCATCACCCACAACGGCCTCGATGCGGTGGGGGACCGGGACTTTGTGGCCGACCTTCTCCATGCCCTCTCCCTCCTGATGGTCCACCTGTCCGGTTGGGCCGAGGAATGGGTCCTTTGGTCGACGCGGGAGTTCGGCATGATCCGCCTTCCCGACCGTCTTCTGACAGGGTCTTCGATGATGCCCCAGAAAAAGAATCCGGACATTCTCGAGCTCGTCCGGGGCAAGGCCGGAAGGGTTTTTTCGGATTACGGAGGCCTTCTGGTGCTCCTCAAGGGGCTCCCCCTCTCCTACAACAGGGATCTTCAGGAAGACAAGGAGTTCCTTTTCGATGCCGTCGACACGACGAAGGCCTGTCTCTCGATGATGAGCCTCGCCGTGGAGGGGATGCGCTTCGAGGAGCCCCGGGTGGAGGAGATCCTGAAAGGCACCGAGCTTCTCGCCACGGACATCGCCGAGGACCTTGTCCGATTCGGGGTGCCCTTCCGGGAGGCCCACGCCATCGTCGGCCGCATCGTTGCGCTGGCCGCGGGCAAGGGGATTCCGCTCGAAGAGCTGTCCGACGCCGACCTTCGGACCTTTTCCGACCGCTTCCCCGCAGGATATGCGGGAACGCTCACCCTTCGGGGCTCGGTCGAGAGACGCTCCCATGTAGGAGGTCCGGCCCCCGAAACCGTCTCTCGACGGATCGACGCCCTCTGGAAGGAGCTCTTCGGGGAGGAGCCGATGCCAGGAGCCTCCCGGTGAGAAGGAAACGGACCGCTCTGGGGCCGCTCCTTCTCCTGGGGGTTCTGATGCTCCCGGCCTGCGGAATCCAGGGCATGCCGATCCCCCCTGAGCAGGTGCCTCCGGAGACCGCGCCCGAGCAGCCGGAAGCAAAGACTCCTCCCTCCGCTCCCGGTCAGTCCGGCAGGCCTTCCTCCGGAAGGGGGGGCGAGACGAAGGAAGGGCAGGGAGGCGCGTCCCAGGGGAGCGGCGAGGTTCCGGAAGGGGGCTTCCCGGACGAAGGGGGGGGCCCGTAGCGATGATCCCCCGGGGTTGTCCGGGGGCGGTCCAGGAGGAGCGACTGTGGTAGAATCCTCTTTCCGCCGGAAGGAAGGGCAGGGAGGTTTCAAGGCCTCCCTTCGGATATTCGACAAGAGATCCAACTTTTTCGGGAGCATGACAGCATGGAGACATTTCACTACAAGAACGACAGGCTCATGGTGGAAAACCTTCCGGTGGAGGAGATCGTCGCGAAGGAAGGATCCCCCCTCTATATCTACAGCAGGGCCGCCCTGGTCGAGCGAATCTCGGCCTACCGGGAAGCCTTTGCCCAACACCCCACCCTCGTGGCCTATGCGATGAAGGCCAACGGAAACCTCGCCATTCTCTCCCTTCTGGGACGCCAGGGGGCGGGAATCGACGTGGTTTCGGGAGGAGAGCTCTTCCGGGCCCGCAAGGCCGGAATCCCCGGGGACAAGATTGTCTTTGCCGGCGTGGGAAAGACCGAAGAGGAGATCGCCTATGCCCTGAAGGAAGGAATCCTGATGTTCAACGTGGAGAGCCAGGCCGAGCTTGACCATATCAGCGCCGTGGCGGTCCGCATGGGAACGAAGGCCCCGGTGGCGCTCCGGGTCAATCCCGACGTCGACCCCAAGACCCATCCCTATATTTCGACGGGCATGAAGAAGTCGAAGTTCGGCATCCCCGTGGAGGTCGCGGTGGCCGAATACCGTCGGGCCGCGACCCTTCCGGGGATTCGGATCGTCGGGATCCACCAGCACATCGGCTCCCAGCTGACGGAAATCTCTCCCTTTCGGGACGCCTTCGACCGTCTTCTGGCTTTTTACGGAGAGCTCAAAAAGGCGGGGGTCGAAGTCACCCATCTCGATCTGGGCGGAGGCCTCGGCATCCGGTACAGTAACGAGGCTCCCCCGACCCCGAAGGATCTGGCCGACCTGGTCCTGCCCAGGGTCCGAGATCTCGGGGTGACGCTGGTGCTCGAGCCAGGGCGCTCCATCGTCGGGAACGCCGGCATCCTCGTGACCCGGGTCCTTTATAAAAAGCAGACGGCCGTCAAGACCTTCTTCATCGGGGATGCCGGGATGAACGATCTGTTGCGCCCCTCCCTTTACGGGGCTCATCATGATCTTCAGCCCGTGAAGAGGACGGCGCGGCCGGAGGTGAAGGGGGATCTGGTGGGGCCGATCTGCGAAACTGGAGACTTTTTGGCGACCGACCGGCAGATGCCGGAGTTCGCCGCCGGGGACCTGATCGCGGTGATGAGCGCGGGGGCCTACGGATTTTCGATGGCCTCGAACTACAATGCCCGTCCCCGTCCGGCCGAGGTGCTCGTCGAGGGGGACACCTACCGGGTCATCCGGGACCGGGAGAGTTTCGAGGACCTTGTCAGGGGTGAGAGGATTTGAGCAGGGCTCCCCTTGGCGATTCCCCCGAGGACCCGGACGAGGAGGAGATCCCGCTGGCTCCGCACCGGAAGGAGGGGAAGGGCTGCTTTCTCGTCCTGATCGTCCTGTCGGCGATTCCGGTGGTCTTTTTCCTTCTCACCTTTCTCGGCGGAAACTACCTGACCTATGTCTACATGCGGTACTTTGCCGTCGACCGCGGCCTTTCCGAGAGGCGCCCCCCCGAGGTGGGGGTGGCGGAATTCCGGGAGGATCTCCGGATCCTCGACCGCTTTTACGATGCGGGAAATGCCGGGAAAATTCCCGGACGCGACGTCGTGAACCTCTCGTCCGAACTCAAGGAGATGCTCTCCTATCCGGGTCCGGTTCGTCCGGAGGTATTGGGTCTGGTGGTTGGACATGCCAGGGAGGTCATGCAACAATACCGTATTGGCCCGAACAAGGGGGAGGGGCGGTAGCGCCTCCGGTTCGTCCGAAGATTTGGAAGAGGGGAGGAGAAACGTTGTTTTCCGGTTCGATGGTGGCTTTGGTCACACCATTTTTCAAGGACCAGGAGGGGAGGGGAGGGCCGCTGGACGAAAAGGCTCTCCGCCGGCTGGTCGACTTTCATGTCCGGGAAGGAACCCGGGTCATCGTTCCGGTCGGAACGACAGGCGAATCGGCGACGCTCACCCACGAGGAGCACGAGCGAGTCATCCGGATCGTCGTCGAACAGGCGGCCGGACGGGTTCGGGTGATGGCAGGTACGGGGTCGAACAGCACGGCGGAGGCGATCGCCCTGACCCGGGCCGCCAAGGAGGCCGGGGCCGACGGGGCCCTCGTCATCACCCCTTATTATAACCGTCCGACCCAGGAAGGCCTCGTCCGCCATTACGAGACCCTGGCCTCCCATGTCGAGTTTCCCATGGTGATCTACAATGTCCCGGCCCGCACGGGGGTCAACATGCTTCCCGAGACCATCGCGCGGCTCGCCGGGATCCCCGAATATGTGGGGGTCAAGGAGGCTTCGGGAAACATGGGACAGGTCGTCGATCTCTTCCACCGGCTGGAAAACCGGATGGCCGTTTACTCCGGGGACGATCCCCTGACCTTTCCGATCCTGGCTTTGGGGGGCCACGGGACGATCTCCGTGTCGGCCAATCTGGTCCCGAGGATGATGGCCGAACTGTGCGACCTGGCTCTCTCGGGAAACCTGGCCGGGGCGAGAGACCGCCACAACAGACTGGTTCCCCTTCACCGGGTCCTGGGCCTTGAAACCAATCCCATTCCGATCAAGACCGCCATGGAGATCGCCGGAATCATCGACGGGGCGATGCGGCTTCCTCTGGTTCCCATGGATCCTGAAAACCGGAAAAAGCTGGCCGCCGTCCTGTCGGAGATGAAGATCGGCAAGGAGGAATCCCGGTGACGGGGGGACGTCGCAAGGTGGCTCTCGTCGGGGCCGGTGGCCGCATGGGGCAGGAAATTGCGGAGATTCTCCATTCCGATCCCGTCCTTTCCCTCGGAGCGGCCATCGAATCGGAGGAATCCCGTCTGATCGGGCTTCCCGTGACATCCGCTCCCGATCTGGTCTATGACGCCGATCTGGCCCGGGGTGCGATGCATTGCGATGTCGGCATCGACTTTTCCTCGCCCGAAGGGCTCAGACGATCGGTGGAAGGTTTCGTCGCCGCAAAAAAACCCCTCGTGATCGGGACGACCGGCCTTACTCAGGAAGACCGGGATTTTGTCCGGGAGATGGGATCCCACATTCCCATCCTCTGGTCCCCCAACATGAGCCTGGGCGTGAATCTTCTGGCCATCCTGGCAGGGCAGGCCGCCCGGGCCCTCGGGGAATTCGACGCCGAGATCCTCGAAATCCACCACCGGCACAAGAAGGACGCTCCCAGCGGGACGGCCCTCTTCCTGGGCGAGGCGGTGGCCTCGGCCAGAAACGGGGCCCTCTCCCAGTCGGGGGTCTTCGTCCGGCATGGCCTGACGGGGGAGCGGGAGCCAGGCTCCATCGGGGTGATGGCCCTTCGGGGCGGAGATGTGCCGGGGGATCATACCGTCTTCTTTCTCGGCTCGGGTGAACGCCTCGAGCTGACCCACCGGGCCGAGAGCCGGGAGGTCTTTGCCCGGGGAGCCGTCCGGGCGGCGGCATTTCTCCTGGGGCGGCCGACGGGATTCTACACGATGGCCGACGTTCTTCTCTCCGGGGAGGCGGAAGACCGGTGAGCCGGCTCCTTCCCGAAGGCCTCTCTCCCGGCGACCTCTTTGTCCGCTATCTTGTCCGGGGAGGAAAGGGACCGGAGGAAAGGGAGGGATGCCTTCTGCCCGACGGTCTCCTTCGATCCTTGGACGGAGGCCGGGACCGGGCGGAGGAGGTGATCTGGCTCCCTCCGGTCCGTCCGGGAAAGATCGTGGCAGTGGGCCTGAACGACCGGGGCCATGCCCTCGAGATGGGGAAGCCTCTTCCGGAGGAGCCCCTGCTCTTTCTCAAGGCACCCTCCGCACTCGGAGCTCACAAGGGGTGTGTCGTCTATCCGGCCGTTTCGTCGCGGGTGGACTTCGAGGGGGAAATCGCCCTCGTGATCGGGGACCGGGCGGACCATGTCTCGGTGGCCAATGCCGCCCGCCATCTCTTCGGGATCTGTGCCGCAAACGACATCACGGCCCGGGACCTCCAGCGCCGGGATGTCCAGTACACCCGGGCCAAGTCCTTCCCGGGGTTCTGTCCGGTCGGACCGGCGATTCTCGTAGGCGGCCGACCCGACGGGCGCCGTGTCAGGACCTGGCTGAACGGAGTCCTTCAACAGGACGGCCGGGAATCCGACCAGATCTTCCGCTGGGAGTCCCTGATCAGCTACATCAGCCACATGATGCCGCTCGATCCGGGAGATCTCGTCCTGACCGGCACCACCCGCGGCATCGGTCCCATGTCCGTCGGAGACACGGTGACGGTCGAGGTGGAGGGATGCGGTCCCCCCCTCGAAAGCCGGATCGTCGCCGACCCCTCTCCCGGCCTCGGAACCGTCTGGCCGGGTCCGTCACGATAGCCACCACAAAACCGCCCGGGCCGCCTGTTTCGGCCGGGGGCGGAAAATATCACAAACCGGGATCCGGAGCGGATCCCCAAGGAGACCTTTGCCCATGGATTTTCGAACCAGGCTCGCCAAGCGCATCACCGCCCTTCCGCCCTATCTCTTTGCCCGCATCGACGAAAAGAAGCGGGAAGCCCTGGCCCGCGGGGTCGACCTCATCAACCTGGGGATCGGGGATCCCGACAGCCCGACACTCGAACCGATCGTGTCGGCGGGCCAGAAGGCCCTGGCGAAGCCCGAACACCACCAGTACCCTTCCTACGAGGGCATGCTCTCCTTCCGGAAGGCGGTGGCGGACTGGTACCAGAGACGCTTCTCCGTGACGCTCGACCCGGCCACCGAGGTCGTGGGGCTGATCGGCTCGAAAGAAGGCATCGGCCATCTTCCCCTGGCCTTCGTCGAACCCGGAGATGCCGTCCTGATCCCCGAACCCGGCTATCCTGTCTACCACGCGGGAACCCTTTTCGCCGGGGGCGAGAGCCATTTCATGCCCATCCTCGAGTCGAACGGCTTCATGCCGGATCTCGACAGCATTCCCGAATCGGTGCTCAGGCGGGCGAAGATCCTCTTCATCAACTACCCGAACAATCCCACCGGCGCCACGGCGACCGACGCCTTCTTCCGCAAGGCGATCGACCTGGCCGCCCGCTGGGGCCTCATCGTGGCCCACGACGCCGCCTACTCCGAGATCTACTACGACGGGAAGGCTCCCAAGAGTTTCCTCTCCTACCCGGGGGCGAAGGAGGTCGGGATCGAGTTCCACAGCCTTTCCAAGACATACAACATGACCGGCTGGCGCGTGGGATTTGCCGTCGGAAACCCCCAGGTCCTCTCAGGGCTCCTGAAAGTCAAGAGCAACATGGATTCGGGGATCTTCCAGGCCCTTCAGGAGGCCTCCATCACCGCCCTCCAGCTTCCCGAGCCGATGCTGGACTCCCTCCGCTCCCTTTACCAGAAGCGCCGTGACGTTCTGGTGCCGGGTCTCAACAGCGTCGGACTGCGCGCCTTTTCTCCCGGGGCCTCCTTCTACCTCTGGGCCGGTCTTCCGAAGGGGATCACCTCGGAGCAGGCGACCCTGGCCCTTCTCGACAAGGCGGGAATCGTCGCGACTCCGGGAAACGGATTCGGGCCGTCGGGGGAGGGGTATGTGCGCTTTGCCCTGACCGTCGGAACGGACCGCCTTTCCGAGGCGATCGAACGGATCCGGACCCACCGGATTTTCGAGGTTTAGGTTCCCGGGGTCTCCCATGGGAGGATTCTTTGCCGTCTCTCTGGGAGGGAACCTCCGGAAGACCCGGAGGGCCTTTGACCGGGCTCTCCGTCTCCTCCTGTCGAACCGGAACCTCGCTCTCACCGGCTGCTCTCCCGTTCTCCGGACCGACCCTTGGGAGATCGTTGCGCCGGCCTTTCTGAATCGGGTGGTCACCGGCTATTCCCGTATCGGGGCTCCCGGGCTCTGGGAACTTCTGGTCCGGACCGAACGCAGGGAGATCCGCCGTGGGAAGGGCAAGCTCTGGCCCCGGACCCTGGACCTCGATTTTCTTCTCTTTGAGGGGCCCCTTTCCCAACGCAAAGATCTTCTTCTTCCCCATCCGCGTCTTTCGTCCCGGCCGGACCTCCTTCGGCTCCTCGAGACCGCGAATCGCTCTCCCCGTTCCGCGCTTCTCCATGTCGGGAAAATCCGGCCGTCCGCCGGCTCTCCCTGAAGGACAGAGTGGAAGAAAAGGTCTATAATGCGCCAAAGTCGCGGGGAAGATCCCGGGAAGGCCCTCTCTTTCCGGAGGGGAAGGGATCCGGGAAGGAGCAGGGGGTGCAGGGAAGGGGACGATGGCAAAGCCAGCGGCAAAGGATCGGGGGAATCCTTCTGGCCTTCGCAATGGCCTTTGTCCATCCGGCCGCCTCACCGGGCCAGACCTTCGAGATCACGGGGGGAGAGACGGTTTTCTCCCAGAACAGCCAGTATTACTTCGGCGAGGTCGGGGACTTCTATCCCCTGGGACTGCCCGGGGGATCCCGAACCGGACAATCCGCCTCGCCGGATGTGGGGACGGCCGCAACCGGAGGACTGACGCTCCATCTCTTTGTGGAAGTCTTCTATTTCTCTTACGAAACCCCGGGCCCTCCCATGACGACGCAAAATGCCTATAACGGACTCAATCCCGCAGCGGGGCTCAGGGTTCCGCTCAAGAACGGATTCTGGGAGGGGGATGTGGGAATCGCCCTGGCCGAAGCCTTCCAGACCGCCACCCCTGTCGAGTCTCTGGCGGGAGTCTACCTCCAGACCGAGTATTACCAGGGCCTGGGTCCGGGGGCCTTCGATTTTTTCGCCAACTATATCGGCTACATCCAGTACATCTACGGCCAGGCCCGCTACTTCTCCCCCGTGGGGGAGACACATCGCCGGACCGTGACTTTTTTCCTCGGTCCGGAGCTGATCGGACAGGGGAACAATAACTACAATGCCGGTCAGGGAGGGGTCGTCCTGGGAGTCGCCCTTCCCCGGCTCCACTCCTACCTCACCTTCGACGGAGGGCTTCTCCGTTCCTCCGTGTCGGACGGCTGGGGGGGGTATCAGGGATTTTCCTGGTATGTTTCATTCTGACGGCCCGCTTTTGGAGGAAGGCGTTCCCGTCCGGCTTGCCCTGCCGCTCCTTTTGAAATGGTACGATGCGAACAGGCGCGATCTTCCCTGGAGGAGGGACCGCGATCCCTATCGGGTCTGGGTCTCCGAGATCATGCTCCAGCAGACCACCGTGAAGACCGTCCTCCGGTATTTCGAACGCTTTCTCGGGGGGGTCCCGACTGTCGTCGATCTGGCCCGGGCAGAGCTGTCGGATGTCCTGAAGCTCTGGGAGGGACTGGGGTATTACCAGAGGGCCAGAAATCTTCACCGGGCGGCCGGGATCGTGGCCCGGATTCCCGGCGATCCGCGGTGGCCCCGGTCCGTGGAAGAATGGCAAACCCTTCCTGGGATCGGCCGCTCCACCGCCGGGGCGATTTTTTCGATTTCGACGAATCGTTGGGCCCCCATTCTCGACGCGAATGTCCGCCGGGTCACCGGGCGTTTCTTTGGCCTCCCTCCCGGAATCCCTGGGCGGGAGGCCCGCCTTTGGGCGGCCTCCGACACATGGGGAGCCGAAAATCCGCGTCCTGGAGACACCAACCAGGCCCTGATGGAGCTGGGGGCCGTTCTCTGCCAGCCCTCCGTTCCCTCCTGCGGCCAATGCCCCGTGGCCTCCCTCTGCCGGTCCCCGGGCGGGGAGGGCCCGTCCACGGGAGCCCTTCTCCGTCCGCAGCCAGGATCCCTTGCGAAAAAGAAACCGGTGCGGCTGCGGGAGCGGGTGGCGCTGGTTCCCGTCTCGGGTCCCCTCCGTTTCGAGCCACGTGACGAAGGGAGGCTTCTCGAGGGGCTTCTGGAGATCGCGGGCTTTTCCTCAGCGGGTCTCTCTCCGGGAGAGGGCGTGGGGGAGGGGGCTTTTTTCGGGTGGCGGGTGGTCGGGGAACTCTTTTCGGTGCGTCATGTCTACTCCCACTTCCGGGAAGAGGTGCGGGTCCTCCTGGTGACTCCTCCGGCGGAGACGAGGGGCGGTCGGGAGGCGGGTGAGGCGGAAGGGCGGGGAGTCTGGGCCACCCTTCCGGAGGCGGAGGATCTGGCCCTGACCGGGGTGGCCCGGAAGATCGTGGAACGGCTCCGGACAGTGATCTCCCTACAGGGATCCCTCTCCTCCGGCGGGATTCAGCTGTCTCCCTGATCCATTGTTCCCGGGCCGGTTCTTTTTGTTCCCTCCGAGGCCGGACTCTCATCGAGAAGCGTGATATCGACCGATGTCGTGAGGGTCGAGGAGCCCTCCCCCCGGTAGGAGCCTTCCGTGGGAAGCGTCAAAAAGGGATCGGCCGAGGAGACGAGGGCGATATGCCGGTCGGCGGTCAGAAGTCCCTCGCTCGGGTCGAGTCCCCGCCAGCCGATCTCCGGTAGATAGACTTCGGCCCAGCCGTGCAGGGAGGGCGAAAGGGGGACTGTCGGCAAATGGTAGCCGCTCGTGAACCGGGCGGCGATGTTCAGGGAGCGGCAGGCCTCCATGGCGAGATAGGCGAAATCCCGGCAGGACCCGGATCCCTCCTCCAGGGTTTCTTCGGGGGAGCGGGGAGGGCCCTCTTCCCGGATCTGGCAAAGGAGAATCTCCGGGATGTGGCGGGCGAGGGCGATCAGAAAGGGAAGGGTCTCCATCCGGGAGATTTCCCGGAGATGATCCAGGAATCTCCGGAACAGGGGGCCCCGTCCCGCGGCGCTTCCCGGGTTCAGATACGGGTCAAGAAGAGAGGAAAGGCGGGAAGGGTAGGACAAGGGAAGGGAAAAGGACCGGGGGTCGTGAAACAGAAAGTCGAAGGGGTTCGAGCGAAAGGTCCTCACCCGGGAAATCGCTTTCAGCGCCAGCGTTTTTTGGGAGCCACCGAACCAGAGGCGGTCGAGATCGTTTCCGTCGAGGTCCGAAATGCGGTCGATCCGTTCGGGCTCGGGTGCGGTTTCGAGGCAGAAGGACTGAAGGGACTGGGAGGCATCGGTCCGGGGCCGGAGGCGAAGGAGAACCGGCTCGAAAAAAACCTGTTTTTCGAAGGCGAAGTCCATCGAATGGACAACGGAAAAGAGCATGGCGTCAACCGGGACGGGTCAGCTTGGAGAGGGCTTCGTGGATCCATTCGTCGGGAAGGGCCTCGACCGACGCCCGGAGCCGTTCCTGCCACCATTGGGGCAGATGCTGGAGGTCCTTCCGGTTGTAACGGTGATGGACCAGTTCCCGCGTCCTGTGGAGATAGAGGACCACGTCGATCGGGAAGTCGACGTCGACCGCACTGATCCGGGTCGAGTCGAAGGAAAGGTAGGCGAGCTTGAGCGCCGATTCCATGGAAGAGGAATGGCGGAGGACACGGTCCAGGATGGGTTTTCCGTAGGAGCTCTCGCCGATCATGAAGTAGGGGGTGGATTCGCTGACCTCCACCCAGTTCCCTTCAGGGTAGAGAAGATAGAGCTTGTGTTCCTTGTCTTTTTCGAGCTGACCCCCGACGATGGTGAAAAGATTGAAATCGAGACCGCTTTCCCGAAGGGCGGCCTTGTCCTCCGAGGCGACGCGACGGACCTGGGTCGCAAACAGGTTGACGATCTGGTAGAGCTTGTCGTAGCCGACCGTGCTTTCCTCCAGGACCTCCTCGAAATAGGTCATGGCCTTGTCCCGGACTGAGCGGAGGCCCGAGGTCATGAGAAAGAGGGGACGATCCCCGATCCGGTGGATCGTCACTTTCCGGGCCGTGGTATGTTCGAGGCCGGAGGTGATCCGTGTGTCGGCGATGCCCACCAGCCCTTCCCTGATCTTGATGGAGACGCAAAATGTCATGGAATCCTTCCGACCTACTGACCCAAGGTTTTCTGTGAGGCGAATCCGCCTGCGGACGCTTTCGGAATCGCGAAGAAGGTATCGCGTATCGCATCGTCGGTCCGGTTCAGCTGAAGCTGCAGCGAATCGATGAATTCGTGGAGACCTTCCTTCATTATCTCTTCGATATCCGAATAATTCAAACGGGCCGTGAGCTGGCCGAGCCGCTGTTCCGCCACATTCCCGTACTGGTTTTCCGGGGTTCCCGTGATCGCCCGGAGGGACTCCCGGGCCCTGAAGAGGCAAAAGGCGATCGCCCGGGGAAAGAAGCGGTCGAGGATCAGGAAATTCGCCACTTTTTCCGGGGTGATGCGGCGATGGCGTTTCCGGTACATTTCGAAGGAGCTGGCGGACCTGAGGAGGGCGGCCCACTGCACCCCGTCGATCGCGCTTCCCACCCAGTCGGGAGAGGGCAGGAGAAAGAAGTACTTCACGTCCAGGATGCGGGAGGTCTTGTCTGCCCTCTCGAGCATCTTTCCGAGCCGGAGAAAGTGCCACGGCTCGCTCCGGGTGAGTGTGGCTCCGGCGACGCCGTCGAACAGGTGGCTCTCCATCTTTACCGAGGTATAAAAGGCATGGGGGTTCCGGAGAATGACATCGCTTTCCGCCGCCTCCCGGACAAGATGGTAGAACCGGTTCGCCTGCTCCCACATCTCGGACGAGATGATCTCGCGGATGGAACGGGCATTTTCCCGGGCCGACCAGACGCAGGAAAGAATGGAGTTCGGGTTGTTCCGGTCGACGGTCAGGAAGCGGATGACGGACTCCTTCGTCGCCTCCTCGTAACCGGCCTCGAAGAGGGCCATGTCTCCGCTCGTCGTGATCAGGGGGCTCCACTGGGCCCCTTCCAGAACCTCGCTGTCGAGCATGAGGTTCAAGTTGACATCGATGAAGCGCGCGACATTTTCGGCCCGTTCGAGGCTCCGGCTCATCCAGTAGATGGAATCGGCGACGCGGCTCAGCATGGGGGCTCCTTTCGGGAGAGGAGATCAGTCCTTCAGGACCCAGGTGTCCTTGCTCCCCCCGCCCTGGGAGGAGTTGACGACCAGGGAATCCTTCTTGAGGGCCACTCTGGTGAGCCCTCCGGGAGTGACATAGAGTCCCTTTCCGTAGAGGATGTACGGACGGAGGTCGACATGACGGCCTTCCAGGCGATCCTCCACCAGGACCGGCGTCCGCGACAGGGACAGGGTTTCCTGGGCGATGTAGTTTCTGGGATTGGCCAGAATCCGCTCCCGGAAGACCTCCTGTTCGGCCCGGGACGATCGCGGCCCGATCAGCATGCCGTATCCTCCCGAGTCGTTGGTGGTCTTGACCACCATGGTCCCAAGATTCGAAAGGACATGGTCCCTCTCCCGGGGATCGGCACAGATCCAGGTGGGAACATTCCGGAGAATGGGCTCTTCCTTCAGGTAGTAGTCGATCACCTTCGGGATCCAGGCATAGACCGCCTTGTCGTCGGCGATCCCCGTTCCCGGAGCGTTGGCCAGGGCCACCCTTCCCGACCGGTAGACCTCCATGATGCCTGGGATTCCGAGGAGAGAGTCGGGGCGGAAGACCGTCGGATCGAGAAAGTCGTCGTCGATTCTCCGGTAGACGACGTCGACTCGCTTGTGTCCCCGGGTGGTTCGCATATACAGGAGGCCGTCCGCCACGAGGAGGTCGGCCGGCTCTACCAGCTCGATGCCCATCTGCTGGGCGAGAAAGGAGTGCTCGAAGTGGGCCGAGTTGTAGATGCCGGGACTCAGGAGAACGACGGTGGGAGAGTCCGTATGTGCGGCCAGAGATTCCAGGGATTCCAGCAGGCGAAGGGGATAGTCGTCGACGGAACAGATGCGCGATGTGCCGAAGGCGGCCGCAAAGGTCCGTTTCAGGACATGGCGGTTTTCGAGGACGTAGGAAATTCCGGACGGACACCGGAGATTGTCTTCCAGCACGAAAAACTCTCCCGACCTGTCCCGGACCAGGTCCGAGCCGGTGATGTGGCACCAGATTCCGCCCGGGACACGGAGACCTCGGCATTCGGGCCGATAGGCGGGCGAGGACAGAATCAGCTCTTCGGGAATGATCCTGTCCCGGAGGATTTTCTGGTCGCCGTAAAGATCGTCGATGAAGAGGTTGAGTGCGGTGATGCGCTGTTTCAGGCCCTCCTCCACCACCTTCCATTCCCTGGCTCCGACCACGCGCGGAATGATGTCGAAAGGCATGATTTTTTCGAGTCCGCGGTCATCGCTGTAGACGGTAAAGGTGACCCCCATCCGGTAGAGGGCCGTCTCCGCCGCCTTCTGGAGACGGCCCAGTTCTCCGGCCGGAAGGGAATCCAGAAGTTCGAAGAGGAGCCTTGCGGAAGGACGCGGGATTCCGGGAGAGGCGACGAGTTCGTCGTAAAATAACCCTGGATCGTAGTTTGCCAGAAGCGAATTCATGAAGGCGTCTCCTTGACCGTCGGGCGTGAGTGTCGAATCCTTTTCTCACCCTGTCTTGCAAGCCGGATGCCAGTCGGGAGGCCCGGACCGGATGGTCTTCTCCGGAGGCACCCCCTTCCATAATGGCAAGGAAGGGACAAAAAAGAAAAGATGCGGAAAAGGGGACGTCCATTTTTGTCCGTTTTCTTTTCCGGGAAGTTCCGGTCAATCCGCAGGCCCCGCCCCGGGGAAAAAATGTCGTGGTCAGGAGGACTCCGTGAATCCAAACATGATCGACACCTCCCGTCCGGAGGACATTCCGGTCCTCGCGGACCTTCTGGCCGACCTTTTTTCCATGGAGACCGACTTTAGGGTCGATCGGGACCTCCAGTCCCGGGGACTCCGGATGATCATCGAATCCCCTGAAAGGGGAACCATCCTTGTCGGCAGGACCAGCGCCGGGACGATCAATGGCATGGTCACCGTCGGCTTCTGGTTTCGACCGCGGAGGGGGGGGCATTTCCGGACAGATCGAGGACCTGGTGGTCCGAAGCGGAGACCGCAACCGGGGTCTGGGATCCCGACTTCTGGAGGAGGCCCTCTCGTGGGGACGGGCCCGGGGAGTCGTTCGCTTCCAGCTCGGGGCAGACATCCGGAACAGTCCAGACCTGTCCTTCTATCGTCGCCTTGGATTTAGGATGTCCCGCATGAGGATGCTGTACCGGTCCAAAGGCCAGAAGAAATGGGATATTCTTGCTTTATGATAGGTGGCAACACAAAGCAGATTTCCGTCACCCGGAACACTGAACTCCTCAACGTACACCATCGGTCAGAAATTCGGGAAATAATGATATAGGAAAATTCCATTTTTCCTTTTATAATCAAACATTATGATGAAGCATAACATCGGCCAGAATACCCCGTCTTGCTCCCCCCATTCGCATTGGGCCGACACGCCCGGAAAAACCGTTGGAGGAGAGTTTTAATGCCACCGCTGAACCCCCTCTTGGCAAGGACCGCCTAAGAGGGGGTATTCTGCCTTAAAGGCCTTAAAAAGGATAAAGAGGGGAATTTCCGTGCGGGGAAGGGATCGAAAATGAAGGCCCAGGAAGGGAAGATGCTCGCTGAATCAGGCAAGGCCAGACGGGGAACCCGGCTGGGGCCCTTCCTCCTGCTTCTTTTCTTCGCCGCCTGCCAGGCTCCGGCGGCCCTTCTCTGGCTGCTGGCCTTCATCCCTTCCGGGTCGGAGCCGGCGGCTGTGGCCTGCCCCTCCCCCCAGAGCTGCATCGCCGTTGGCCAGGCCGGACTTTTCCTCGTCTCCCAGAACGGCGGCCAGCAGTGGTTGCCGGCCAACAGCGGTCTGGGTGCGGCGCTCGCCAATTTCAACCTGACTTCGATCGCCTGTCTTTCCGGCGGCCAGTGCACCATTGTTGGCAATCAGGGCCTGATCCTCCAGAGCACCAACGGGGGGCAGAGTTTTTCCATCACCAATGTGACCACCAACGGCAACCTGACCTTCAACGAGGTGGTCTGCCAGAATTCGGGAACCCCCGCCTGCGCCATCGTGGGGGACAACAACACCCTCCTTCTCCAGTCCAGTGCCGGGGCCGCCTGGACTCCTGACCTCAACGTCCTGACTGCGGCCATCGGGCCCGCCAACTTCAATCAGGTCTCTCTTCTGGGTTCCTCGCTCTGGATCGCCGCATCGACCACGTCGGGAACCGGCATGAACGCCCTCCTGTACTCCGGGGACGGGGGCCAAAGCTGGAGGCTTCTCGTCGTTCCCCAAGCCCTGGCGTCCCAGGGGGTGAGCGGAGTGGGGTGCCTTTCGGTCTCCACCTGCTATGTCGACGGGACCGGAGCCCTTCTCGAGACGACAGACGGAGGAGCGACCTGGTCCTCGTCCCTTCTTCTGGGGGCGGGGGGGGCCCAGATGCCCCCGTCGCTCACGGGAATCTACATCGGTCCGGGGAGCACCATTTACGCCTACGGGCAGAACGGAGCTCTCTACCAGCTCACATCCCTCTCCGGGGGGGCAGTGTCGGGGGAGGCGGCCGTTCCCCAGATCCTTCCTCCGGCGGCCTCCCAGCTCAAATTTACCGGCATGGTCTGCCCCCAGGCCCTCACCTGCTACATCGCGGGAAATTCCCTTGCCATTTCGGGAGGAATCTTCTACGCTAGCCCCAGCGGTTCATCGGGGGCCGGATCGGCAGGGGTTCCCTGAACTCCTGTCCGGGCATTCCCCTTCTTGGCCCGCAGGGCAAGAGAGGGTCAAGCGGACTATTTCCTTTCTCGACCCATGCTATATTTTCTATGCGACGTGCCGAAAGGCACGTGCCTGCTCCGCAGGCAACGAGGGCAGGAATTGTCCGAAGTCAAAGCCTCCGGAGAGGACGTGAGGTCCATATCATCGGGCATCCTCGGCGAAAGAGGATGCAAAGGACGCGAGGCCGGAAACCCCTTCTACAGCACTCTGTGCTCGGAAGAGGTTTTTTCAGCCTCTTTTCATGATTTATAACTTTTTTAATGTTTTGTGAAAGGAGAAATAATGAAAAAATTATTGGCCTTTTCTCTGTTTGCCGGACTGCTTGCAACGGGCGGGTGTGTTTCCCTGAACTCAAGTGCGATTTCAGATTCTAATGGGATCGCGGGGCAGACTGTTCACGTGACCGTGAGCGGCGATCCCGGCATCCTTCATCTTTCAGCTCCGAAAGATCTGACCGTCCAGGCCGATAAAGCCCTTCTTTCCCAATGCTCCAGCGGACGTTTGACAAATGTTCAGACTCAATTGAGCACGAGAGACTTTTTAGGTTTTGTTCAGCTTTACAAGGTCCGTGCGACAGCGGTATGCCAGTAGTATGGTTTAAGGCTCCATTGGAGCAGCCTTCGATCGAATGGAAGGCTGTTCCTTTTACGGATAATTGGAGAAGTATCTGTCAGATTAAAGATTTGACGCTTGCTTTCAAAATGCCAATGTTCCCTTTTCGTGATGAATAATAATAGACATCGATGTCTTGCTAAGTTTCTTTCCGGTATCGCTCTGTCGCTGGTTCCGGAGGAAATCGAAACGCCCTTCAACACCATAGGGGAACATAGCCTTCGAAAAAATCAAAAAGGAGGTTGATATGGGAATGGCATTGAAGCGTTTTGGCGCGGGGATGGCCTTGGTGGCGCTTACGACGGTCCTGTCGGGATGCTACGGCCAGTTCGCCCTGGTTCGCATCCTGTACAAGGCGAACGGGAGCGTGGAGAACAAGTGGGCCCGGTCGGGACTGACCGCGCTCATGGTGATTCTTCCCGTTTACGAGTTTGCAGGTCTCGGAGACGTGATCATCTTTAACCCCATCGAGTTCTGGACCCACGTCAATCCGGTGACCAACAAACCTTCCGTCGCCTCCTCACGGACCCAGGGCCCCGGGGTCGACCCCTCGAAGGACCCCGACGGGTGGCTCTCCCGCACGGGGAAAGCCGGTTCGAAAACCCTCCTCGCCTGGCATTATGACGCCGCGACGAAGAAGCTCTCGGCGATCAGGATCGCCTCCGTAAAAGACAGCAAACCCTCCGTGACGCTCTACCGGTCGGCTCTGCCTTTTGCGGGCCATCTTGGCGAAACCCCCCGGGTCGAGGCGGTGACCTTCGAGCACGGCCGTCCCGTCACGACAGTGAATGGCGGAGATTTCGTTCCGGGAATGGTTCGCCTCTAAAAGGGGATCCAGGAGGATCGATACGGAAATGAGGGGGGAGCCCGTCGGGTCCCCCCTCTTTAATTTGTGGGAATCAGGCTCCAGGGGGGGGGGAAGGCGTCCGGTCTTTTTCGATGGAGGCGCGGAAGGCCTTCCAGCCTTCCCGGACCGCTTCGGCATAGCGCTCCTTCTTGGCCGGAATGTCGTGCTTGAGGTATTCGAGGCCTTCTTCGAACTCCTCCTCCGCCTCATCCCTCAAGGAACGTGTCTTGTCGGCGATTTTCCGGCGGGTTTCGGCGCCCGAGGCGGGAGCGAGAAGAACCCCGGCAATCGCGCCTAAAGCCAGACCTGTCAAAAAGAGGGCAAGTCCTGTATCATTCCTGTCACTGGCCATGATGTTCCTCCTTGGTGGTGGGGGATGGAGAGGTGAGCTTCGGGTTCTGGGACGGCCGTCTCAGGACTTCCCTGGCCCGGGAAAGGCCGGCGGCGATTCCCCCGACAACCCTGAAGAGCCCGGCTGCAGCTTGAAATGGATTTCCGGTCGCTTTCAGGACCGGCGAGAGAAGGGACAGGAAAGGGTTTCGGGAAAGGGATCCGATCCCCTCCTCGATTGTCCGGTAATGTTCCGTCGTTCTTCGGACCACCGGCTCGATTTCCTCGGCCATCCTCCGGAGGCTTTCGACAAGCGGGACAGTGACCGTCTCGAGTTCGCGCGTCGAGGATTCGATGCGGTCGAGCACCTTTAGCGCCCGGAAAAGGAAGGCAAGGATTCCGGCGACCAGAATGGCTGCTAAAATCACCAGGAAAAGAAGGGCCGTTCGGGTATCCATGGGCGCACCTTAATTTTGTGGGCGTCTATTTTCGGGATGGACTAATGAATCAGTCATCATGGTACCGGAATAGGAAATTTTTTCAAGGTTTTATCCTGCAAGCCGTTGCGAGGGGACACGCGTGACCTCCACCTTTTTCCGGAGGATGTCCTTCCTCCTTCCGACCCTTCTCGTGGCGGCGATCCTGTCGGGTGTCGTCCTCCTCTTCTCGCGCACGCCTCCCTCCGGCGTTCCCGTCATTCCCCGGGAGGATCTGGCCGACCTGCCGGGAGACATTCTCCATTCCCTTTTTCGTCTTTTTCTGGCCTACCTGATTTCTCTCGCCTTCGCCTACCTCTACGGATTTGCCGCAGCCCTGACCCGGTGGGGGCCTCGCCTCCTGATCCCGGTCCTCGACATCCTCCAGTCGATCCCGGTGCTGGGATTCTTCCCGGCGGTCGTCCTGATGATGATTCCCCTCTTCCCGACCCCCAAGACGGGTGTGGAGGCCGCCTCTGTGGTCCTGATCGCGACCAGCATGGCCTGGAACATGGCTTTTGCCGTCTACGAGTCGGTCCGGACCGCGCCGCCCGATCTTCTCGATCTTTTCCGTGGCATACGGGCGCCCTCCTGGCTTTGGGTCGCACGCTTCCTCGTCCCCCTGACTCTCCCCAAGGTGGTCTACAACTCCGTCCTGTCCTGGACGGCCGGGTGGTATTTCCTGATCGCCTGCGAGATGATCGCCCTGGGCCCGGTCCACTACGAACTGCCGGGTCTTGGAAGCTTCCTGGTCTCGAGCACGGAAAAGGGCCACTTCGGCGAGGCTCTTCTGGGGATCGGCGCCCTGGTCTTCACCGTCATGGTCCTGGATGTCCTTGTCTTTCGCCCGTCCCTCGTCTGGTCGCACAACTTCCGGATCGGAGAGGTGGAGGGGCCCTTTTCCAGGGTCTCCTCCCCCGTCTACGATTTTCTGGCCTCCTCCGAAGGGTTGGCCCGCGTGCGATCGAGTCTGCTCCGAAGCGCAGGATGGCTGGTCCGGATTCTCTGGCGGGACGGGAGTCACCCGAAAGAATCATTCGCCCTCTCCCCCGTCCTCCGTTTTGCCTTGCGGGCCGGAGGAGGATTTCTGGTCGGGCTTGTCATCGCGCGAAGCCTGTTTGCGGGGTCTCACGTCGTCTCGGGGTGGATCCGCCAGGGGATTCCGTGGATCTCCCTGGAAGAGCTTCCGGCCGACCTGGTGTTTTCCATCCTCCGGCTGGTGGCGGGCTACCTTCTGAGTCTTCTCTGGACCATCCCCCTCGCCTGGTGGGTCTTCCGCAACCCCCGGCTGTCGCGGGTCGTCTTCCCTCTGGCGGAGGTCATGGCCTCGGTTCCGGCTACCGCCCTCTTTCCTTTCGTCATCGTCCTCGTGGTTCAGGAGTTCCACAGCATGAATCTGGCGTCGGTCATCCTCCTGATGTCCGGGATGCAGTGGTATCTCCTTTTCAATCTTCTCTCGGGCGTGGGGACTTTTCCCTCCGAACTGCGCGAAGTCTCCCTGACCTTCGGGATCCGGGGGACCCTCTTTCTCCGGAGGGTCTTTCTCCCCTTCCTGATGCCCTCTCTGGTGACCGGTTCCATCACGGCCTTCGGAGGGGGGTGGAATGCCCTGATCGTTTCCGAATATGTGGTCTATGCCCAAAAGGACTATGGGGTGAGGGGGGTGGGGGCCTTCCTCGATCGGGCGACCTACCAGGGGAGCCATCCGGTTCTCATCTTGGCCGCACTCCTACTCATGACAGTGGCGGTCGTCGCCGCGAACAGGCTTTTCTGGGTTCCCCTTTATGAACGCGTGACGCGAAGGTACGGATATGACACCTAGCCGGAACGGCTTTCTGAGCCTTAAGGGCATCGCCCGGGACTTCACCCGGGAAAACCGCTCCTACCGGGCGATCGACAACCTCTCGCTCGAGGTGGAGGAGGGAGAGTTCGTGGCCATCGTCGGTCCCTCCGGCTGCGGAAAGTCCACCCTGCTACGGATTCTCCAGGGGCTGATTTCTCCGACCGCGGGGGAGCTTCTTTACAAGAACCGCCCCCAGGAGGGAGTGAATTCGGACATGGCCATGGTCTTCCAGGGATTCGCCCTTCTCCCGTGGCTTTCTGTCCGGGACAACGTGGCGCTGGGTCTCGTCGCCCGGGGGCGAAAGCCCCAGGAGATAGACCGGACGGTGTCCTTCTACATCGACAAGGTGGGGCTTGAAGGGTACGAAGAAGCCTATCCCCGGGAGCTGTCCGGGGGAATGAAGCAGCGGGTGGGTCTCGCGCGGGCGCTGGCGATCGAGCCCCGGATCCTTCTCATGGACGAGCCTTTTTCCAATCTCGACGCACTGACCTCCGTGACCCTCCGGGACGAAGTCCTGATGCTCTGGAAGGATCCGGAGATGCCCGTCCGGACGATCATCATGGTGACACACATTATCGAAGAAGCCATCCTGATGGCCGACAGGGTGGTGGTTCTCTCCCGGCGCCCGACCCATGTGGTCCGGGAGATAACGGTGGATCTTCCCCGTCCGAGAAGCCGGAAGCATCCGGAGTTCGAACGGCTCTCGGACGAGATTTTCTCTCTCATTTCCTAGGGGCAGGCAAAGAGTCATGACAGGTCATACGACAAGGAGGAAGGGTGATGGAAGGCGAACCTGAGCCTTATACGGGAATCAGTCGGATTATCGGTCTTCTCAAGATTCTGAAGGAGAAGGGAGGGGCCTCCGATCTCTACCAGCTCGGAGTGGACCTTCACCTCGAATTGGGAGAGGAGCTTCAGATCGTGAAGGCCGCCGAATCCCTGGGATTCGTCGTCACCCCCGAAAGCGACATCGCGCTCACCCCCCTGGGGGAGGAAATTCTGGAAAAGGACATCAATGGCCGGAAAACCCTCATTCGGGAGCGGCTTTTGACTCTTCCCCTTTTTGAGAAGGTTCTCGGATGGCTCGAAGGGGAAGAGGAGGAAACTCTCTCCATGGAGAATCTCAAGGAGCGGATCGGGGAGGCCTTTCCCAACGAAGACGTGGACACGGCCTTTTCCATGCTTGTCAACTGGGGGCGCTACGCCGAGCTGTTCGGATACAATGCCTCCCGGGAAGAGCTCTATGTCGACCGGGGAGTCTAGGACCCCTGACAGGTCAGTCCCGGGGGGCGGAGAGGAGTTTCTTTTTCTCTTCTTCAAGATCGGAAATCCGCCGCCGGAAGGCGGCGATCTGGGAGTCGATCTCGGAGAGCCGCTCGACCGGAGAGAGAACCTGTCTGTCGGTACTCTCGGAGAGCCGGCGCTTGCGGTCGGAAAGATAGTAGGCCGTTCCAAGAAGAGTCAGAACAGTCAGGATGATCGTGGCATAGAGAAAAAGGTGATAGAGAGACTGGTCCATGGTTTGTCCTGTCGTCGTACGGGGAAGGCGCAAGGTTCCGTGAACAGCCTTTATTGTACCCCGACTCCGCAGAAAGAAAAAATCCCCGGAGCAAGCCTTTGACCTCCCTTCTTCCCTGGGGACTCGCCCATCTGGCGGAGCTCGAGGCCCTGTCCCGCCGTCGCCGTCTCCGGACCCACCCGGGGGTCGATCTCCCTGTCGCCCGGGACCGGATCCTGGGACGCCTTGCCCCGGGCGACAGGGACCGCCTGACCGCCCGCCTGCTGATCCTTCTTGACAATTCCGAACGCCTTGGGCTTAAGATGAGTCATCCCGGAGCTTCGGGATGGCCGGATCTCCTCTCGGAAATCTCCGCCCCGCCTTTCATGCTCTGGATGAAAGGCGACCCCGCGGCCCTGGCTCCTCCGGGGATCGCCATCGTGGGTGCCCGAGAGGCCGGTCCTGACGCCTTGAGGGCGGTGACAAACCTTTCGCGGGAGATCGCCTCTCTCGGGATGTGCGTGGTGTCCGGGCTTGCGCGTGGCGTGGACGGAGCGGCCCATCGAGGGGCGCTCGAGGGGTCCGGCCGGACGATCGCCGTTGTGGGGACCGGGCTCGACCGGGTCTATCCCGACTCCCACCGTTCCCTTGAAAGGGCCATCCTCGAGGGAGGCGGTCTGGTTCTTTCGGAGTTTCCTCCGGGGGAGGCCCCGGAGGCCTGGCACTTTCCCCAAAGAAACCGCCTGATCGTGGGACTTTCGGTGGCGGTGGTGGCCGGTCCCCACCGGCGCCGGTCCGGAACATACATCACCGCCCGCATCGCCCTTGAGGAGGGCCGGGAACTTCTGGTCTTTGACCGGGACGCCCGCGGGTGGGAACGGGAGGGACCGGGGCTTCTCGAGTCCGAAGGCTCCCGGAGAATCGGGGGGGCGGAGGAGATCCTCTCCGCGATCCTACCGGAAGGGAATACGACATGACGACCTATACGAAAGGTTTTTGAAAAGTGGGTGTTCGAAAAAAAGAGGCAACCTCCGTTCCTGAAAAACCGAAGGTCAGGACGCCCCGGAAAAAGGCCGCGGAATCTCCAGAGTCCCGGTCCGAGGAGCATGCTCCCTCCGGAAAGAAGGTCTCGGCCGCTCCGAAGGGGACTCTCATCATCGTCGAGTCGCCCACGAAGGCCCGGACGCTGACCCGGATCCTCGGCAGCGACTACAAGGTCAAGGCCAGCGTCGGTCACCTGAAGGATCTCCCCCCCTCCCGGATCGGGGTCGACCTCGACAACGGCTATGAACTCCAGTTCGTGGTCTCGGAGGGGAAGAAGAAGGTCCTCGACGAAATCCGCCAGGCGGCCCGTTCGGCGCGGGAGATCTACCTGGCCTCCGATCCCGACCGGGAAGGGGAGGCGATCGCCTACCATATCGCGAGCGAGCTGACTGGACTCAAGAAGCCGATCCGGCGGGTTCTTGTCCACGAACTGACCCCCCGGGGAATCGAGGCGGCCCTGGCCGAGCCCGGCGAGATCGACCTCCACAAAGTTGATGCCCAGAAGGCCCGGCGGGCTCTCGACCGGATTGTGGGCTACACCCTCTCCCCTCTCCTCTGGGAACGGGTGCGGAGGGGCCTCTCCGCGGGACGCGTGCAGTCGGTGGCGGTCCGCTTGGTCTGCGACCGGGAAAGCGAGATCCGCTCCTTTGTCCCGGTGGAGTATTGGACCATCACCCTCGAGATGCGCCCCTCCGATCCGTCCCGGTCGTCAAGCGTCTTTGCGGCCCGTCTCGACCGGATCAAAGGAAAGAAGGCGGAGATCGGCACTGCGGCCGAAGCTCGGGAGACGGTCGACCGGATCCTGTCCGAAGGGTTCAGAATCGCGGGCCTCTCAGCCGACGAAAAGCGCCGCCAGCCCTCCCCGCCGCTCACGACGAGCCGTCTCCAGCAGGAAGGAGCCCGCCGGTTCAGATTTTCGGCCAAGAAGACCATGCAGCTCGCCCAGAAGCTCTACGAGGGTGTCGAACTTCCCGGTCAGGGCCAGACGGGGCTCATCACCTACATGAGAACCGACTCCGTCCGGCTTGCGCCGGAGGCCCAGGAGATGGCCCGGAGCTTCATCGCCAAAAACTATCCCGGGGCCCTTCCCGCGAAGAGTCCCGCCTACCGGAACAAGAAGGGGATCCAGGATGCCCACGAGGCGATCCGGCCCACCGATGCCGTCCGGACTCCCGACTCCCTCGAGGGGATCCTCGACCGGGATCTCCTGCGGGTCTACCGGCTGATCTGGCAGAGCTTCCTCGAGAGCCAGATGGTGCCGGCACGCTATCTTCTGACGACCGTGACGATCGAAGGCGACAAGGAGGACACCTTCCGGGCGACCGGCCGGCGCATGCTCGATCCGGGCTTTCTCGTCCTGAGGGGAGAAGGAGTCCGCTCCCGGAAAAAAACCGAGGTCGGAGAGGAAGAGGGAGAGGAAAAGGACGAGGAGGAGACCGAGCTTCCGCTCCTTCACGAGGGCGAGGCGGTCGAGGCGGCGGCTCCCCCGGTCTCCCTGCAGCACTTCACCGAGCCCCCTCCGCGCTACAACGAGGCCTCCCTGATCCGTGAGCTCGAGGAGAAGGGGATCGGACGCCCCAGCACCTACGCCACGATCATGTCCACGATCCTCGACCGGGAATATGTGGAAAAGAGGGAGAACCGTTTCCACCCCACCGAGCTGGGGGAGACGGTCAACCGCCTCCTGGTCGACTCCTTTCCCGACCTCCTCAACGTAGCCTTCACGGCTCGCATGGAAGAGGAGCTCGATTCGGTGGAAGAGGGGGAAAAGATCTACCGCGACGCAGTGGACGACTTCTACCGGCCCTTTTCGAAGGAGCTGTCGAAGGCGCGCGGGGGCGGCATGGCGAATCTCAAAGCCCAGAGCGAGCCGACCGAGATCCCCTGTCCGGCCTGCGGGACGCTCATGGTGAAAAAATGGGGGCGCCACGGCGCCTATCTGGCCTGCGGAAACTATCCGGCTTGCAAGACCACTCGCAATATCGTCGAGACGGAAAACGGGCCGGCTCCCGAGGCTCTTCCCGAGGCAGCCGGAGAGATCTGTCCGGCCTGCGGAAAGCCGATGGTGGTCCGCAAGGGTCGGTTCGGGACCTTCTTGGCCTGCAGCGGATATCCGGCCTGCAAGACGACGCGGCCCTGGCCCCCGAAGGGTGAGTCGGGCCCTCCCGTTCCCCTTCCGGCGGAGATCCCTCCTTGTCCGGCCTGCGGCGGAGCCATGGTGGTCAAGACCGGGCGCTTCGGAAGCTTTCTCTCCTGCGCAAACTATCCCAAATGCAAGACCACGCGTCCCCTCCCTACGGGCATTGCCTGTACCCGTCCGGGATGCGGCGGGGAAATCACGCCCCGCAAGGGAAAAAGGGGAACCTTCTACGGATGCAGCCGCTATCCGGAGTGCGACCGGACCTATCCGGGACGTCCGGTGTCCAGGCCCTGTCCCCAGTGCGGCCATGCCTTCCTGATCGAAAAGAAGAAGGGCAAGGCCGCCTTCCTCTCCTGTCCCGAAAAGGGATGCGGGTACGAAAGCGAGGATGGCGAGGAGCCGGGGATCACGGCGTGACGGCCCCCGGTGTCGTGACCATTGTCGGCGGCGGACTCTCTGGCACGGAAGCCGCCCTTTCCCTGTCCCGGGCGGGGGTTCGGGTCGTCCTTCTCGAAATGCGTCCCGAAACGCCGACCGGCGCCCACCGGACCGGGAACCTTGGCGAGCTTGTCTGTTCGAATTCTCTCAAATCCCTCGACCCGGAGACGGCCCACGGTCTTTTGAAAGAGGAGCTCCGGACGATGGGCTCCCTCGTTCTCGAGGAGGCGATGAAGGCCCGCATACCCGGGGGAGGGGCCCTGGTGGTCGACCGCGAGAGCTTCTCCCGCTCCCTCACCGCCCGGGTGGAGGCCGATCCGAACATCACCCTCCGGCGGGAGAGGGTGGACCGGATCCCTCCGGAGCGTCCCCTGATCCTGGCCACGGGCCCCCTGACTCACCCCGATCTCACCGGTGACCTTCTCGAGAGGATCGGAAGCGACCGACTCTCCTTCTATGACGCGATCAGTCCGGTGGTGGACACCCAGTCCCTCGATCTGTCAAAGCTTTTCCGGGGAGACCGCTACGGGACACCGGGGGTCGGAGACTATCTGAATGTTCCCCTCGATCCGGAGAACTACCGGCAGCTGGTCGAGGACCTTCTCCACGGCGAGAGGGTGCCTCCCCACGAGGGCGTGGAAGACCGTCCGGAGGTACTCCGGGCCTTCGAGGCCTGCCAGCCGGTCGAATCCTTGGCCGAGTCGGGGCCGGACACCCTGGCCTTCGGGCCCATGCGGCCGGTGGGCCTCGTCGATCCCCGGACCGGGCGGATCCCCCATGCCGTCGTCCAGCTCCGGGCCGAAAATCGGGAGGAGACGGCCTTCAATCTGGTGGGATTCCAGACCAAGCTCCGCTACTCCGAGCAGGACCGGATTTTCCGGAAACTTCCGGGCTTTTCGGAGGTCCTCTTCCTGCGATACGGCTCGCTCCACCGGAACACCTTTCTCGACGCGCCGCGGGTCCTGGGCCCGGACCTCGCCCTGAGAAAGATTGCGGGGGTCTATCCCACCGGCCAGATGGTCGGGGTGGAGGGATACACCGAATCGGTCGCACTGGGCCGTCTCACGGCCCTTTTTCTCTCCCCTCGTCCTCCCGAAATTCTTCCTCCGGCCACGACGGCGGTCGGGGCCCTTCTCCGGGCCCTCATCCCCTCCGCCTACCGTCCGGAAGGGGACCCTCCCGGTCCGGGGGAGACCGGGCCCTTTTCCCCGGTCAACCTGCATTTCGGGCTCTTCCCTCCTCTGCCGTCCCGCGTCCGCGGGGGAAAGGGCGAGAGACGAAAGGCCATCGTGGCCCGGGCCCGACGGGATTTTGCCGCCTGGTGGCAAAAGTCGATGGAGAACGTCGTGTTGGAAGACCCCGGCACTTTCCATCTCCGGTCGGGACGGGATTAGTCCGGTGGGGGGCACGGGATCGGGGGATCGGAGAAGCGATCGCGAACGGAAGGGAATGGAAAAGCGGCTGTCGGGCGATCCTCTGGTCTCCTCCTACCGTCAGGAGTTGATCCAGGCGGGACGCTCTCCCCGGACGCTTTCGTCGGTCGAAAAGGATCTCTCCCTTCTGGCCGGCCTCGTGGGCGAGGCTTACTGGGGCGGGGAGGGCGTCCTCTGGGAGCGTCTCGACCGTCCCCGGGCCCTCCGGTTCGTGAAGCGCCTCCTGGACCGGGGCTACGCCCCCTCGAGCATCGCCCGGACTCTCTCGAATCTCCGGGGATTTTTCCGGTACCTGAAAAAGAACGGCCATGTGGGGGAGGATCCCTTCCGTCTGGTTTCGGGACCCCGCGTTCCCCGGGTTCTTCCGGCCGTCCTTTCGGAAGAGGAAGCCGCCTCCCTCGTGGCTGTTCCGGCCGGGGAGGAAGATCCCGAAGTCCGGCGTGACCGGGCCCTGCTGGAGCTTTTTTACGAAAGCGGACTCCGTCTTTCCGAGCTTTGCGGATTGGCGTGGGGAGACTACGAGGAAGGATCCGGCGCGCTTCTGGTCCACGGAAAGGGGGGGCGCGATCGCCGAATTCCGGTCGTAGGGGAGGCCCGAGCCGCCCTTACGGCCTACCGGACAGTTCTGGAGAAGGCCGGTTCTCTGCTTCCTTCCTCCCCGATTTTTTCCGGAAAGGCTGGACGGAGGCTCTCCGTCTGGCAAGTTGGCCGGATCGTCAGGAAGCGGTCCCGGGAGATCGGACTGGACCGGAAGGTGACTCCCCATGCCCTTCGACATTCCTGCGCGACCCATCTGCTGAACCGTGACGCCGATCTTCGGGAAATCCAGGCCCTTCTGGGCCATGCCTCCCTCGGAACGACCCAGCGGTACCTTCACACAGGACTCGACGAGTTGGCGAAAAAACTTGCAAAGGTCCGGAAGGACACGTAGGAGCCGACAATCACAATCTCTCCCGGAGGATCCATGGACAGCGTGTTCGAAAAGGCCCAGGTCCTGATCGACGCCCTTCCCTATATCCGCACCTTTTATGGTAAGACCTTTGTCATCAAGTTCGGAGGGGGGGCCCTCGACGGAGGGGGAGAGGAGAGTCTCTCCTTCGCCCAGGACCTGGTTCTTCTCCAGCATATCGGGATCCGGCCGGTGGTGGTCCATGGAGGAGGTCCCCAGATCTCGCACCTCATGGGACGCCTCGGGATGAGTCCCGAATTTGTCGATGGGGTCCGGGTGACGGGGACCGATGCGATGGAGGTGGTGGAGATGGTGCTCACAGGCCGCATCAACCGCGAGATCGTGACAATGGTCCACCGCCACGGAGGGAGGGCCGTGGGCCTTTCAGGCCGCGACGCCGGATTTCTCGTGGGAGAGCGGAAGAGCCATTCCGGGCGGGATCTGGGTCATGTGGGGCGGATCGTGACGGTCAATCCCGAAATTCTGGACCTGCTCGACCGGCACCGCTTTATCCCCATCGTGGCCCCGGTCGGAGTGTCGGAGGAGGGGGTTCCCCTCAACATCAACGCCGATGAGGCGGCGGCGGTGATTGCCGGCGCCCTCAAGGCGGAAAAGCTCATCATGATGACCAACGCCCGGGGTGTTCTGGACGACCGGGGAGAGCTTCTCTCCTCCCTCGACCGGCGGGAGATTCTCTCCCTGATCGAACGGGGGATCATCGCCGGCGGGATGGTCCCAAAAATGGAAGGGTGCCTCCGGGCGCTGGCGGAGGGAGTGGGGAAAGTCCATGTGATCGACGGACGGATCGCCCATGCCCTGCTGCTCGAAATTTTCACCCCCGAGGGGATCGGCACCGAAATTGTCCGGAGTGCCGGAGAATGAGGATCGCTCGCTTCCGGAACCTGTGGCTCGGGGCCCTGCTGGGAGGAACCCTGTTTTCCTGCACTCCCCACGAGAATCCCCCTCCTGTCTCGGGGGCGATCTCCGAGGGCCGAATCCTGGAGGTCGATTCGGGAGGAGCCCCGGGGCATCGGTCAACGGTTCCTGTCCTGGCTCTTCGCCTTGTCATCAAAAATCCCGGGGCAGAGGTGCGGCTTCTGGGATACCGCTACGAAACCTCCCGGGGCATCGCCTCCGAAGCCCTGATGGACCGCCGTCTCGTGGAAGAGAGCCGTTCGAAGCTCGGACGTCTGATAAGTCTTGGACTTCCTACCGTGTTTCCGGCGGGAAAAAGCACCTCCGGATGGGTCTTTTTTCGGACCTCCGATACGGGAGGCAAAATTCACCTTTCGCTCAAGGATGTCTACGGACGCTTCTCCGCCCTGGAGCTTCCTGTGGCTCCCTCCCTTCCGCCCCTTCCGGAGCCGGCTCAGGATAAGGCTCCGAAAGCCGCGGCTCCCTGAAGAATCCGGTCAGAAAAACCCATAATATACGGACAAAAATGAGAAAAGTTATTTATATCAAAAGAGTCGGGGAGAAGGGGGACGGCCCCCTTCCCTCCTGTGCGACGCCGGGATCGGCGGGGCTCGATCTCCGGGCCGCCATCAAAAATCCGGTGACGATTCCTCCGGGGGGGCGGCACCTTGTTCCCTCGGGCATCGCCGTCGACATCAAAGATCCGGAAATCGTTGGAATAGTGGCCTCCCGGTCTGGACTGTCGCTCAAGCACGGCATACGGGTGGCCCAGGGGATCGGCGTGATCGATTCGGACTATCACGGGGAGATCGGAGTCATTCTGGCCAACGATGGAACGGAGCCCTATACCGTCGTTCCCGGTGACCGGATCGCACAGCTTCTCTTCATGCCGGTCATCCTGGCCGAGCTCCGGCCAGTCGAACACTTTTTCGGGGAGACCTCCCGGGGAGAGGGTGGTTTCGGCCATACCGGGAAATCCTGAGGAGCGGACGGGGAACCTAGGGCTTCTGAGCGAACCGGGAGAGGGGGACGGCCACGATCCAGTCGTAGGAGTTTGCGGTGTAGGCCGTTCCTCCCACGATCGTGGGGCTCACGATTCCCATCCGGCCACCGATACGCAAATGTCCGGTTTCGTGGCCGGTCTTGGGATCGAGGCGATAGAGGCTGGCTCCCCCGGCGATGTAGAGGTGGCCTTCGTAGAAGGTGGGGGCGCTTCGGGCCGAATTGATCCGGTGCCAGGACCAGAGCCGTTTTCCGGTGCGGAGATCGAAGGCGTCGTAACGTCCGTTCACGGGGGATCCGACATAGACGGTTCCCTCATGGATCAGCGGAACGCCTCCCTTGAAGGCCGGAGGCTTGGGGCCTCGGCCCGTGGAGACGGTCCAGAGGGGCCGTCCCGTCATGGCATCAAAGGCCCGGACGACCGGCTCGAGAGTCGGCTTGCCATGAACAACCTTCGGGCGGGTGACCGTGTCCATGACGACAACGCCCTCTCCCACGGCGGGACTGACGTCTCCCATCCCCGTGTTGGCGGCGCCAGGTATGGTTCCGGTCCAGAGAGTCCGGCCCGATTTGGCATCGAGACAGAAAAGGCGGGGTGGCGAGGCCATCGCCAGATAGAGCCGGCCGTGCACATAGGCCGGGCTCGACATGTTGTCGTTTCCCCCTAGCCGGACCTTCCAGAGCGGTCGACCGGTCCTCCGGTCGAGGGCATGGACGGAGCCGGAGCCTGTGGCAAAATAGAGCGTCCGGCCATGGATGGCCGGCGTAGGCATGGCCTCCCCGACCGATCCCGCGTGCCAGAGGAGTTTTCCTGTTCTGCGGTCCAGGGCGTAGATGCCGTTGTAGCTCACATCCATCCCCCGGACGGCCGTCCCTGTTCTGGCAAAGGCCATGACATTCGCGAAGTTGAACCCGACGCCTCCGGCAGCCAGGTAGACGGTATTTCCGGCCACCAGGGGATTGCCCATGAGGTGATTTCCGACGGGGCTGGTCCTCCAGATCAATTGTCCGGTCCTGGCATTCAAGGCGTAGGCGAACATGTCGTCGCTTTCCGCATAGACAATCCCCCTGACCACCGTGACGCCCAGGGCATTTCCGTAGAATTGCGTCTGGACTGCGCCGGCCTCGGCTTCTCCATAGGTGTTCGTCCCGAAGGGAAAATGTCGATCCAGGGGCCAGGCTCGAGCCTCGGCGAAACGCCAGAAGACGCCGTTTCGGAACCAGGCCGGAGCTTTTTTCGGAATCCCGGCCTCGGCGTTGTGCCGGGCGTTTGCATTCATCTGGAGCCAGCGGTCGGGGCCAAACCGTTGATCGGGAGCGGTCGGGGCGTTTTGGGGGAGATAGATGCGGGAGAAAGGGCCTTCGGGGGCGACAGGAACGCTCCATCCGGATGAGGCCGATTCCGGCCCGGAAGACCAGGCCCAAGCGGAGTCGAGATGGCCCGGAAACGGAAGGGAGAGGAAACCGGGGGTCGCCAAAATGAAAAGAAGAAGCCTTCGGATAATCATAAGGGCTCCCCTTCGGTGACAGCGAAATAATCTCCGGAGATGAACGATCCCTCTCTCCGGAAACTTTGAATTCTGGCGCGTGCCTTGCGGCACGTGTCGCATAGAAACACTCTCGTATCGGTCGAGACAAGAAACAAAAATGATCCGCTTAAGTTCACGCCACCCCTTCGATGGAGGAGATGCGAAGCGCCGCCATCATACGGGAAATGGAGTCCTCGATCGGACGCGAAAGCTCGGAAAGACGCTCTCCTGTTCTTCTGAGCTGCCGCATGAGAACCTTCTGGGGGAGCATCCGGTCGTAGCCCGGAGCCTCCCGGGCCATGAGGATGGCCTTGCGCCGGTAGTCGTGCATGGTGTTGTGGAGCGGCATCTTGTAATTGAGCGTGACATCCTCGATCAGGGGAAGGACCTTCTCTCCGAAGGTTTCGATGAAGGTGTCGACCATGTCGCAGAAAAAGCCGAAATGGCGGGATTCGTCCTTGGTCAGGTAGATCAGGAGACGGTTTAAAACCGGTTCCTTGACGACCCGGGAGAGGCTCTGGTAATAGAGCTGGGTGGCCTTTTCCTGGAGAAGTGTGTAGGTGAAGACCTGGACGGGATTCGAGAATCCGATGCTGAAGGGCTTCCGGTTCTCGATGATCAGTTTTTCCTCGAGGCGATCCCGGTCCGGCTCGATGCCCGCATGGTACTGGTAGAGGGCCAGGGCCTGGGCGTGGCGGTCTTCCTCGAGCCCCCATCGGACGGTAAAGTGAAAGAGTTCACGGTTGTGCATCGCCTCGTCCAAGGTTCCGGCTTCGATCGGAAAGAGGGACTGGTATTCGGCGAAATATCCGGGGAGATGGTCTTCGACGTAGGTGACGAAGACGACGGCTTCCTTCTGTCCCGGAGTGAGGAGTTCGGGTTTCAGCTCATTCCAGTGAAGGGACTTGAATCGGTTCCAGTTCGCATCGTCTGCGAGCCGGTTATAGTTATCCACATGCTGTCGTATTTTTGCGAGCGGCAATTGCACCCTGCATTCCTTCCGTAGGTTCGTCATGAGGTCGGGTCCGGTCTCTCGTTCGGAACACGGACACAACCTCTCTTTCTGAGCAAAATGACTCAATCTAAACCAATATACTCCCAAAAAAAAGAAAATGCATCTTTTTGTTCTGAAGATCCAGGTTTTCCGAGGTCTTATGGGCCATTTCACCCTCGGGGGCGTCCTGCCTCGACGGAATAGGGCGACCAGGGCGCCCTGTCCGGAGAAAGGAGCGAGGAGGCTTCGCGGATGGTCAGGACCCCTGAGGAGAGGGCATCGGCGATCCTGTTTGTCTGCATCAGGCATTCCTCGATGATGGCGGCCGCCTCCGGAAGGGGAAGGCCGGAACAGTCCGAAAGATAGAGCGGGGGTGAACAGACGTAGGTGGCCTTGCCGAAGGGAAGGGGAATGCGGAAGCGGTCCCAGGAGTCGAGAACCTTGACGCGCGAGCAGGTCACCGAGAGAAGGTAGAGCGGTTTTTTCGAAGAGAGGGCGAGGTAGGCGACGCCCTCCTTCACGCGGTAAATGGGACCTTTGGGTCCATCGGGGGTGAAGACGATCGAGTCCTCTCCCGCCCGGTCGAGTCGGAGAAGTTCCTTGAGGGCCGCCGTGCTTCCCCGGCTCGAGGAGCCCCGGACGCTCAGGATTCCGAACCAGCGGAGCAGGGCGGCGATCAGGTCGCCGTCCTTCGACTGCGACACGATCAGCTTGATCTTCCCCGGTTTCCCGAACCAGACGAATGGCATGAAAAGGCCCTGGTTGTGCCAGAAGGCGATCAGGACAGGTTTCCCTTCTCCCAGCCAGAGACGGTAGCCCTCGAAGCCGATGTAGCTTGCGGAGTTGGAAACCTTTATAAGCCGGAGAAGGAGTGAGGTCGTCCAGGAGGCAATCTCAAGCAGCCATTTTCCGGATTCCATGAGGTTGCTCCTCTCCATTCAAAAACGAGGGAAGGTTAAATATTCGAGCATGAATGATTTCTAAGATCTTCACCTGGAATAATACCGGATGGAAAATGAAAAATCCACCCAAATGGAGAGGGTGAGGAGGAGATTCAGGAGGAGGGAAAAAGGACTGAGGAAAGATGGGTCCAGGCCTTGCCGGAGAGTTCCCTCCGGGAGCATCCCGCAGGATCCAGGGAGCGGAGAAGGTGAACCCGGACAATGATACGGGGCTCGCCCAGGGTTCTCCAGAAGGACTTGGCAAAGCTTTCTCCGCCCGTATAGGAGATGGAGCTCAGGGAGCGATGGTCGGGGGATTCATAGCGAATGGCGATGGGGAGGACGGGACGCCCTGTCCGGATGGCCGCCTCGAAAAGTCCGGAACGGAATGGAAGGATCCGGTCTCCGCAGGTCGTCGTCCCTTCCGGAAAAACGGCTACGGAGCCATTGTTGTCGAGCGTCTTCTGCACCTGCTCCAGGGTCATGCGAAAGGAAGAGAGTCGCCTTCTGGCGATGAAAAAGGTCCCGGCCTTTCGGGCCGACGTGCCGACCACCGGCCAGAGGGCGATCTCCTCCTTGGCGATAAAGCGGGCCGGGAAGAGAGACCGGATGACCACGATATCCATCCAGGAGATGTGGTTGGCGACAATGAGCGCAGACTCCTGTGTGATTGGTCCCCCTGAGACGACCATGTGAACTCCGAGTCGTGAAAGGAGGTCCCGGCACCAGGTGGCCAGAGAATCTCCGTCAGAGTCGGAATGGTTTCGGGCGACAAAAAATCCTCGGGCCAGGTGCGTTGCCGCCCTGACCCCTCGCAGGGCTCTCCGAGGCGGGGAAAGGTGGTGAGGGAAGGCCTGACTAAAGCTCATGGCCGGAGGACGGGGCCCGTCCTGAAGAAATGGCGGGCGTAGGACCCGTTCATGGAGGAAAGGGGAAGCCAGACCGGAAAATCGGCGGTCCGGAAGAGGGGATCGTGGGACGGGTTTCCGATACACCGGGCTCCGAGACGCAGGTAGCCCTTCAGAAGAGGAGGAAGGTTGGGGAGCCGTTCGCTGCCTGTTGGCCGGAGGAGACAGGGATAGGGTCGGTGGGGGGTAACGGTGAGGGTCGGGTCTCCCCATCCATGGAGGCGAAGGTAGCTGAAGATCCGGTCCGGATCGAGATCGGGGTTGGCAAGGTCGAGGCTGGCGCATCCCATCAGGTACCGGATGTTTTCCCCGATCAGTGTCCGGGCCAGGGCGGACCAGAGCAGAGCGATGACGCCTCCCGTCCGGTAGTCGGGATGGACGCAGGAGCGTCCAAGTTCCACGGTATGGGCGAGAAAAGGGGTCAGGGCAACAATATCAAATTCGGTTTCCGTGTAAAAGCTGCCGGCTTTCCGGGCCCCCTTCGGGTCGAGAAGGCGGTAGGTTCCTACACAATGGCCGGTCCGTGTGTCGGTGACCATCAGATGGCGAGCATAAGAATCGAAGATGTCGCAATCGGGAGGGATATCGTCAAAAGGGGTCTCCGGAGGACAAAATCCGAAGGCCACCGCCCGGAGTTTCTGGGCCTTGAGAATGTCTTCCGGAGAGCGGGCCCAGCAGACGGAGAGCGAGGTGCTGTCGGCAAACGAGGGACGGACGGCGCAGGAAACGGACATGAAAACCTCCCCTGAAAGGTGGACGGAATGCATCCTCCACAGGTTATGTGGTCTGTATGACAATGAGATCGTTGGCAGGTTACAGGAGTGATACGGGGTCCCGTCCCCTGGTCTTCGCCAGACTGGAAACGCGGATCTCGCAACAAGACCGATCATCGGGTGGTTCTGTTATTCCGAGTTGACTCAAGGCTGGGCCAGGAGATGCTGATTTTTGTTTTGGCTTGTCCAGAGACGACTGATTTTGGGGGAGATGGCTGATCCTGGTCTTGCTGTTTTGGGATAAGGATGAATTCCATATTAAACTTAGGGCTTGTTAGGTTATTAATGTAATGTTTTCAATGACTTCCTTATGTTCAAAAAAAGGACTGGACTCTTTCATGCGACGATGAGATAATCGGCGCATGAGAATGCCCCCCCCGATCGAACAACAAAT
>JAMCWM010000007.1 GCA_023481175.1 Nitrospirota bacterium
GCGGGTGTTCTTTCTTCTTTTCCCCGATTTTTTAGAAAATCCCTCCTCGATCTGCCTTGTCCAAAGGGGGAGGGTTTTGTGAATCGGACCAGTTTTTGGTCAGCTTATGATCCATGTCGTTGTAGAGTTAAGATTAATGGAAAAATCGGGGGTTCTGAGGGGTCGGTCCGGGAAGAAAATAGTGGCGGCTCAAAAGACTGAGGAAAATAACGGCAACAACGAACAAAAGAAGCGACAGAAAAAAGACAACCCTCACGCACAGGGATTTTCGGCTGAGAAATACAAGAATCCATGACATCGGCATCTGACTCCTCCCTCTCCCGCCCTGGACCCTCTCCTATCGCTTTTTCAAAATACCACCTTTCAGGTCACAGTAAAGACCCGGGACATGTCTTGGCCCGGCACTTCATTCTGACGAACGGACAGGAGATCTCCGCCGGAAAGACCGGCCGCCTCCATCCGGCCTAGAAGTGCGATATGGGCGAGAACAGAAAAGCCGCTTTGAGCAAGAAGCCTGTCGATCGATCGGAGGGTAAATCCGGTCACCATCAGGTCGTCAAGAAGAACGACCCCCTCCCGGGGACAGCCGGAAAGCCCCCGGACATCCAGGCGAAAATTGGGAGAGAAGAGGACCTCCCGCCTTTCCGCGCGTCTCCTGGTCTTTTGGAGAAGCTCCGTTGTCCGCACAATCCCGGAAAAGGAAATCGGAATCCCCTCCATCCGGTGGAGACGGAAGGCGAGGGCGTCAGGGAGGGAGAGATCACGGCGGATGAGGCGTTTTTGGGAAGGGGGAACGGGAAGGAGAATCCGGGACCCGAAAGGCAGAAGACCGGACCGGAGTCCCCGGTCGAACAGGATCTTCATGGCTCTCCGGTTGCCTCGGTTCTTCGCCAGACGAAAGAGCCGCCCCGCCGGACCGGCATCGGGGTAGACAAAACGGATCTTCCGGTTGTTCCGGACAATTTCTCGTCCGGGGTGACGCCACACGGGATCTTCCTCGCAGATCCGGCAAAGATCCCCGGCTCCCGAAGGGGAGCCACAAGCCAGGCAGATTCTTGAAAAAAGGCGGGAAAGGAGTGAAAGGCCTCCTCCAGGCCAGGGAATCACGGGGGCGTTGGACCTGAAAAATATTCCTGGTAAGCCGTCCGGAGGGAGGGAGCAGAAGGAATGGTCGGGGAGTCGGCCTCTCCGTGAGGTCTGTCCGTAAAGAGAAGGCCGTCCGTGCGCACGATCGTGTTCCATTGATGGCAAGCGGGGCATCGTCCCGACCAGCCGGGATAAAATGTCCGGCAGGCCTTGCAGACATAAGGCTGGTCGTCGGAAGGGACCAGGGACAGGATCCTCTTGTAGGCATCGAGCGCCAGCTCGATCTGACCGCGCCTCTCGTAGATCTCCCCTGTCAGGCGATAGAATTCCCCTCCCCAGTCGGCGTCCCCCTCCAGGGCTTCGAGGCGGAAGAGGGCTTCCTCCTCCATTCCGAGAAGATTCTGGACGCGGGCCTGGTGATACCGGAGACCAGGGTTTCCCGGTTTTTTTCCGAGGGCCTTCTCGTAAAGAGAGATCACCGCATCCGGGTTCCCCTTTTCAAGGTAGAATTCCTCCAGCCGCACGAGATGAAGGGTCTGTCCGGTGCGCTCCCATCCCTCCCAAAGATTTTCGATCCCCTCCTTCTCCCGCCCTTCGGCCATCTGGGCCTCCGCCAGCCCGATCCGGGCCGGGGTAAAGGAGGGATCGATCTTGAGGGCTCCCCGGAAAGCCCGCCTCGCCCCTTCGGTCTGTCCCTGCCGGTGAAGGAGAAAGCCCACCTCGAAACGGATCCCGACCAGGATCGAGACCTCCCGGTCCCGTCTCTCCCCCTTTTCGAAGGAGCGGGCAAGAACGGTCTGGACGGACAGGGCTTCCTCCCATCGTTCGTTCTTGATGAGAAGCCTTCTGAAGAATTCCAGGACCTCCCTGTTTCGGCCTTCCTTCTTGAAGTACTCCCGAAGGAGCGCCAGGGCGTCTTCCACGCGCCCCGCCCCTTCGTAATCGGAGGCCAGGGCCAGGACGAGCCGGACATCCTCCTCGTCGAAAACACGCGCCCGCCGGTGAATCCGAATGGCCCCGACATAGTCTCCCGCCGACCGTTTGAGGTCTCCGTAGAGAAGGAGGGCTTCCTTGTGATCGGGGAAAAGAGTCACCAGACGTTCAAGCACCGAGATGGCCTGGGGAAGGTGAGAACGGTTGATCTCTGTCCAGGCCCTCTTCCAGAGGGCCATCGCCTTTTCGGAGCGTTTTTCCTCGCGCCCCTCCCGAAGGTTTTCCACCCAGGACAAAAAGTCCGACAGCCCATGGATCAGAAAGACGAGCCCCGCCCCCAGGGCGAAGGCCAGAACAAGCAGGGTGATCTGGGGAAGGACGAGAACCTTGTGGGGGAAAAGCTGAAAGGACACCTTCTGGTCGTTCCATTCGGCCAGTTTGACAAGAGCCACCGCCAAAAGGAGCATGACGAGAAGGAGAAGACGTGTCATGAGGAATGGAACTCCGACGCCGGCGATTCCTTCTGGGGCCGGAGGGCGGAATAAAGCGAAAGCCGTTCTTCCGGAAGAACCCTGCGTTCGCGGCCGGCCTCGTCATAGGCATGGATCGTCGCATCGGCATACAGGTCCTCGAGACGATAGATTCCCCGAACCCCCGGAAGAAACAGGTCGACGACCACATCCCCCAGATCGAGAAGGGTCCACTTTCCTCCCCGCTCGGGAGAGATCCCGAACCCCGGAGTCGACAGGGCCTCGTCCAGAGCCTCGAGGGCGGACTGCATGTGACGTTCATTCTCGGCATCGCCCAGGATCAGGCAATCGGCATAGGAACAGACGCCGGTCACGTCAACGACCCAGACATCCCGGATCTTCTTGTCAACAAGAACTCTCGCGATACGTCTGGCCTCGTCAAGAGGCCTGGTATCAGGTATATCCATGACCTTCCGGTCATTCGATGGCCTCACAAAATCTCCTTGTGCAATTCAGGAAGAAAAGCGGAATAACGAAGGACTGCCTCTCCCCGTCCCCGAGGGAGGCTCGAAAAACTCAGGAAACAGGGCCCTTGCCCTACGGAAATCCCCGATATATCCCTTTTTTCACAATATAGGATTTCACCGCTTCAGGCAAGAGATCGGCCCAGCGGTCCCGGTCCTTTCCGGCCAGACCCTTCCGGAGATCCGTCGACGAGACATCCACGGCGTCGATACGGAGGTAGCGTAGCGTAGTCCCGAAGAAAGGAAGTCCCCAGACCGCTTCCCTCAAGAGGCCTTCCCGGACCCCCGCCACCGTCTCCGCCGCTAAGGGATCCAGGAGACCCGAGGCCCTGAGAACGGTGAAAACCCCCTCCCGGGTCCCCCTGCCATCCGCTCCGGGACGTGTCACGACCAGGAGATGGGTCCCCGACAGGATCACTTCAGGTTGTCCCCAACTCCAGAAATCGGCAAAGGCATCCTCCCCCATGACGAAAAACGGAGGAGGATCGATGGCCAGGGCGGCGATGGTGCGGAAAGTGTAGGAGAGGCCCTCCATGCGGCATTCGATATCCGAACTCCGCCATCCCGGATGGTCGCGGATGGCGAGATCAAGCATGAACTTCCTCTCTTCGCAGGAAATCTCCGGGGCTTCCTTGTGGGGGGGGGCGCCTGTCGGCATGAAAAGAATCTCGCGAAGACCCAGACGCGCTTCGATTTCCGAGGCCAAGGCGAGATGCCCCCGATGAACCGGATTGAAGGCTCCGCCGAAAAGGGCCAGGGTCGGGTGCAGGGTTTTCTCAGCTCCCCCGGAGGTGTCCATGGCCATGCACCATGTACTTGGTGGTCGTAAGCTCCGAAAGTCCCATCGTTCCGCGGGCATGAATCCGGGTCGTGCTGATGCCCACTTCCGCCCCCAGACCGAAGACGCCTCCGTCATGGAGCCGGGTGGAGGCGTTGACCATGACGCAGGAAGCGTCCACCTCCCGAAGAAATCTTTCGGCCTCGAAGACGTCGGACGTCACGATCGACTCGGTATGTCCCGATCCGTACTGGGCGATATGCTCGATCGCCTCGTCGAGGTTCGACACGATGCGAAGATTCATCGAGAGCGACAGGAATTCGGTGGCATAACTTTCCGGGGATGCCGGGGAAAGGGTCGGATCGATGTGGCGCGTCCGGGGACATCCGAAGACCGTGACCTCCTTCTCCCTAAGAATGTTGAGAAGGGGGCGGACGAAGGTTTCGGAAATCTGCTCGTGAACAAGGAGGGTCTCCATCGCATTGCAGGTGGAAGGCCGGTTCACCTTGGCATTGACCGCAATATCCCGGGCCATGGTAAATGGGGCGCTGGCGGAGACGAAGACATGACAGATCCCCTGATCATGCCGCAAGACCGGAACCCGGGCATGGGACACCACCGCCTCCATGAGAGAGGCTCCACCGCGGGGAATCACCACATCAAGAGTGGTGTTGGAGACCAGGTCGGAAACCACCTTGCGGTCCGTCCAGGGGAGAAAGGCCACTCCGTCAGGGTTCAGATTGGCCTCGGCCAGTCCTTCCCAGATAGCCCGGGAAAGAAGGGTGTTGCTCCGGATCGCCTCGGATCCCCCTTTCAGGACGACGCCGTTTCCGGACTTGAGGCAGAGCGAGGCCACCTCTACCGTCACATTGGGTCGGGATTCGTACACCACGCCAACGAGACCGATGGGCACACGGACCTTTTCGATGATCAGCCCGTCCGGATTTTCCCACCGGGATACGGCGGTTCCCACCGGGTCCGGAAGGGCGGCCACCTCCCGGACCCCCGTCACCATTCCCGCAAACCGGGTTTCCGTCAGAAGGAGCCTGTCGCACATGGCCGGAGAGAGCCCCTTGGAAAGGGCCTCCTCATAATCCTGCCGGTTCGCATTCAGGATTTCCGGGCGCATCGATTCGAGCTGTCCGGCAATTTTTTCCAGGGCCTCGTTCTTTTTCCCGGAGGTCAATATCGCATAGGAGCGCGAAGCCTCACGCGTCTTCTTCAGTAGCGGCGGAAGTTCCGAGGCATTGTAGGACATCATTTCTCCTCCTTGACTTTCCTGAACCCGTCGTCCAACAGGACCAGGTCGTTTCGATGGACAAGGATCCCCGGCATCCCTGCCCTCCAGTCGGCCGATCCCGTCCGGGCAATGCCCTTCGCGATTTCGCGGCCTTGCGAGTCCAGAAGATAGACCGGATCCCTCGCGGCAAACTGTCCGTCGACGCCCGCCACGCCCGCCCCCAAAAGGCTCGTCTTGCCCCCCGAGAGAGCTTTCGCAGCTCCCGCATCGAGCCGGAAGCCCCCACGGGGCCTGGAAAAATGCCCTATCCAGATCTTCCTGTTGGACGGAAGAGCGGTCCGGGTCTCGAAGAGGGTCCCTGTCTTTCCCTCGAAAAAGCGGAAAATTCCCGAAGCGAGATCGCCCTTCAGTACCCCGACCGGAAGACCCCACCCGTTGGCCCAGAGGGCGGTGCTGACCTTCGAGGCCATCCCCCCTGTCCCCAGTCCGCTTCGCGAGACGCCGGCCATCCGCTCAATCTCCGGAGTGATGCCGTGGATGCAGGAAATCTTTTTCGCCGTCGGCACGACCCGGGGATCCGCCGTATAGAGGTGAGAGACATCGGACAGGAGCAGAAGACATTCGGCTCTTACAAGGCCGGCGACATAGGCGGAAAGGCGGTCGTTGTCCCCGAACCGGATTTCGAAGGTCGCCACCGCATCGTTTTCGTTCACCACGGGAACGATTCCAAGCGAGAGAAGGGTCTCGATCGTCCTCTCAAGATTCGTAAAACGCTCCCTGTCGATGATATCGGCGGGTGTCAGAAGAATCTGGGCAGAGTGGATCCCGTGGCGCCCCAACGCCCTCTCCCACTGGATCATGAGAGGGATCTGTCCGGCAGAAGCGGCCGCCTGCTTCAAGGCAAGCGAGAGGGGCTTCTTTCCGAGCCCGATTTTTCCCCTTCCGGCGGCGATCGCCCCGGAGGAGACCAGAACCACTCGGACCCCTTCCTTCCGGAGAAGGGCCACCTGACGGGCGATTCTTCCGAAAGAGCCCGACGACAGGGCTCCCGAAGGGTCGGTCAGGATCTGGCTTCCAACCTTGAGAACGAGGATGCGGAGACGCTTTCTGATCCGGGCGCGTTCCTCCCGGCAAAGCTCGTCCACGGAGGGACTAGTCCTGGGACGCGGCGTTTCCGGCAAGGGATTTCCCTTCGAGAAGAAGGTCGAGGGCCGACAGGAGCTCGGGGATTCCGCTCCCGGTCTGCGAAGAGACAAAGAAGGGAGTTCGGCCGTTTTTCATGCAGAATTGCCTGAAGGCTTCGACCCTTTGGGGATCGGCCGCATCGATCTTCGTGGCCGCCAGCTCTTCCGGCTTTTCGAGAAGGGCGGGATCATAAAGCTCCAGCTCCTTCCTGATCACGCGGTAGGCCTCCTCCGGGTCCTCAGGACCCTCGAAGCTCACGTCGATGAAGTGCAGAAGGATTTCGGTCCGTTCGACATGCCGAAGGAACCGGTCTCCGAGCCCCCGTCCCTCGTGGGCTCCCTCGATCAGACCAGGAAGGTCGGCTATGACATATTCCCTGTTGTTCGGGGGCTGCCCCCGGGAAATGACCCCCAGATGCGGATAAAGGGTCGTGAAGGGGTAGGAACCGATGCGGGGATGGGCCCGTGTGACGCGGCCCAGGAAGGTGGATTTTCCGGCATTTGGAAATCCCAGAAGGCCGACCTTCGCCATGACCTTGAGTTCGAACTTCAGAAAAACTTCCTGGGCGGGTTTTCCGGGTTCTGCAAAATCCGGCGCCTGGCGTGTCGGGGTTGCAAAATGGGTATTTCCCCGTCCTCCGCGGCCACCCTGGGCCGCATTGTAAACCTGTCCCTCGGAGATCAGGTCGGCCAGGAGTTCTCCCGTTTCCGCGTTGAAGATCTGAGTTCCCAGGGGAAGCCGGAGAATCAGGTCTTCGCCGTTCTTTCCATGCTGTTTTTTTCCCCGGCCATTTTCTCCGGAGGAGGCCACGACACGGGGACGATGCTTGAAGTCCAGAAGAGTCGACTTCGAGGAGGTTCCCAGAAGAAGGATCGACCCCCCGTTTCCTCCGTCTCCTCCGTCAGGCCCCCCGCGGGGAACGAACTTTTCCCTCCGGAAAGAGGCCGATCCGTCTCCACCCTTGCCGGAGGAAACCCAGAGCGTGACCTCGTCGACAAACTGAGACATGAAACCTCCGGCAGGGGGAATACTCCGCCCGAGAACCGGGCGGACGGGTCAGGCCTCGACAGTCCCGGGGATTCCGGGAGTGCCGGGAACGATGCTGATCTTTTTTGCATCACGGCCGTAGCGCGAAAACTTCACCACTCCGGTCTGCATGGCAAAAAGGGTATGATCCCGGCCCATCCCGACATTTTCCCCGGGATAGAACTGGGTTCCTCGCTGCCGGACGAGAATGTTTCCGGCCAGAACAAACTGTCCGTCGTGGCGCTTGACGCCCAGTCGCTTCGATTCCGAGTCGCGTCCGTTACGGGTCGAACCGACCCCTTTCTTATGAGCCATGAGATGGTCCTCTCTTAAGCTGTCTTGACGATGGATTCAATCTTCACCCGGGACACAAGCTGACGATGTCCCTTCTTGCGACGATAGTTCTTGCGGCGCTTCTTCTTGAAGACGATGATCTTCGGATCCTTTTCCTGGCGGAGAATCCGGCCATGGACTTCGACGGCAAGCGGTTTCTCCTCCGTCGCATACGAAATGACTCCATCCTCCGCCACCATCAACACCTCGTCGAAGATAACCGCCCCGTCTTCTTCGAGACGTTCCACCACGAGAATCTGCCCAGGGGCGACGCGATACATCTTGCCCCCGGTCCGTATCACGGCAAAGTTTCCTGCCATGAGGTCCCCCTCTTTCTGATAAGCCTGACTATTAATCCGGCAGATATCTCCGCCGACACCCAAAGGGACCGTCAAGTCCCGCCCAAAGTCGCAAAGCTGAAATATAACACAAGATCCGGCCGGGATGCAAAAACCATTCTGAGCGTTTCTGCATGACTCCATGATATTCGATTGAAACCCATCGCCTATTGTGAGAATATGGCAGAATTAAAACAGCCGACAGAAGAATTTGAAGGATAATCAGGACGGTCGGAGCCTCTTTTTAAGCATTCCGACCGAATTCTTGCCTTCAGGAAATCACCAAAGAGACGATCTTATGACAGACCGCATTTTATCCAGGAAAAAATCCGGCCCCGCAGGGACGCCCCGGAATATGCCCGCGGCCGCGGGAGCCGACCTGACGGAACATCTTCGGTCGCACGGAATTCATCCCACCCAGCAGCGGATAAGGGTACTCAAGGTTCTCGTCGACTCAAGGGCCCATTTGAGCGCAGAAGAGATCCACGGGTTGGTGCGGGCCCAGACCCCCCGGATCGGACTCGCGACCATCTACCGCACCCTTCATGCCCTCAAAGAGAAGGGACTCGTCGAGGAACACCGTTTCAACGACGAGTTCAGCCGATATGAGGCCATGCCTGCCAACCATCACGATCACCTGATCTGTATCGAGTGCGGAAAGGTGGTCGAGTTCGACCAGCCTCTTATTGAACAACTTCAGCTTGCGGCGGCCAAGGAAAACCATTTTTCCATCGTATCCCATCGACTCGAAATCTATGGAATCTGCGAAAGCTGCGCGAAACTCCACAAAAAAGAGCCATAGTCCTCAGGCGGGGGCGGGTTCGTCTCCGGATGGAGGCCTCCTCTCGGCGTGACGCAAGGGAGAAATGATCGGCTCTTCTCCCGACAGCCGCGAACGCGGCGTTGGAGAAAGACCGGCTCCTGAATAGATCTGAAAGGTCCAGATCAGGACCGTGTTCGAAGACCTCCGGATTGCCCCCAATACAGCGGCCGCCAGAGCGCTTCCTGTGTCATTCAAGACCACTGTGTCCGCCCCCAGTCTTCTGATCTGAAGATTGAGCACCGGACCGATCGCCCGACCCCTCGCAAGAATCGTGTCGACCAGGACATCCTCCTCCAATCCGATCGCCTGACACAGATCCAGCGTATGCCGGGCCACGGTCTCCTCATCGGGCAGGGAGGCCGTGAGCGGAATGGCAAGAGGAATTTCCAGGACGGTGATCACTGTCACCTTCGCCCCGTCCGCCTTGGCCACCTTCAGGACATCCCGCAACATCGGAGAGGGACGGGTGGGAGAGGTTGCCACAAGAATGAGTCTGTGGGGTTTCGGCTTCGGAAGGTCGTCAGAGACTTCCGTGATCTTGACCCGCTCCATGACGGGAAGGGACTCCTTCCTCCTGAACCACAAATAATAGGAGATTCCGGCGACCATCCAGACGGTTCCGAAGACCCGTCCGTATTTGTGAAAGAGGAGAACCATGAGAAAGACCCCGAAGGTTCCCATAAATCCGAAGACCGTCGGAAGGGGAATCTCCCATCCGGCCACCCGAATGGCCAGGGGAACCCGGAAGGGACGCTTGAGGTCGGGCTCCTTCTTCCGGAGTTTGATGAGGGCCAGATGGGTCATGGAAAAGGACAGCATCGCGCCATAGTTGTAGAGGTCGGCCAGAATGTCGAGATAAGGAAAAAAGGCGACGATCAGGGCGGCAAGAGTTCCGAAAATGCCGATCGAGACCATCGGCGTCTTGTATTTGGCACTTGTCTTGTGGAAAAGGGGCGAGATGAGAAGATTGTTGGACATGGAATAGGCCAGCCGGGAAACCCCGATCAGGCCCGCGTTGGCCGCCACCGTCAGGATGGTGGCCCCGAGGACCGAAACCCAGGGAGCCATGAAGGTCCCCACATGCGGCATCGCGTGGGCGATGCCGGCGATGGGATCATTGACCCAGGTCGTCGACAGAATTTCGGGTTTCATGGCGGAAAGCGCGACGAGAGATATCCCCGAATAGAGAAGAATGGTCGTTCCCATCGTCAGAAACATCGCACGGGGAACGAGCGTTTCCGCGTTCCTCGCCTCCCCGGCCATCTGGCTGATCGCCTCGATCCCGGTGTAGGCCACCATGGCGATCGATATTCCGTAAAGAAAGTTGTGCCAGGTGGGAGCGGTTCCCAGGGTGAACTGGTGCCATATGGTGTTGAAGTTCAGGAGAAAGAACGCCCCCATTGTCAAGAGGGAGACCTGGGTGATCACGTCGAATCCGGCCAGCATCAGGCTGAACCAGGAGGATTCCTTGAGACCGATGATGTTGAGGATGACAAGGACCAGAATCAGAAGACCGGTGAAGGTCACGTTGATCTGGGGGTTGGTTTTGAAAATCGGGAAAAAATATCCGAGATAGGGCCCCACCGAGAAGGCGCTGATCGCCAGAGTCAAGATATAGTCGAGAAGAAGCGCCCACCCGGTAAAAAAAGCCCACCCGTCCCCGAAGGCCCTCTGGGCAAACAGCGAGGATCCTCCCCCTTCCGGAATGGCGCTCGAGAGCTCGGCATAGCTCAGGACGGTGGCGATGAAAAAGAGTCCGGCCGCCCCGATCGCCAGGAAGGAGGCCCCTCCGGCATAGATGGTGGTGATCCCCAGGGCATAGTAGATCGACGACCCGACGTCCCCGTAACCGGTGGAGTAGAGGGCCCCCAGCCCCACCACCTTCCGGAGGACGGTGGTATTGAAGCGGGCGATCCCGCTCCGGGTGTGATGGTAGATCTTGAAAAGGGCCATGATCTCTCCCTTGTCTCAGAGCAAGCGGTTCACGACTCCATGTTATTTGACGGAAGAGGAAGGGAGCAGAACAACGTCCTTCGATCCGACGAGACGCACATGGGCGGACCCGCAGGAGATTCCCAGGAAATCGGAACCGCGAAAAGACCCGAGAGGAGAGGCTGTCTTCATTTCCCCCGGCGGCCCCCCGGAAAGGAGGAGCAGGGTCCCCTGTTCTCCGGCAACCGCCACCGTTCCCTGCCCAGTCCGGCAGACGCCGTACAGGTCGTGAAGGGATCCGGTCTGTAACGGGGAAAAGGTCTTTCCTTCATCGGACGAAGAGAAAAGAAGTCCGTGGTCTCCGGCCAGAAGGATCTGTCCAGGAGCGGACCAGAGGGCGTTAAAGGAGGGTTTCTGTCGCGTCACTTTCTGCATCGGAAGATCGATGGCCGAAAATCGTTTTCCGCCATCGTCGGTCCGGAAGAGCCTTTTGTGCCAGCCGGCCACGAGACCGCGGTCCTCCGACCAGAAGACGACGGCATAAAGATTCTTTCCTGTCGGAGAGGAGATCCGGGACCAGTGGTCCCCCCCGTCCGTCGTCTTGAGGATGACCCCCTTTTCTCCCACGGCATATCCCACCCGTTCCGAGGGAAAGCTGAGCGCATTCAGGAAAAGACGGCCAATTCCCGTCTGGACCGCATGCCAGGTCCGCCCCTCGTCCCGAGAACGAATGAGAACGCCCTGATCTCCGGCGACCCAGAGATCGCCGGAGGGGGTCCGGGCAATGCCGTAAAAATCCGCACGGACCGGCAGTACGGGCCGGCTCCATGTTCGGGATTTGGCTTTGAATCTGAGGAGAGTTCCCTGATAGCCGATGACGACCAGACCATCCGGAGTCGCGGTGATGCCCGACAGAACACCGATGTAGGACGATCCCTTTTTGTCGGCGGGGGAAACGGGGGGAGGAGGAGGCTGGACAATGGAATAAGACGTCCCGGGCGGAAGGCTCACGACCGGAAGAGAGACGGCCTCCCTCTTCTGGCAGCCCGACAGAAAAAGGGAGGCTGCGGCCACCATGGCGAGCCCCCCGCGTATAAGCGATCCTTCTCCCAAGGAAGGGTGGCATTCATCATTCATGGGGTCAGGATAACTGATCCCGCTCCGCTCCGCAAGGGAGGAGGTCCTTTCGATAATTTCTAGTGGATATTCTGTTCTTCTTCGTACCGATTGCCTTCCTTTTCCTCGAAATCGAAGGGTTTGAAGTGGTACTCGAAGATGGTCTTGATGGCGAAGGGAGAGCTCACCGGAGTGAGCCCCGTCCCCACGCCGATATTCCAGTCGATATGCTCTCCTATGGCAAAGTTCCAGCTCTGGAAGATGAACTGCTGCTGCATCTCCGCATACAGGGAAGGAGGCCCCCCCAGGGCATACATGTTGTTGATGGCCCCCATCTCTCCGAAGGCCTCGATTCCCGCGTTGACGTTGTCGGCCAGAAGATAATAAATTCCGGCCGAATAGGAAAACTCCGGCGGGAAATTCGGCTCGGATCCGTCGGTGGCAAAGAAAAAAGAGGGATTGACGTCGATGATGAAGCGTCCGATCTTCTTTTCGGCAATCAGGATGATGTCGAGAAGCGATTGCATGCCCGTTCCCCCTCCCGGGGCCCAGTATTCGATCTGGACCGCGGGATCGACGAAGTCGGGGATCCTGGGAAAACGGAGACGGGTCGTAATGGCGCGGGTCTGCAAGTAGGAATTGGTCTGACCTGCGCCCGAGACAAAGTCCACATAGGTTCCGAGAGTCCACCAGTCGGTGACCCCGAACTCCAGGACATAGGTGGAAAAGAGGAGGTTGGCATCCCTGATGTTTTTCCCGTAGATCGATTCATTGGTCTTGTTGGGTAGAAGCAGGGTCTGCCAGGTTCCGACGCTGATCTCCCCCTGCTCCGGCGTCTCGTAAGGATAGATGATGAAGTCCCGGAAGGGATCGGCCATCGCCTCTCGCGGGAGAAAGGCCGAAAAGGCAAAAAGAGTCAGGAGGATCAGGACGGAACACAACGGGCCGAGGAACGGATCAAAACTTCGGGGGGGGTGAGGTCTCAAGTCAGTCCTTTCTCGCTTTCGCGCAGGAATCACTCCTGAACCCATGAAAGAAACAAAGAAACATGGATCAGACGGCAGAAATGTCGCTCGCTCAGGGTCCGGTCTTCCGAAGGGAAGGCGCGGCACAAAGGGGGGGCGCCTCACAAACAGCGCCCGCCCCGTGTCCGAACCGGAGACCGGTCAATGCTAAAAGAAAAGAAGATTTCATGGGAAACGGAGATATTTATAAGATCTTCCGAAGCAAATGTAAAGCCTTCGAAACAATCTCCCTTCGCGCGTCCCCGGACGAATCTTTCCGCTCCCCCCCAAAAATGCCGGAGCGGGACCATCGGGACCATTGTCTTGCGGACCCCATCTCCTATAATATGGAGACAATCCTCCCTTTGACCCCGGAACAGGATTTTCCTATAAACTACGGAAAGGACACGTTGAACCAGACAACCCGTGAGCCGGACATCTCCCTGAAGGCCCTCCGGCATAGCGCCGCCCATGTTCTGGCCCAGGCGGTGAAACGACTCTTCCCTTCGGCCCAGGTGGGCATCGGACCCGCCACCGAGGAGGGGTTCTACTACGATTTTCATTTCGACCGCCCCTTTTCCCCCGAAGATCTTGAAAAGATCGAGGCCGAAATGAAGGCCATCATCGCCTCACGCTCCCCGATCGTCCGCCGGGCCCTTTCCCGGGAGGAAGCCGGAGACCTCTTCTCCTCCAAGGGAGAAGACTTCAAGCTCGAAATTCTGCACGGGATTCCGGAAGAGGCCGAGATTACGGTCTACGACCAGGGAGACTTCACCGATCTCTGCCGCGGCCCCCACCTGTCGGACACGGGCGAGATCGGGGCTGTCAAGCTGCTCTCCTCTTCCGGCGCCTATTGGAAGGGCATCGAAAGCAATCCCTCCCTTCAGCGAATTTACGGAACCGCCTTCCCGACGCAGAAGGAGCTGGACGACTACCTCGAGAGACTCGAGGAAATCCGCCAGCGCGACCATAGAAAGCTCGGGAAGGAACTGGGATTCTTTCGCACCCTCGACGAAAAGGGTGCGGGAATGGTCCTCTGGCTCCCCCGGGGAGCCCGGATCCGGAGGGTGATCGAGGACATCTGGAAGATCCGTCACGATCGTCACGGCTATCAGTACGTCTATACCCCCCACATTGCCCGGCTCGATCTCTGGAAACAGTCCGGCCACTGGGACTTTTACCGCGACAGCATGTTCTCTCCCATGGAGATCGAAGGCTCGGAGTTCGAGCTCAAGCCGATGAATTGCCCCTTCCATATCCTGATCTTCAAGGAGTCCATCCAGAGCTACCGGGACCTGCCGGTCAGATTGGCCGAACTCGGGACTGTTTACCGATACGAGCGATCCGGCACTCTTCACGGCCTTCTCCGGGTCCGGGGCTTCACCCAGGATGACGCTCATATCTTTTGCAGGCCCGAGGACATCGCCACCGAAATCGGAAAGGTCCTGAAACTCGTCGACGAAATGCTCCTCCCCTTCGGATTCACGAACCGTTCCGTCTATCTTTCGACCCGTCCGGAGGGCTCCGTCGGCTCCGACGAAAACTGGGAACTGGCGACCCGGGCCCTTGAGGAGGCGCTTCGGACGGCCGGCATTCCCTACGAGATCGATCCGGGCGAAGGGGTCTTCTATGGGCCCAAGATCGACATGAAATTTCACGATGTCCTCGGACGGACATGGCAGCTCTCCACCATCCAGGTCGACTTCAATCTTCCCGAAAAATTTGACCTTACCTATCGGGACGCCTCCGGGAAGGATGTCCGTCCCATCATGATCCACCGGGCCCTTTTGGGATCGGTCGAACGCTTTTTCGGAATCCTGGTGGAACATTTCAAGGGGGCTTTTCCGCTATGGCTGGCCCCCGAGCAGGTGACGATCCTGACCATTGCCGACCGGCATATTCCCTTTGCCGAGAAAATCGTCCGCTCCCTCGAGGCTTCGGGGCTCAGGGTGTCGACCGACTTCAGGAATGAAAAGATCGGCCTCAAGATCCGTGAGGCCCAGCTTCAGAAGATTCCCCAGATGTGGATCATCGGAGACCGGGAGATGACGGAAGGAACGGTTTCGGTCAGGCATCGCGACGGGCGGTCCGGCGGAGCCGTTCCATGGGCAAGGGCGATGGAGGCCGTGGTGGAGGAAAATCGTGCCGGACTCTCCCTCGGAGATTTGCCGCAAGAACCGGAGTGACCAACCATAAAGAAGGGGGTTCCTGATTAATTCCAAAACGCGCATCAACCATGAGATCAAGACAAAGGAAGTCCGGCTGATCGGAGCCGATGGCGAACAGCTCGGCATTGTTCCCACAATCGTGGCGATAAAGAAGGCCGAGGAAGCGGGCTTCGATCTCGTCGAAGTCTCGCCCAACGCCAAGCCTCCCGTCTGCAAGCTGATGGATTATGGAAAGTTCCAGTACGAGCAAAGCAAGAAGGTCCATTCCATGAAACAGCACCAGCGGACAGGACAGGTCAAGGAGCTCAAGTTCCGTCCCCACATCAACGACCACGATCTCGGCATCAAGATCCATTATGTGGAACGCTTCCTCGAGGAAGGGAACAAGGCCAAGGTCGCCCTGGTGTTCCGCGGCCGGGAAATGATCCGGTCTGAAATCGGGACCGAACTCATGCAGAAGATGATCGCCGCCCTGGGCCCCAAGGCCGTTGTGGAATCGCCACCGAAATTCGAGGGGTCCAGCATGACCATGGTCCTGGCCCCGGCTTCTCCGCCGAAAGCTCCTGCCCGGGAAACGAAAGGGGCGGAGGCCGAGCCTCCCTCCACTCCGGAGGATTGATCCCTTTCTTTTCTTGTGCTAGACTTTTGAAATTGTAATTTTATGGGATTATTTTCACGAGGAAAGGACGTGTAACGTGGCAACAGGACGTGTTCTCAAGACCAAGCGCGCCGCAAAAAAGAGGTTTTTCCTGACCGGAACCGGCAAGGTCAAGTTTCACCAGTCCGGGAAGCGCCATCTGATGACCGGAAAGTCCTCGAAACGGACCCGGTCCCTTTCGACCGGCATCCTCGAAAAAGGCCAGGCCAAAAAAATTCTCGCCAACCTGAACATCTGACCGGATCCTCACCGGAGGATCCGGGGTCGGCTTCTCCCGGGCCTCGCCGATCATTGTCATCTTGTCCCTTCAAGGAGGAATAGAATGCCACGCGTTAAAGGCGGACCGCAGACTCGTGCTCGCCGAAAAAAGATTCTCGATATGGCCAAAGGGTATTGGGGAGGACGGTCCCGCCTCTATCGCTCGGCCCGCCATACCGTCGAAAAAGGCCTCACCTATGCCTATCGCGACCGCAAGGCCAAAAAGCGCGAATTCAGAAAACTCTGGATTCAGAGGATCAATTCGGCCTGCCGTCCCCAGGGAATCTCCTACAGTCGTCTGATGGCCGGCCTCCGAAAAATGGGCATCGGACTCGACAGAAAGATTCTGGCCGATCTCGCCTTGAATCAGCCTGAAGTCTTCACCGATCTTCTGAACAAGGTCAAGGCGGCCGGCTGATCGCCTCGTCGTCCTCCTCCGGTTCCCAAAGGCGCCATCCGGCGCCTTTTTCTTTTTCCGGGCCTGCCCTTCCTCTTCACACCCGCGGCTAACCTACACTAAACTTCCAACAGGAAAACAACGAAAAATGAATGCAGCTCTCGTCCATTGCCTATTTTAAGGGGGCAGAGTCTGACTGCAACGCTCTCAGATATTCAGAGGAATTCCCAGGAGTTCCAACGCTTTCTGTTCGAAAGGCGTGCTCGTGGTCAGCAGGGCAAAGGGTGCCGAGTCGTCCTTCCCTGCCTGTATGACGTTTCTGACAAGCGTTCCCAGATCCTCGATCAGTCCTCCGAAGCTCTGGACGGGCAGTCCCTCTTCAGTTCGGTGGGAGCTTTCCTTCCTTTGGCCTTTTTTCGAGGGAACGGCCGGGCTGACGATGTCTTTGCGTTCCTTTTCCGCCCCTTCCCGATCTTGGCCTGGCCTCGAAGCGGATTTTTGGCCCGGCGGTACGCCAGAAAGGGGTTCGGCACACGATCAGGCGTTCTCCCGGCAGGATAGTTGGGCGACGTGATCTCGGCCAGGTTTTTCGTGTCGAAGAGAGAGGCCGGAATGCGCCCCTGATCGCGCAGCTTGGCGATCGACGGAGATCGAGATGTTCCTGGTGCTTCTGGACTTGGCTTTGAGCTCTCCCGCCACTAAGATGACGCTGTCGTGGGGGCTTCCGGTCTTGCGACCGAAGATTCCTCTTTCGCCGAGGATGCGCGAAGGCGTTTGGACCTTCGCGTCTTATCGGGATCGTAGGAGGCTTTGACTTCGGACAGTTCCCTCGTTGCCTGCTTTGCGGGCACGTGCCTTGCGGCACGTCGCATGGGAAAATATTATCGTGTGGGGTTCGAGAAAAAAAGCAAAAAACACCCCGCTTGACCCCCTCTTGGCCTACAGGCCAAGAAGGGGAAGCGCAGACAGGAGTTCAATTGTTTCCTACCAGGACAGCGTCTTGGTGTGATCTGCAAACAACGCCTTGCTCGCCTCATCGTGACGGCTATCCTTTACTTCAGGTATGAGTTGGGATTTCGCGATCACAAATTTGTGTATGCACATGTCACAAAGCAGCACGACCCCTCCATGGGACACAAAGTCTTTGATCAATTTCTGCTCGTGTGCATATTTTCTTGAATACTTTTTTGAAGCCAGAAAGACCCCGTGATCACTTAAATAAACAGTGACAGGATGTCCCTTTTCCAATTGGTGCCTTCCAAAGGTCAGGGCCACGAACGCCCTATTGGCATCGCTTGATGTCAGGTTTACGAAAAGTGGATCTTTGTCTCCGGCAAAAGCGGCGGTCGAGAACGCACTCACTGACAAGACGATACCCAAAACTAGAGCGGTCAAAATTTTCATGGAACCCTCCTTTGAAATTAGGATCGTTAGCCTGTTGGACTCTTGAAGGCTATGCTCAACTTTCCCTCTAATTTCGTTTTTTGTCAAGGTTTTCTGATGACGATCCAGATACTGTCGAAGCAAGAGACAAGGCACAGGTGCTCAACATCATTTTGAGTGTGTTACCTTTTTTTCAAAATATGACATTAATTTTTTCTTGTTTCTTGAGAACATGCAAATCCTCGTCGCTCTGAGAGCCGTCTTTGTCCGACCAACTCTTTCCCTGATTGACACAATTTGTTCAGGCCCAAGGGCTCAGGATGGGGCCCAAGGGCAACCGCACAGGCAGGATCTTGAATCGCCCAGAAAGGTGTTGATCCAGAAGAAATCCGGGGACTCCCTGGGCATTCGGCCGGCGGCTCCGGAAACCTGGTGATGACAGCCCTCTTCGGTGACTCCCGTGAAGCAGGCGAATCCGTCGGCAATCACGGAGCATCCCGGGTCGGGGGGGGTTCTCCAAGTCTCCGATCGCCTTGCGCGTAAAGCCGGGGACCTCCGTCAATGTGAAAAAGGATGACCACGATCGTTGAGAGAGATCGCCGCGACAAAGCGCCCTTCTTGTCTTCCGAACCCCCACCTCGCCTTGCCGCCTGTGCGATCTCCGCCCAGAGTGGCATCGTCTCCCTTTCCCTGGCCCTTGAACGCTCAGTGCGTGTCGCGCTCGGCCGCGGCTTGCAAGAGTTCGTGATGCATCTTCCAACCGGAAGGCCGGCGCGCTTGCTCGAGGGCTGCCGCACATTGCATTTTTGGTCCCGAACTGCTGGAGAAAACAGGCATCGACATGCCGGGCTGAAATTGAACACGATTCATGGCATGGGCCTCCTCCGATGTCAGGTGGACATAGAGTGTGTCTTCTGATTACGGGAATATCGGAACCTGTCTGAACAATCGTAGTCATCAGGGAAAACTTTGACATCGGGGCAGTGAAAGACGAAAATAGAAAAACTTTGGGAATAAGGTCCATTTCTCATTAATCCGGCAGGGGCGAAAGACGATGGTCGTCCGCTATGCGGAAAACAAGGAAGAAAGCGCGGAGATCCTTCGCCTCGTCCTTCAGAAAATGAGCGAATGGCGGCTTTCCTTTACCCCCATCCACTATACCGTCGTCTATGAATATGTCACGAATATCAATCCGGGTCTCCGGAAAGTCCTCGACGACCTCGTTGCGGCCGGCTCTCTCGACGACAAGAGGATCGAGGAGGCCTATTACGGGTTCATCGTTCCGGAACAGACCCTTCCCGTCCTGGAGCAGCGTGGACTTCTGACCCAGGAAACCCTTGAAATCCTGAACCGAATGTCCGAATCGGCCAACACCACCATGCAGAACACCCAAAAGGCCCGTTACGGAATCCTCTCCCAGCACAACGCCCTACGCACGGCCGAGGCCGTCGACTCCTCCCTCCTGCAGTCCGTCATCTCGAAGCTCGCCGGGGAGACGAAAAAGCTCCTCGAGACGAGCGAGACCCTGGAAAATCAGCTGAGGGACAGCCGGAAGGAGATCGAAAGCCTTCGGAATGAGCTCCAGGCGGCCGCCCAGGCCTCCGCCCTCGATCCTCTGACCGGCGTCATCAACCGCCGGGGCTTCGAAAAACAGATCTCCGTCTGTCTCGAGACCCATGAAAAGAAGGGGAGCGATTGCTCCTTCCTTTTTCTTGACATCGATCACTTCAAGAGGATCAATGACGAATATGGCCATGTCGTGGGAGACCGTGTCCTTCAGGCCGTGGCCCAGGTCCTCAGAGCAAAGACCCGAGGCGAAGACGTCGTGGCCCGCTACGGGGGAGAGGAGTTTGTGGTCATCCTTCCCGCCACTCCCATCGACAAGGCCCATATCGTCGCCGAGAACATTCGCCAGAATGTCGAACGCATCGCCCTTCTGAATGCGAAGGACAATAAAACCATCGGAGTCGTCACCGTCTCGATCGGAATCGATGTCCACAAGCCGGGCCAAAACTGGCGGCAGACTGTCGAACGGGCCGACAAGGCGATGTATCAGTCAAAGCAGAATGGAAGAAACCGGACGACGACCTACTTCCAGCTCTGACCGTCTTCTTCCCCAAGGCATCGCGCACCTCATTCCTTCCGCCTTCGACGATCCTCTGCCAGAATCGACTCCGTCAGCGCCTCCATGGCGGTCCTGGCAGGACCCAGATCCAATTCCCTGAGACGTGTTTCCTGGTCCCGGACTTGCCGGTAAAGCGCACCCAGGGCCCTGTGGTAGCGGGAATGGAGTCGATCGATCCTTCCGTCGGCAGGAAGGTCGAGAGATCCGAACATCTTCTGGAGCGGACAGCTGTGTCCGTCTTCCAGCGACGCCCTGTCGAGAAAGTCGGGGCTTTGAAGAAGGATGTCCATCTGCATTCCGTGAATCCGGACCGACTGGGCATAGAGACCGAGAAGCGATTTGGGATGGACGGCCTCCTCCGGATGGAATTCCTGGAGAAAAGACGTCAAGGCCCGAAGAGGCAGGGGCCGGGAGATGGCAAACCCCTGCAGGAAGTCCACCCCGAGCATCCGCATGGCGTCCATGATCCCGTCCGTTTCCACCCCCTCCACCACGAGCGAGAGCCCCATCCGGTGGCAGAGCTCCTTGATGGCTTCCACGAAGTGGAGATCCCGCGGACGCGAATCGAGAGTCCGGACAAACCCCTGGTCGAGTTTCACCTTGTCGACCGGAAGGTCCTTCAGACGAAGAAGCGACGAATAAGCGCTGCCCACATCGTCCATGGCCAGGCTGACGCCCAGATTTCTGAGCCGTCGCAGGAGATCGAGGGCCACGACCGTCTCCCCGAATTCCTGACCCTCGAGGATCTCGAGGGTCAGCCGGGAGGGGGGAATGGAGGCCCCGTCCAGCATTCTTCCCAGACAGTCGAAACACCCTTCCGAGACCGAGCGGGGATCGACGTTTACCGAGAGCCAGAGGGACGGATCAATGGCCAGGAGTCCTGCGAGGTCGGACAGGGAGCGCTCCAGCACCTGCCGGGAAAGCTCGAAGAGATCGTCGGCCCCGTAGTGGGGCAGGATCTCTTCCGGCATCAGGATCCGGCCCCCGGGATCTCTAAGACGGGCCAGGGCCTCGATGCCCGCGATCCGTCCGGTCCGGTTGTCGAGGACAGGCTGATAGTGCACCTCCACCCGGCGCTCGGAAAGAAGCCTCTGGGGCAGGGTCCGGGCCAGGGGGACGGTCTCCCCGTGGACCACCCAGGAGCGTGACCGGTCGCTCTTGTGGTTCTTGCTTTCGTAGAGGGCCTGGTCGGCCCGGCGAAGCAGGATCTCCGGGTTTTCGGGAGCCTCCGGATCCGAGGAAGAGAGGGCCACACCGATCGAAACCCCCACGGACACCTCTTCCCCCCCTTCCAGCAGGACCGGTATCCGGGCCTGGCGGTCGATCCTCTCCAGAAGATCCCCGAGCTCCTCCTGGAGTCCGACATTTTCAAGGAGCAGGACAAACTCGTCTCCGCCCTGGCGCGCCAAAAAGTCGGTCTTTCGAAGAGTCCCCAGGATCCTCTCTCCCGTGAGGCGCAGGAGGCGGTCTCCGGCCTCGTGACCATAGCGGTCGTTGACGGGCTTGAAGCCGTCGAGATCGAGGATTGCAACGGCAAATGGCCACCCGTACCGCCTCGAACGGGCGAGGACCTTGTCGAACTCGAGGTCGAGGGCCCGGCGGTTCGGAAGGCCGGTCAGACGGTCATGCCGGGAGTCGTACTCGAGCCTTTTGGTCAGGTCGATCAGAGAGGTGATGTCCCTCTGGTTCCCGACAAATTCGACGATCTCCCCCGAAGAGTTCCGGACCGGGCTGATGGAGAGGAGATTCCAGAAAGGAGTTTTGTCCTTGCGATAGTTCAGGATCTGTCCATGGAAGGGGCGCCCCTCCCGAAGGGCTCGGCGGATCTCCCCGACCGTTGCCGGATCGGTCGCCTCTCCCTGAAGGATCCGGCAGTTTTCGCCCACCATCTCGGAGGCACTGTAGCCGGTGATGGCGGCAAAGCCGTCATTGGCAAAAATGACCCGGGAATCGGGTCCGGTGATCACGACGCCTTCTCCCACCGCCGCCACGGCGCTCGACAGAAGGTTCTGCCGGGCGAGAAGGTCGAGGCGGTCGAGCCCATGGGAGATCGTGCGGGCGAGTTCGTTCAGGAGTCCTTCGAGTACGGGATCCTCGAAGACCCTCTGCGTCCCGTGGCCCACAAGAAGGACCCCCCAGACCTCTCCCTTCCGGAAGATCGGCAGAGCTCCCATGGCCTTGATCCCGAACTCCCTCGCCCGGTCTCTCCACGGCCCCATGACGGGATCCTCCGCGAAACCGAAGACAGGGCGGCGGCCGGAAAAGGCCCGGGAAAGAAGATCCGGAGCCCCCGGATCCCCGCTCCCGGCGAAAAAGGGGAGCCCCTCCAGAAAGCCGGTCTTTCCCGAAGCGCCGAGCCACGCGACTCCCTTCCCGTCTTCCGCACGGCCGATGGCAGAAACCGCCATCTCTCCGTCCCGGACAGCGAGATCGCAAAGATTTTTGAGAAGGGAGGGCTCGTCGGAGCTGGACGAGAGGGCCTCGCCAGCATGGGCCAGAAGGGTATTGTAGGCCGACAGGAGGCGGAGCCGCTCGGTCTGGGCATGACGGTCGGTCACATCGTACACGGTGACGACCACCTTCGACGGCTCGCCCGGGATCCGGGCCAGGGAGAGATCCACCATGACCGGTTGCCCACTCCTGGTCACCATCCTCACATCCGGGATCTCGACGCTTTCACGGGAGGGAAGAAGCGTGTAAGCGAAGCCCACCCTCTCGTACTCCCCCGTATCGGCATAGAGCATCCGGGTGGAGCGGCCCACCATCTCCCCGGAGCTTTCGTATCCCAGCATCTGTCGCATCCGGTCGTTGGCGTAGCGAATCACGCGCTGTTCCTGAAAAAGGATTCCCGCCAGGGTGTTTTCCAGAAGGACATTCTCCAGGGTGGCCATCTCCCGCTCCCGGCGGAGGGACTCCAGACGGTCGAGCCCTCGGGAAATATCCCGGGCCAGTTCGGAGAAGACCTCCGTCAGCGGGGGGAAAAAGCCTCCGGCCTCCTCGCGGTAGAGGGCCAGGATTCCCCAGATCGCGCCCTCCTTCATCACCGGAAGGACGGCGGCGCTTTTGAGTCCGTGGCGAAAGGCCTTCTCCGCCAGGGACGTTCCGGCAAAGGTCCTCTCGAGATCGATATTGAAGCTCGGGACGCCGGTCCTCCAGACCTCCCCCACCGGCCCATTCTTCGTCGGATCGACGGATATCTCGAGCCCCTCCAGGAAGGCCGTTTCCCCGGAGCTGGCATAGACATTGACGACCTTCTCCTCCTCCGGGCGTCCGATCCAGGCCAGGCGGAGTTTCCCGTAGCGGACCGAAAGGTCGCAGATGGCCCTGAGAAGGGAATCCTCCGTCGCGGCCTCGACAATCGCCTGGTTGATCTGGGCCAGGAGAAGATTGGAGTCGGAAAGGCGGGAAAGCTCCCGGGCCAGGCGGTGGCGTTCCGTCACATCGACGATCGTCCAGACGATCGTCTCGTGATCGGCCTCCCGGATTTTCGCACCCGACAGGTCGACAAACCCTTCCGTTCCGTCGGCGCGACGGATACGCAAATCCCGAAGGCGGGAGCTCCCCGTGGCAAGGGCCTCCGCCGCCGCCTCTCCCATCCTGCGGAAGCTTTCATCCTCCACGAAATAGAGATCCTGGACGTGGTGGCCCACGATTTCCGCGGCCTCCCTGTATCCCAGAATCTCGAGGAAGCCCCGGTTGACCTCGACCACGACCCGTTCGGGGTATCGCACAAGGTCGATCCCGGCCGAGGTATTGGCGAGGAGAGTCTCCTTGAGAGCCGTGGCCTTTCGTTCCCGTTCCGCAAGATCGAGCCGGTCGAGGGCCAGGGAGAGATTGTCCGCGATCGCCTCGAGAAGGTTGCAGATCTCCGTTTCGAAGGGCTTCTTCCGGTCGAAGTAGACGGTCAGGACAGCCCAGACCGCTCCGCTCCGGCGCACGGGAAGGGAGGCGCTCGCCAAAAATCCGGAACGGGCGCCCCGATCGCGCCAGGGAGCCATGGCCGGATTCTCCGAAAAGGACTCGCTGTAGACCGGGGCTCCGCTCCGCCATGATTGGCCCATGGGTCCCCGCCCCTCGGGACGGCGCTCGTCCACGGAAATAATCAGGCCCTCGAGGTAGTCCGTCTCCCCGGAGGAGGCGATCGGGCGAAAGATTCCCTCCTCGTCGGGACGTCCGACCCAGGCCATGCGGATTTCCGGCACTTCAAGGGACAGGCGGCAGAACTCGGGAAGGATCTCGCCCTCCTTTGTGGCCCGGGAGACCGCCTCGGCCACCCGGCCCCGGAGGGCATCGAAGGCCAGGAGCCTTCCCAGCCTCAGGTTCTTTTCCTCGAGCTCCCGCTCGAGCGTCATGCGCTCCGTCACGTCGAGCCCCAGCGTCACCAGGGAGAGGAACCGGCCCTCCCGGTCCCGAAGGACCGTGCTGGTCCATTCGAACTCCCGAAGGCTCCCCGAGGGGGTGATCCAGGGATTCTGATGGTGGACGGGACGGGTTTCGTCCTTCATCTGAAGGACGAAATCGCGGATCCCGGGACGCATCCAGTCGGGCAGGAAGCGCTCCCAGTAGTAGGGGCGGCCCCGGACCTCCGAGAGAGTCACCCCCATGAACTCCCGGGCCGCCCGGTTCAGGCGCTGGATCTCCCCGTTTTCGTCGATCACCATCCCGATCGCCCCGGCCGAATCGAAGATCGCCTCGTCGAAGGCGGAAAGCTCCGACAGTTCCTCTCCCTGCCGTTCCTGGCGCCGGACCAGGATCCGGATCCCCCCGGCCATCAGGAGCATGAGAAAAAGCCCTCCCTCCTCGACCATCCAGCGCCGGGACGCCTCCTCCATCCACCCTTCCCGAACGAGGGAGGAGGGCCAGGAGGCCTCAAGGGTGAAGGGGTAGCCCGACACGGGGGTCCGGACGCGGGATCCCGGGGAGGGAAGAAGCGGGGAATCCGGACGCTCCCCGCGGGACAGGAGCATCATGTCGCCGTTTCTCGAATCCCGGAGAAAAAAACTGAAGGGGGAGGCGAGGGAGGGCGGCCGGAGGGCCTCGACCCGGAGATAGGTCCGTACCCCGAGGGGGGGATGGCCCTTTGTCAGGGGAAGCAGGATGGCCAGGGGAAGGATCCTCCCCCCGATCCTGGCCGAGAGTCGGCTTTTTCCCACAAGAAAGGAGGGGTTCGAGGAGAGAGGCGTCGCATAGGCCCCCCGGCGGCCGGGCCCCGAAAGGGAGGCGGAAGGAAAACGATTGGTCCAGAGACTCTTTCCGGTCCGGGGGTCGAAGATTTCCAGATCGACCAGGGCGGGGTGAAGGGCCAGAAAGATCCGGAAGGCCTTCTGCATGGAGGAGGACGGATGCCGGGAGGGTCGGCTTTCTCCGGAGACGGAAGACGCCACGAACCCCAGGTCGAGAAAGGCGGAGGAGAGGCGGGAGGCCAGGGCGGCCGCCTGAAAAAGATCCGCCCGGAGGGCGCGGGAGGACACCTTCTCCCGGTAGTCCCGGTACTCCCGGACCTCGAAGTATCCGGTGCCCAGAAGGGCCAGAACGAGCGTTCCGGCGATCAGAAGGTCGATCGTGTGTCCGACCAGAAGACTTCTGACCAGGCGGTCGCCCCGGAGCTTTGCCTTATTTGGATCCATGTCGCACGCTCCCGGAGCTCAGGAGGCCAAGAGCGCCTCCAGGTCGACCTCGAAGCAGACCGTGGGCATCCGGATTCCCCAGCGGTCGAGGGTCCCTGGATGGATCTCGCCCACCGTCGCCACTCTCTCCCCTTTCGTGTTCACATAGACGCCGCACCGGCCCGGAAGATAGGGGGGAAGGGCCGAGGAATGGATGGCAAGGGAGCGGTCCATCCGCTCGAAGAGCAATTCCAGGACCCCCTGGAGTTCGGAGACGCTGGCCTGGGGATGGGAGAGAAGGGCCGAGAGAAGCCAGAGATCGCGCACGGGCCGCTCCGATCCGGAGGAGGCGGTCCCCAGCCGCATCGCCTCCCCGACCTCGAAGATCCGGTGGGGATAGGCGGCCCGGCTCGACCGGGCCTCGGCGGCGAGAAGCGCGGACAAAAGGGTCGGACGGACGACGGCGAACTGGAGGCTCGCGGGATTGTCGATCCGGACGAGTTCACCCCCGTCCCGGCCAAGCCGTTCCGTCACGAGCGGCTCCCCCGTCAGGATATTGGAGAGGAGCTCCTGGTAACCCATGGCCAGAAGAGACTGCCTGACGCGCGTTTCGATCTTCTGGCGAGGTGCGGGCCGGCCCCGGGTGAACTCCCGGGGGAGAACCGGCTCGAAGTTGTCGTAACCCTTGGCCACGAGGTAGTCTTCGACCACGTCCACCGCCCCGAGAAGGTCGTCGCGGGTGAAGGGGGAGGAGACCTCCCAGCCCCTCTCCCCGTCTTTCTTTGCGATCTGGGGATAGCCAAACCCCAGGAGGGTCTCCACGAAGTCGGGGGGATCGCTTTCGGCACCCAGGATGCGGGCGGGAAGACCCGCAGGCACATGGACACGGATGGCCGGGGAGGCCGGAGCCACGAACGGGTCCGCCCCTCCCGCCAGGAGCGGCTCGACAGAATACCCCCGGTCGGTCAGGTTGGCGGCCAGGATGTTCAGGACCAGAAGAAGCCGCCCCGGGTCGAATCCGGTCGCCTCGACGAAGAGGGCGTCGTCATCCGGGGCCACCTCTCCCGAGGAACGTCCGTTGATGACCGGGGGAAAGGACAGGACGGTCTCCCGGCCATCGACCAGAACCGGCCAGGCGGCATGCGAACTCACCAGGGCTCCGTAGGCCTGTCCCTTGGGATGGGAGGCCACGATCTCCCGAAGAGTCATCTCGCGGTCTCCCCCCAGGGGCAAAAAGCGGGTGCGATCCGGATCGGCCGTCCGGTAGGTCAGGGGAAAGGCGATGCGACCGAGAGGATAGACCCCGATGGCGACATCGGCACGCTTTCGGCCAAAGAGTTCGGCCAGGCGCTCCTGGGTTCCGATGAGCTGAGCGAGTCCCTCCTCCCCGAGACGCCCCCCCCGGGCGGCAAATCCTCCCAGAAAAGGACGCACCGTCCCGGTCGAGGGATCGATCCGGATTTCGGGATCTCCTCCCCGCTCCTTGCGGACCATGGCCTTCTCGAGAAAATCGTAGGGATGGCCAAGGCGGGGCCCCCCTCCCCGGAGCTGGCGGGCGATTCCCTCGACGCTCCAGAGGTCCGGCCGGTTGGTGTCGTTGAGCTCGATCTTGAAGCGTCGTGTCGCCGGGTCGAAATGTTTCCACTCCCCCTTCACGCAATCGAGGGTCCGATCCATCTCTTCCGGGACAAGGGTTTTTCCCAGGAGTCCCAGAAGATCGTCAAAATGTCCTTCCAGTGTGGGCACATCAACCTCATGATTTAAGGTACGGACCCGGTCGGATCTTCAGGCCGGGTTCCATGCGCGTGAATGCTCCTCCGAGCGGATCATGGCCGAAAGGGTCGACAGGTCGCCGGTAAAGAGGTCCCGGATGTCGGAGAGCCCCAGACGGAACATGGCCATGCGGTCGATCCCCATCCCCCAGGCGATCACCGGGACCTCGACCCCCAGAGGACGGGTCACCTCCGGACGGAAGAGGCCGGCTCCCCCCAGCTCCATCCAGCCCAGGACCGGATGGTGGGCATGCAGCTCGACGGAGGGTTCGGTAAAGGGAAAGTAGGCCGGCTTGTAGTGCACCCTGTCCACACCGGCGATCTCCCGGGCCAGAAGGGCCAGAAGCCCCAGGAGCGTCCGGAAACTCGCCCCTTCCTCGAGGACGATCCCTTCCGCCTGGAAAAAGTCCACCGCGTGGGTGGCGTCGACCTGGTCGTGGCGAAAGCATCGGGCGATGGCGAAATACTTCCCGGGGACCTCGGGGCCTCCCGCCAGGGTCCGGGCGGAGAGGGCCGTTCCCTGGCTGCGCATGAGAAGCCTTTTGGACTGGGCCGGATCGAAACTCTGCCTCCATCCCCGCGTGTCGGCCGGAGCCTCGCGCCCCTCGTGGGTCCGGGCCACGGCCTCGAGAGGCCATCCGGAGGTATCGGAGGTCGCCCGGGGTTCGGACAGAAGATAGATGTCGTGGATATTCCGGGCAGGATGGGTCTGGGGAATGAAAAGAGCGTCCATGTTCCAGAACTCCGGTTCGACGAGGCTCCCGGTCATCTCGGCAAATCCCAGACGGACGAGATGGGTCCGCACCTCCTCCAGAAACTCCCGGTAGGGGTGGAGTCGACCCGTGGCCGGCCGGGGCGGAGGCGTGTCGAGGGAGTAGGGCCGGAAGGATTTTCCCTCCCAGCTCCGGTTCATGAGCATCTCCGGGGTCACCGCTCCCAGGAGCGCCTCGGAGGAATCGATCTCCTCAAGCGTCAGAGCGCAATCCGGCGAGAGACGGTAAGACTTGGAGGCCCGTTCGTCGAAGCGGAGAAGTCCCTTTCCCTTTCCCCGCCGGCGCTGGTACTGCTCGAGGAGGTCCTGATCCTCCCGGGGAAGCGCTTCCAGAACCGAGGGAGGATCGGCCCCGGCGATCCCCTCGAGAAGATGCCGGAGACGGCGGATCCCCTCGGGAATCTCTCCCGTCCGGAAGACCAGCCCTCCCTCCCCGATTCGGATCGATCCGCTCTCCTTGAGGGCGCCGACCGCCTTCGAGGAGACCGTGGGATCGGAAAAGAGTTCCCGGAGCGCCGTCATCTCCCGAGGGCCCTCCCTGAGGGTCTCCAGGATGATTTCTTCGGGAAGTCCCTGGGCCAGGGCCTCCTCCCCTCCCTCCGTGAGGGTCAGGACCGTCTCGAGTCGATCGACTCTTTCCATCAGGACGGATTTGGCCTTGAGCCATTCGACCCCCATCTGGACCTGGGCGGGATCGAGCCCTGAGAGGCGGGCGATGTCCGGAAGGGGCAGATAGGCGTCGGGGCGTCCCGCGGCAAGGAAGGGACGGAGAATGGCTCGCTCGAGCGGATGGAGCGAAGAGGAGGACATGTCAGACGGATCCTTGGCTTGAGGATGAGGGGGCACAGGGTTGCCAGGAGGCGCGGGCCGAACCGGCAAGGTGGCAGAGGACCTGCCGGCCGCCTCCGGAATCCTCGAAACGGCCGGGCATGGATTCTCGGCAGGCGGGAAGCGCCTCCGGACATCGGTCGAGGAAGGGACAAAGGTCCAGGGAGGCTTCGGCCGCCCCCTCCGGGATCTCGGCCAGGGTCCCGGACCCGAGACCCACGAGAAGCCGGGTGTAGGGATGGACCGGCCCTTCCAGAACGTCCCGGGTGGATCCGGACTCGACCACCTGGCCCCGGTAGAGGACGACGACCCGGTCCGAGAGGTACCGGACGACGGAGAGATCATGGGAAATGAAGAGCAGGCTCATCCCCTCCGTCGAGACAAGCGAGGAGAACAGGTTGATGATCTGGGCCCCGATGGAAAGATCGAGCGAGGCGATCGGTTCGTCGGCCACCAGAAGCTCAGGAGAGCAGGCGATCGCCCGGGCGATCCCGATGCGCTGGCGGCCTCCCCCGGAAAATTCCCGGGGATAGCGCGAAAGGTCGTGGGGGGAGAGCCCCACCCGCTCGAAAATCCGGACAACCTTTTCCCGGCGCTCTGAGGCTGCGGGAGCCAGGCCGTGGATCACCAGGGGTTCGGCGACGATGTCCCCGACGCGCATCCTCGGATTGAGCGAGGCGTAGGGGTCCTGGAAGACCATCTGGAAGCGCCGCCGTTGCCGTCGGAGGCTTTTGCCGGAAAGCGCGGTCAGGTCGGATCCGTCGAAGACCACCTGGCCCCGCGTCGGATCGAGAAGGCGCATGACCATGCGTCCGATGGTCGTCTTCCCGGATCCCGACTCTCCGACCAGCCCCAGGACCTCCCCCCGGCCGATGGAAAAGGAGACGTCGGAGACGGCGGCGAGGATCTTCCGGCGTCCGAAGAGCCCCCCTCCGGGGAGATCGAACTCCCTGACAAGTCCGCGGGCTTCGAGAAGGGGAGAGGACTCAGGCGACATGGCGGGGCTCTCCCGGGGGCGAGAGATCGGGATAGAAACAGAGGGCCCCCGACTCCCCTTCGGTCTGCCAGGGAGGGGCCTCGGTCCGGCACCGGTCATCGGCCTGCGAACATCGGGGCGCGAAGGCACATCCCGGCGGCAGGTCCCACAGGGGAGGGACCTGCCCGCGAATGGCCGGAAGAGGCGTGTCTCGGCGGCCCCCTCCCGCCCCTTCGGGCCGGGAGGAGAGAAGAGCCCGGCTGTAGGGATGGAGAGGGCCTGTCCCGAAGAAACGCCGGGCGGGAGACGCCTCGACGATCCGTCCGGCATACATCACCAGAACCCGGTCCGAAACTCTCCGCACATGGGCCAGGTCGTGGGAGATGAAAAGAAGCCCTTTCGTCCGGGTTTCCCGGATCGAGGAAAGAAGGGAGAGAATCTGGAGGGCGACGGTCGGATCGAGGGCGGTGGTGGGTTCGTCGGCGATCACCAGGCGGGGGTCGAGGGCGATGGCCATGGCGATCATGACGCGCTGGCGCATGCCCCCCGAAAGCTGGTGGGGATAGGAACGGGAGACCCGTTCCGGATCGGGCAGGCCCGCCGAACGAAGCCGGTCGATCACCTCTTCCCTCACGCGGAGATCGGGAAGGTCGACATGGCTTTTGAAAAGCTCGCGCATCTGGGTCCCGACGGTCAGAACGGGATTCAGGGCGCTCTGGGGCTCCTGGAAGATCATCGAGATGCGTTGGCCCCGGATCCGGCGGAAGGCCGTGGCGTCAAGGGCCAGAAGATCCTGACCCTCGAAGAGGATCTGTCCCGAAGGAACGGTCGCCCCCGGCGGAAAGAGGCCGAGGAGGGACAGCCCCGTCAGGGTCTTCCCCGAACCCGATTCTCCCACAAGGGCCACCGCCTCGCCCCGGCCGATGGTGAAGGAGACATCCGAAACGGGACGGATCACCCCCTCGCGCGTCTGGAGCGAGACAGAAAGATGACGGACATCGAGGAGCGGGAGCCCTTCCTCCTCGGCCATCAGACCTCCTCGTAGGTTGCGCGGTAGCCCTCCATCTCCCAGACCGAGACCTGCCGGAGGGCGAGGCCTTCCGGCTTTTCCCTCTCCAGGGCGGAGACAAGTCCACGATAGAAAAACAGGGCGATATTCTCGGCGGTCGTGCTTTTGTCGGAAAAAAAGGGGTGGTCGTTGAGATGGGTGTGGTCCACCTCGCCAAGAAGGGGATCCAGCCAGCGTTCGATCTCGTGAAAGTCCACCGCCATTCCGAGGCTGTTCAGCCGTCCGGTCGCAAAGACCGCCTCGACCGTCCAGTTATGGCCATGAAGCCGGGCGCAAAGTCCCGGATAGCCCTCGATCCGGTGGGAGGCGGCAAAGGTCCGCTTGACCGAAACAGAAAAACCCATGAATCCTGACCTTTCCTGAATTTGTCGTCGTCTGGAGAAAAATGGAGCGGGAAAAACCCCTTCCGGAAACCGGATCCAACCATTATAGCAGAAGAGGCCGGAGGGTGCGGAAGGATTCCGGCACGATGTCCCGGTCAGGGCAGGGACGGCCCCTCCGGCCTCCCGGGACGGATCAGCTCCGGATCCAGGACGCCTCTCTCCGTCCCGCGAACCTCTCCGAGGAGCCTCTGGTAAAGATCCAGGGCCCGGGAGACGACCGGCTCCAGGGGAGCGCCGTTTTGCTTCAGGGAAAGTCCGGCCACGAGAGCGGACAGAGTGCAGCCGCCCCCGTGAACCCCCCCGATCGTCTTCGGAGGATGGCTGTAATATTTCTCCTCCAGCGGCGTCCAGAAGAGATCGACCTTCGGCCCCTCCCCCAGGAAGTGCCCTCCCTTGAGCAGAACGGCCGGGGCCCCGTACTTTTCATGGATTCGTCGGGCCATGAGGGAGAGATCGTCGGGATAGCGTTCCAGGGACCATCCGGCGAGTTCCTGGGCTTCGGGGAGATTGGGGGTCACCAGGGAGACCCGGGAAAAAAGGGTCCGGGCCAGGAGGCGGTATTCTTCGGGAGAGGTCATCCCCCCGCCCGAGCCGAAGCGGTACACCGGATCGAGAATGACGGGGGTCCCGGACGGGAGGGCGGCCAGAAAATCCTCGAGAATGCCGCAAAGGGAGACCGGAAGAAGACCGATCTTGAGGGAGGCGGGCAGGGACTCCTGGGCCAGGGTCTCGACCATGGCCGAGAAAATCTTTTCCCCCACCGGCTCCACGCCCCGAACCCCGTCCAGGTTCTGGACGGTCAGACAGGTCGGAATCCCGCGTCCCCGAAATCCGAGACTCTGGAAGACGCGGAGGTCCTGAAAAATCCCGGCCCCCCCCGAAGGGTCGATCCCGGCAAGCGACCAGGGATCTCCGCTCACCGGCCTGACCCGACCAGGGAGACCCCCTGCGAAAGAAGGCCGGTGAGGAGCATCGGATTGACATGGGCCCCGTGGAGAACGGCCCCGTAATGGAGCACCGGTCCGGTCACGCGGCCCGTGTGGCCCACATGGCCGATCACCTGACCCCGGCGCACCCTCTCCCCCGGACGGACCAGGATGTCCGCCATGTGAAGGTATTCGGTCAGCAGCTCCCCTCCGTGATCGAGAATCACCATGTTCCCGTCGTAGTAAAAGGAGCCGGAGAGTCTCACCAGACCGTCGTTGGCCGCACGGACCGGCGTTCCCTGGGGAACGTCGATGTCCTCCCCCGAATGGCGGGCCATCGGCCTCCCGTTCAGGTAGCGGTAAGCCCCGAAGTCGTGGGTCACCCGTCCCTCGAGGGGCAGGATGAAGGGACGGTGAAAGCGAAGGGGCGTGTCGGGAGGCGAAAGGGCGGCTTTGATCACCTTTCTTTCCCGGGCGAGACGTCGCAGGAGGGCGGCCGGGGGCGTCACGAACGAGCGGGCCACGACAAGCCGCGAGACCTGGAAGGAGCGGGACGTCACCCGAAGAAGGCGCCGCTCTCTTCGTCCGTCAGCCAGGCGAAGCTCCAGAGGAAGAAGACCCGGAGTGCGGGCGAAGTCCACTCCCACCAGGGCCGCCCTGAAGCGGACGGCCCCTCCGGACTTCTCGTCCTCCCGAAAGGGAAAGAAGGGAATCTTTCGGCCTTCGAGCGTCAGTCCACGGACCGGCGACTTCTCGGGAACCAGCAGAAGCCGGAGCCCCCCCTGGGGAAGGGTGAGATCCCCTTTTCCGGGTCCCGGAACCGGATCCGCCAGGGCCGGAAACGGTGAAAAAAAACAAAGGGCCAAAAAAAGAAGCGCCGGGAGGGCCCGGCTTTCCCTAGCCACGACCCCAGGCCCGTCTGAGGGCGAAGGCGGCCGCCACGGGATCAGGGGTGTAGGACAGGGCCCCCATGACCGCCATGCCGAAGGCTCCCGTCTCGCGGACGCGGGGAGCCTCATCCGCCCCGATGCCGCCGATGGCCCAGACCGGAACGGGAACCTCCCGGACGATCTCCCGAAGGGTGGACAACCCGAGCGGCGGACCGAAGGATCGCTTGGAGGGCGTGTCGAAGACCGGCCCCGCGATCAGGTAGTCGGCTCCCTCCTCCGCGGCCTCGACGGCCGAGGCCAGAGAGTGCACCGACACCCCCAAAAGGAACGGAGGCGGCATATGCGCCCGCACCCGCGCGATCGGGGGATGGGACTCAGGAAGGTGAAGCCCCGAGGCCCGGCCCCCCAGGGCGAAGTCCATCCTCCGGTTGACGAGCCAGGGAAGGCCGGCGGGGACATTCTCCCGGAAGAGGCGGACAAGCTCGGAAAACTCCCATCCGGAGGCCGCCTTCCTCCGGAGCTGGACGGAGGTGATGCCCCCGCGCATCCCTTCGATGGCCCGTAGGACGAGATCCTTCAGGGGAAATTCCTCGGGGGTGACGTAGAGAAGGGGGCCCAGGATCAGGGCGGCGCGGGATCCGGCCATCAGGAGTCCAGCATGCCCGCGAGGGGGCTCGAGGCGCTGGCGTAGAGTCTCCGTGGCATCCTGCCGGCCCGGAAGGAATCCCGTCCGGCCAGGATGGCATTCTTCATGGCCCGGGCCATGAGCACCGGGTCCCTGGCCTCGGCCACGGCCGTATTCATGAGGACGCCGTCCACGCCCATCTCCATGGCGATCGCGGCGTCGGAGGCGCAACCCACCCCGGCATCCACGATGACCGGCAGGGAGACGGTCTCCTGGATGATCCGGAGATTGTAGGGGTTCCGGATTCCCAGCCCGGAACCGATGGGCGCGGCCAGCGGCATGACGGCGGCACACCCGACATCGGCCAGTCTTTTTGCGATGACCGGGTCGTCGTTGGTGTAGGGAAAGACGATCGACCCCTCCCTCACCAGAATCCGGGCCGCCTCCACCAGTCCCACCACATCCGGGAAAAGGGTCTTCGGATCCCCGATCACTTCGAGCTTGACCAGGGGAGAGATCCCCGCCTCCCGGGCCAGACGCGCGTAGCGGAGGGCCTCCTCCACCGTGTAGCACCCGGCGGTATTGGGGAGGATGTGGAACTCCGACGGCGGAAGATACTCGAGGAGGTTCGGCTCGTCCTTTTTCAGGATGTTGACCCGGCGGACGGCCACCGTCACCACGTCGGCCCCCGACTCGAGAATGACCTTCCTCGTCTCCTCGAAGGAGCGGTATTTGCCGGTTCCGATCCACAGGCGGGAGCGGAAGGTGATTCCGGCAATGGTCAGGGGATCGTCGGAGACGGTCCCTTTTTTTGATGTTATGGTGCCAGAAGTCATGGATCCCCCTTCTTGTGATTTTTACGACAGTCCTTTCTTCCATTTTAGGACGGACGCGACGGGGGGGCAACCGATGGGCTACGGTCCCCTCATCCGGCGTTCGAACAGGGGGAAGAGGCGGAACGGTTGGCCTCGATCATCTCCTTCATCAGGGCGAGGTCCTTGCGCATCCGCACAAAATCGGCCGTTCCCTTGGCCATCACGAGGAAAGAGATACAGAAGGCCCCGATGCCGATCCCCACATAAAGATCGCTCGGATTCCGGCTGAAAAAGCGGAACATTGCCAGCCCCACGACGATCAGGTTGAGGCCCGCCGTGATGTGAAGAAGAAAGTTCCGCTCGATGGCCAGGACGAACTGGTCGAAGGCGATCTGGTCGGAGAAGCTCAGGGGACCGGTGATGAAGAACCGAGGATGGTTCCGAGCAATTTTTTGCTCTTTTTTCGTGGGTTGCATACGGCTCCTTTCGGATTTCCAGAAGGGACTGCGGGATGTCTCCCTCCTGATTCTTCGAAAATTTTCCTCCGGCATCAAGAGCGCTTTCCGGCAGGTCCTGACGGTTTTCAACGAGAATCCGCCTGTTCCTCCTCATTTTTTTGTTTCCTGAGGAAAGAGGGTTGACAAATTCCTCGCGAACAAAGAAAATGATAATAATATTCATTATCAAAAATCTTCCGATCCCTTGACAGACTTCGAAAGAAAAAATACGATATCCTCTATCATATGGTACTTGGTATCATTAACAGGGAAACGCTCCCGACCAACCCCAGGAACGCTTCATGGCCATCCACAAATCAGGATCAGGACGCCGGATCCCCCTCTTCCTGGCTGCGGCCCTTCTCCCGCTTCTTTTAGGGGGCGTCTTCCCGGTCGCCGCCCTGGCCGACATGACGACCGAAGGCCCCCAGGACCTGAACGGCGACCTCATTCCCGACCTCTCGGAAATGGCCCCCCATTATCTCTCGTGGGGTCCCAACACGAGCGGCCCCATGTTCACCGGAACGGCCGAAGTCGAACCGGTGGGATCCTTCTTCTATGAGCCCTACTGGTTCGACTACCTGAACCCGAGCCTGGGCATGGCCTCCCTCACCATGACCCAGCGCCTTTCCATCGGACTCGTCAAGAACTGGGAATTCGACATTTCCCTTCCTTTCATATCGAACCAGGCGAGTGCCCCCACCGCCCCGGCCGGAACCACGGTCAATGCCTTCGGGATGGGAGACACGCTGGTCTGGCTCAAACAGCAGCTCACCAACGATGCCGATCCCTTTCATTTCTGGGCCCGGCCGGCCCTGGCCCTCGAATACCAGTTCACGCTTCCGACCGGCCACTTCCTGAATCTCGATCCCCGGCTCTACGGGGAAGACCAGACGGGCGACGGAACCTACAACGAGGCGATCTACCTGATCATGCGAAAGCACTTCAAGCCCTTCATGCTTTATCTCCAGCTGGGAGACATCATCGAGAATCCCACCCAAGTGGGAACCGGATTCACCTTCAACAACGTGATCGCGACGACGCACGCCCCCCAGACCGTCGTCAACGGCAACCTTCTCTGGTTTTCGGGGGCCCTGGAGCATGTCCTGAACGACAAGTGGGGGGCGGGCTATGTCCTGGAGTTCTTCGGAGAGAGCCAGACGGGGCAGAACCTCCTCTTCGGACCGGCCAACGCCCCGGCCTGGAGCTTTCTCTGGGTCGATCCGGGAATCGAGGTCACATGGCCCGACACCGAGCACGTCTCGGTCACCTGGGGCCTCGCCATGGGCTTCCCGGTCTACCAGTCCAACTATCCGGCCACCTACACCCCGATGGGAACGATCACCGTTTATTACAACGGTCCGTTCGGCTACCGGGGAGAATAAGGGCCACGCGCAAAAGGGAGCCCCTCATGAAAACGCACACCCTCTCCGGAACGGTCCGGGCGGCCCTGGCGGGAGGAGCCCTCTGTCTCCTCTCCCTCTCCGCCTGCGCCACCCTCGACTCCCCATCCGTCGAGCGGATGTCTCTCGTCCGCAAAAGCCGGCTTCTTCTGGATTCGGGCCGACTTTCGGCCTCGGAAAAGCTCACGGAACGGATCATCGCCCGTTTCGGACCCTCCCCTTTTCTTCTCAATCAGATGGCCCTGATCAGGGACCGGGGGGGAGAACCGGAGAAAGCGCTCCGGATTCTGATTTACGCCCACCGTCTCTATCCCCGCTCGACGGATCTGACCCTCAACCTGGCCGACATGGAACTGGCCCGCCACAATCCGGGACAGGCGCGGGAAACCCTGCGGCCCCTCCTGGACCAAAAAACCTGGCCCGAGGGATTCCGGAGCCTCATGGGACGGATCGACCTCGAGACCGGGAACCTCGCGGAAGCCCATCTCTTTCTTCACGAGGCCCTCTCCCGCCATCCGGACAACCCCCTTCTCCTGGCCAACATGGGGCTTTTGCACAGCCGGATGGGACTTCGGAAGAAGGCGCGGGAGGATTTTCTCAGGGCCGTTTCCAGAACCGGAAACACCCGCCTCCGTTCCCGTCTCCTGACCCTTCTCGGGGACGATTAATCTGAAGGTTCTGGAGGAGAAATCAAAAAAATGGCGGCAGATCAGACGCCCTGCCGTTTTTTCGACGTGCCGGTCCAGACGACACTCTGCGATTCGGACCAACCCCCAAAAGGGAAAACGCGTTCTCCGGCAGGGGCGTTGGCCGGGTCCTTTCCGGTCCGCTTGACGTTTTTTCAGGGGTCCCAGATCCTCAAGGAGAGACCGGAAGCTCTGGACGGGTCCTGCCTCCGTATGCGGCGCCAGCCTCCGAATATGTATGAAAGCGTGGCGATGTATCGATGTCTCCGAAGCCGGATCTCCGTGATACACTGACTCCGAATCGTTGTTCCTCTTTCGTGAAAAGAACGAAAATCAGGATGAATCTGACCCGTCGGGGGAAGACGGGGACATTCCTGTGGCCTTCATTCGCAAACACCGGGAAGTCAACATGATTCAACAATCAAAGACCGAAAAGATGACCAATGCGGCCCTCCGGCCGTCAAAAATTCAAAAAACCCCTTCATCCTCTCTCTTCTGCTTCCCGGCCAGGCTGGTCACCCGGCTGATGATGGTGGCGACCCTCTTTTTGTTGAGCGGAGCAACATGGAAAAAAGCGGCGATCGAGATCATGTCTCCCGAGAACGGTGCCGTGGTCGCTGCGCACGTTCCGGTCAAATATGCGTTCCATCACGAGTGGCGAGCCGACCATGTCCACGTCTTCGTGGATGGAAAGTTCATTATGGAGACACACAAGAACCCCTTCATGCTGACGCTCGACAAGGGTCCACACACCATCATGCTTCGTGCATCGACATCCCATCACAATCTTCTGAAGATCAGGGCCTCGGTCGATGTCACCGTCAAGTAGCCATCATCTGAAACGCGTCCGGTCCCGGATCAAGGAAAAACAACGGGTTCCCCCCAAGACGGACTCCGGTATCCTGTCCGGCTTGAGGGGGATATTCCCTAACAGGCCTTTCAGGAAGGTCTAAGGATGAAACCGAAGGAACGTCAAACAAGAAATATTATAAATTATTCATGATAAGATGAATCACGTTCTTGACGAGGAAGTTTAAATCCGCGCCCCCCGGGAAAAGCCTTGCGGGCGTTCCGGGTTTGGACGGGACGCCCCTTTCTTTCCATCCTCCTCTCCCCTGGCTTATAATGGTCGAAAACGGATCCCGGGTTTACCCCTTCACGTAAAGCACCGCCAGCAAGGAGCCCGTCATGAGTTCCTCCTCCAAGCCTTCCCTTTTCGTTCCCGATCCGGCCACCCTCCGCAAGAGCCGGGTCCCGGACTACGACGGCCTCTATGCCGCCTCGGTCGCCGATCCGGAATCTTTCTGGGGAAACCTTGCGAAGGATCTTCACTTTACAAAGGTTCCCTCGAGAATCCTGGACTGGAACCCGAAAACTTTCCAGGGCCGCTGGCTTCCGGACGCGGAAGGGAACATCTGCGACAACGCCCTGGACCGGCATGTCCGGGAAGGATTTGCAAACAAGGCCGCCCTCATCTGGGCGGGAGACCGGGGCGAGGAGGAGATCTACACCTACGGCCGCCTTCTCGACCAGACCGTCCGGTTTGCCCATGTTCTCAAGAGCCTCGGCGTGGGAAAGGGAGACAGGGTCTCGATCTTTCTTCCTCCGACTCCGGCCCAGGTGATCGCCATGCTGGCCTGCGCCCGTCTCGGAGCGATCCATTCGGTGGTCTTCTCCGGATTCTCGGCCAGCGCCCTTCGAAGCCGCCTCGAGGATTTCGAGCCCCGGGTCCTCGTGACCGCCGAATGCGGCTACCGGCGCGGCAAGAGGATTCCCCTCCTCGAGACGGCGCGGACCGCGCGAAAGGGCCTGTCGTCGATCGCGACAACCCTGATCGTTCCGAGGGAGGAGACCTCCCTCTCCCTCGAACCCGGAGAACGCGTCCTTCCGGACCTTCTGAAGGAGGTCCGCTTTTCCGGTTCCCTCCCTCCCGTTCCCGTCTCCTGCGACGATCCCCTTTTTGTCCTCTACACCTCGGGCACCACGGGCAAGCCCAAGGGGGTGGTCCACGTCCAGCTGGGCTACATGCTGGGGACCTATGCCACCTCGCGCATGATCTTCGACCTCCGGGATTCGGACGTCTACTTCTGCGTGGCCGACCCGGGCTGGATCACGGGACACTCCTACATCGTCTACGGACCCCTCCTGAACAGGGCCACCGTTCTTCTCTCGGAGGGAACGCCCGAATACCCCGATGCGGGACGCCACTGGTCCCTGATCGAACGCCACCGGGTCTCCGTCTATTATTCGACCCCCACCACCATCCGCCTCCAGATGCGCTTCGGAGAGACCTGGCCTGCGGGCCGCGACCTGTCCTCGCTCAGGATACTCGGCTCGGTGGGAGAACCGTTGAATCCCGAGGCCTGGCACTGGTTCCACCGGGTCACCGGGGGCCATCTCCCCATCATGGACACCTGGTGGCAGACGGAGACGGGCATGATCATGGTCACACCCCTTCCCTCGACCCCGGAAAAGCCCGGATCTGCCGGACGCCCCTTTCCCGGCGTGGTGGCCGACATCGTCGACGCCACCGGCAAGAGCGTGGCTCCCGGCGAGACCGGAACGGTGGTCATCCGGACCCCCTGGCCCTCCATGTTCCGGACAGTCTTCAGGGATCCGGACCGCTACCGGAAATACTGGACGGAAATCCCCGGGGTCTTCTTCTCGGGGGATTCGGCACGGAAGGACGAGGACGGCTATTTCTTCTTCCTCGGCCGGGTGGACGACGTGATCAAGGTGGCCGGGCATCGCCTGGGAACGGCCGAGATCGAAAGCGCGCTTATCACCCACCCCAAGATTGCCGAGGCGGCCGCCATCGGCAAGCCCGACGAGCTTCGGGGGGAGATCATCAAGGTCTTTGTCGTGCTCCATCCCCATGCCACCCTGGCGCCGCCTCCCCATGACGAGATCAGGACGCATGTGAGGAGCGAGCTGGGGGGCATCGCCGAACCCCACGAGGTCGAGATCGTCATCTCCCTTCCCAAGACCCGAAGCGGCAAGATCATGCGCCGGGTCTTGAAGGCCCGGGAGCTGGGCCTGCCCGAAGGCGACCTCTCGACCCTGGAGGACTAGATGGCCGAACCCTCTCCCCTGGTCTCCTCCCTGCTCCATGTCCGCATGCGTGTCAACGACCTCGAGGGCACCGTGGCCTTTTACCGGAATGTCCTGGGTCTCACCGAAGTCCGCCGCATCGTCTCCCCCCGGGGCTCGAAGATCGCCTACCTGAAATCCCCCGGCTCCGACACCGAACTTGAGATTACCGAGTATCCGGCCTCGGGGCGTGTCAGCGTCCCTGCCGACCTCGTCCATCTGGCCTTCCGGGTGGACGACATGGACCGGACCCTAAAACGCCTGAAGACCCTGGGCATTCCTGTCACCGATGGCCCCACCCCGACGGAAAACAGCATCTTTGCCTTCATCGACGCCCCCGAAGGCTACGAAATCGAACTGATCGCCCCCCGAAGGCCCCCTTCGGCCTGACCCTCTCCGAAAAACTTCGCCCTCTCCCATATGACCGGCCTCATGGTCGGCCTTCGCCGAATCGTCCATGATCTCTCCGGAATCCGGTTCCCGCACGGAATCGATCATTCTCACTCACAAGGGGAAGGTCATGTTTTTCTGGAACAGGAAAAAGGAAGACCCGAGGGCCCGCGTGGCTCCCCGCCGCCAGGCCCCGACGGACAAGCTCCTCTCCCTGGCCTACCGAATCGGCAAGTTTTCCCCGACGAACTGCGAATGTCCGCCGGCTCCGAGCATCATTCCGGTCTGGATCGCGAACAACGTGGAGACCTTGGAACTCTATGTCGCCCGCTTGTATTCGGAGTTCGACATTCCCAGGGAGACCGAACCGGCACTCTTCCTTTCGATGTTCGAGGGGTTCCGGGACCTGATCCGCTCCTGCCCGGAGGCGGGGGACTCCCCCTTCTGCATGAGCCGGGAGGAGGTGATCGAGGTTTCGAAGGCGATCTTTGTCAGGCTCGCCGAAAAACGGGGGATCCTTCTCGATATTCCCCCGTCCGGGGACCTGTCTGCCTGATCCTCCGGGAACGGATGACAAACATCGAACCTTCCGGCCTCCTCAGGAACCAGCCCCCGCAGGAAAGGGGGTTCTTCCTCATCTCGCAGGGAGGGGAGCTCGTGAAGGAAATTGCAAGAGAAAAAGCAGGCTCGGGAGAGACGGAAGGGGCGAAAGGAGCAGGACTCCCCTTTCGGAAATCAGCACGGCCCCTTCGGGGCTCCTGGGATTCCGATTCCCGATCCGACTCAAGGGAAACCCGGGGTCCTTCCGGCTTCTGGAGCCATTCCGACTCCGGTCACTCCTCGGGCACCATCCGGATGTGGCCCGAGGGGCATTCACGAACGCAGAGGCCGCAGCCCTTGCAGTAGTCGTAGTCAAAGACATAGGGGACGGGAAGAGCGGAGATTCCGGCCGTCCTGAGCACCGCTCCGTCCGGACAAAGGGTCCAGCAATTGTCGCACTCGAGACAGTGGCCGCAGGAGAAGCACCGGTCGGCCTCCTGGCGGATAAGGTCGAGGGGCGCAGTGCGTTCGATTTCGGAAAAACCCGTGCGGACTTCCGGGGAAAGTTCCTCCGGCCTGTAGGCGGAGCGATGGTCGAAATAAGCCATGTTGAGCCCCGAGAAGGGAATCGGGGAGGGGGGAGCGGCCACCGGAAACTCCTTCTTCCGGAGCATCGCGTCGATCATCCGGGCGCCGCGGTGGCCGCTTCCTACGGCCTGGGAGACGAGCCCTCCCCCCGGAGCGGCGTCTCCCCCCGCAAAGATCCGTCCCTCTCCCTCGACCTGCCCGGTCGGAAGGATTGAAAGAACGCTTCTGTCATGAAAGAGCCGGCCAATCCCTTCGGGGTCCACCTCCTGCCCCACCGCCGGGATCACGGCCTCGACCTCGAGAATCGTCTCCGTTCCGGAAAAGGCGCGGTGAACGGGGCCTTGCTGCTCGAACTCCTTCAGGGCGTGAACCAGTTCGCAGCCGACGACCCGGTCGTTTCTCAGGAGCAGTCTCCGGATTCGTCGGCCCGTATGGATTCTGACCCCTTCCTCAAGGGCCATGGCCACCTCCCGTCCGATGGCCGGCATAATCCCTCGACCCGACTCCCCTTCGGCTCCCGGAAGCTCTTCGTCGGTGACGATATGGACCTCCCGGGAGCCGGTCCGGAGAAGGGTGCGGGCCAGATCGACCGCGGTGTTCCCTCCTCCCGCGATGACCACCCGCTCCCACCGGGGGAGGCTTCCGACATTTCGGAACTCCCGCAAAAGGTCCAGCCCGTGGCGGAGATCGGCCGGAACGGCGTGGTCGACGGAATACGGCCGGTTTTTCTGGCGGCCCGGCGCAAGGTAGACGGCAGAAAAGCCCGACTCCAGCTCCTCCAGGGAGATGTCCCGCCCCAGCCTCGTCTCCGGACGGAAATCGATCCCCACCCCCAAAAGCCGTTCGACCTCCCGGGAGATGATCTCCGACGGAAGACGATAGTCCGGGATCACCCGGCAGGTGCCACCCGCCTCCGGAAGGGCCTCGAACAGCGTGACCCGGTACCCCTGGCGGCGGAGGTGATAGGCGCAGGACAGACCCGCCGGACCGGCCCCGACGACCGCCACGCTCTCCTCTCTCCTTTCCCCGGGAAGGCCCGGATAGTCCCATCCCTCCCGGAGCGCCGTATCTCCTAAAAAGCGCTCGGCCGAATGGATCGAAAGGGCCGAGTCATAGGATCCCCGGTGACAGGAGCTTTCGCAGGGATGGGGGCAGACCCGGCCGGTCACCGCCGGAAGAGGGTTGGCCAGGACCAGGGCCTCCCAGGCTTCCCGGAGCCGGCCCAGGGCCAGATGGGAAAGGTAGACAGGAATCTCTTCGAGGGCCGGACAGGCCCCATGGCAGGGAGCGGGAACCGTCTCGTAGAGAGGGCGTTCAAGCCGCCAGCTTCTCGTGTGATTGTCAAGGGAGGTGTTGGGCCAGGCGAATCCTCCCGGGGTGACCCGAAGCCCGGACCCTGCATGTTCTATCCCCATCTCATTCCTCCCCGGCGGACGCTGTCGGACCCTTCGGAATCGCGGGGATCCGGAGAGTCCGACAGAAGCCCGTAACGTTCGATGTTGGCGTCGGCCAGGGCCTGAAGGTGCTCGAGCTCCTCCCGGGCTTCGGGGCTGTCGGCCAGAAGATGCCGGAACCGCATCTGGAGTTCGACATAGTCTTTGACCGGACGGACCTTTCGGATCTTCATGGTCTCGATGACATGCCCCCGTTCCATCTCGAGGACAGGGAAAAGCCCCGTCTCCACCGCCAGCCGGTCCACGGCGATCGTGAGAGCGCTGTCGTGGCCCCACCCCAGGGGGCAGGGAGAATGAAGAAGGAGGAAGGACGGACCCTCGGTTTCCAGGGCCCGGCGCACCTTCGTCCGGAGATCCGAGGGATAGGCCACCGAGGCGGTCGCGGCGTAGGGAATCCCGTGGGCCGCGATGATGGCCAGAAGATCTTTCTTGAAATGACGTTTGCCCATGCGGACCCTTCCCGCCGGGGAAGTGTTGGTCCAGGCCCCGTGGGGGGTCGATCCCGAGCGCTGGATACCCGTGTTCATGTAGGCCTCGTTGTCGAAGCAGACGAAGAGAACGTCATGGTTTCTCTCGAGCATGCCGGAGAGGGCCTGGAATCCGATGTCGAAGGTGCCGCCATCCCCGGCGAAGGCCAGGACCCGGGTCTCCCGCTTCTGGGCCCGGAGGGCCACCTCGATTCCCGCGGCCACCGCGGCGACATTTTCGAAAAGCGAGTGGATCCAGGGAACGGCCCAGGCCGACTGGGGCCAGGGGGTGGTGAAGATCTCGAGACAGCCGGTGGCGTTGGCGACGATGACGTCGGGGCCCGCGGCCTCCAGAACCAGGCGGGCCGCCAGGGCCTGCCCGCAACCCTGGCAGGCGCCATGGCCGGATTCCATCCCCGCGAATCGGGGCTGGTTTTTCCGGAGCTCCGCAATGTCAACGGGGGAGGGACGGGAGATTGCGTGGATCATGGATCTCTCCTCAGGAAGGGGATGCATGAACGCCGGAGGGCTCCGGAGGACCTTGATCCCGGAGGGGAAGCTTCTCCGGATCGAGATCGAAAATGGAGAAGGCCGGGGGTCTCTTTTCCAGAGCCTCCAGCATCTCCCGGAAGATTTTGCCCGGGACGTCCCGGCCCCCGAGACCCACGGCAAAATTCACGACGCGGGGGGAATCGGCAACCCCGTACAGGGCCGAGCGGATCTCGTGGGCCACGATTCCCCCGGAGCCCGGCGACAGAGCCCGGTCAAGGACGATCAGGTCGGAAAGACCGGAGACGGCCTGCCGGATCGTCCCGACCGGAAAGGGTCGGAAGGAGCGGAGGCACAGAAGGCGCACCGGCCGGCCCAGAAGCCCCGACCTGTAGGCATCCTTGAGGGTTCCGTAAAGGGACCCCATCACCAGGATCGCAACCTCCGCCTCCCGGTCTCCCTCGACCCGGAGAAGCCCCCCGCTGTCACGCCCCACGAGGCCGGCCCAGTCCCGGTCGGCCGCCTGGATCTCCCTTTCGGCCAGGGAAAAGGCTTCGTGCTGGAGCGCGCGTATCTCGGTGAAGAACTCGGGGGAGACCAGGGTGCCCTGGCTCATCGGCCGGGAGGAGGAGAGGGTCCGGGCAAAGGTGAAGGGCGGAAGGAAGGCGTCGACCTGGTCCGCTTCCGGCAAATCGATCGGCTCGAGGGTGTGGGTGAGGGTGAAGCCGTCGACACAGACCATGACGGGAAGCTCGGTCCGCTCCGAAATCCGGAAGGCCTGGATCGTCGTATCCACCGCCTCCTGGTTGTCGGCGCAGAAAAGCTGGATCCAGCCTGCATCCCGGACCGCCATGGAGTCCTGGTGGTCGTTCCAGATGGAGACGGGGGCCGAGACGGCGCGGTTGGCGCAGGTCAGGACGACGGGAACCCGCATCCCGGAAATGTTGTAGAGGACCTCGCTCATGAGCAGGAGCCCCTGGGAGGCGCTGGCGGTATAGGAACGGGATCCGGCGGAGGCGGCCCCCAGGACGACCGAGGCGGCCGAAAACTCGCTCTCGACGCTGACCAGCTCCGCCTCCAGGAACCCGTCGGCGATAAGCCGGGCCAGAGCCTCCACGATATGGGTCTGGGGGGTGATGGGATAGGCCGCCACCACCTGGGGGCGACAAAGGGCGACAGCCCGGGCAATCGCCTGGGACCCCTCGAGGGCTTCACGCATGGACCGCCTCCTTCCAGAGTCCCGCCGGAACATGGGAGGCGCCGGCGTCGACGAGGGTCCGGTTCTTTGCCAGAAGATCCCCCGAAAACCGCCCCTCCAGGGCCTGTCCCAGGCTCTGGAGGGAAAGGAGGCCTGTCAGGGAGAAAAAGGCCGAAAGAAGAGGCGTATTGGGAATCGGCCGGCCCAGGACTTCCATCGAGAGACGGGTGGCGGGAAGAGAGAGCATCCGGACGGCCGGGTCGAGGGAGAGCCCGGCGTCGTCCAGGCGCCGCCTGAGCTCTTCGGGCGAGTCGGGAGAATTGACGAGAATGGCCCCCTCGGGGGAGAGCCCGGAGAGGGTTCCCGGAATCCTGAGAAGACCGCTGTCCTGAAGGATGAGAAACCGGGGAGAGGTCACCTGGGACCGGCGGAGGATCGGGGCGGAATCGATTCTGACAAAGGCTGTGATGGGCGCCCCTCTCCGTTCGGCCCCGAAGCTCGGGAAGGCCTGGGAATACCTCCCCTCGACGAAGGCAGCCGTCGCCAGGAGGTAGGCGGCCAGGACATTTCCCTGACCTCCCCGCCCGTGGATGCGGATCTCGACCATGCGCCCTCCCCATTCCAACCGACGTCAAACATTCTTGACGGCCCGTTCCAGCCCCCGCCCCTCATCGGAAAGGCAGAGGACGCGGGACCCACGCCTCAAGATACCACTCCCCATCCCGGATGAAAAGGCGAGTCGGTGTGATATCTTTAAAGAACTGGGGAAAGCCGCACGGGAAAAAGGGGAGGGTCATGTCGGAAGAATCCGGGGGATTTCTTGAACGGGGACGGTTCGGGGAGCTTTTTGACCGTCTCCTCCGGCGGGGCTACCGGACCGTCGCTCCCGTGGTCCGCGAGGGAACGATCCTCTACGCTGATGTGACGGGTCCGGAGGATCTTCCCCGCGGCCTCCACGATCTCCAGGCTCCCGGCTCCTACCGTCTCGAAGAGGGTCCCCCCGACCGCTGTTTTGCCTGGGCCAACGGACCCCAGGCGCTCAAGCCCCTTCTTTTCGCCCCCCGCGAGACACTCTGGGAATCCCGCCGCAATCCCGACGGATCGCTCTTCTTTACCTCCGCGGAGCCGTCCTCCTCCCCGCTCGCCGTCATCGGAGTCCGAGCCTGCGATCTCTCCGCCCTGGCCCTCCAGGACCGCCATTTCGGCAAGGGTCCCTTTCCCGATCCGGCTTACGCCCTCCGGCGCCGGGATCTCTTCCTGGTCGCCGTGGACTGCTCCCATCCCGCCGATACCTGTTTCTGCGTCTCCACGGGCGACGGCCCCGACGCCCGGACCGCCTTCGACCTGGCCCTGGGGGAGATCGATACGGGATTTCTCGTCCGGCCGGGGTCGGAGAAGGGACGGGACCTCCTTCGGGAGCTCGCTCTCGCTTCTCCTGACCGGGCCGTGGAAGAGGCCCTGAAGACACAGTCGGAACAGGCCCGGGCCTGCCAGACCCGCCGGCTCCCTTCACAAAACCTGAGAGACGATCTGGCGGCACGTCTGGATCACCCTCACTGGGACACCTTGGCCGCCCGGTGTCTCTCCTGCGGAAACTGCACCTCCGTCTGTCCGACCTGTTTCTGTTTTTCGGAGCGGGAGGAGCCGGCCCTGGACGGCCATTCGAGCCGCCATCTCCGGGAATGGGATTCCTGTTTCACCGCCGGCCACAGCTATATCCATCCGGCCCCGCTGAGGGCAACCACCGGATTCCGGTACCGCCAGTGGCTGACCCACAAGCTGGCCTACTGGCACGACCAGTATGGCCGTTCCGGATGCGTGGGATGCGGGCGCTGCCTTTCCTGGTGCCCGGTGGGGATCGACTTTACGGAGGATGTTCCCGTCCTTCTGGGCCCCCCCGATGGAAACTGATCCCCACATTCCCCGCCCGGCCATTATCCGTGACCGGATCGAGGAAACCCCGACCATCTTTACCCTCCGGCTCGAGCCCGAGGGCCATTCCCCCCTCCCGTTCAAGCCCGGACAATTCAACATGGTCGGAGTCTTCGGCCTGGGAGAGGTTCCCCTCTCCATTGTCTCCGACCCCTCCGATGTCGACTTTTTCGACCACACCATCCGGATCGTCGGACGGGTCACCGGAGCGATGGCCAGGCTCGGGCCCGGAGACCGTGTCAGCATCCGGGGACCCTTCGGAAACGGCTGGCCCATGGACGAAAGCCGGGGACGGGACATTGTCCTGGTCTCCGGAGGGCTCGGATGCGCCCCCCTCGTCTCGGTGGTCAATTATGTCGTCCGTCGTCGGGAGGAGTTCGGCTCCCTCACCGTCCTCCACGGGGTGAAGAATCCGGGGGACCTCTTCTGGAAGGAGCGGCTTTCGCGTCTGAACGAACAGGAGGGGACCCGGGTCTTCCTGACGAGCGATGAGGGAGGGGCGGGCTGGGAAGGAGCCGTCGGTCCGGTCACCGACCTGATCCCGAACATTCCGGTCACTCTCCGGACCACCGCCAAGATCTGCGGGCCGGAACCCATGATGCTGTCCACCGTGAGGAAGCTCAGGGATCAGGGCATTCCCGAGGATGACCTTTGGGTGAGCCTCGAGCGGAACATGCAATGCGCCGCCGGATTCTGCGGCCACTGCCAGTTGGGGGAGATTTTCGTCTGCAGAGGCGGACCGGTCTTCCGGTACGCCGAAATCAAGCACCGTCTGGGAATCCGGGGGCTCTGACCATGACCGAATCCTTGCTTCCGGGGGGCGCGGCCGCCGCGTCCCCTCCCAAACCCCGGATCGCCGTTCTGAAGCTTGCCTCCTGCGACGGGTGCCAACTGGCCTTCCTGGGGCTGGGAGACAAGCTCCTCGAACTCTCCCGGATGGTCGAGATCGTCCATTTCGCCGAGGCGGGTCCCATCGGCCCCCTCACCGGTCTCGACATCACCTTCATCGAGGGAAGCCTCTCGACCCGGGAGGACCTCGCGATGGTCCAGGCAGTCCGGAAGGAGAGCCGGATTCTCGTGACGATCGGGGCCTGCGCCACCTCGGGCGGGATCCAGGCTCTCCGCAACCTGTCTTCCGGGACTCCTCTCTCCGGCCTCTACCCTTCCCCGCAGGTCATCGATTTCCTCGACCGGTCCACGCCCGTGGCCTCTGAAGTCCCGGTCGACCTCGAGCTCTGGGGGTGTCCGGTCACCGGAGAGCAGATCCTCCGAACGCTCCGGTCGCTTCTCTCGGGAGCCCTTCCTCCCGTCGAACGCGACAAGGTCTGCCTCGAGTGCAAGCGCCGGCAGCTCCCCTGCGTGATGGTCACGAAGGGAATCCCCTGCCTCGGGCCGGTCACCCTCACGGGATGCGGCGCCCTCTGCCCCGCCTTCGACCGGGGGTGCTACGGATGTTTCGGACCCGCCGAAAACCCGGAGACCGCCTCCCTCGCCCTCCGGTTCTCAGGCCTGGGGCTGGTGCCGGGTGAGATCGCCCGGCGTTTTCTCTTCATCAACAACAACGCCCCGGTCTTTCTCGGGGAGGGCGCCAGGTGGCAGGAAGGGAGTCCCCATGAATGAGGAGCGCTCCCTCCGCATCCCGGTCATGGCCCGGGTGGAGGGGAAAGGGGCCCTGGAGGTGACCCTTCGGGAGGGCCGGATCGGGGAGGTCCGGCTTCGTATCTTCGAGCCTCCCCGCCTCTTTGAAAAAATTCTCGAAGGGCGGGAATTCCGGGAGGTGCCCGACATCGTGGCGCGCATCTGCGGCATCTGTCCCGCCGCCTACCAGCTGACAGCGGTCTCCGCCATCGAGGCCGGGTTCGGGATGCTCCCCGGAAAGGACATCTGGCGCTTCCGGAGGATCCTGGCCTGCGGGGAGTGGATTTCGAGCCACAGCCTTCATATTCATCTTCTGGCGGGGCCGGATTTTCTGGGGTACCGGGATGTCATGGAGTGGGCCCGCCACGATCCCGGACCCGTCCGACGGGGGTTTGACCTCCATGCCCTGGGAAATGCCCTCATGTCCCTTTTGGGGGGGCGGTCGGTTCACCCCGTTGGCGCCTGTGTGGGCGGTTTTTTCCTTTTTCCCTCCCGGGAGGAGACCGCGGCCCTGGCGGCCCGGATCCGGGCCGCCCTTCCGCTGGCTTCAGACCTCGTCCGCTGGGCGGCAGGCCTCGACTATCCGGAGAGTGACCGCTCATTTGAATCGGTCTCGCTCCGCGGCCCCGGCCTCTATCCCATGAACGAGGGTCGGATTGTCTCGAGCCGGGGCCATGACCTCGACCCGGCCGCCTTCGAATCCCGGATCAGGGAATTCCAGGTGCCTTACTCGACGGCCTTCCACAGCCTTCTGGACGGGGCCCCCTATCTCGTCGGCCCCCTGGCGCGTCTGAACCTGAATGTCGAAAGGATCCCCCCGGAGATCCTTTCGGACGTTGTCCCTTCGGGGATCCGCTTTCCCAGCACCAACATGAACCACAGTCTCCTGGCCCGGGCCATCGAGATCCATTACGCCCTCAGGGAGGCCCTCTCCCTTCTGGAAGGGCCTCCCCCCGACGGTCCTTCCTCTATTCCCGCCACCCCGGGGGAAGGGACCGGCATCGCGGCCACGGAAGCTCCCCGGGGAATCCTCTGGCACCGGTATGACTTCTCCGCCGACGGCCTCGTCCGGAAGGCCCGGATCATTCCCCCGACCAGCCAGAACCAGGCCATGATGGAGCTCGATCTTCGCGAGTCCCTAGGAAAGTCCGGACTCGACCGGCCGGACGAATCCCTCCGGGAGGAGGCGGAGCGGATCGTCCGGAACTATGACCCGTGCATCTCCTGCGCCACCCATTTTCTGGACCTGACCCTTCACAGGGAAGAGCGGTGACGGCACAGGTCGACATCCTCGGGATCGGCTCCCCCTATCACGGAGACCAGACGGGTCAGATCCTTGTCGAAGGGATGCGACGGGACGGGTTTTCCCCGGGTCTCGACAATGTCAGGTTCGTCTTCCGGATCCTGGATCGCCCGGGGTGGGGCCTTCTCGAGGTTCTCCGGGAGACGGACCATGCGATCCTGGTGGATGCGATGGTTTCCGGAAGGAGACCGGGATCTGTTTGCCGGCTTGGCCTGGACGAGCTCCCCTGCCCCCCGCGGCCCGTCACCTCCCATGAGGTCGGCCTTCTGCCCGTGCTTGCCCTGGGGCGATCCCTCGGACTTCTTCCTCCATGGATGATCCTGTATGGCATCGAGATCACACCTCCTCCCTTTTCCGACCCCGAAAAACCTCCCCTTCCCTCCGAAGAAATCGCCGAAAATCTTCGGCGGGCCATTCGAAGGGATCTGACGTCCCTTCTCTTTCCGGAGCCCGCACGACTCCATCCACTGAACTGCCGTACGGAAAAGGATCGGGGACAGGCCCGGTGATTCATATTCTGAGCGGAGTGAGAGTGGGACCCTTTTTTCCTCCCAGGAATGGGGACAAGCAAAGGGAGATTTCTGGCCGAAGCCAGGAATCGCTCCGACGGTGATCGGCAAAAGACAAGCCGTCGGTTGATGGCGCCAATACTCGATCGACTGAGTGCTAACCCAACTTTCTGGTCCGATGAAAAATATCAAGGCGCAACAGTGCCTTGACGATTACAATTGTCAATTTTATGTACTGGAACCCGAAGTCGTTTCCTGACTCTCCTTCTTTTCGGGGCGGATCCGGGAGACGAGTCGGCGGA
>JAMCWM010000016.1 GCA_023481175.1 Nitrospirota bacterium
CGCTTGGCTCGTGTTCACCCGCTCCTCCTGTCGATGGGTCATTCCAAATCAACAGGAAGAATCGTACAGGGAAAAATGGGGATTGTCTACCCCTTTTTATGCTTTTAACATAAGGGTCGTTGTGGAGTTATCAACAGCATCCTTTTGGTTTGGGTGAAGTTTTTTATATGCACGGGCAAAGACATTCGTTTGAAGAACCTTCACTTCTTCAGTCACGAAATTGGCCCGGCTTGAAAGAGGAAAGGCTGCTGCGATCTTCTTTCTTCGACACCAAAAGTTCGCTTACGAACTCAATGGGAAGATCTGGATTATCCAACGCAGCCTTCCCAACCTTGGCCCAAAACTCAAGTTGTCCGGCAATTGTGCGATGTTCTCCCTGCGATGCGGCCTTCGCTTGCTGATACAGACTATCTTCAATTCTTACAGGCATACTCATTTCCATCTCCTTTACTACATGTGTAACAAATAGCGTATTGCAAAATTATGTTCGCGTCAACAGCCACATACGCTCTGTTCTGTGTAGTTTAGGTTGATTGACTGAAGGAAATTACGAAACCTGATTAGCACGATTGATCAGCCGGATTCCTATGGTCATCAGGCGGCGCTTTTGGCTCATGGTCCTGCCTATGCGTCGACTTCCGGGCCTTCTGGAACTCGGCACCTCAGAAACTTGGCTCCGCCCGGCTGAGCAATCGCTAATCAGGTGTTATTTTGCTAGACCCCTTAGTACCTGGAGGCCGGGTCATTCCATTCAAATCAAGGGCCGGAGTCCTTTCCCGGACACGTCTCAGGGATCGCGGCCAGGTGCGGACCGCCCTCCGGGGCAGGCATTGTCCGGTCGATGGCCGCAGAGGAAAAACCGGGAAGGATCTCCTGCGACCCGACAGGATTTGACCTTTTCCATACCTTATTTTAACTGTCCCGTAATCCGATTCCTCTAAAGTACGATTTGAAATACGAGTTCGATTCATCGGAAATGCTTGGCCCCCACTGCCGAATTCAGTGGGTTGCACGCGATTTCTTGGGATCTTGACGAGGACTGGGTGATCGCTTTTCGTTCGGGAAAAGGGATCGCCGAGCTCTTACGGTGGACCAGATGATTCATTCGACCCAGCCGCTGACCGAGACGAAGCCTGTCATTGTCATTATCGAAAACGATTCGGGTTTTTCGGAGGCTCTGAGGCGTTTTCTCGAGAAGGAGCGGTTCCCCGTGACGATCGCCCGGGACGGAGACGAAGCCTTCTGGGTTCTCCGCCGGGCCGTCGCCAGAAAGCTTCCTCTCCTCGCGGTCGTGGATCTTTATCTGCCCTTCCGGCCAGCCTCCGAAATCTTCTCGTTCATCCGCACGCACAGGGATCTTAAAAAAACTCCGATCCTGGCCATCTCCGCCCGGAGGGAGATCGAAGTCCGGATCAAGGCCCTCGAGGACGGGGCGGACGACTTTCTGGAAAAGCCGTTCGGAATGCGCGAATTTCTGGCCCGGGTCCGGATGCTGATCCGCCGTTACCAAGAGCCGGTCGAAACCCGGATTCCCCCGGTATCCCTGACCATGGGACCTCTCTTCCTGGACTCCCAAAGACTGGAAGTCTCCCTGGAGGATCGGGAAGTCCGGCTCACCCGCCTTGAATTCCGGATCCTCCACTACCTGGCCGCAAACCAGGGACGGATCGTGTCGAAGGAGGACCTTTTGAACTCCCTCTGGGGAGAGGAAGAGACTGTCGGCGACGACATTCTGAAGGTCCACATCTCCTCGCTTCGGAAAAAGCTGGGCGATTCAAGCATCGAACCCCGGTTCATCGAAACGGTCCGGGGCTTCGGGTACCGCCTCAAGAAATCCTCCTCTCCCTCCTCCTCCTGATCGGTTTTCCCCGGGCTTCGATCCTCTTATGCGTTTTTGACACCGGAGAGACTTTCCCGAAGCTTTCAGCGTCGACCATGGCGGCCCACTCCCCTTTTTCTCGGTCCTCCCCGATTTCTCACGCCTGAATGATTTTCCCGAGTCTCCCTTTCCTCAAGATTCCATGAATTAGCTTTACCAAGAGTTCACGTTGACTTTACGAACCCCCTCTAAAGTATCCCCTTCGAAGCCTTGGTCTTGCCAGGGCTCTCTCAGATCCTGCGGCGGGTGCATTCACCCCGGGACGCGTTTAATCGACAAACCCTTTGGAGGACATCTTAATGCGCATCTTTGGACAGGGGATGAGAAAGGCGCTGGCGTTTGGAACAGCCCTTCTTTGTCTCGAAGGAAACACGGGCCTCGCTTTGGCCCAGGCGAACGCCAGTCAATCCGGCGGCCAGCAGGAACAGGGGAAGACGCCCAAGGCCGTGATGCAGACGGCGATCATCTACGGCGCCGTCGTCTCCGCGAAGGATCAGGCGCCCCTGAAAGGGGTCCCGATCCTTCTGAAGAACACGCAGACCGGAGAGGTCATCGTCAAGGAGAGCGACCCCCAGGGGGCGTATATCTTCAACCATCTTCCCGAAGGCACCTACCAGATCCTGGTGGGAGGCGGCGGTTTCTCCCTCCAGAAGAAAGAAGGCATCCTGAAGGCGGGGATGGTGGGAGAGATGAACTTCCGGGTGGCGGTCCTGTCGACCGGAAACTCATCCCTTCTCGGAAGCATCTATGAGGGGCATGGAAACAACAAGATTCCGCTTTCGGCCCAGATGCAGATCAAAAATCTCAAGACCAAAGAGGTCTACACCATCGGATCGGGTCCGTCGGGAACCTTTTCGCTCGACAAGATCCCGTCCGGCCGTTATCTTGTGCAGGTCATCAAGAAGGGATACCTCCCGGTTTCCGAAGAGATCGCGGTCAACGGAAAAACCAACCACGACATTTCGATGACGATCAACAAGATGGCCGAGGCCAACATCAACGCCGACACCAGCAAGAAGATCAAGGACACCACGGGGGCCATCACCGTCGTCAGCCACAAGACCTTCGAAACCTGGCAGACCACCGGCATCGGGTTCGCGCTCTCGAACCAGCCCGGCGTCAACTACTATTCCCGGTCCGGGGCCAACGGCGTCACGGGCGGCATGAACTACTTCACCTGCCGCGGCTACTCCACCGGCGGATCCAACACCGCACCCTCCGGGGGATCCAACATCGAGTTCGAGGTCGAAGGGGTGCCCTTCAACGAGAACCAGGATGGAGGAATGGTTTATGACTTGAACCTCTTCAATATCGATATCGCCTCCGTGGACATCCAGCGGGGCGTGACCACATCGGCCAACCTTTACAACTACGCCTCGGGGTGCAATGTCAACATCCACCTGATGCAGCCCAGCAAGGACGCCTTCTCCCAGATCACCGCCGGGATGGGCTCCTACAACCAGTACTACTCCTCCTTCATCACCAACACCGGGATCAACGAGAAAACCGGCGTCGGGGCCTACAACGATCTCTCCCTCATCAACCAGCAGGGATTCCAGGAATTCACGGGAGTCCAGGAATACCAGGACTACGCCAACCTAACCAAGTACCTTGAGGCCGGAAAGATCAGCCTCATGTTCACCGGAGCCTACAAGAACTACGACCGGGGCTCTTCGACCTCGCTCCAGAACTTCCAGCAGTTCGGACCGACCTACAACGGGCTGCCGAACGGTGAGAATGCCACATATCCTTCCGGAGTCAATACCCCGGACTCTCCGTACTACAAGCAGTGGACCTCGCAACGGTACATGATCACCCTTCAGGGCGAGGACCAGCTGAACGACATCGTCTCGGTCAAGAACAACCTCTTCGCCCTCCTTGTTCCCTACGGCGTCATCGACGTTCCGACCGGGATCATCGGATCCCCGGTCGCCGGACCCTCGGGAACGGCTTTCCAGAATATCGCGCCAAACTACGGCGGGGTCTGTTCGGGAGGAACGGCCGTCCAATGCGCCAATCCCTTCAATTTCACCTATATCCAGGGTCAAGGGTTCAAGGTGGGAGACATTGCGGAGACCGCCATCCAGACCTTCAAGGGCAACAAGGTTCACCTGGGAGCAAGGCTCTCCTACAACAACACGGATTATTACAACCAGCCCATCGGAACCCCCAACATGACCGGAAACGCCGCGGGCTCAAATCTCATGGCGACGATCGGCGGATATCTCGAGGACCACTACCGCCCCACCGACCAATGGCTCCTCTCGGCGGGATTCCGGGTGATGGCCGTGAACGAACAGTATGTGAACTCCGCAATGTCCAACGCCCAGGTGACGACAAACCTGGCGAATGGGGGAAACGGCGCCTACCAGCATAACGCTGGCGAATCCTTCGTGGTTCCCCTTCCCCACGTGGGAGCCAACTGGTACCCGACCGACCACTGGAAGGTCTACGTCAACGCGGGCCAGTCCTACGCGGCTCCGTCCATCCAGTTCTTCGAACTTTCACCGGGAGCCGCCCCGCTTAACTTGAAGCCGGAAATCGTGAACGACATCGGCATCGGCACCCGGTACACCACGGACAAGGGATTTGTCGGGATCGATTTCTACAACGACTACATCAACAACATGCTCAACGTCTCGACCGTCGTCCTTCCAAACGGCGTGGTCAATGCCCTTCCGTTCCAGACGGGGCTCGTGGAGATGCGGGGGATCGAGGCCGAGTTCAAGCGCGATCTTCCGGACAACTTCAGCGTGGACGGGAACTTCTCCGCCGTCGACGCCTACTTCGTAAACGGCGCCACCCCGGGCGGGGGACCGAACTTTACGGGGGACTCCCTTCCCTTCGTCCCCAACATGCTGGGAAACCTCGACGTGAACTATGCGGGCGGAAACTGGCACGTGACCGTCAACGAACGCTATACCGGCATGATGAATGTCCTCAACACGGGAGGGGGATCCACCGGGTCGGAGAATCTGCAGACGAATTCTCCCGGCTACTGGACCACGAACCTTCTCGTGGCCTACGATCTTCCGAAAGTCTCGTGGTACAAGAGCGCCCAGCTCTTCTTCAACGCATTCAACCTGTTGAACACCAATTACTACATGCCGGCCGCACTTCTCACCGCGGACAAAGCCAACCCGAATCTTCTCATGGTCTACCCCGGCGAACCCATCAACGTCTTCGGAGGGGTCACCATGACCTTCTAGCGTCAGGAGGATCGGGGGGAGGATTTGCTCCTTCCCCCGATTTTTTATTTACGAAGATCTCACCGTTTCTTTACCGAAAATTAATATTCGCGTGAGATCCTGTGTTCATTAAGGTTGTATCGAAACAATTTTTCCGGAGGTGGGACAATGAATGGACTGGCGTATCTGATGAAGGGCGGACCGATCATGTACATCCTGCTCCCGATGTCGGGAGTGGCAATGGCGGTCATCCTCGAGAGATATCTGTACCTGAGGAAAGAAAAGATCGGAACCTTCGAGATCCTTTCGGTCCTTCGCAAGGGGGCCTTGGGGGAAAAGGAAATAGGAGAGATCCGCAAGCTCCTCGAAAAGACCAACCAGAAGCACCTGATCATTGGCAAGATCCTCTCCCTCTTTCTAAACCGGAGGCTTTCGGAGGGAGATCTCGAACATCTGGTGGAAGCCGAGGCCCTGCTGGAGGAGAAGCGGCTCAAGGAACGGATGTGGGTGCTCGACACCACCGTCACCATGGCGCCCCTCCTGGGACTTCTGGGAACGATCATCGGGATCATCGCCTCGTTCCACGTCATGTCGGTCTCCGGCCTCGGAAAACCCGCCCAGATCACCGGAGGCGTGGCGCAGGCCCTGATCGCAACCGCGACCGGACTGGTCATCGCCATTATCTCCCTGGGATTCTACAACCACCTGAACACGACCATCCGGGAGATCAGAAACGCCATAGAATCCTCTGCAAGGCTCCTGTTTCACCTTCAGGACAATCTGAGGAACGCGCCAGGGGCGCCCGTAACGGTCGAACAGAACGGAGCCGGAAAAAATATGTCCCCCAAAGCCCAGCCGGCCTTCAATACGCCATGACGGGTTTGTCGCGACAGTCCCTGCACCAGCAATCATATAGAGGAGAGTCATAAATGAGGCTGTTTTCGGACCACGGAGAGGAAGAGCGCGCCCGGATCGAGCTGATTCCGATGATCGACATCATGTTCTTCCTTCTGGTCGTCTTCATCTTTATCTCGATATCCCTGATCAAGCTCAACGGCGTGACACTGAACCTTCCCAAGGCGTCGTCCACCCCGATCGAGCAGAAGCCCCAGATCATGAACATCTCCATCCAGAAGGACGGGACCATCTTCGTGGACAAGGTGGCGGTCTCGCTGGAAGGGCTGCAGGACGAGCTCGAAAAGCTCCAGTCCCAGGGACTCCAGGACAAGGAACAGATCATCGTGAGCGGCGACCGGGAGTCCAGGCTCCAGAAGCTGGTCGACGTGATGGATCTGTGCAACCGGCTCGGGTTTTCGAAGCTCTCCATCCGGACGGAAACAAAATGAAGCCGGATTTTTTTGAAAATCCGGCCATTCGCCTTTACGGGCTTCTGGGGCTGGTGATGGCCATGGAGACGGCCCTTCTCCTGTTCATCCACATTTCTCCCGAGACGGTCGTTCCCGATCGTCCCGAGATCATCCGGGTCTCCCTGGTCCACCCGCCGCCTCCGCAACCCAAACCGATTCCCAAGCCGGCGAAACCCAAGCCCCACCCGGTCCTCAAGAAGGTGTCCAAACCGGTGCCGCCCAAACCCGTGGTCCTCCCCAAGGCGACGGCGACCTCCACGAATCTCCTCGCGGCCGAAGTGGGAAACCGTGTCTCCCTCGGGTGGGGAGAATCGACCCCGGTCAAGGGCAAGCCGTCCGACTATACGCCGCCGGAACTTGTGACCAAAGTGGATACCGACGCCCTTTACACGGCGAAGATGAAGGATTCGGACGAGGAAGGCGACGTGGTGATCGAGGTGTGGATCGACACAAAGGGGCATATCGCCCGCACCAAGATGGTGATCCCCTCGGTCTACGACGATCTGAACAATGCGGCGACGGGCGTCTTGAAGAAGCTCCGCTTCCGGGCCGCCACCTACAAGGGCCAGCCGGTCGAAGGAAAATTCCAGTTGAACTTCCGCTTCCGGATCCGGAACAGCTAGAGTTCGAAATGAGCAAAGCGCTTCATACTCTTCTCGCTATTCTGTGGCTGGCGGGTGTCGTGCTCTTTCCGCTCGAGGCCTTCGCGGAGCCTTCTCCCAAGAAGAAGGCTCCCGACAACCAGGCGGTTCTCGATGTCCTGCCCGGCCCTGGAGACTCTCTCGGGATCCGTCCGGTCATCAAGGAGTTCGGATTGACCTTCACCAGAATCGTGATCGACCACCAGACTCCCCAGGATCCGATCAATGTCCTGGTCCGCTTCGAACTCCCGCGCATGAAGTCCTGCCCCCTGGGGGCTCCTCCCGATCATCCCTCCGAAGTGGAGGCGACCTGGCAGTCGGCGCCCGGGTCGGACGGCTTCCTGCCCATGAACGTCTGGGCTCGCAATCTGTCCCGCGGCAAGATCGACGTCTTCCTGGCCGCCGCCTGCTCCAATCCCTGACAAACTCCCTCCTGCTGACCGTCCCTCGACAATACCGCGGGCGGACCAGGCGAGGCGCCTCTCCCCATTTCCGGCTTCCCGGGCTCTGTCGTCCGGAATCGTTCACAGCCTGCCCTTCTCGTGGAGATTGTCGAGGGCCCGAAGACGCGCTTTGCGCGGTCCTGAACGCCCTTTCCCAAAAGTCCGAAACCCGCTCGCACACAAATTCGCCCTGCATTGAACTCTGAGGGGAAATCCGTTGCCATTGCGAATAAATCAGGAAATATCGTCTTGGATCTCTCTCCTGGACCATTTAAAATGTACAGAAATGAGGAGAAGGGGCATGCACACCATCAACGTCACCGAATTTCGCCGGCACCTTCCGGCCTACCTCAAGCGGGTCGCCGCGGGCGAAGAGATCGGTATCACCTCTCATGGCCGGCTCATTGCCCGGCTGCTGCCGGAACAGGATTCTTCCGTCGAAGCGCGGAACTGGCTTGAGAGCTTGCGGGGAAAAGTGATCCTGGGGGATGTCGTCAGCCCCATCGAGACTATCGAATGGAATGCCGATGAAAACCATGTGTGATACCCACATCCTTCTCTTCTGGGCAAACGATCCCGGCCGGTTGACAGCCAAAGCCCGCCAAGCCCTGGAGACAGGAGTGGAAGAGGGATCCCTGTCCTGCGCCGATATCACATGGTGGGAAATCGCCCTTCTTCACGAACGGGGAAGGTTGCGTCTCCCTCCCAACGTGACCCCCAGCGCTATCTGCACGGATTGGTCAAGGCCCTCCGGCTCGAGGGGCTTCCCATCACCCCGGACATCGCGGCTCTTTCCCGTTCTAAACCCTTCATCCGTCAAGACCCCGCCGACCGTCTTATCGCCGCAACGCCCATCGTCAATCGTTCGTCTTTCATTACCGCGGATGAGAAATTGCGGGCGTTGCCCCGACTGCGCGCCATCTGGTGAGCAATTCCTCTGTGATATCGAAATACGCCCCAAGGTGAAGAGTCCCCCGACCCCGGAGCGGGCACGACCTCCGGGACCGACCTCGAAACCGGCCGCCATCTGCCCGACCAGCCATTGAGATCCTTCGCGCCACGGCCTCCGTCGATCACCGAGAGGCCTGTCAGTGTTCCCCCCCCCAAAAGGCCCTCTCGCGCCCGGATCATCGTCAGTCGGGTGGGCGGGGGCCCGTCACCGAGCCCAACCCCCCTCGGAACCGCCCGGGCAAGTTTCCCTGCAGGCGGCTCGGGCCATTCAAAGCCATGGTTGATGTCCCATAGCCGGTCTTCTCATCCACGAGAAGTCTGGGTTCCGGAGAGGATCGACCAGAGCGCATTAAGTGCATTCCGGGCCTTGGCGGCGAGTTTCCTTGCCGCCAGATAGGGATCCCACTCCGGGTGGAACGAGCGGGCATGCTGTTTTATTTTCACATGCCGGACGATCGGGACCGAGCTGGCCGTAAAGAGTGGTTCGCTCTTTTCACCGGGAGGCTTGAAGACCCAGTCGCGTTTTCCAAGTGTCTGGAAGTAGCGTCTTTTGGTCCAGTCGCACCTTTTTCCGGGATGGCGTCGTCTTGCCCAGTGCCAGACTTGTTTGAACATTTGCGCATCGACCCATTTGAAGACCTGCTTGGCGACAATATGGCGGTGAAACATTGCCCACCCGCGAATGACCGGATTGAGTTTTCCAATCAGCTCTTCTTGGGGTGCCGCCTTGCTGGATCTGACAATGTTTCGGACCTTGGTCAAAAAGGCCTGCACGTTCTTTTGCGCAGGGGTTATCAGAATTTGCTTCCGACGTCCGTACTTTCTGACGTGTTGGCCCAGAAAATCGAACCCTTCCGTGATGTGCGTGATGGAGGTCTTCTCTTTCGAGAGTTCGAGACCCCTTTCTTTGAGAAAGGTTTCCACCACAGGCTTGACCTCGTTTTCCAGGAGCTCTTTCGAGTCTCCCGTAATCACGAGTCGGGTAGCAGGAAGCCGTTACCAGCTCCCCGCCCCCTAAGAACGGGCCGTGCGAGTTTCCCCGCAACCCGCTCAAACCTTTCATGAGGCCCCTTTTTTACGGAGGAACCCGGCAGCCTTTTTAATCAGGGTATGCGTGGCTTCCTGAACCTGCCCCAGAAAGGAGATTCTCCCATTTCCGGAACGTTTGAGTTGCTCGCGCTTCTCAAAGTATTCGGTCCATGCGGGGTCGAAAGGATTGGCATCCTTTCGGATCTTGATGTGACGCCTGATCGGGATGTCCGCGACATTGAAAAGTACATGCTTCGGAGTCCCTTTTCCATTCGGCGGGGTGGCAAAGACCCATTTTCTGGGTCCGATCCTCTGAAAGTAGCGATCCTTGATCCAAGTCTCCCGCTTCGTGGGATGTCGGCGTCTGGCCCACCGCCACAGCATAATCAAGACAGCATGGTCGACCCTTCCAAATCGGTGTTTCGAAACGACATGGCGATGATAATTCCCCCATCCCCGGAGAATCGGGTTGAGAACGGAAATGACCGTCTCTTGAGGATACGCCTGCGCCTTTTTGAGGAAGTCCCCGGTCTTGCGTAGTACACTTTGAACGTTCTTCCGGGCAGGGGTTATGAACAGTTTCTTCCTGTTCTTCCCGTACTTCCGGACGTTCTGCCCGAGGAAGTCAAAGCCTTCCGTGATATGCACGACGCGGGTCTTTTCTTGGGAAAGTTCCAGACCCCGTTCCCGCATGAAGTTCTCGATGACGGGACGAACGCTTCGTTCCAGAAGCTCTTTCGAGACTCCTGTCACCACGCCATCGTCGGCATACCGGATCAGGTTCACCTTGCTCTTGACTGGAAAGTGCCTTTTGAGCTCTTCCTGGAGTCCGTCAAGGGTCATATTGGCAAGGCATGCGGAAATAATACCCCCTTGTGGGGTTCCGGCCTGACTCGGAAAGAGTCTTTGACGGTCGATGTAGCCGGCCTTGAGCCACTTCTGGAGAATCCCCTTGTCCATGGAAATGTGGGTCATCAACCAGTCGTGGCTAATGGAATCGAAACACCCCTTGATATCGAATTCGAGAATCCATGACGGCGAACACCGTCTTGCCAAAGCCGAGAAGCATTGTTCGATGGCATCGGCAGCGGATCTCTTGGGTCGAAAACCATAGGAGTCCTTGTCCGCGGTGACCTCGGCAACGGGAATGAGCGCCATGAGATGCAGCGCTTGCATGGCCCGATCTTTCATCGTTGGAATACCGAGTGGACGAAGCGAGCCGTTTCGTTTCGGAATGTAGACTCGCCTCAAAGGAAGGGGTTTGTAGCCGCCCCCTGTCAATGATTCCACCGCCTTTTGTCTGTCACCCGGGGTCTTCCAGACGATACGGTCGACGCCCGGTGTGTTTTTTCCCTGATTCGTCATCACCCGGTCCACTGCAAGAACTTTCGCAGCGTGCGAGTGGGTCAGCAAGCGCTGAAGGTTTTTGACCAGCCGCCACTTGCCTTCCTTGCATGCCTTCGCGATGCGGAACTGAAGTCTTCTGACCCTTTCGGCATACCGATTCCGCGCAGGCTGGTTCCGGCGTGCAGGGTCCAAAGGGGCGTCAACCTTTTGGGTCATCACTAGCTCTCCCTTGTTCGAAGCTCTCTGGTTCTTCTCGCGATGAAAGACCATCCGGAAGTCTGCCCATTTTCACGTGCGGTGATGTCGGCTTGCGCCTCAACCGCTATCCCTCCGATTACAGGAGGGCCTTCGCTTGCTCCGGACTCCTCTGCCACCTCGTGCATAGGCTTCCCTTGCGGGTCGCTGTCCCGGAGTGATGCATCCCGGGGCACGATGTGGTTTACCATGTCCCTCTGTCGATGACACGAACGGGGAGGATCCCACCTTGTAGCCCGGACACCTTTTTGAGCTCCTGTACTCCCAACGATTCGAGGAGTAGCCGGTGTCGTTGCCTTGTTGGCCCGAGCCCTTTCGCATCTTAAGCTCGCTTTCGCTTACGGTCCGTACAGTGATTTGCGTATGCTGATCCGTCCGTCCAATCTAGCCGCCGGGTTTTCCCGATGCCAGGCTCCCCCATCTTTCCCTCACGGTTCAGATGGCCCTTGCGGGTGCGTACATTGTCACTGCGGCTCCCGACCTGAACGTTGCCATTCACGCCGGCGCAGATAGATTACTGCCGAGGAGACGGCAGGTTCATCTCTCCGTAAGTTGCAGTTGGAGTTGAACAATCATCGACATGGTTTACCATGTCGCACAGTCGTCGGCGAAACGCACCATGTAGACACGGTTGTTGGGGAACGTGGTTTTCAGTTCCTTTTCCAGACCGTCCAGAGTCATATTACAGATCGTCGCGGAGACGATCCCGCCCTGGGGAGTCCCTGCATGGGTCGGAAAGAGGCGTCGACGGTCGATGAACCCCAATTTCAGCCATTGTTCCAGCATTCTTTTGTCGAGTGGAACATGACGGAGAAGCCAGTCGTGGCTGATGTTGTCGAAGCATCCGGTAATGTCCCCCTCGAGCACCCATGAGGGCGACGAGTCTCGCGAGAGATACGTAAAACAAGCCTCCATCGCATCCGCTGTGGAGCGGTAGGGACGAAACCCATAACTGTTCGGGTCCGCCGTCTCCTCCGAAATGGGCAGGAGGGCCATAAGATGAACAGCCTGCATCGCCCGGTCTTTCATGGTGGGGATGCCCAGCGGCCGGAGCTTGCCGTTTTTCTTGGGAATGTAGACCCGGCGAAGCGGCAGGGCACGGTAATTCCTGCGCTTCAACAACGTCAGGGCGTCCCTCTTTTGTTTCGGAGTCTTCCAGACGATACGGTCGACTCCCGGCGTGGACTTTCCGGGGTTCGTGGTGACACGCCGAACCGCAAGAGCTTTTGCGGCCAGCGAGCGGTTCAGGAGATATTGCAAGGCTTTCGCCTTGCTGACCTTCCCTTCCCGAAAGGCCTTTGCGATCCGATTCTGAAGCTTCCGAACCCTCCCTTCCAGTTTCTTCCACGGGATCGAGTCCCAGTGGGGGAGAGGGGGATCCGAAGGCGCACACGTTCTTTTGGAACGCTCCATTGCTGTTCCTCCGTTTGGAAGTTCTTCGAGATGTTTCGCAACGAATGACTTGTCCGAAGTGGGCTCTCTTTCGAGCCGGCGAATGTCCGATGTTCGGGACGCGCCGTATCCCGTCCATTACAGACGGGCGTTTGCTTTCTCGGACATCCTTTCTCCCCTGGCACGTTGTTTCCCCTTGCGGGGATCCTACCGGGAATGAAGCGTCCCGGATGCCATGGGAGTTACCGCGTTCCGACGCGATGACACGGGGCGGGAGGGTGCCTCCTTTAGACCGCCGATCGTGGCGTCCCTGTGCTCTCAATACGTGAGGAGAGCAGCCGATCGGTTCCCTTTTGGGTCAGGTCTGTCAGCATCATTTGACCTGTTGCGGATTCACGGCCCTTCAATCGGAGGTTCACGTGTGTTCACCCTTCGCCTCAGCCTGGCCCCCGGTCCGCCTCGATGCTGGCAGGTCCGGATCTCGCCTCGCGGTCCGATCCGCCCCCGAAGGGGAGGGTACGTTGTCCCTGCCGCTTCATACCCGACCGTTACCAGTCGCGCATGGGCAGATAGGCTACCCGTCAGGGAAGACGGGGTTCAGCTCATAGACTCAACTCATTGTCTATGTTGAACAATCATCACGACAGCTTTGCGCGTCGCATACGCATATTCCGCACGTCAAAAAGAGCAGAGAAATGAATTTTTTCGTCTCAAATCCAGGGATTCTTAGACAGTTTTGACGAATTTCGGGGGACTGAACACCCGATCCGGACTTTGGTAGAGTGGTTGGCATGAGCGACCCCACCGACCTCCTGTTTTCCGATGCCCGGCCGAACCCGGTGGTTTCCGGAGCGCCCCTGATCCGCGCGATGTGCGAGGAGATCGGGCTTCGCGAGATCGTCGACCGGAACGTCGTCTGGGACCGGGAGCGGTGCAAGCTGTCTCCCGGAGAG
>JAMCWM010000035.1 GCA_023481175.1 Nitrospirota bacterium
AAGCATTGGAACTACTGGGAGTTTCCCTGAATATCTGAGAGTGTTGTAGTCAGACTCTGCATCCTTAAAAAAGGCGATGGACGAGAACTGCATTCATTTTTCGTTGTTTTTTCTGTTGGAAGTTTAGGCTAGAAGAATGCTCCAGAGGGCGATCCGGGCACAACCTCTTGATTTCAAGAACTGGAAATGGTTCCTGAGAACTTTTTATCCCGATGAATTTCTCTCGAAAGCGCTCAAGCAGGAATTCCTTGAATCCTCTTTATCAGAAGATCTGGGGGATCTTTCCGTTCTGGAATCGCTTTACGAGCTTTCATCCGACAAAAGAATTTACTGACTTTTTTCTTCTTGAACAGGCAATAATGATCGGCTATTCGCCCGGCAACCGGAAATAAGCCGTCAGCTCCTCTGGGTTGACCAACTCCCCAAGGTTTTTGGAATAAAAGGCCGGAAGGTTTAATGCCTGCAAACGCTGTTTCGGGGGCAGATAGGTCCGGATAAACCACTTCCAGTTTTTCACGTCGCCGGGCCGGTCCCGGAGGGCCCTCTTCAACAGGAAGCGGGCGGCCTCCTGTCCATCCTTCGCCTTCAGGACATCCTGGGAGAGCTCTCTTGTCCATTGGGAGCGGATTTTCTGGAATCGCTGGACGGATTCCCGGTTCTTTTGGTCGTAATATTTACCAGCGAGAATGGAGAAAAAGAGGTTCAGGTTGCGGGTGGCCTGGACCCAATTTGAAACATTTTCTCTTTTCTTTTTTAAAAACTCAGGAGAAGGAAGGCGAAAGGCAACCAGAGGCTCCGGAATCTCGAGGAGAGGCCCTTTTTCCCACATGCGCAGGGAAAATTCTGTGTCCTCAACAAAGCAGGGATTGAAGCGCTCGTCGAAGCCGCCAATCTCCAGAGCTAGTTTCCTGGAAAACAGGCTGACCGAAGGAGCGACAGAAAGGACGGGATCTGTCAGGAATCGGGGATGGTCCCAGAAAAGAATGCGGGCCCAGTCCTGAACATCGTTGGATCTGTTGCCATTCACGATCATTTTTCCGTCGTAGGCCACGTAGTCGATCCTTCCGTGGACAATGGATGCCTCAGGGTCTTTCTCTATGACCTCCAGCTGTTTTTCAAGACGTTGGGGATACATCTGATCGTCATCATCCAGAAGGGCGACATAGGGACCTCGTGCTTCAAGGATTCCACGATTCCGGGCAGAACTGTTTCCCTGGGTCGGCTCATGGACAACACGGATTTTGTCCGGATATTTGGTTAACCCTGTCTTTATGGCATTTCGGGTGTCTTCGGAGGCATTATTATCCACCAAGACAATTTCGAAGTCCGTAAAGGACTGGGCCATGACAGACTCAAGGCTTTCAAGGATCAGCAAGCCGGACCGGAAGGCCGGGATGACCACGGAAATCAAAGGATTTTTCATGAATGGCGATCACTTTCCTGGGAAGTATTGTTTGGGTTCCGACTTGAAAAGATTCTTATCAGGGCGGCTTCATGAATAGCCCTCTTGTTTCTGTCGTGATTCCATTCACGCGTTACGAATCGGAGTTTCACGAAGCCCTTTCTTCAGTATTTTCTCAGGAAAGCGAAAACTTCGAGGTCGTTCTCGTCGACAACCACTCAACCCCAAACTCCCGAATGATCGCTGAATCCTGGCGTATCCGTTATCCCGATTATATCCGGATCGTCAGGGAAGAAATAAAGGGAGCGGTTTCTGCCCGCAACCGGGGCATCCTGGAAAGTCGCGGAGAGTTTATAGCCCTCCTGGACAGCGACGACCGAATGAAGCCGGACCGCTTGAAGGTGCAGCTGGAAGAGATCCGGAAAGATGACGACATCGTTCTGGTCGGTTCCTGGTATGATGAGATATCTCCTGACGGGAAGTTCACACTCCGGACTGATACGAAACCCGCTATCCCGCGCTGGTGGACCATCCTCTTTGGAGCGGATCCCGTAGTCCGGGGCAACCCGTTTTATGAACCCCAGACTTCGACTTTTTTCTTCCGTTCGTCTGTTGCCCGGAAAGTCGGAATGTTCGACCGGAGGTTCGACCCCTTCTGGCTTGAGGATACCGACTTCGTCTTCCGGATGTCCCAGGCCGGAAAGATCAAAATCGTTCCGCGGTCCCTTGTCGAATACCGGACCCATCCGCAGTCGGACAGTCTTCGTCGCATCTTTGACTTCGGACTGATCCGCAAACACGACCTGTTTTTCTCTATTCTGCGTGACAAGTATTACCGGGAAGAGAATAAAAAATCCCGAAAGGCCTTTGCAAAGCTCCAGTCCCGATGGATGCGGGAAACGGGGGCCAAACTTCTGGCCATGAGAAAGGGGGAGGAGCTCGGAAAATTTCTGATCTCAAAGGCCCTGTCCCGGAACCCGCTTGATTTCCAGAGCCTCGAGGCCTTTGTCCGGATCCGTCTCCCCCGTCGCTTTTATCCCCGGGCCTTCGGCATCCGGAGTTCCGTGGATTTTCCGCTTCCTCCCGAAGTCGACAGGGAGTGGGTCGATTCCCTCTTTTCCCTGGACAAAAAAAAACCGTCCGTATCCTGACCCGTCTCGGCCGATGAGCTTCCGCAGAAGGAAACCCTTCGCTCAGGGCCTCTGCCGGCAGAGCCTTCCCTGACTCAAGGCGCCAAGGCCTGTGACCTCAAGGTACCCCTTTCCGTTTTCCAGAGACGGGGTCTTTCCGATCTTTATCCGTGACGCCCCCTCCCAGTAGGTGACCGCTCCCTTGAGCAACTGATCTTCGATCATGGGGCGGACCCTGACGACCAATGCGTTGTCCACAAGAAACTCCAGTCGTCCGGGAGAAAGGCACCGCCCCTCCTTCCCCGAGGTCAACTTAACCCCATTGGTCCGTCTGACCCTCCATGCGCCGGCGTCTCTTTCCAGCACCGTCGCCCTGTGGAAGGGAGAAAGGCGGGCTCCCCGGTCCAGCATCTGGTAGAGCATGATCCCGCGGGTATTTTCCTTGTTCCACCCCCAGACCCAGATCCACCCGATCTGGTCTTTATTCATGGTATGAAACATCCATTCGTGGTCGAACCAGCACTGGCCGTGGACAGACTCGGTCTTCCGGGCCCCGTCGGGACGGACGACAGTCCGGGTGCCGGCGATCGTGACAAGCGGGTAGGAGTAGTAGTAGGCCCAGTCGGTAGGGTGGGGTCCGGTAAAGAATTTCCTGCGGGCGGCATGCCAGACGGGGGGAGACTGGGGAATGAGCCGGAGGTCGTAGCTCTGGTTCCCCACTCGGAAGACCAGACGAAGGAAGGGGGCGTCCGGGGCGGGATGGTCGAGGCGGTTTCGTCCGATCCGGACCGAAAAGGGGGGGGCCTGGGCCAGAACCGAGCGGGAGAAGCCCCGCCGTTCCCGCTCGGTCGAAAGAAAGGTTTTGTTGTCGAGGTCCGAGAGGGCGCCGTGAAAGCCGAAAATCTCCCGGGGAGCCCAGGGACTTTGAGAAGAAGGAGAACCGGAAAAGCCGGGGCTTTGGTTCGCCATCCGGAAGAAGGTCGCCTGGAAACCGAAATGCCGTCCTTTTTCCGAGGACAGGAACCCCGTCATGTACCACCATTCGATGGGAATGTCCGGGTGGGGGCGAAGATGGGCCCAGAGGGCGGACGGGGGAGGAGTCGCATGGAGCTTTGCCGGAAGAAGACCCAGGAGGAGCGGGAGGGACAGAAGGATCCACCGGAGGCGGGCGATCACAGCCTTTCCCCCGCCAGAGTTTGGTCGCGCTTCAGAAGAAGGGCCGGGGCAAAAAGGGAGAGAAGGGAGGCGGCAAAAAGAAGGGTGCACAGAAGAAGGATGTCCTTCGCGGGGAGATCCCAGAGAATGGTCCATCCGAAGGCCTCCCGGTTGATGACGAAGACGATGATGGCTCCCACGGCGAGTCCCAGGAGAACGCCCAGGAGGATCCCCCACAGGACGATCAGGGCGGTTTCGAGGAGAAGCATGAGGAGCTTTTCCCGGGTGAGAAGGCCCAGGTACCGGTAGAGGGCGAACTCCTTTCTGCGTTCGTAGAGAAGGAGAACGAGGGAGTTCGAGACCCCGAAGATGGAGACGACGATGGCGATGAAAAGCAGGGCGTAGGTCACCGAGAAGGACTGGTGGAAGACCTCGAGGATCCGGTCCCGCAGGCCATTCTGGGAGCGGATCAGGAGATGGATGTCGGGGGGGAGGGACTGGGTCAGCTCCGCAACGAACCCTGTCACCCGACCGGGATCCTTCAGAAAGACCGAGAGATTGGAGGGGGCGGTCCTCCCCTGCTCGATCGCGAGACGGTCATAAGGAAGCAGGAGGATCCCCTCGATCGTGGAGTAGTCCCGGTAGACCCCCAGGATCTTTCGTGTCACGGAGCCCTCTCGGGTGGGATAGGTGACCGCATCCCCCACCCCCTTGCCGAAGCGGTTGGCGAAGGGTTCGGAGACCAGGACGCCCTTGCCCGCCATGAAGTCCGCGAGCACCGTCCCCGAGTCTTCGGACCCGACCAGGGGGAGAGGCGTATTTTGATAGAAGCGGTCGAGGTCGGAGTAGGCGAGGTAGGCGGGTTTGCCGGCGACGGTCGCCGAAAGGAGGGTGTAGCGGGCGACCCGATCGACCGTCGGGTCGCGGGAAATCCTCCCGTACAAGGCATTCGAAAGGGTTTCGGAACAGTAGGAGGAGAGGCAGGTGGCCGGCTTGATGTAGACGTCGGCCTTGAGGTTCTGGGCGATCCAGAGATTCAGGGTCTTCTCGAAGGAGGAGATCATGACCACGATGCCGATGACCATGCCGAGGCTCGCCATTACGCCCGAGATCGCGATCCGCGTGCGGCTGATGGTGGCGGTGAATGCCGACAGGGAGAGCGAAAGAACCGGGTTCGGAAGCCGGGCGGAGATCCCCCGGAACAGGGGGGCCAGGGCGCCCAGAAGGGCCGGAATGAGAAAGCTCCCCGAAAAGACGGCGAAGAGGGCCGAAGCATAGCCTCCCCAGGGGAAGCGGTGAATGGCGGGAAGATGCGTCAGTGACCAGGAAAGAAGGCCGAAGAAGACGAAGAGAGCCCAATAGGTCCGTTGCCGTGAGAAGGAGGCCTCCTCCTCCCGGGTGCGAGAGAGGCCGAGGACCGGAGGGATCCGGGTCGCCTCCCGGATGGGGGCGGCGATGGCGACCAGAGAGACCCCCACGGAAAAGAGAAGGGCCAGGAGGTCCTCGCCCAGGGAAGAGCCGACCGGCAGAAGGTGCGGAGGGAGGAACATCGTGGCGATGGTCCGCTGGACCGCCTGGAGCGTCACCCGGGCCAGGATCTGTCCCCAGAGGAGCCCGAACAGGCCGCCCAGAAGTCCGAACCAGGCCGCCTCGAAGGCCAGAAGAAGACGGATTTCCCGGGCGGTCGCCCCGAGGAGGCGAAGCGTCGCGATCTCGGATCTTCGCCGGACCACAAAGAGAAGGAGGGTGTTCCCGATCAGAAAATAGGCCACCAGGAAGGCGACCAGGGAGAGGGCCATGAGATTCGACCGGTAGGCCGAGAGCATCGCGTCGTACTGGCTTTTCCGGGCCTTCCGGGAGAGGACCAGAAGGGTCTTTCCGAAATCGTGCCGGAGGGAGGCGGCCAGGGTCGCGACCAGTTTCGGGTTCGGCTTCTGCCCGGGCGGACCGTCCCAGAGGAGGTCGATCCGGGTGAGCTTTCCGTTTTTCCCGAAGAGGCTCTGGGCCCAGGAGAGATCGACGAGAAAGGTGTTCCGGGGAAGCATGCGGGAGCGGATCGTGTCGGGAATCTCGCCCAGGATCCGGAGGGGGACGGCGGCCGTCCCGTAGGCCACCGAAATCTTTTCCCCCTTTTTGAGATGCCAGAGAGAGAGGGTCCGGGGAGGGAGATAGACTCCTCCCCGGACCCCCAGGATCTCCCGGTCCTTCTTTCCCGGGGGGCGGTCGGCGTTTTCGAGAAAGTCGAGCCCCTTCAGCAGGAAGGTCTGGCCCCGGGAGACGACCGTAAGCTCGAGAAGGGGGGAGATCCGGAAGGGAAGGGGCCCCAGATCCCCTTCGAGACGGTCGATGGTCCGGTCCGGAAAAAAGGTGCCGGAAGGAGCGACCAGGGAGAGGACGGAGGGGTCCCGGACGTGGTTGATGGCGTTCTTGAAGGAGAGAAGGGAGCTCCGGTCGGCCTGGACGATGGCCAGCACGATCGCCGTTCCCAGCGAGATCCCGAAGAGGGTCAGAAGGGTGGCGAACGGCGTCCGGCGGAGGTTCCGGAAGGAATAGGAAAGAAAGAAGAGGAGGGAGGACACGGGATCCTAGGACCCGGGAGGGGGAACGAACTGGCCGTCCCGGAGATGGAGAATGCGGGCCCCGTACCGGGCCGCCTCGAGGCTGTGGGTGCTCATCACGATGGTCGGACGGAATTCCTTGTGGAGGAGGGTCAGGAGTTCGAGGACCTTCCGCCCGGTCAGATGGTCGAGCGCCCCGGTCGGCTCGTCGGCCAGGAGGAGCCGGGGACGGTGGATCAGGGCACGGGCCACCGCCACCCTCTGCTGCTCGCCGCCCGAAAGCTGGGAGGGGAACTTGTGGAGCTTGTCGTGGAGGCCGACCTCCCGAAGGAGCGACAGGACCGCCTCCCGATCGTGACGGCCGTTCAGGCGGGCGGGAAGGGCGACGTTTTCATAGACGGTGAGGAAGGGGAAGAGATTGTAGTTCTGGAAGACGAATCCCATCTCGCGACGGCGGACGAGGGTTTTTTCTTCGTCGTCCAGGGCGCCCCAGGAGCGGTCTTCCAGAAAAAGCTCCCCCGAGTCGAAGGGATCGATGCCGGCGAGGATGTTGAGCAGGGTGGATTTCCCGGAGCCCGAGTCGCCCATGATGACCACCCATTCCCCGGCGGCGATCTCGAAGGAGAGATGCCGGAGGACGGTCTGGGAGGGGCCGCCGGGGGGGCCGTAGGTCTTGACGAGGTCCGAACAGCGAAGGGCGATCCCCATCAGGATCCTTCGGCGTCTTTTTTAAGAAGGTCGTGGATGACCGAAAGATCGCTCTCTCCCTGTCCCTTGGTGACGATCCGATGATAAAGAGAACGGGCCTGGGAGAGTGTTCCGGGAATGGCCTGACTCCCCTTCAGAAGCTCCGACAGGAGGAGATCCAGATCCTTTTTCATGAGTCCGGCCGAAAAGGCTTTCCGGTAATCCTGGTTCAGGAGATTGTTGATTTTGATCCGGTAGAAGGGGGTGGCCAAGGGACTCTCCAGAAGTGCATCGGCCAGAGTATTCCGTTCGAGGCCCAGCGCGTCCCCTACGAGAAAGGTTTCCGAGAGGCTTTGCATGTGGGCGGCCAGAAGGAAATTGACGGCAAGTTTGGCGGCCATTCCCGATCCGGCCGATCCGAACCAGCGGAGGCTCTTTCCCAATACCCCCATTGGTCCGGCGATCAGGGAACGAAACGTTTCGTCTCCGCCGGCCAAAAGCAGAAGTTCTCCGCGCTCGGCGGGGACAACCGATCCTGAAACCGGAATGTCGAAGTACAGGACTCCCCGGTCCTGGCACCAAACGGATTCCTGCCTCGCCTCCTCGGGGGATTCGGTCGACATGTTGATCAGGATCTGCCCGGACTTGAGCGCTGAAAGCATGCCTTTTTCGCCCGTTAAGACCTCTCGCGTTGCCGGTCCGTCCCGGAGCATGACGATAATGAGATCGGCATTTCCGATGGTGTCGGAGGGGGTGGCGAAGACCTGAAAGGGGAGGGAGAAATGGCTTTCGCGCCGGGTTCGATTGTAGCCCGTGAGACTGTAACCCGCCCGGGAGAGTCTTGCGGCCATGGGAAGCCCCATCGAGCCAAGGCCGATCCAGGCAATGCGGGAACCCGGGGTCAGGGGAGAGCGTGAGACGAAGGACAATGGGGGACTCCGATTTGAAACAGGGTCGATACGAGAGGGAGTGCGGTCCTGTCTGTGAATCGTAGCATCGGGAGAGAATCTTTCGCAATCGAACGAACGAAAATTCGTGTCTTTTCGCGAAATCGGAGGAAAGTTTTTTTGACTTTCATTCCTTTGGAATATATGGTTACACTAACCATTTCTAGTCAGACCAGACTAGGTTTTTTGAGAACTTCGATAATGAGTTTGGGGGAGGTCATGAAGACGGTCAATATCCTTGAAGCCAAATCGACGCTTTCCAAATTGGTTGAATCGGTTGAGACGGGAAAGGAAAAGGAAATTGTCATCGCGCGGAACGGACGACCGGTCGCGAGGCTGACAAAGATCGATCTGTCATCCACATCCTTGCGTATCGGGATTGCCAAGGGAGTGTTTGCCGTTCCGGAATCGATCGACAATGATAATGACGCAATCGCTTCCCTTTTTCATGAAAAAGAGGGGAAATGAAACTTCTTCTCGATACGCATGTCTCTCTAGGCCATTACGGATGATCCACGACTGCCTTCAAGAGCCCGGGCGTTGATCGTGGACCCGAAAAACATCATTTTTGTCAGTGTTGCAAGTGTTTGGGAAATCAGTATTAAACGGACAGTTAACAGCGGGAGAATGCCGATTTCCGGGGTAGAGGCAGTTCAATTTTTTCAGAATGCCGGTTATCGACTTCTCGATATCTCTCCGGAGCATGCGGCAAGGGTCGAAAGCCTCCCTCCCTTCCACAATGATCCTTTTGACCGGATGATAGTGGCCCAATTCCTGATCGAACCTCTTGTTCTGATGACAAATGACAAAATGTTGTCTCGTTACAGCGACGCCATCATTTTTCTGTGAAAAACTTCCATCGGCGGGAAAAAGATCTTCTGGAGTTGGGTCCGGAGGGGTTTTGCCCGGAAGTCTGAATAGATATAAAACAGGAATCGGATCGACTTACCGGCCCGGCAGTTCCGTGCCGCGATTCATGATCTCGATGTAGTCCGCGTAGCTGAACAGGCGGTTGCGCTTCCGGGTGGTCAGTTCCTTTACAATGCCCAGCTGTTTCAGATGGCAAAGCGCCTTGTTGACCGTGGCCGGAGTGATGCCGGTCTTCTCCACCAGCGAGCCCGAGGTGGCAATAGGGTGCTCCATCAGTGCCCGGTGGACCTGCAGGGTGGAGGCCGCCGCCCGGCCGAGGCCGGCGATCTTGTCGCGGTCATGATTCGACAGGTCGAGAAGCTGCTGCGCGATTTCCAGCGCCTGGGTGGCAGTGACGGTGACCGCTTCGGCAAAGAAGTCGAGCCAGGTTTCCCAGTCGCCGGTCAGGCGCACGCTGTTGAGCAGCTCGTAGTAATACTGGCGGTGCGTCTTGAAGTAGAGGCTGAGGTAGAGCATCGGCTCTCGCAGCACCTTCTGTTCGCACAGCAGCAGTGTGATCAGCAGACGCCCTAGACGGCCGTTACCGTCCAGAAACGGGTGGATAGTCTCGAACTGCACATGGGCCAGCGCTGCCTTGAGCAGCAGCGGGGTCGGCTCCGGCTGGTCGTGCAGGAAGAGCTCCAGCTGGCTCATGCACTCCGGCACCTCTTCGGCCGGAGGCGGAACGAAGGCCGCGTTGCCCGGCCGGGTGCCTCCGATCCAGTTCTGGCTGCGCCGGAACTCACCCGGTGCTTGATTGCTTCCCCGGCCCTGGGTCAACAACACTCCATGGATCTCCCTGAACAGCCGCAGCGACAGCGGCAGTCCTTTCTCCAGCAGGCGCAACCCATGGTCGAGGGCCGCGACATAGTTGCTGACTTCCCGTACGTCATCCAGTGGCACGCCGGGCTCCTGGTCCAGCTCGAACAATAGCAGGTCGGACAGTGACGACTGTGTCCCCTCGATCATGGAAGAGAGCACTGCCTCCTTTCGCACGTACATGTAGAGGAACAGCGAGGTGTCCGGCAACAGGGTCGAGACGCTGTCCAGCCGCCCAAGCGCCAGGTGCGCCTGATCGAACTTGATTCGCAGCTCCGGCGTCCAGTTGATGGGAGGACGCGGCGGCAGCGGCGCGGGCACAAAGGCCTGGGCCTTCTCACCTACCGTCGATATGGTCACGTATCTGCCTTGGAGTTCTCGCTTCATTCGCCTGCCTTGAACCTAAAATAACATTTTCTTTTATTTTAATTTATTTGATATCCTAAAATAAAGCACCAAGAAAGAAAAATCAAACGGATTTTCCGGTTGGCCGTTCCGATTTCCTCGACGAGCGTTCGTGCTGAATCATCATATAACCAATCTTTTGGTGAACGAACGATGAGTCTTATTTATGTCAACGCCGGTCCATGACGTCAAAAAAAAGGGGGGCTCGAAAGCCCCCCTTTTCCGTTTCCGGTTTTCTTGCAAGATTCCGTCTTACATGTTGTTGATGATCTCGGTCCCGAACTGGGAGCACTTGACCTCGGTGGCTCCCTCGAGCTGACGGGCGAAGTCGTAGGTCACCTTCTTCTTCTGGATGGCGTTCTTCACACCCTTCAGGATCAGATCGGCCGCCTCCGTCCATCCGAGATAGCGGAACATCATCTCGCCGGAGAGGATGACCGCTCCCGGGTTGACCTTGTCCTGGCCGGCATACTTGGGGGCCGTTCCATGGGTCGCCTCGAAGCCGGCGAAGCCGGTTTCGTAGTTGATGTTGGCGCCGGGCGCGATCCCGATGCCGCCGACCTGGGCCGCGAGGGCGTCGGAGAGATAGTCTCCGTTCAGGTTCAGGGTGGCGATCACGTCATATTCGTCGGCGCGAAGAAGGATCTTCTGCAGGAAGGCGTCGGCGATCTCGTCGCGGATCAGGAGCTTTCCGGCCGGAGGATTCCCGCCGCAGTCGTCCCAGCTCACCGTCTTGTCGCCGAATTCTTCCTTGGCGACCTCGTAGCCCCACTTCCGGAAATAGCCCTCGGTGAACTTCATGATGTTGCCCTTGTGGACCAGGGTCACGCTCCGGCGGTTGTTGGCCAGGGCGTAGCGGATGGCGGCGCGGACGAGACGCTTGGTGCCCTCTTCGGAGACCGGCTTGATGCCGATGCTGGCGGTCTTGGGGAAGCGGATCTTCTTCATGACCCCTTCCTTCTCGAAGATCTTGTAGAACTCCTGGATCGCGGGGGATCCGGCGGGCCACTCGATTCCGGCGTAGATGTCCTCGGTGTTCTCCCGGAAGATGACCATGTTCACCTTTTCGGGGTGCTTGACCGGGGAGGGGGAGCCGAACCATTCGACGGGGCGGACGCAGGCGTAGAGGTCGAGTTCCTGGCGAAGGGCCACGTTGATGCTCCGGAAACCGCCGCCGACCGGAGTGGTCAGGGGGCCCTTGATGCCGACCAGAAACTCCCGGTAGGCGGTCAGGGTATCTTCGGGGAGCCAGGTGTTGGCGCCATAGACTTCGTTGGCCTTCTCGCCGGCGTAGGTTTCGAACCAGACGACCTTCTTCTTGCCGTTGTAGGCCTTCTGGACGGCGGCGTCGAAGACGCGGACGGAGGCGTTCCAGATATCGGGACCGGTGCCGTCTCCCGCGATGAAGGGAATGGTCGGGTGGTCCGGCACATGGAGCTTGCCGTTCTGCATGGTGATTTTCTGACCGTCTTTGGGCGGGGTGAGCTTCTGGTAGGACGACATGGAATTCCCTCCTCGGTGAATGGAATGGTGGCCGGAGTTTCCCGCGCATGCCGGGGCATGGCCTGGAAAATCCCGCATTTATTGTGAAGAGTGCCTTTGGAAGAAGATCGAGGGAGGATGGAAAACCCATCGATTCGCCGTTGATCGAGAGGCCTTCTCTTCATGACCCCCGTCATTCTGCCGCCAGTGTCCCCGACCTCATTGTCAGGATGGCAGAATGCGGGCCATTGTGAGGGACAGACAAGAATCTCGCCGTGCGAAAAATGAATAAAATGACGAGCGGATTCACTCTGTCCAATAAAAAACTCTGCCATTATACCTTTGGGAAATGGATTTTTGCAAGGGGGCCGACTGTGCGTTTTGGCACTCATTTTTGATTCCGATAATTGTTCTCATCGATCCGTTTCTGGCGGAGGAAATCAGGAACGGACGGCGGGAAGAACGGGATCACTCCCCCGTAAAGGCTGGCGGAAATGAAGGGGGCATCGGAGGGCTTTGAAACGGGAATTTTTAATTCATGGATATTTGTATTCTGGCACCGCCCTTGCTTTTCCCTCCGTCAGGAGGGACATCATGCCGCATGCCGAACTGATCAACATCTTTGTCGACAACTTCGGGGAAAATCCCCTGATCACCGAGTTTGCAAACAACGTCGCCAATTTCGTCGTCTATGGACTGGGGGCGTTTCTCTTTATCCTCGGGATGGCCCGGGCGGGATTTGCCATGAAGAGCCACGACGCCGACGGGATCCGCCAGGGCGTCATGACGGTGGCGGGAGGAGCCCTCGTCCTCATGTCCAAGGCGATCTGGGACACGCTCACCGTCTGGGCCGGACTCTGATGGCCTCCTACCGCCACCTTCTGCGGACGCCCCTTCTGGGGCGCTTTCTCGTCCCGTGGGACCTTCTCCTGCCCGGCTTCTGGATCCTTGCGGGGTTCCTCTTCGGGATCAATCTGGTCTTTCTTCTCTTCTTCCTGGCCCTCTCTCTTCTGGGGCTGTTCTGGATCCGGAAAACGGGGGAGGGGACGATCCGGGGCCGCCTTCTCTACCATCTCCGGGACAAGATCCATCGTGTGGGGTAGGGGAGGGAAAAAGGAGGAAGGGGTGCATCGTCTCTTCGATCTCGCCCGCCTTTCCGGGACGACCCTGGTTGGCCACAGCGGCCGTCTGGGCCGGATCCTCTTCCTGTCCGGGGTGAACATGTTTCCCCTCGACGAGGAGGAGGCGGCCCAGGTCTACCGGGGCCTCGTGACCCTCCTCGCCCATCTGCCGGAGGGCTTCGGCCTCCAGTTCCGGGTGGAGGTCCGCCACGGGAGACCGGGCGAGACCCCCGGTCTCGTTCCCGGCACCGTCCCCGATCCCGACGAGGTCTTTCCGTCCTTCGGGGAGGAGGATCCCCTGGGGCATCTGGCCCGGGACAGGCGGCGGGACTTCCGGGAGCGTCCCGCCCGGCGCCGGAGGATTGTCCTGACGATCGTGGGGCATCCCGACCATGAAAAGGCGCGCCTCCGTCCCTCCGTCCTCCCCCGCGGCAGTCACGCCCCCTCCTCCCGGGAGAAGGAGGAGGAGCCGGGCCGTTCCGCCCGGAGGCTCCGGGAAATCCGGGAGGTCGAGGAGGTCCTTCTGGCCCTTCTTCCGGGGGCCGGCATGGAGGGCGTCCGCCCCTCCGAGGAAGAGGTCCTGCGCCATCTGGCCGAACGGGCGAATCCGGGTCTCTTCGTCATGGAGCCCTTCCGTCCGGACCGCCGGGGGGCGATCGCCCCCCTCTTTCAGACGACCTTCCAGGAGTTCCCCGGCGAACTCCGGGCCTTCCGTCCGGACGGGACGGTCCTCCGGGGACGTTTCCATGCCCTCCGCCAGCTACCCGCCCGCTTCCACAGGGAGACCCTCGCCCCCATTCTCGAAGGGCCGGACTTCGACTGCGACCTGACCCTGAATCTCTTCAAGCCCGACCGGTCGCTCGTCAGCCGGTCGGTCCAGTCGACCGCGACCGTCAACCGCTTCCTGACCCTTCTTCTTCCCGGAAAATCCTACCGCCTCGAATCGGTCATCTCCGGACAGGAGGACTTTCTCCGGGACCTCCACGAGGGGCCGGAGGAGGAAAGCCGGCCCCTCGTGGCCAACCTGACCGTGGGCTACTGGCACCCGGAGCGGAGAGTCCTGGCGGAGCAGGGGATGCAGACGGTCCGGAGCTTCGGGGAGGCCGACGGGGCGCTTTGCGCCGTCGAACCCTTCCGGCAGTGGCCGCTCTTCCGGAGCCAGTTCCCCCTCGACGGAGACGCCAACGACCGGTGGGAGGTTCTGACCGCCACCCAGGCAGCCCGCTTCATCCCGGTCTGGGACCGCTTCCCGGACCAGGCGACCCCGTGGTTCCTCGCGAAGAACCATCGCCAGGAAATCCTGGGACTCGACCTCTGGAGCCGGGAGCTTCCCAACGCGAACGGCCTGGTGATCGGCCGGTCTGGGTCGGGAAAGTCCTTCGGGGTGAAGCTCCTTCTCTCCCAGTACCTCCTGGCCGATCCTTCCCACCAGACCATCATCGTGGAAAACGGCGGGGACTTCGAGCGGCTCGCGGGTTTTCTGGGGGGAGACTACGTCCGGATCGACCTCTCGGGGAGCTTCTCCCTCAATCCCTTTCCTCTCCGGGCCGACCTCGTGGGGGAAAACGGGCAGTACGATCCGGACTGGACGGGATTTCTCGTGGCCCTCCTCGAAACCTTCCTCATCACCGCCCATCCCGTCCTCCCGCTCCATAGGAGCATCCTGGCCCAGTGTCTGGGGGATCTCTACGACCGCCTCCCCGACCCCGGGAGCCGACCTTGTCTGACCGATCTGGTCCGGACCCTGTTCGCTTTCCGGGGCCGGGACGCCGAAGACGAGGAGGCCTCGCTGAGAATGGCCAAGACCCTCGAGGCCTGGGCCACCGGACTCTATGCCCCTCTCTTCAACAATCCGGCGGGTTTCGCCCCGTCCTCCCGGATCCTGGCCTTCGACCTCTCGGGCCTCGATCGCCAGGAGGCCCTCCGGGGCATCGTCTTCGCCTTCATTGCCGGCCTCTCCCTGGAGCGACTCTTCCGTGAGAAGAACCGGCGGCTCTACTTCGTCTACGACGAGGCCCACCGTCTCATGACCCAGTTCAAGGGAACGGGCTTCCTCGAGCACCTGTACCGCACCGCGAGAAAGTTCGGAGGCGGGGTGATCGCCATGAGCCAGTCCCCCGAGGACTGGCTCACGGAGGGACGGGAAGGGGGGATCCTGGGCAACTCCTCCTGGAAGTGGATCTTCCCCTGTTCGGTCCTTCCGGAGACCTACCGCCGGATCGGGCTCTCCGACCGGGAAATCGCCATCATCGACTCCCTCGAGTCGGTCCGGGGGGAGTATGCCGAGTGCTACATGACGATGGGAACGCGACGCGGGGTCCTGAGGCTCGAACCTTCGCCCCTCGAATACGCGATCGCCGCCCGCTCGCCCGAGGAGGACCGGAGGATCGACCGGATCCGGGCGGAGTCGGGATCCCTTTCCGAGGCTCTTTTGAAGCTGGCCGGCCAGCGCTGGGAGGAGCGATGGTCCGACGAGGGGTAGGGGCCGGGATTCCCGGGATCCTGATATTTCTGCTGTCCTTCCCCGGACATTCCTTTGCCGGCGTCCTTCCCGGTCCGGATACGGTGATCGAGTCCCGGATCCTCTGGGTCGAAAGCCAGATGCGTCTTTCCATGAGCCGCTTCCACCATCTCTTTCTCCAGAAGAACGAGGGGGCGGACTTCTACAGCAACCCCGTCCTTCCGCCCGTCCCGCTTCCCGCTCCCCCCTCTCCGGTGACCGGCACCGGCGTCTCCGGCGTCGCGCAGTCGGCCGCCGAGGGGATGGGACAGGCCTTGGGCGCCCTTCCCGCTGTCCAGGGGGAGCTGGACAGCGGAGCCGGCGTCCACGACCTCGCCTACAAGGCCAGTCCCGAAGGGGCCCTGCGCCTCGGGGCCGACATGGAGGGACGGATGTTCCAGACGCTGGTCAATATCCACCAGGACCTCCTCTACCTCCTGAAGGTCCAGTCCTCCCGCTCCGGTCTCAAGGGAGAGATCCTCGACCGGTCGCATGCCGAGAATCTCCGGGACCAGGAAATCCTGAAGATCGATCTTCCCCAGTGGATCATGGTCCGGTGAGGGGGGAGACGGCGTGACCTGTCCCTCCGCCCAGGGCATCCTGGTCTTCCAGGATTCGGCCACCATTCCCTGCGTCCTGCTTCCCGTCCGCCAGCAGATGGCCGGGCTGACCCGGGTCCTCCTCTTCGTAAGCCTTCCCCTGGCGATCCTCGTCCTCGGATTCAAGATGCGGGGCGGGGAACGGGTCTTCGGGGATCTCCTGAAGATCCTCCTGGTCTTCATGGGGCTTGCCGGCTACGACTCCTGGTTCACCGACGGGGTGACGGTGGTGGGGGCGGTGGCGCAAAGCCTCTATCCCAGCGCCCTGGTCCTGGCCTTCTACGAAAAGATCTGGCAATCCTCCCTGATTCCCGGCTCGATCGGCTCCTTCGTGAGCTTTCTCTCCGACCCCATGGGGATCCTCTACCTGGTGCTTTTGGACGGACTCAAGGTGATCGTGCTGGCCTTCTCCCTGGTCCGGTACGCCCTCCTGGCCTTCCTGTACATCGTGGGACCCCTTCTTTTTGCCGCGGCCATCATCCCGGGGCTCTTCTTCCTGGTGGGACAGTGGGCGCGGAACACCCTCGAAATCAGCCTCTGGCTCCTCTTCCACAACCTCCTGATCGGGATCTTTTCCGCCATCAACCTCGCCCAGGCCCTGGCGACCGGGCCGGTGTCGACGACCCTCGTCAACCGGGTCCTGGAGATCGGGATCCTTCTCGTGCTCGTGCTGATGATCCTCTTCGTCCCGATCCTGACCCATCTTCTTCTGGACCGCTCCTACGAGGGCATCGGCTCCTTCGTCGGCCCCCAGGCCGAGGCCCTCGGGCGGAGCCTCTGGCACAACATGGTGTCGAAGCCGCTCCTGAAGGGGGAGCTTCCCTTCGGGATGGGGGAGTTCAAGGCGGGGACCACCACCAAGGACCTGGGGCAGGGACGCCGGGTCTACCGCAAGAGACAGCTCCGCCTGGGGCCCATGGACTTCACCTCCATGGTCTGGCAGCGGGAGGCCAAGAAAAAGGAGCCGGCCGGAAAGGGGGCGGAGGAGGCCGGAAAGACTCCGCCCGAGACGAAAAGGAAAACCACGGCAAGAACGACATCGGCCCGGACCCGGAAGACGGCCGGAACAGCCCGGAAATCCTCTGCCGCCCCCGCGAAGGCGCGCCGGAAAGTTTCCGAAAAGGGGACGGTCGGGGAGACGGTCCCTTCCGCACCCCGTTCCCGGAAGGGGCGGGGGAAGGGCTCCGCCTCTTCCGGACCGGACAGGGAAGGGAATGAAGGATGACGGAATTTCAGGAACCGGACGAGGGGGAGGGAGAGCGCCCGCTTGGGGTGATCCCCTCCTATACGATATCCCGGGAGGAGGTGGCGCAAGGGTTCCGGTCGATGCGCCGGATCCTCTGGGGGGTGGTCTTCCTGATGGCCGTCAACGTGGGGGCGACCCTCCTCCTCTCGGGAGACCGCTCCGTCATCGTCGCCCTTTCCTCCGACGGCCACATGCAGCTCCTCTCCCGGATCTCCGACACCGTCTACCGGAAGAATCTCGACCGGATCCTCCGGACCTTCGCGACGGACTTCCTCGCCAACCTGACCGCCTACGACTCCTTCGAGGTCTCCTACCGGTTCGAAAAGGCCCTGTCGGTCATGACTCCGGAGCTCCGCCTCCGGACGAAGCGCGAGATCGTGGCCCAGAACCTGGTCGAAACCGTCCGCAAGGCCCGGATCCATACCGCGCTTGTCATCAGGAATTTCTCCCTTCACCGCGTGGCAAGCGGGGTCTGGTCGGTCGACCTGTCGGGGGAGCGGACGACGACCGTCTACGGGCAGGAGGCCGGCCGGACCCAGGGCTTTGCCGGCCGCCTTCTCGTCCGGAAGGGCGGGGCGACGGTCTTCAATCCGTACGGCCTCTGGGTCGAAAATTTTCAGGAACGCCCGCTTGAGGCCCCGTCCGCGGGGAGCCGTCCATGATGAACCGGACCTTCTGGGCGGGCTTCGGCATGGCCGTGATCGTCATCCTTCTCCCCGTCCTCTTTCTGATCGACGCCCGCTCCTCCGTCGACCGCCGGTCCCCGGCCAGGAGCGAGGAGACGTCCGCCGCGCCCGCTCCGCTTCCGGCCGCGCCTGCGGTCTCCCTCCCGCCTCTTCCGGAAGGCCGCCCTCCGGCGCTCTCTCCCCCCCCTTCCGCCCCGGTCTCTCCCGCCCCCATGGCCTCCCTCTCTCCCCGGGAGATGGAGCATCCCGAGATCGTTTTCAGCCCCGAACGGATCCGGCGGAGCCTCGCCCGCGATCCCCGGAGGCGGGCTCCCGCCCGCCGGCCTTTCCGGGAGCATTCGGGGATCCGGACCATCGTCTACGATCCGGCCCATGTCACGACTGTCCGGACCGCCGTCTCCCATGTGACCCTCATCGACCTTCCCGAGGAGGCGAAGGAGGTCTACCTGGGAGACGCCAAACTCTTCCAGGCGGAGGTCTTCGGCTCCCGCGTCAAGGTCAAGCCCATCACCTGGGATCCCAGCACCACCACCAACATGATTGTCTACACCCTCCACCGCCAGTTCGCCTTCCGTCTCCGGGTGGTTCCCGAGGGGGAGGAGGACGACCTCCTCACCTTCTACCTTCCCTCCAGCGAAACGGTCGTCAACCTGACCCCTCTCCGCCAGAAGATGGAGAAGGATCTCGCCCTCCGGGAACAGGACGATCTCCGGAAGAAGGCCCTGGAGACCCTCCGGACGGCGGGGGCCTCCGAGCCGGTGGGGGTCTGGTCGGAAAAGGACGGCATCCGGGCGGAGTTTTTGGGATTTTCAAGCCTCGGCAAGGACCGGTATGCCCTTTTCGAAGTCACGAACGGGACAAACCATCCCGTCCGGCTTTCGGGGATCCGGCTTCGCCTCTTCCGGAGCTCCCTCTTCTGGGAGGGGCGGCGGGAGTGGATCGACGGGGAGGACTGGAGCCGGGGATTCCGCCTCGAGGTTCCGGCCCGCGGGAGGAGCCGGGCCCTTCTTCCGGCCGACCCTCCTCCGCTTGCCTCCTCCCGCGAGGGGTACCTGGCCGAGCTCCGGGTCGAGGGGGAGCCGGGAGGACGGCAGATCTTTCGGCTCGAGGCCAGGGGAGGGCGGCGATGAACCGGTGGCTCTTTCTGGGGGGAACGGCCGTGGCGGGCCTTCTCCTCTACCTCATCTTCAAGGTCAACCATGCCGGGGAGGAGAGCCCCCGGGGGCTCTCGGGGCCGGGACTCTCCGCGGGAATTCCGGGGGCGGGCCGGTGGAGCGACCTGGCGGCGCCGGTCCTCCCCCCTCCGGTCCCTCCCCGGCGATTTTCCCCGACGGTCGCTCCGGAGGGAGGAACGAGACCCTTGTCCCGGGAGCGGCATCCGCTCGACACGAAGGCGACGGTCTATCTCGACGGGCAGGAGCCGGGGGCGACCGGGGGGGGGAGTCCGGATGAAGGCGGCGCCCCGCTTGTGCTCTCCGCGATCCGGAGCGTGCTGGGAAGATCAGGCGGACTCTCGCCCGGAGCTCTGTCCCGGAAGGCCGAGGAGATCCGTCGCCGGGCCGGAGGCTCCCCGCCGGCGGGAGCTGCGGCGGGGAAGGTCCCGGCCGGAAGCGAACTGCACGTGGTCGTTCTCCGGACGGTGGACGGGCCGGGGAACCGCCTTCCGGTGATCGCCCGCCTGTCGTCGGAGACCCTTTCCGCCTTCCATCTTCCGGGTGGAACGAAGATCCTGGGCTATCCCGAATCCCTGACCCCCGAAAACCGCCTCCGGATCCGCTTCGTCCGGATCCTCTACCCCGGGGGATTCGAGGCGCATACGACCGGATTCGCCCTTTCGGGGGGACGGGAGGGGGTTCCGGTCTCCGTTTCGCGCCATCAAGGGACGAACATGGCCCGGTCCATGGCCCAGAACAGCCTGATGCTGGGCGGGGAGGCGGTCGACACGATGGGGTGGTCGGGCACCAATGTGGGGGACCTCATGGCGATGCAGGCGGGAGGAAACGCCCTGGCCGAGGCCGGGAGCCAGATGCCCCCGCCCGACAACCGCACGAGCTTCCGCCTCGAAAGCGGAACCCGGTGTTCGGTCATGGTTCTCGAGTCCTTTCCCGTTCCCGGAAGCGGCGAGGGGGGACGGTGAGGGGGAAGGAGTCCGTCGGGGAGCTTCTCCGGGCGCTCAAGGAAACGGAGGCGGCCCTCAACGGAGCGCTCAGGGAGCGCGAGGAGGTCGTCCGGGCGCTGATCCTGGCCCTCCTGTCGGGGGAGCATCTCTACCTGGTGGGACCTCCCGGCACGGGAAAGAGCCTCCTCGTCCGGATGGCCGCCGCCCGTTTTCCGGGACTTGTCTATGTCGAGCGCCTTCTCCACCAGGAGAGCGACCGGGCCTCCCTCTCCCGGGCTCCTCTGGGCGGGGAGGGAATCGCCGAAGGGTCGATCGTCTTTCTCGACGAGATCCTCCGGGCTCCCAAATCCCTTCTCCTGACCCTCCTTTCCTTCATGAACGAACGGATCTGGCACGATCCCGATCCCCGGCCCGCCCGTCTTCTGTCCCTTTTTGCCGCGAGCAATGCCCATCCGTCCCAATCCGACCATCTCGAGGCCTTCTTCGACCGCTTCGCCCTGCGCTGTCTGGTCGAGCCGGTCCGGCATTTCGACTCCTTCGCCGACCTGCTCGAAGGTCGGGAGCCGGGGGGCGGATCCGGGGAAAGTCGTGGAGGGGAGGAGTCCGGATTTTCTCCGGAGTCCTTCCGGGACCTCCAGCGGTTCGTCTCCCGGGAGATCCCCCTCGCTCCGGGCGTGGTCCGGCTCCTCTGGGAGCTCCGCCACCGGCTGGGGCGGGAGGGGATCAGCCTTTCGGACCGGCGCTGGAAGATGGTGGTCAAGGTTCTGAAGGCCGTGGCCTGTTACGAGGGGGAGGCCGCGGCCGGCCCTGGGCAGGTCGCCGGCCTTCTGCCCGTTCTCTGGACCTATCCGCCCGAGATCCGGACCATCCGGCGGGTTCTGGCCGGGCTTTAGCCAAGTGGGGTATTCAGCTGATTACGGTGGGCGAGTGGTGCCCCCATATTGAGATGGTTTTCACGTGTTCCTCATACACATTTGCTAGCATCTAAAGCCAATATTACACGGAGAAGGCCTTTTGCTCGCACATTTTCGCGTCTTCCGGTATTACCGTATTTAGCTGAATACCCCCATTTAGCCAAACGTCAAAAATATAATCGAGCCATCCATCGAGGAGTCCATGCCCGAATTCCACTCTCCCGTTCCCGTCGAATCAATCGCCTCCCGGATCTTTCTCCTCAGAGTAAAGAAAGTTATGGTCGACTCCGGCCTGGCTGAAACGTACGAGCTCAACCAAACGCTTCAAGAGAATTTCGGATCGCTTCGACAATTCGCGCCGGATCCTTGGCCTTCGGGTGCCTTCGGGCGGGTATGGCGTTTCAATAATCTTAAGAATGGCGACAGATCCGACAATCAGCCGATTTTTCCCGGATTTGGTCTCTGATGCGCTCGGGGGGCCCGATTCCCCTCGAGAAGCGTAAAGTCCTTCGGTAAATGAGGGATCGTCCGAGGCGGCATCGCAGGCGCGCCTCCGGCCAGCCGTTCTACCTTGTCGATCTTCCCCGGAGAGCCTCCGCCAGAAGCCCCAGAGCCTCTCCGATCTTCGAGGCGGTCTCCGGCGAGGGGAGGGGAAGCCTGAGATGGCTCCTTCCCGTCTTCGGATCCCGTTCGACAAAGGGGTGGTCGGAGGCGGCCGACGGATCCCGGGCGGCGGAGAGAGCCGACGCGAGAAGGGTCCCGATGCCGGCCAGAGCGTCCCAGGGGTCGGTCGCTCCTCCCGAGGTCGGTTCCCCCATCGGGATCTCTCCCTCCGGCTCCTCGATCCCCTCCTCGGCCGGTTCCTCCTCCTCTCCGGAACCGTGAAGGGTTCCCGAAGCCTCCGTCCCGCCTCCGGCTTCCTCGGCGGGAGTCATCGCCTCGGCCGTTCCGATTTGGCCGGTGACGCTCTCGATCTCCTTCATGAAGCGCGAAAGGCGCGAGCCTCCGAGGGAGACCTCGCCCGCCCCTCCGTCGAGGATCCCTTCCGACAGGGACTGCTTGAAGGAGAGAACCTGGAGCATTCCCTCCTCGATCGCCCCCTTGGCCACGAAGTTCACGATCTGGACGGGTCGCTTCTGCCCCATCCGGTGGATCCGCGCGATCCGCTGTTCGAGGATGGCCGGATTCCAGGGAAGATCCATGTTCACGAGGACCGAGGCGTGCTGGAGGTTGAGTCCCGTGGCGCCCGCGTCGGTCGAGAGGAAGACCCGGCAGGCGGGATCTTCGCGGAACCGGTCGACGAGGGCGGGGCGACGGTCGGAAGGGACGCCTCCGTGGAAGCGGACGTACCCGATCCCGCGCGCCTCGAGACGGCGGACGACGATGTCGTGGGTCCGGGTCCACTGGCTGAAGACGACCGCCTTCGTCTCCGGCGCGGAAAAGAGAGTGTCGAGAAGGGCGGCCAGCTCGTCGGCCTTCACCCCGTGGTCGGTCTCCTGGTCGATGAGGAAGGTGCTGTTGCAGACCATGCGCATGTTCTGGAGCGCGCAGGTGAGGCGTCTCTGGTCGACCTCCGAGAGGTAGCCCGTCCGGCGCCACCGGAGGGCGATCGCCGCCACGATCTCGGCATTCTCGTCGTGGATGCGGAGCTGGGGCTCGGTCATCGGCACTAGAAGGTTCTGGTCGGTCCGCTCAGGAAGCTGGGAGAGGACCTCGGACTTCCGGCGGCGCAGCATGACGGGAGCCAGCGTCTGTCCGATCTTTTCGAGCCCCGTATACCCCACGACCCTTCCGTTCTCGTCCTTGACCTGGTGCTCGTGAAGGAGCTTCCATGTGGGGCCCAGCCTGTATCGGTCGACGAACTGGACGATGGAGACGAGTTCTTCGAGCTTGTTCTCGAGCGGCGTTCCGGTCAGAACCACGGCATAGGGGCTGTCGATCCTCTTCAAAGCCCGGGAGGCGATGGTGTTCCAGTTCTTGACCCGCTGCGCCTCGTCGACGATCACCAGGTCGGGTCCCCAGGCCGAGATCAGATCGAGGTCGGGCGAAAGCTTCTCGTAGTTCGTGATCTTGCAGAAATCCTCCGCCAGAAACTCCTTCTCCCGGTGCGGCCGCCCTCCGGAGATCACCCGGGAGTCCCGGTCGGCAAACTTCCTGATCTCGCTCTGCCACTGGTACTTGAGGGAGGTCGGACAGACGACGAGCACCTTCGTGACCCCGAAATGTCGGGCCAGGATCTCGGCCGCCGCGATCGCCTGGACGGTTTTGCCGAGCCCCATTTCGTCGCCGATCAGCACGCGCCCGGTGCGGACGGCAAAGAGGGCCCCCTCGACCTGGTAGGGATAGAGAGGCACCTGGAGGAGGGAGGTGAGCCGCTCCCGGCCCTCCGGCCCCTGGAAGAGCTCGTCGACCTTCTCTTCCCGGTGCCGGGCGTCCCTTCTGGCGGCGACGAAGTCGAGTGCGTCGTCATGGGCGCGAAGGTCGTGGCCGACGCTGCGGACAAAGGCGAGAAAGCCCTCGAGCCCGCCCAGACGATCGGAGGGAAGCCGCCCGTCCCCGTCCATCTCGAAGAGACGCCGAGCCTCTTTCAGGACGGACTCCGGACAGTCGGTCCCGGCCCGGAAGCAGACGTTCAGACCGTGTTCGTTCCTGAGGTAGAGCTCAGAGAAGGGGGGATGGTAGCCCGCGGCAAAAGCCCGCCCGGCTCCCGGGCGTCCCTCGAGGGAGGCCAGCACGAATTCGATGTGCTTGCAGGTTCCGAGCTCGTTCGTGGCGTAGTCCGGACAGGTGCAGCGGTTGTCGCCCGGAGAGGCCCCGCGGATTTCCACGCGGTAGGCGCTCTTTGTGAGGGGGTTTGCGACGCGGAACTCGGAGAAGAAGGGTTCGGTTCCGACGTTTTCAATCTCGAAGTTCTGTTCTCGTCCGAACTGGCGCCGGAGGCGTCTCTGCCACTCGACCGGCGGGAGATCCTTCGGTGGCACCGTGCGCGAGAGCTTTCGCTCCTTCGTCTTTTTTTCGCCTTCGCGGGAACGGGGACTTTTTTCCATCAGAACTCTCCCTTGGATTGTATTCGACCTCTTTCGGAACACGCCTCCGGAGCCGTCTCGCCCTCCGGCCTTCTGTCGAGGGGCGAGAAGTCCAGAAGGCCCCGGACCTTATTTTCGGGGTTTCGGAGCCGGGGGTTTGGCAGCGGGGGCGGGGGAGGCGGCCGTTGCCTTCGCCGTCTTTTCCGTCGTTTTCGTCTTGGCCGTCGCCTTGATTTTTTCCGGCGTCGGCGGGGCCGTCTTCCGGCGGGCGGCCGGGGGTTTGGCAGCCGGGGCAGGGGCCGCGGCCGTTGCCTTCGCCGTCTTCTCCGTCGTTTTCGTCTTGGCCGTCGCCTTGATTTTTTCCGGCGTCGGCGGGGCCGTCTTCCGGCGGGCGGCCGGGGGTTTGGCAGCGGGGGCGGGGGCCGCGGCCGTTGCCTTCGCCGTCTTCTCCGTCGTTTTCGTCTTGGCCGTCGCCTTGATTTTTTCCGGCGTTGGCGGGGCCGTCTTCCGGCGGGAGGCCGGGGTTTTGGGAGTTGGGGCAGGGGCCGCGGCCGTCGCCTTGATCTTTTCCGGAGCCGGCGGGGCCGTCTTCCGGCGGGAGGCCGGGGTTTTGGGAGTTGGGGCAGGGGCCGCGGCCGTTGCCTTCGCCGTCTTCTCCGTCTTTTTCGTCTTGGCCGTCGCCTTGATTTTTTCCGGCGTTGGCGGGGCCGTCTTCCGGCGGGAGGCCGGGGTTTTGGCAGCCGGGGCGGGGGAGGCGGCCTCTGCCATCTCGATGCCGAAGAGATCCTCGAGCCGGTCGTCTTCGAGCCTTCGCCCTTTGGCGGGGGCCTTTTTCGTCTCGACAGGAAGCCTGGCCGCCTCCGTGATCAGATCGGCGGCCTCCACCTGCCGGAGGGTAAAAAGAAGTTCGGGTTGGGCATCGAGACGGGCCCCCACGCCGTAGAGAGCGGCGGCGACATGCTTGCACATCGTCGCCCAGTCCGGACAGGAGCAGGAGAGCGAGATCTCTTTCGGCGCGGGAAAGAGCCCCGACCGGGGGTGGCAGATCCGCTCCATCACGCCCTTCGAAAACGTCCCCTGCAGGAGCTCCACCAGGGACGCGATCGTTCCGGTGCACTCCTGGACAAGGGAGGCCCACCGTCCCTTCTCTACCTGAGCGATCGAGATCTCGATCCTGTAGAGGCTCGATCCCATCACCTGGGCCCGCACCTTGCCCGGCTCGATCGCTAGGTCGACGATCGACCCGTTGCGGACGTAGGTTCTTCCTCGCGGAAGCCGGTTCTCGAAGTCGCTGTAGGACTCCAGGTTGTCGCACCAGGCCTTGCCCCAGAAGGTCTTCGCGATGGTCCGGCCCTCGATGAACACGGGGTTTACGTCCTTCCCGGACTTCCTGGCCTTGGCGGCCATCTTCTGGGCGTTCGCCCGCCGTTTCGCGACGGGCACGTAGGGCTTCCAGGATCCGTAGCTCATGGTCTACTCTCCGATCGAGTGGATGTCGAGTCTGACAAGGTCGAGCAGTTCGTCGTCGCCCAGCTCGGTCAGGTTGATTTCCGTTCCGCCTTCGAGAACGTCCCGCACGAGCTCCGTCTTGGAACGGATGAGTTCGTCGATGCGCTCTTCGACGGTGCCGCGGCAGATGAACTTGTGCACCAGAACGTTCCGGTGCTGGCCGATACGCCAGGCCCGGTCGGTCGCCTGGTTCTCCACCGCAGGGTTCCACCAGCGGTCGAAGTGCACCACATGGGAGGCCGCGGTCAGGTTGAGACCCGTCCCGCCGGCTTTTATGGAGAGGACGAAAAAGGGGGCGTCCTCGTCCTCCTGGAACCGCCTGACGAGTTCGCGTCGCTTGCCGACCGGGGTCCCGCCGTGGAGGATCAGTCCCTCCCGGCCGAAGACGCTCCCCAGGAAAGCCGCCAGGGGCGCCGTGGTCTCCTTGAACTGCGTGAAGACGAGCATCTTCTCCTGCTTCGCGGCGACGGTCTCCGCGATTTCCCCGAGCCTTGAAAACTTGCCGCTCTCCTCCGGCTTCCAGGAGCCGTCGCCCAGCCACTGGGAGGGGTGGTTGCAGATCTGCTTGAACCGCATCAGGAAGGCCAGAACAAGCCCCTTGCGCTCGATCCCTTCGGTCTCTCCGAGGGCGGACTCGAGCTCTCCCACCGCCTTCTGGTAGAGGACGGCCTGGGCGGAGTTCAGGGAACACCAGGCCATGACCTCCGTCTTGTCGGGAAGATCGGAGATGATGGATCTGTCGCTTTTGAGCCGCCGGAGAATGTAGGGTTTGACGAGGGTCCGGAGCGGACCGTAGTGCGTCCTCTCCTTCGTGAAGTCGGCGAAGGCCCTCTGCGATCCCAGAAGACCCGGATGGGTAAAGTCGAAGAGGGACCAGAGGTCGGAGAGACGGTTTTCCACGGGGGTCCCGGTCAGGGCGATGCGGGCATGGGCCGAAAGGCTCTTCACGGTCTTCGTCTGTTTCGCTCCCGGGTTCTTGAGGGCCTGCGCCTCGTCGGCCACGACCAGATGCCAGGGGATCTCCGCGAGATGGGGGAGGCGCATGAGCGTGCCGTAGCTCGTGACGACCAGGTCCACCTCCGACAGTCGCCCCGCGGAAAGCCCCCGGAGCTCCTCCGGAGAGAGGACGGAAGGATGGGCCACGAGAAGGCGGAGCGACGGCGCGAACCGCCGGGCTTCCTGCTGCCAGTTGGCAAGGAGCGAGGCCGGAGCCACCAGAAGGCTCGGGCGCGGGCGTTCGAGGGTCAAAAGGAGCGCCAGGACCTGGATCGTCTTGCCGAGCCCCATGTCGTCGGCCAGACAGGCCCCCAGCCCCATCCGCACCAGGAGGTTGAGCCATCGGACCCCGGCCTTCTGATAAGGGCGCAGGGTGGCCTTGAGCGCCGGACCGGGATCGGCGGAGGCCAGGGATTCCGGGGAGCGGAGGTTGGCGAGAAGGTCGGAGAGCCACTTCCCGGCGACGACCTCGGACCAGTCGGGGTCTGCGGGCACGGAGCCGTCGAGAGGAGCCCCCGACAGAAGGCGTACGGCCTGGCCGAAGGGCAGTCCCTCTCCGTTTAGCGACCGTTCGACGCCCTCGAAGCGGGCGATGAGGGTCTCGAGCCGGGATGGGTCCATCTCGACCCACTGGCCGCGGACCCATTGCAGTCCCTCTCCGCTGGCGAGAAGGGAACGGATCTCCTCCGGGGTCAGGGGCGTTCCGTCGAGCGTCACCTCCATATGGAAGTCGAGCAGGGCGTCCATGCCGAGAACCGAGGGATTCTTCTGGCCCACGGTGGCGGTGACCCTGGGCCTGGGAGGACGGTCGGAAGACCAGGTCCGTGGCATCCGGACGACGATGCCGGAGGCCTCGAGCCGGGGCACGTCCTTCAGGAAGCGGACGGCCTCCGGAACCTGCCATCGCAGGGGATGGTAGATCTCGCCGCTGTCCACCATCCCGGCCAGCCACTCGCAGCTCTCCGCCGCCTTCTGGACCGGCAGGAGAAGAGAGAGAAGCCGGGCGTTCTTTTTGCCGCCGGAAAACTCCGACAGGGCCTGGGAGAGGGGAAGGTGCTGGGCCTTGCCGTGCGACGAGAGGCGGGAGGTGTAGGTGGCAAGGAAGGCAAAGGGAGCGTCCGGATCCTTGCGGTTTTCGGCGAGGTTGAAGTGGACGCGCCCCACGAGGTTCCATCCCGGATGCTTCGACTTGAGAAAGGCCTGGAGAGAGCGGCCGGAGGCTTCGAGCTCCGCCTTCACCGCCGCCTCGATCTCCGACCAGAGGTTTTCCAGGATCTCCGGGGAGAGATACTCCCCCCCCGTCATCGGCGGAGCGTCGAGACAAAGGGTTCCGAGGAGCTCCTTCTCGGGGGCGGCCACGGCGATCTCCGACCCTTCCGGTATCGCCGTGAGCGCCGTCACGTACCGACTGGCAAAGTCCCGCCAGAAGGCCAGGGCCGGGGGAAGGGCCGTCGTCGCCTCCCCGGCCCCCAGAGCCACGAGTCCGAAGCCGTTTCCCCGGTCAAAGGCTTCCCCGAGCCTTCCGTCGAGATTCTCCGGAAGAGGGGGTGCCTCCGCCTCTTCGGCGAACTGGAGGTGTCCCCGGGGAGTCAGCCTGAGGGTGCGGGTCATCGGTCTTTCCGGACGTCCGGCAACTCTCCCGTCGACGCCTCCGCCACACAGGAGCGAGCGATCCCTTTCCGTTTCCGGGGGATTCCTCTGTCAGTCATAGTCGGTACGGCCAGTCTTCCTGAAGGGTCCACCCAAGAGGTCCCATGCGGACGAAACCGAAAAAGAAGGCTCCTCGGGGTTTTTTGGGGGTGAAAACGGAACCAGACTCCGATTTAACATGGCCGATGTCAAGCCTCTTGAGCAAAGAACCAAGGCTGTTTCGTCGAATTCGACGAAACACACCGTCGTACTTGTTTTCGCCTTGTTCACTTTTGCTCGGATTTCTGAAAACGCCTGCAACCCCGGGCGAGACTCATTTCGACGATTGATCAGACCGATAGGCGTGTGTTAAGCGCCGAAAACGGCTCGGGGGGACACCCTGATTGTGTTTCGTCGGGAGCTTTCTTCCCTCTAAACTGAGGGAACGCACAAGGAAAGGACAGGCATCTCGCCCCGTTTCTGGAAGAATGGTTTTGCCGGACAGCCATTTGCCAGAACAAAGAACCAAGGAGACGAGAGGCTTGTTTCTACTATCCTCGATCACCTTCAAAAATTCAAGTCTTGTGCGACACGAAGTCGCATCGGTAAACTGTTCAAGAAGTGGACCGGCTGTTCAGCCAGCCGCCCCCCCGGGACATGCAAGAGGAGTCGGTGCCTTGTATGGAACTCCCGCGAACGGTCCAGCCGGCAACGGTTGGCCAAACTTGCTTGGGGAGGCCGAAGGTGACCTGCAACGGGCACCGAGGGGCAAGAGTTAGAACGAACAGGGACGTGCACAAGCGAACTTTCGCGGTGTTCGTTCCAGAACGCAGGAGGGTCTCTCAAATGAGCGGATCGGATCGGGTCCCGGCAGCACTGCAGGAAAGGTATCACGAAGTCATCGCCTTGACGGATAAATGCTGTCAGGAACTGTTGACACAAGAATACGGCGACTTGTGTCGAAAAATGGCGGCCAGTCTTTGTCGCAAACGGCCATCGCCGTTGATATCCGGCAAGGCCAGTACTTGGGCCTGCGGAATCGTCTACTCAATAGGCCGCGTCAATTTTCTTTTCGACAAGAGTCAGACTCCCTATTTGAGAGCGGACGAACTATGCGGGCACTTCGGTCTGAGCACGAGTACCGGCACGGCAAAATCGAAAGCGATTATGGATATTCTGAATGTCGGGTTAATGGATCCGGTCTGGACGTTGCCGAGTCGTCAGGCGGACAACCCGATGGCATGGCTCATCATGGTGAACGGAACGGTCGTCGATGCCCGAGCCATGCCGAAGGAGATTCAGGAAGAAGCCATTCGCCGGGGATTGATCCCCTCTCTCCCGGTCGATGGATCCTGAGGAGGGCCCAAAACAGAACAAAAGATTGAGAAGGGATTCGATCTTGGACTCGACCGGGGAATGCTTGTTTGTCAGGGGACTGAACCAGATCTCGTGATCGCCCTTCCCCGGTCGGACGAACGTGCAACCGTTTGCCCTGAGCGTTCGCTTGACGTCCTGAAAATAATCGGCCATCAGACCTTGAATGGATCCGCGTCCGGAAGAGTCAAGAGATCTGCGGGGCGGGGACTTCCTGGGAAGGTCCGTTTTACCGAATGAAATCTCAGGCGGTTATTTTTTCGACGGATGGCTTCGGGTTTTTTCGGGCAGAACACAAATCCCGCTGCAATTGAATCTTGAGCCAGAAATCCGCCTGAATTCCAAGAGCGGCTTCAAGACGCAAGGCCATCTCGACGCGCTCATGTCGGAACGTGCGTTCAAAAGGGCAGAAAGGGCCTGGCGGGAGACTTTCAAGCGTTTCGCCGCCTCGGAAACACTCATCCCAGGCGGGAGGTATTCTCTCAACACTTCTCCAGGATGAGCCGGATCGTTCATGGTCATCGATTTTTCTCCTTCAGGGCTTCCATCGTTTCGGCTTCCGTGACGAGACCTGGAACGTCCTCGCTTTCCACAACCCAGACACCGGCCTCGTCGTCCCAGATTGCGCTGACTTCGACAATTTTTCCGTCCGTCATGATTTCTCCGTTTGATTCCCGTTTCCCGGGATTAAAAGTCCTGATTAGCACGATTGTTCCGCCCGGCTCCGCCCGATTCCGATATTTCTCAACCAGAAGGCGCATACTCTATGTCCACCTGTAGTCGGAGGACTGCCATGCCTATGAATCGTTTGTGCGACGAGCAAAGGTTCGTCAGAAATTGTTCATCGTATACAATACGTTACGAAGAGAACCTCCCGTTCCCTCGGGAGTAGCCTATCCGGGCGTGCGGTTCCGGTAACGGAACCGTGCGGAGCCTCGGAGACAACGTACCGGCCCCATTCCGGGGACAACCGAACCGCGAGGAACGGTTGAGATCTGCGAGCATCGCGCGGGTTCCGGGCCAGGCTGGCCGACATGTCTAACGCAAGTGAACTGTCGCAAGGACCGTGACATAGAACAGGCGAAAGATGCTATGTTTCAAGAAGATCGCCTGAACCAAACGGTAACAGAGCCGGTTATCCCTCTATACGATGGGGATACAGGGACACTACGGCTTCCGGTCCAAAGACAGAGCCTAAATCGGTCGTGTTTCTGACGCGCAACTCGGTAAACCCGATCGCGTCCCGAGGCGTTTCTTCTCGGGAAAGCCCCTCGCAAGAGGTGCCGATACGCGAGCGGGCAAAGGAATCGGGAGAAAGCCAATGCCCCGCTGTAATGGCGGGGATAGGGTCCGCATCCTCCACGGATGTCATGGCCCGAACCGAAAGGTTGCCCACTTCCCGATAGTCGTTTGTCGCGAAACTCATTGGCGAACTTTTAAACGAGGAAAAGGCAAATGGGACGATCTCAACAATCGTGTGCTCCCTCGGACCTTCCCTTCGAGGAGTGGTCCCAGATCCCTTGGGACCAATTCGAGAAAAGGGTTCAAAAGCTCCAGACGAGAATCGCGAAGGCAATCCGGGAGAGGAAATTCGGAAAGGCGCGAGCCCTCCAGAACATCCTCACCCGCTCGCTGGCCGCCAGAGCGTTGGCGGTCCGGCGCGTCACCACGAACAAGGGCGCCAAGACGCCCGGGGTGGACCGTGTACGTTGGTCCACCGCAAAGCAGAAGATGAAGGCCCTGAAAAAGTTGTCGAAACGCAGGGAGTATCATGCCCTGCCGCTGCGCCGCGTTTACATTCCCAAAAGAAATGGCAAGCTCCGACCTCTCGGAATCCCGACGATGCTCGACAGAGCGATGCAGGCCTTGTACCTTCTGGCCCTGCTGCCCGTCGCGGAGGAAGAGGCGTATCCTCACTCCTACGGGTTCCGCCCGTATCGATCCACGGCCGACGCGATCGAACAGACTTTCAAGCTTCTTTCTCGCTCGGATGCACCAGTGTGGGTTCTGGAAGGGGATATCGTCGGCTGTTTCGACAACATTTCCCACGACTGGCTTCTCCGGAACGTCTTTTTGGACCGGAAGATGCTTCACGAATGGCTCACGTCAGGGTTCATCGACCGTCATTCCCTCTACCCGACCCTTGCAGGAACTCCACAGGGAGATATTGTTTCACCCACCGCGGCAAATATTGCGCTGTCGGGGCTGGGGCCGTTTCTCGAGTCCCGGTTTCCCTCGTCTCACCGGGTGAATATCGTGATCTATGCCGACGACTTCGTTGTGACCGGGGCCTCGAAAGAGATCCTCGAACAAGAAGTCCGTCCCGCAGTGGAACTCTTCCTGCGGGAACGGGGTCTCGAACTGTCTCAGGAAAAGACCCGCGTTGTGCATATCGCGGAGGGCTTTGACTTTCTCGGCCAGAACGTCCGGAAGTACGATGGCAAGCTCCTCATCACTCCGGCGTGGAAAAATGTCCAGGCGCTACTGGACAAGGTCCGGGACATTGTGAATCAGTCCAAGGCAAAAACGCAGGAATGGCTAATTGAGAAACTCAACCCCATTCTGCGTGGATGGGCCATGTTCCATCGGCACATCTGTGCCAAAGAAACCTACCAATGGGTCGATAAGGTCATCTTCCGCATGATCTGGAGATGGGCGAAGCGGCGACATTCCAACAAGGGGGCCCGATGGGTGAAGAAGCGATACTTTCATCGCATAGGAACCCGGAACTGGGTGTTCGCCTCGGAGGCAACGGAGAAGCACTGCCTTTACAACACCGCTTCGACGCCGATCCGTCGGCATGTCAAGATCAAAGGTCATGCCAACCCGTTTCATCCCGACTGGTTCCCTTACTTCTCGCAGAGAAAATCTACTGCCAAGATCCGAAGAGAGCTTGATACTTTCTTCGGCGGGACCATCGGAACTCCGATCAATCGTGGTCAATTGCCGGCTCTGGAGGGATCCAGTGCTTCGTAGCGGCCCGAGCCCGGTACGGCGAAAGTCGTTCGCCGGGTTCCGAGGGGGGGATGGCGCAGTAATGCGTTGTCCCTACCCGACGCAATTTCAGCCAGGCTTGTCGCTGACCTTTACCCATATCTCCGCCGCTTGAGCACAGGAGATGTGGAACCGGCCAGTCGCATCCTCTCCAGAATTTCCCAAAATTCGGCAATCTTCTCGAGATCCTTGAGCCCCTTCCAGAGCACTTCGGTCCCAGGTTCCCCATCCCCCTTGCGTCCGAGGAACCCGCCCATCTTGGCCGTCATCCGGATCGCCTCCCGAAGCGTGGGCGGCGTCTCCGGAGGCTCGGGATTCTTGGTGTGGTAGATACACACGGCCTTCCGTTCGGCCTCCTCGAAGAAGACCATACAAGGGGCATCGGGGATCTCTTGTCCCAGCTTTGTCATATGGAAGAGTCGCCACGCCACCACCATGTCGATCGCCAGGCAGGCTTCGAGACGCTGGTCGTTGCCCAACTGGCGGTCGAAGGTGCGGCACCCGGACTTCCCGCGTCCGATGAAAGACCTCGATGCCCCATCGTTTCGCATACCAGCCGACCACCTCCTCCGCCTTCTCGAGGGAATCGAGCGGCTCGGTTCCTTCGGAACCGTCGGTCTCGGTGACGACGACCGCCTAAAGACGCGCGGGAACCACTCCTTTGGACTTTCCTTGCGCCGGAGGGGCGAGTTCGAAGCTTCCGGTGCGCACGGCGAGCCTCGCCGTGCGCACCGGTCGTCCGCCCTTCCGGGGGATCTCGACCTCGATCGTCCCGGAGGCGGGTTGGCTTTTCGCGCTCTCCCACAGCGCCGTGGCCTCGGTCGTCATCCGGTCCTTCACGGCCCGGACAAGAAGTCCGGGCCCCTTGGGATCCCGGGTGGCCAAGGCCAGGAACTCGTAGAAGTCCAACTCCCGGTCCCCCACGCTGACTAGCCGGGTTCCGGGAAGAAGGGCCTGAATCCGGGCTACTTCCCGAAAGGTCGCAAGCCACTTTTCGCTCTCGCTCTTCGGGTCCGGTAACGCAGGAGGCTCAGGCGGCGCGTTCCTGGGCTTTCTCCCTCGCTTCTTCGGAGGGGGAGGGGCGGGCTTCTCCTTGGGACGCACCCACGTCTGGGCCTGCACCATTCCCAGGGGCGTTCCGTCGGGCGTAAAGGCCACCATATCGTGAAGTGGGTGGCTTTGTCAAGACAGTTTTTGGCCATTTTTTAAGCACATACATTTGAGACAAAGTATCTCTGTTGGTAGGACTTTTCCTTTCTGTTTCAGGTTGGTGAAAGTATTGGTTTGTTTCCTTTCGAGAGAACTTCCCAAGGGGTTTGATAATCCAGTGATTGGTGTGGTCTTTTCGTGTTATAAAACACGAACCAATCGCGGATTCTTTCTCTCGCATGTCGAGGACTTGTCGTACGCATTGAGGTAAACCTCCTCATACTTGATACTTCTCCATAACCGTTCGGTAAAAATGTTGTCGATGGCTCGTCCCTTTCCGTCCATACTGACCAGGATATCGCGGGAAAGAAGACGTTCCAGGTAGCTGTCACTGGTGAAATGGCTCCCTTGGTCGCTGTTGAAAATCGTGGGAAAAGCGGTCAAAAAAGCCCGATCCACGGCATCCAGGACAAACGGCATCTCGAGGGTCTGATCGAGCGCCCAGGAGACGACGTAACGAGAGTACCAGTCGATAATTGCCACCAGGTACATCCAGCCGTGAGGCATGCGGATGTAGGTGATATCGATCCCCCATATATGGTGTGGATACTGGGCCGTAATGTTCCTGAGCAAGTAGGGATAGATCTTGTGTTCCAGAGCCCGTTTGCTGAGATTGGGTCCCGGGTGGATCCCCTGAATCCCCATTTCGCGCATTGCAGTCCGGACACGGTCTCGCCCCACAACAAGCCCTTCTCTCCCAAGAACGGCCTCAATCCGGCGACTTCCGTAGAAGGGCCAGCGGGTATAGATCTCGTCGATCCGGTGCCGGAGAGAAACCTCTTCAGCTGACGGCAAGACCGCCTGGTAATAGAGACCGGAACGGGAGAGTCCCAGAAGCGTGGCTTGTGTCGAGAGAGAGAACTCCGGACAGTCGCGTTCGACCAGGTTTTTGCGGTCTCCATGGGTTAGGCTAGTCCTGACTTTTTTTTCAACCAGGCCATCTGTGTGCTCAGTTGTCCAATTTCCTGATACAGGGCCATGACCTCTTTTTCGTGGGTGGTTTTCAAGGCTTCTGTTTTGGAGTCTGAAAACACGCCAGGAAGCCCTTCCAGTGCCTGTTTCTTCCACTTCAGAAGCTGGCTGTAGTGGATCTGGTAATCGGAAGCGAGCTGGGTCACGCTTTTCTCTTCTTTCAAAATATCGAGAACGATCTTGACCTTCAGGTCAGTGGAGTAGTGCTTTCTGATAGAGCTCATAATGTTCTTAAATCTCCATGGTTTTTTTGTCTAGATTTGGCCACCCACTATATCGTGCAGGAGAAGCCCCTGGGCTCCTCCCTTGTGGTTCCTGATGGCCCCAGCCCTTCCGTGTCGGGATGCCCCGAGTAGTCGAGCTCGGTGGTGTTCTGAGGACACAGCACCACCGGGTGCGCCTTCATTCGTTCGATCGTCGTCTTCCGGTGCGGTTCGAGAAGAACGTCCAATGTCGCCCTTTCGTGTTCGAAGAAACGGTAGGCCGCCTTGGCCCTGTCGCCTCAGCAGGCCTGGGGAATGGAGGCCTGAGGACGGGCATAGAAGTCGTGCGCCAGGATCCGGCAGCGGGCATTGAGGCGCGCACCCCCCCAGGTCCACTCCCCCGAACTCCTCCTCCGTCCAGTCGGAGAAGGGATGGAGCACCGGCGGGACGGCCTCTGTCTGCCCCGCCCTGAGCCGCTCCCGGAAGTCCGGAACAAGGATCCAGGCGAAGCGCTCCCGCTCCACAAAGGTCTCGACCAGAACCGGCCGCTCTCCGTAGAGCTGCTCCCAGTCGGATGGCAGGCGGCAGAGAAGGCGCCCCAGAAGATGCGAGGCCAGATGGGAACCCGCGGATGTGCGGCAGGATCAGGAAGCGGCTGTTGTTCACCACCTTCTCGAGGTTCTTCTGCCGGCCCTCCTCGTCCCATCCGATCTAGAGTTCCCGGACCGCCACCTTCCAGGAGGCCGACGAGAAGGCCCCTCCGCCCACGACCACCAGCACGGGGCTCTTCGCCAGATACCTGATATGGGCCCCGCACAGCGGCCCCTTCTCCAGATAATAATACCGCGAAAAGAGCGCGTTCCACAGCCGGGACTCTTCTTTTGTCACGACCTGCAGGATCTCGAGTGGACCGAGCTCCGAAAGAGCTCCGTCGAACGGCTCCGCCATCGTCTGCCAGAGAGGGGATCCATCTCCTCCGGAGAAGCCGGGCGTTCATCTCCTTGGGCTTCCCGTTCGCTCCCTTCCATCCCAGGACCTCGCTCACCTTCCGCGCCAGGTCACTCCGCGAGAAGGCGGACGCCGCCTCCGTCCGGATCGTGTCGAGGATCGATGTGTCGAGGGTCTGGCCGAAGATTTTCATGCCCACAGACACCACGAAAACTTTGGCCCTGTTCACCCTCTACTTATGGGGCAAGGTCAGAGCTTGTAGGGGTTCATCAATGAGAGTGATCATGGGATACCTTTTGCCCCCCGGAAAAGTCGGATGAACCTTACTTCATAAGCCGGATTATTGTTCTTTATCTTGTTTTTGCAATCTTCTGTCTAACTCAATCAATGATTTTCTGTAGGGATCGATCAGGTCGCTAATATCGTTTGTCGGAATCAAAGCCCATTGAATCAGCTTATGAATCGATTTTACTGAACGTTCAGAGGTGATCGGAAAGGCTTGGTGCAAGTCAGGCTTTTCGTTATGCAAATAAGATAAAATGTACCATGCGTGTGAATAATTATCATCCTTGCCCAAAAGACTTGCAACAGATCCGGGGACTGGCAAAAGGTTCTCGGGAGGGAGCTGTTCTTTTTGCGAAAAGTCCTTGGAAATAATGTAGGAAGAAGCGAAGAGCGTCAGATGATACTTTTTGGCGAATCGAATATCCTTATCGAATCCATTCAAGTAAGCACCCCAGGTCACATACTTAAGTATGATAATCTTGGAAAGAAGGTCGGGCATTCCTCCGTGCCTTTGAATGATTTCTGCTACCCGCTCTTTTTCTGACCGGAAATTTTTCCCCTGATCCTTCCCTGTATAGTTCGCTGCCGAAACCTGAACAACAATCACAACTAAAAGAGAGAGGAAGAGTGCCATATATCGGATGTTGTTTTTCTTGAACATATAGGCCAGGACAATGATGAGGTAAACGGCGATCAAGTATAGTATTGAGAATGTTGCATAATGGCCTTGAATTGCGGGAAATAATCCAATGGTCCCTCTTCCCACTGCTAAGGAAGCTTGGAAAAGTAACACAAAGACAAACAATGATAGTGGGGCGATGAATTCTTTGTTCTGTCTAACCTTACTAATTCCATATATTACTGCGTATATTCCAAACAGAAACAATGCCAGTCCAATTCCAGCTAAGACTGATAGAAGATGATTTAATTCCATGTGTAAAGGTAGGATGCCCAAAGGGAAAATGGCGCCCAAATACACAAAGAACATGTATGAAAAATGGATCACTCGGGAAATAGAAAACATCGAGTGACCCATAATAGTCGGGGCATTGTATCCCGAAAAATAGATCCATACTGTCAAGCAAGAGATTAGAATCCAACCAACAATTTTTTTTAGCCTGAAGTTCAAGAGAAGAAGACACACAAGTCCGGATGGCCAAAGAAACAATCCCTGGAACGAGGAAAAGGAAGCGATGATGCCCAGACAAGCGGCAGAAAAATAAGCCCACGGCTTCTCGTTTTTGTTGACCAGCAAGAAAATCATTCCAGAGAGACAGGCGAGGATCAGGTACCACGCGATCTGGAAGCCCCATAGAATATTAATGGCCTGAGACAGGGTGAAGATCAGGAAGGCTACAGGAACCATCCCCCATGCAGACAGGCGATTGTTTTTCCTGAAAACAAGGTAGAGGAACACGAAAGAAATCGTTGTAAAGAGCCAACCGAAGTACATCAAAATCTTCAGATTAAAGTGAAACAGTCTGCCATCAAGAAGAAAGAGAAGGTTGGGGAAAAGCATTCGATGACCGTTGTGATTCTTCCAGAGGTCGAAGAATGTCAGTGTTCCCAAATAGGACTTTCTCACCAGTGTCAGAGCTGTGTAGTCGTCGCCTTCTGGTACATTTTCTCCGTATATAATTATGAAGGCAATATAATACACAATCGGAAGCGCGATCAGAAAATAAGGGATGAAGGATTTCTTGGCGGCATACAGTTGAAAGGTACGCATTTAGAATGATCCCCTAGGTAGGATTAATGACATGGCGAGAGAAAAACGGTCAATTTCTTGGCCAATTCTTGGCCAAATTCGCAGAAAATCTTTAGCTCCTGATAAACAGCTTCCGTGCTTCCTGGATTGTATCTATTCAGCACATTATAGCGTCCCGGCGCGGTAAAGAAACAACGGCTCTTTCGGATAATTCGTGGGTTATTATTCATTGATAACATAGTGCTGATCTAGCGAGAAAAATGAAGAGTGCATCCTGCTCCGTCTTCTGAGCTTCTGAGATGATAGATTGATCTAAGACCTTAACATCAAAAAGAAAGATAAAGAGGATGCAGATCATTACTATCCTCAATTTTGTTCAGAAATTCAAGTCCTTCGTCTACACAAAGACCCAATGGGCTTCCACGGAGAAACACGCCACTAGAATCTTTGTCGAGCCACGATCCAACAGTCGTCCGCAGTGTGGCAAATGCTTCAAACGGTGTCCCGGCTACGATCGTCTCCCCACGAGTTGGTTTCCGTTCATCCCGCTTTGGGGAATCCCGGTGTTTCTTGTTTACCCACCCCGGCGGGCGGACTGTCCCCGGTGTCGGGTCAAGGTGGAAAGCATGCCTTGGACGTTTCCCCACAACCCCAAGAGCCCGCTTACGGATGCCTTCGCCTGGTTTCTGGCCGGGTGGGACAAGCGGTTGTCCTGGAAGGAGACGGCCGAGGCGTTCCACACCACATGGGATGCTTGTCTGCCATTCGGTGGCGATGGCCGTCTCCTGGGGCCGGGAACACATGAGTACGGCCGGGATCCTTTCCATAGGAATCGACGAGATCGCCCTTAGGAAAGGCCATACCTACATCATGTTGGTGTGAGCGGATCGACGAAAACTGCAAACGCTTTCTGTGGATCGGCCAGGACCGGACGATGAAGACCCTAACCCGGTCCGGGGTTGCGCCATTAGGGCGGTCAGTGACACATCCAGACCCATAGCGTAGAGCTTTTCGGGTTACCTGAAAAAATGGGCACTGGAAGATTCCACGAGCCATTTTCCGAAAAGGCTGGATCAGCGGGTTCATCCGGACCAGGTGGAAATCGTCGGGTAGAGCCGGATCCTCACAAGCCCCTGATCACTCCCGATACTTCCTCCCCATCCCCGGATTCCACTCCCGGTTGGTCTCTCTTGCGAAGATCCGGTCGAAGGTCCTCTCGAACCTCGCGGCCTCCTTCGGGTTGTCCGTGAGGAAGAGATTGTTGTCCTGCTGGGCCCGATGCGACCGGTATCCCTTCCGGCAGTACGCCCCCTCCCCCGGAGGAGACCAGTTGGCCGAACCCGTGCGCAGGATCTTTCCGTCGATCAGGTAGGCCTTGAGGTGCATGATGTTCCGCGAGGAATTCCGCTTCACCCTGACGGTGATATGCTCTTTCCCCGCCCTTGAGCCCAGAAGCCTTCGCGTCTTGTCCCCCCGGTCTCTCACCTGGATCCGGTCCCGGTAGATCCGGATCCTCACCCCCCGTTTCGCCGCCCGGAGGAGGGCTTCGGCGATCGCCCGGTCGGTGAAGGAGTACATGGCGATGTCGATCGTGCGGCGGGCCCGGTCGATCATCGCCACATCGATCGCCTCCAGGTTCTCCGCGGGGGAGTAGTGCTCCCCCAGGGGGACTCCATGGACCGGGGCCGGAGGACAAGAGGAGCGCCACGCACCGGCCGGCGAGGGACACAGGAGGAAGAAGAGGAGAAGGAGGGGAAGAAGGGGAAGGAGCCTTCCCGTCCTTCTCCCCGGAGCCCTCCCGTTTTCAGGCTTCCCTTGTCCCCGAGCCGTTCCGGGCGGTATGATGGGTGTGCGAACGAAACCGGTCATCCGATCCTCTCTCCGGGAGAACATGCCATGAGCGACCCCAATCAGAACATCCCCTGTCCCGCCTGCGGGGCCATCAACCGCCTCGATCCGGCCCGGGGCCTCAATACGGCGAAGTGCGGGAAATGCGGCTCCCCCCTCGCGCGCTCGGCCGCCCCTCTCGAGGTCACCGACGCCGACTTTCAGGAAAAGGTCCTCGCCTCGCCCCTTCCGGTCCTTCTGGACCTCTGGGCGCCCTGGTGCGGACCCTGCCGGACGGTCGGTCCCATTATCGAGGAACTCGCCGAAAAATACCATGGCCGGCTCCTTGCGGCCAAGATGAATGTCGACGACAACCCCTACACCGCCCGGGAGCTTAGGGTCTCCTCCATCCCGACCCTTCTCTTCTACAAGGGAGGAAACGAGGTCAACCGGCTCGTGGGAGCCCATCCCAGGGCGACCATCGAGCAGTCTCTGGCCATGATCCTCTAGACCCTTTCCCCAGGCTTCCGAAAACCCTCAACCCCCAGGACCGCACCCCATGGACTCTCTCTCTCTCTACCAGCTTCCCGCCGACTTTCTGCCCCGCCACTACGACGTGACCCTGCATCCCTCGAAGGACTTTGCGACCCTTTCGGGCCAGGTGGGGATCGACCTCGAGGTCCGCCGGAGCGCCATCGAGTTCGTGCTGAACGCGAAGGGGCTCGCGATCGCCCGGGCCGAGGCCCTCTACGAGGGGCTCGCCTATCCCCTCGAAGTCCGCCTCCTTCCGGACACGGAGCGGGTCGTCCTGGCCGCCGGGCGCATGTTCGAGGAGGGGAAGAGGGTGCGGCTCGAGATCGCCTTCTCCGGAGAGATCGACGACCTTCTCGCCGGGCTCTACCGGTGCACGGGAAAGGACGCGGAGGGCCGGCCCCTGGTGATGGCGACCTCCCAGTTCGAGGCGACCGACGCGAGACGCGCCTTCCCCTGCCTCGACGAGCCCCGCATGAAGGCCACCTTCGCCATCACCGCCGTCGTGCCCGAAGGGTACACGGCGCTTTCGAACATGCCGGAGCGGAGCCGGACCCCGGGACCCGAGGGTTTCGAGACGGTCGTCTTCGAGCGCTCCCCCCGGATGTCCACCTACCTCCTGCACCTGTCGGTGGGGCGCTGGGACCGGATCGCGACCCGTTCGGCGGGGGTCGAAATCGCGGTCCACACCCCCGTCGGGCGGGCGGAGGAGGGCCGGTTCGCCCTCGACGCGGCGGCCCGGCTCCTTCCCTGGTACAACGACTACTTCGGGATTCCCTATCCTCTCCCCAAGCTCGATCTGATCGCGATTCCCGACTTCGCCGCCGGCGCCATGGAGAACTGGGGGGCCATGACCTTCCGGGAGACGGCCTTGCTTGCGCCTCCCTCCGGGGCCTCCGCCCGGAACCTCCAGCGGGTGGCCATCGTCGTGGCCCACGAGATGGCCCACCAGTGGTTCGGGGACCTCGTCACCATGGACTGGTGGGACGACCTCTGGCTCAACGAGGGATTCGCGTCCTGGATGGAGGTCAAGGCGGTGGACGCCCTCTTCCCGGAGTGGGGGATGTGGGAGCTCTTCCAGAGCGAGGACAGGAACGAGGCCCTGGAGATGGACGCCCTGGCCTCCACCCATCCCATCGAGGTCGCCGTGGGGGATCCGGGGGAGATCAACGAGATCTTCGACGCCATCAGCTACACCAAGGGGGGCTCCCTCCTCCGGATGCTCGAGTCGGCCCTGGGGCCGGAGACCTTCCGGCGCTCCCTGTCCGGCTACTTCAGGAAGTACGCCTACGCCAACGCCCAGACCGCCGACCTCTGGCGGTGCCTCGCCGACCCCTCCTTCGAGAAGGCGGGCGGCGTGGGGAAGGCGCTTTCGGTCTGGACGAAGACCCCGGGCTACCCCTGGCTCCGGGTGTCCTCCGAGGAGGGCGGGATCCGCATCGTCCAGCAGCCCTTTCTCATCCGCCGGGAGGACCGCCTGGCCCGGGAGTCCGGACCCGTCCGTTCCCGTCTGGCCCCTCATGATCGGGGTCTCGGAGGAGGGGAGGGAGGCCGTCCGCCATCTCCTGACGGAACGCCAGTCGGTGATCCCCCGGGAGGACCCCCGGTCCGCCTGGGTCAATGTCAATTCCGGACAGACGGGGTATTTCCGGGTGCTCTACGAGGGGGCCCTTCATGCCGGGCAGGTGAGGGCCCTCCGCGAGGGGCGCCTCTCGCCCCTGGACCGTCTGGCCCTGGAAAACGACCTCTTCGCCTTCGTCCGGTCGGGGCTGGCCCCGATCGGGGACTACGTGTCGCTTCTCGAGTCGATGAAGGAGGAGGCCTCCTACGCCGTCTGGTCGGACATCGCCGGGAACCTGTTCGCGATCGACGGGATCTGGGCCCTGGAGGAGGGGTGGCCGGCGTTTCGCCGGTGGGGGGCGGCCCTGGTCCGCCCCGCCTTCGACCGCTTGGGATTCTTGCCCGCGGAGAAGGAGTCCCATCAGCGGCGCCTTCTCCGGTCGAGCCTTCTGGGGCTTCTGGTCCGCTTCGGGGAGGCGTCGATCCTGGAGGAGGCCGTCCGCCGCTTTTCCGAATACCGGGAGGATCCCGCAAGGCTTCCCGCCGACCTTCGCTTCGCGGTCTTCCAGGGAGCGATCGCGGCAGGGGGGGCCGCGGCCTTCGACGAGGTCGTGGCGCTGGCCTCCCGGATCGACGATCAGGAAGAAAAGAACAAGCTCCTGTATTCGCTCGCCCGGACCCCGGACCCGGCCCTCTTCGACCGGGCGCTGGAGTTGGTCCTCTCCCCCCTGGTGCGGGTCCAGGACGCGGTGTCGGTGATCGGGTTCCTCGCGAAAAACCCCACGGGCCGAAGAAGGACCTTCGACTTTGTCGCGGCTCACTGGGAGGAGCTGTACCGGCGCTACGAGTCGGGCGGGTTCGCGTTGAACCGCCTGGTCCGGAGCATCGCGGACGAGTTCAAGACGGCGGAGGAGGAGAAGAGGGTGGCGGACTTCTTCGCCGCCCACCCGGTTCCGGCCGCCAAGCGTTCCGTGGCCCAGGCGATCGAGACGATCCGTTCGAACCGGGAGATCTTCGAGACCCACCGGGAGGATTTCGTGAAGTTTTTCGGGTCGGGCCCCACAGGGTGAGAGGGGGGTCCGGTTCTCTTGACGGCGTCAAAATAGCCAACATGACAGCAAGACTGATCACCCGTTTCAAGGATATTTCTCCGGAAGGCGACCTGATGGAATTGGTGGTCTGGCGGTTGGACGAACCGGTCCCTCCATGCAACCATCCCTTCAAGTATCGCTTGGTGTTCGTCGCAAACGGCGAGAGAATTATCGGCTTCGACAACGAACGTGGCAAGGGCGACCACTGCCACGTCGAAGGAAAAGAGCGTCCCTATATTTTTACCGATGTGGATCGGCTGATAGAGGATTTATCGGGGAGGTGGAACGATGGAGAATCGCACGCTGACGATTACCGTTCGGCCGGACTGGAAAGAGGCGCTGCGGACTGCGTCCAAAGCGGCACAAGCTTCTGTTTACCAAGGGGAAACTTTGAATTTCGAGACGCCCGAGATGTTTTTGGGAAGGATCACCTCGCGTCGATGGGTCTTAATGGGTCTGCTGATGGGCGCGGGCGCACTTTCGGTGCGAGAACTGGCTCGCAGGGCAGGCCGAGATGTGAAGCGGGTCCACGAGGATGTGTCGGTCCTGGAGGAACTCGGCCTGGTGGAACGCACGGCCAGAGGGGGCGTGCGCTGTCCTTTCGTCGACATCCATGTGGACATGCATTTTCGAAAAACTGGATGAACCGCGCCCCCTGTGATCTGGGCGTGCCGTATAATCCCGTCAACCATGGACAGGCAAAGACGGTTCGACCTTGTGGTGAATTTTTCGGACCTATCTACTACGACAAATAGGTTTATTGATTTAAATGCAAACTATAAATTTCGCCGCCATTTTTTCCGTGTCCATTCTTTTTTATGGGGCAAGATCAGGGCAGAGCCGGGGTTTATTCAGGTGAAATTAGTCGGAGGGGCCCCACGAAGACTCGGGCAAGTTATAGTCGGCACGAACGGACATCACGATCTCAAGCGCTTCCGAAAAATGCTCGATCGCCTGGGCGAAGGTAGGAACATTTTCGTCCCGGACATAAACCATGTCGGAAACAAAGGAGTCGTATTAATTGCGGATGAGGGGAAGGGTTCTGGCCGTTTCCATGGCCCGGGCGATCTGGTCCCGAAAATCCTCCTGAAACTCCGGATGTTGGTCGGCGAAATCGTCGGCGTCCTTTCTGATGACACGATCGAAGATCTCCTTCAGCCCGGCGGAATCGTGGACGGCTTCCGGGCGAAAGGCGCGGATCCGGAACACGTCGTAGAGATGGCGGACCAGAGTGTCGTCCCATCGATCGGACAGGGTTCCGCCGTTCCTCGAAAGATCCATGGCCAGTCGCCGCGGAAACGAAACGAGCTTCTCCACGTAGGCTTCATCCAGGGAGACGCAGGGAAGGGAGATCGAATCCAGATAGTCCCCCCTCTCAAGTTTGTCGAAAAGAATTCCGATGTTCATCGCCGCAGACGGTCGGGCCAATGGAGTGTAGTTCAGTTCGACCAGAAGTTCCGAGCGAAAGGCTCCCGGACGGTTGAACCCCGATTCGTACGGAATCGTAAACATCGAATATCGGTTCTCGTCGCGGCTTCTTCGACCGATACGTTCCTTCCCGAATCCCGCCTCTGACAGTCGTTCCGTCACGGATTCCGCCAAGTTGCCCAGTTTTTTCCGGAGGGCGCTTTTGCTCAATCCCTGGCAGGCCTCCGTCGGAACGACCTTGAAGTCCACGTCCTCCGACATCCTCCCGAGGAGCCCGTGAGCCTTTTCGAGACACGTCCCTCCGCAAAAGACCAGGCGAAAATCCGTCGAGTCGGGCAGGGAAGAGACCGCCTTGATCGCCTCGAAGACGTGAAAGTCCTTTTCGAGGGCATAGGGATCCAGATCGATGTCCTGTTCCTCGATCAATGCCTCGATCTTTTCAAGTGTGTCCGGATCAATTTTCCTCATCGCTCATACCGGATCAATCTTGACCCGAAACCAAGCTTTCTCGTGATGCGTGATCCCTTGACATTAAGGACAGCTTTCACCGGAACCTGCGTGGATTCTCCCTCGTTGTACCGACGACGAGATCTTCCCAAACCGGCAACGATTCCGAGTTTTTTCATCGCTTCCATTCCGAGTTCCATCAGTGTGACCGCCGGAATCGGCTTTCCGGAAAGAACGGAAGGCTTTGTCTTGACGTAGACCCCGTATCCAACCCTGACAAAGGCCCCTTCCCGGACAAGTTTCCGGAGAACACGCCCCACCTGGTCGTACTCGCCGAGATCCCTGAAGTCATTCCGGAGAAAAACGTTGGACTTCGAGCGACCGATCCTCTTTTCGATTCTTTCCCTGAGCGTGGCTGCAGACATTTCGATCCTCCTTCAAAAATACGACATCCTTTTTTCCATTATACTTGATATTAAAGAATTTTCAAGACTCATTCCCCTTTTTGTTCTGGACGATTTGTCTCTACGAATTTTTCCTCGGATCGCTCATATTGTTATGAAATCGGCACCCGCATCGGGGAACTCTCCCTCCCCGCCTCTTTCTCAGGATTTCTTCCCTGGATCTGTCTCGACAATCGCCCCTGGCTTCGGTGCCTCTTCGGATGGGAGCTCTGCCGGTGGAGGCTTCGGGACTTCGAGGAGGCCGAAAAGATCTTTACCCGGAATCTCCGGCCCAATCCGATGGACAACCAGGGAGCCCGGTTCAACCTGGCAAGGGTCCTGTCCGGAGAGCCATAGAGAGACGGGTGATCAGCACCCCTTCCCGACACGCACGGACGGACTTTCTACCATCGGAGGCAATCATTCGACAAACCCGTCAGGGTGGGGCGGAGGAGAGGATGGGGCAAAAGCGTCTTTAGAGGAGGATGTGCCAGATGTCCTTGAGGGGGAGGGCGTCATGGCCTTTTCTGTACGCTTGATCGCCTCGCCGACCCCTCCTTCGAGAAGGCGGGCGGCGTGGGGAAGGCGCTTTCGGTCTGGACGAAGACCCCGGGCTACCCCTGGCTCCGGGTGTCCTCCGAGGAGGGCGGGATCCGCATCGTCCAGCAGCCCTTTCTCATCCGCCGGGAGGACCGCCTGGCCCGGGAGTCCGGACCCGTCCGTTCCCGTCTGGCCCCTCATGATCGGGGTCTCGGAGGAGGGGAGGGAGGCCGTCCGCCATCTCCTGACGGAACGCCAGTCGGTGATCCCCCGGGAGGACCCCCGGTCCGCCTGGGTCAATGTCAATTCCGGACAGACGGGGTATTTCCGGGTGCTCTACGAGGGGGCCCTTCATGCCGGGCAGGTGAGGGCCCTCCGCGAGGGGCGCCTCTCGCCCCTGGACCGTCTGGCCCTGGAAAACGACCTCTTCGCCTTCGTCCGGTCGGGGCTGGCCCCGATCGGGGACTACGTGTCGCTTCTCGAGTCGATGAAGGAGGAGGCCTCCTACGCCGTCTGGTCGGACATCGCCGGGAACCTGTTCGCGATCGACGGGATCTGGGCCCTGGAGGAGGGGTGGCCGGCGTTTCGCCGGTGGGGGGCGGCCCTGGTCCGCCCCGCCTTCGACCGCTTGGGATTCTTGCCCGCGGAGAAGGAGTCCCATCAGCGGCGCCTTCTCCGGTCGAGCCTTCTGGGGCTTCTGGTCCGCTTCGGGGAGGCGTCGATCCTGGAGGAGGCCGTCCGCCGCTTTTCCGAATACCGGGAGGATCCCGCAAGGCTTCCCGCCGACCTTCGCTTCGCGGTCTTCCAGGGAGCGATCGCGGCAGGGGGGGCCGCGGCCTTCGACGAGGTCGTGGCGCTGGCCTCCCGGATCGACGATCAGGAAGAAAAGAACAAGCTCCTGTATTCGCTCGCCCGGACCCCGGACCCGGCCCTCTTCGACCGGGCGCTGGAGTTGGTCCTCTCCCCCCTGGTGCGGGTCCAGGACGCGGTGTCGGTGATCGGGTTCCTCGCGAAAAACCCCACGGGCCGAAGAAGGACCTTCGACTTTGTCGCGGCTCACTGGGAGGAGCTGTACCGGCGCTACGAGTCGGGCGGGTTCGCGTTGAACCGCCTGGTCCGGAGCATCGCGGACGAGTTCAAGACGGCGGAGGAGGAGAAGAGGGTGGCGGACTTCTTCGCCGCCCACCCGGTTCCGGCCGCCAAGCGTTCCGTGGCCCAGGCGATCGAGACGATCCGTTCGAACCGGGAGATCTTCGAGACCCACCGGGAGGATTTCGTGAAGTTTTTCGGGTCGGGCCCCACGGGGTGAGAGGGGGGTCCGGCCGCGGTTTCCCCGGTTTTGGGGCCGATAAAGGCTGGCCCGCATCGCACGAACCGGCCGTTTGGGGGGGAAAGCGGAGGGAGGCGCCGGGAGGAGCGGCCGATTTCTCCCGGAGTTTCTCCGGGAAAGGCGTCCTCTCCCCGAACAAGGCTGTCAGGATGCAACTGCGCCATCAACGGTTCGACGGAGACGGCTTCGCCGGTGTCCGGCCGGTTCCGGCCGACGCCTTTTTCAGCCAATCGCCGGTTCTTGAGCTCGGGATCGCCCGCGTCGCGGAGTCGGGAAAACCATTCCAGCGGAGGGGAGACTGCGACCTCGAAAGTCCGGACTTCACCATTGAAACAGACGAAACACGATGCATTCCGCATATTGAAAAACCCGGTGGGTACCATGATTCAGGACAGACATGATCCCGGGTCAGGTTCTCAAAGGAATCCAGTCAATAGATCCATTGTCCAGATGATTCTTCCCTGAGGATTCGATGCAGGAAGTGGCCATCTCCAGAGGTTCCGGACGGGCTCGAGATTTTTCCTGAGTCCATTTTTTCTTTCCCATCAGATCCTTTCCTTCTTCTTCGCTGCCTTTTGGGGTTTCTCGGACCTCAAAGATTTTTTTGGAGCATCCTTTTCTCCTGAAATCGTTTCAAGATCTGGAGCCTCCGCAAGAGCCTTTCCTGAAAGAGTCGGGAGATAAAAGGGAGGGAAGGGGCTGGTTCTGTAGGTAACAAGGAGGATGAACTCTCTGGCGGCACTATAGAGCATGGCTCCCCCGGTGACCTTGACAAGTGACGCCCTCTGCTCCTTGGAAATCGATTGATCAACGGAAAAGACCCCGACGATTCCAAAAGATCCCTGAATCGGGATCGACTCCTTGGAGGGGTGGGGAACGACGATCCTCATCCTCAACATGAATTTGAGCGGGTCTTCCCTGTTTTCAAGAACAGAAGACCATACACCTATCCCGAAAGGCGTGGGAGTCTCCGAAGATTTTACGGCCGGATTGAACCTTGTATGAACCTCGTCGTAGTAATGAAGCTCAAGCCGCAAGGGGGGCTGGCTCATTCTCTGGCCTTTCTCGCTGGTCTCTGTTGTTTAGACTCACAGGGGTTGTACTGGCCCAAGCGGCCAATGTTTCCATACAGGCAATGGAGCCAGTCGCCATATACTGCGAAGCGGCAACCTCGATAGAGATTCCGCCAAATAACGCGGAAAGATTACCCCAGGCCTCAATCGGCAGGGTTGATGGATTCGTATAAATTGAGGGAGAGACTTCCGGCCTTTTGGCAATGTGCACGTCCACCCCCAGTTTCTTGAGAAGGGCGATCAAGCGCTCCAAAGAAAACCCCTTTAAATTTCCACGGATGATGGCGGAAACCTTGGGCTGGTCGATGCCCATGATTTCGGCGGCTTTCCTTTGGGTCAGTCCCCGGTCTCTGATGGTCCGGAAGATTTCGTAGGCAAGGTTCGCCTTCTCGAGTCGTTCTTCTGCATTCGGGAGTTCGAGATCCCGAAAGACGTTTCCGGAACTCTTTTCGAAGATGATCTCTTCCTCTTCATGTCTCATCGGCTCTTCCCCTTATGATGACGTTCGACCTGCGCAAGTCTTTTCTTGATCAGATCGATCTCCTTCTTCGGAGTGGCGATCCCGGATTTTGATTTCTTCTGAAATATATCCAAGACATAGATGGCTTCTTTAACTTTGGTTGTGTAAACAGCCCGATAAGCATTCGTGTCGAAAGGAACAACAACTTCCAAAACGGAGGCTCCATGAAATCCTTTCAAGGGCTTGGCATCGGGGTGTTTGTCGCCTTTCTGGGCCATGAGAAGGGCGGACAGGATGATATTCTGAACCTCTTCGGGAAAATCTCCCAATGTCTTTTTACATCCAGCTACCGTAAGCATTCGTCCATCCCGTCCCCCCTTTTCCTGGAGGCACTGGACTCCTTGCTTTAAATGTGGTATTTCTATGATCCATGAACACTGTGGAGCCTCTTCTCCTACCACCTTCCGGATCCGACGTC